>CAVSJY010000009.1:0-339368 GCA_963728465.1 uncultured Solirubrobacteraceae bacterium
ACCGGAGCGAGCAAGCGGCCCCGGCGGCGCGCTACGCGAACGCGACGAGCGGCGAGAACACGCCGAACACGAGCAGCATGCCCAACAGAGCCGGAAACAGGACGGCAAGCAGAGTAGGTACGGATCGCATGGCCGCCAGCCAACCAGTGGCAGCCGTCGCGATCGTTACCGCGCCGTGACCGTCACCAATCGTTCACAGCCCGGCGAGGGCGGGCAGGCCGCCCGTGCGACGGCGGCGCCGGGCGAACCAGGCGAGCGGGGCGAGCGCGAAGCGCTGCACCCAGCGCGGCGGGAACGCCGCCTGCACCTCGTCTTCGAACTCGCGCGCGAACAGCGCCAGGTCGAGCGGCCGCGGGAGGCCGCCGCGCAGCGTGCGCCCCTGCTCGGCGAGGCGGACCGCGGTCTCGAACAGCCGCTCCATCTCCAGCGCGGGCCGCACCTCGACGCGGACGAGCGCGTCGGTGTCGCCGACGTTGGCGAAGTCGTGCGGCACGCCGGCGGGCACGACGACGACCTCGCCGGGGCCGGCGACGATGCGCTCGCGGCCCATCCGGAAGCGCATCGTGCCGTCGACGACCTCGAAGCGCTCCTCCTGCAGCGGGTGGATGTGCAGCGGGCCCGGCACGCGCCGGCCCGCCGGGAGCTCGAGGTCGATCGCGACGAGCTCGCCGTCGGTGTCTGCGGCGGTCCGGCGGAACGTGATCCGCTCGCCGCTTGCGGGGTTGTCGAGTGTCAGTCCTGCGTAGGCCATGTCGGCTCCTCTCAGGGCCTGGCGCCGCTCGTTCCAGATGCCGGTCGCGGCGGCGGCGCGGGCGTAGTCGGCGAAGTCGCGCGGCGCGCGGCCGAGGGCGCGCTGCACGCCGTCGGCGTGTCGGCGTTGCGGCCGTCGACGACCTCCTCGAACAGGTACGTGAGCAGGTCGACGACCTCCGGATCGACGCCGTGCGCCGCGGCCTCGGCCGCGTGCTGCTCGAGCGAGATCGGCACGTAGCGGACCTCGCGGCCCGCCGCCGCGGCGATCTCCTCGCGCGACCTCGGCGAAGGTCAGCGACCGCGGGCCGGTCAGCTCGTAGAGCTCACCGCCGTGGCGGTCGTCGGTCAGCGCCGCGACCGCGACGTCGGCGATGTCCTCGACGTCGACGAACGGCTCGGCACGTCGCCGCCGGGCAGCGCGGATCTCGCCGCTCGAGGACATGCTCGAGCATGTAGTCCTCGCTGAAGTTCTGCATGAACCACGTCGAGCGCACGATCGTCAGCTCGGCGCCGGTGTCGCGCACGGCGTGCCTCGGCGCGCTCGGCCTCGGGCTCGCCGCGGCCCGACAGCAGCACCAGCCGCGCGGACGCCGCTGCGCGACGGCCAGCTCGGCGAACGCGCGCGTCGCCTCGACGGCCCCGGGAACGGCGAGGTCGGGGTAGTAGGTCACGTAGACCGCGCCCACGCCGTCGAGCGCGGGCGCCCAGGTCGCGCGGTCCTCCCAGTCGAACGGCGGCGTGCCGGAGCGCGAGCCGACCCGCACCGGCAGCCCGCGGGCCGACGAGCCGCTCGACGACGCGGCGGCCGGTCTTGCCCGTGCCGCCGAGGACCAGCGTCGGTGGTGTCATGTCGATCCTCCGGAGTGGTCGATTGCATGCCGTCCAGGATGGGTCGCGGTCGCGCGGACTGTCTATGACCTGAAGTCGCCGATTCATGCTCGAACGTCCAGCTGGCCTGGACGATCGGAGCGGAAGCGCGCATACTGTCCGTGTGGACCCGATCGACCCGTTCCCGCCCGTCGATCCGCTCGGCGAGGCGCTGCACTTCCTGCGGATGAACGGCGCCTTCTACTGCCGCTCCGAGCTCACCGCGCCGTGGGGGCTGACGCTGCCGCCGATGCCCGGCGTACGTCTGGTTCCACGTCGTCACCTCGGGGCGCGTGCTGGCTCGAGGCCGGGCGACGCCGACGCCCGCTGGCTCGGCGCCGGGCGACCTCGCGCTCGTCCCGCACGGCGAGGGGCACGTCCTGGCGCAGCGAGCCCGGCGCGCCGGCGCCCGGGATCCTCGACCTCGAGCGCGAGCAGGTCAGCGACCGCTACGAGATCCTGCGCCACGGCGGCGGCGGCGCGCCGACCACCCTGATCTGCGGCGCGGTGCGCTTCGACCATCCCGGCCGCGCGCAACCTGGTCGACGCTGCTGCCGCACGATGATCCACGTCGAAGCCTGCAGCTCGCCGCAGATCGAGTGGATGCAGAGCACGCTGCGGCTGATGGCCGCCGAGGCACGGACGCTGCGCCCGGGCGGCGAGGCGGTCATCACGCGCCTCGGCGACATCCTCGTCATCCAGGCGATCCGCTCATGGATCGACACCGACCCGGCGCGCGCAGACCGGCTGGCTCGGCGCGCTGCAGGACCGCCAGATCGGCCGCGCGATCGCGCTCATCCACCGCGACCCGGCGCGGGCGTGGACGCGTCGCGTCGCTCGCGGACGAGATCGCGATGTCGCGCTCGGCGTTCGCCGCCCGGTTCACCGAGCTCGTCGGCGAGCCCGCGATGCACTACGTCGCGCGCTGGCGGATGCACCTCGCGCTCGACGCGCTGAGCGAGCGACGGCGCCACGTCGGCGAGCTCGCGGGCCGGCTCGGCTACCGCTCCGAAGCCGCGTTCGCGCGCGCGTTCAAGCGCGTCGTCGGCATCCCCCCGGGCGCCGTCAAGCGCGCACCAGACGCGCTGTACCTCGCGACCGCGGGAACGCTACCGACCGTAGAAGACGTCCGCCGCGACCGGCGCGAGCCCGTTCACCGCAGCAGGAAACCGGTCCCGAGCGTGTCGCGCGGGTCGAGCAGAAAGCGATGCTCGCCGGTCCGGAACGCAGTGCCAGAAACCTCGGTGAGCACGCCCTCGGCCACCTCACCGATCGCCTGGGCCTGGAAGCTCGTTCCGGCGATCGAGTCGTTGCGCCAGGTGTCGCCGATGCCGATCTCGCCGTCGGCGAGCAGCAACGTTGTCCGCGCCGACGTCGCCGACCCCGTCGGCGAGCGGTCGACCTCGCCGTCGGCGAAGATCGCCACGTTGCGGTGGTGGCGCGGCCCGACCCGCTCCGTCAGCGACGGTGCCGTAGATGCCCGATAGTCGGTCGTCCCGAGGGATGTCGCGATACCGGCGCGCCGTCCAGCGCGGCCTTGACGGCCCTCCCGGCGACGATCAGCGATGGCAGATCCTCGGGCGTCACGCGCAGGCCGAACGCCGCCGCCGGCACGAAGGCGTAGAACGCGCCACCCCACGCGACGTCCGCCTTCACGTCGCCGGCGTCGACGCCACGGGCGGTCACGCTCGCCGGAACATTGACGAACGCGACCTCCTGGCACCATGCCGGCCGCACAGCGCACGCGCGCGGTGACGCGCCCCGACGGGACGTCGATCACCACGTCGGCCTGCCCGCGGTGGGGGGCCGCGACGCGCCCGGATTCCACCGCCATGCGCCGAGCGCGATCGTCCCGTGCCCACACGCCGTCGAGAGCCGTCCTTGTGCCAGAACAGCACGCCGAAGTCGGCGCCCTCGTCGTCGGGCGGGACGACAAAGCAGCCGTACATGTCGGCATGGCCGCGCGGCTCGTGACACAACAGCCGGCGCAACGGTCGATCCGCCCGTGGCGCCTGCGGTCTCGCGCCGTTCGCGCACGTTCGCTCCCGCGATCTCTTCCCATGTCGCTGACCACGATCCGGAACGGCTCGCCGGCCGTGTGGTAGTCCGTCGTCCGGAAGTCCATCGGTGCGATTCTCCACGAACGCCGGCGGCGCGCGTCGTCGCCCGCTCGTAGACTCGCGGCCATCGAGACCTGGGCTGCGGAGTTACCTGAGGACCGGCTGCGCGCGGTGATCGACTCGTCGCCGCTCGCGCTCGTGGAGTTCGGGCTGGACACGCGCATCCGCCTCTGGAACCCCGCGGCCGAGCGGATCTTCGGCTGGTCGCGCGCGGAGATGCTCGGCCGCGGCGGTCTGCCGATGGCGCCGCCGTCGAAGCGCGCCGAGAGCGAGGAGCTGTTCGAGCGCGTGAAGGCCGGCGAGCCGGTGAACGACTTCGAGACGGTGCGCCGGCGCAAGGACGGAACGCTCGTCGCGGTCTCGATCGCTGCCGCGCCGGTCAGGGACGCGTCCGGCGTCGTGCTCGGCAACCTGGTCGCGTACACGGACATCACCGAGCGCAAGGCTCAGGAGGAGCGGCTTCAGGCGCTGATCGACTCGTCGCCGCTCGCGCTCGTGGAGTTCGGGCTGGACACGCGCATCCGGCTGTGGAACCCGGCGGCCGAGCGGATCTTCGGCTGGTCGCGCGACGGAGATGCTCGGCCGCGGCGGTCTGCCGATGGCGCATCCGGACAGGCGGGAGGAGAGCGAGGACCTGTTCGAGCGGGTGCTCGGCGGCGAGACGATCAACGACTTCGAGACCGAGCGCCTGCGCAAGGACGGCACACTCGTCCCGTCTCGATCGCCGCCGCTCCGGTGAGGGACGGATCCGGCGGGATCATCAGCAACATGGTCGCCTACACGGACATCACCGAGCGCAAGGCGCAGGAGGCGGAGGTGCATCGCCTGAACGCCGAGCTCCGGGTCCGGCTCGACGAGCTCGCCGCGTCGCGCGCGCGGATCGTCACCGCGGGCGACGTCGCGCGGCGCCGCCTGGAGCGCAACCTCCACGACGGCGCGCAGCAGCGACTCGTCTCGCTCGCGCTGTCGCTTCGGCTGGCACTGGCGACGCTCGACACGGATCCCGCGACCGCGCGCGCGACCCTCGACCGGGCGCGCGACGAGCTCGCACTCGCGCTCGACGAACTGCGCGAGCTGGCCCGTGGCCTGCATCCGGCGGTGCTGACGGATCGCGGTCTACGGGCGGCGGTCGAGATGCTCGCCGGCCGGGCGCGGCTCCCGGTCGAGATCGCGGAGGTCCCCGCCGGCCGCCTACCCGAGACCGTCGAGGCGGCCGCCTACTACCTGATCGCGGAGGCGCTGACCAACGTCGCGAAGTACGCGCAGGCATCCGCGGCGCGAGTCCGCATCGTCGCCGCCGGCGATGCGAGCGTGCTGGTCGAGGTGTCCGACGACGGCGTCGGCGGCGCCGACCCGGCCGACGGGTCCGGCCTGCGGGGCCTCGCGGATCGTGTCGAGGCGCTGGGTGGCTCGCTCGAGGTCGCCAGCCCGGCCGGCGCCGGGACGTCATTGCGCGCCATCATTCCTGTACCCAGGACATAGCCGCGATCCTGGCATCCTGGACCCGCATCCAACCCAGGCGATCGGCTGCATCGAATCTCGGCGCGAGACCAAAGCTGCGACGATCCGGTGGCATGGCGGATCCCTCGCATCTGCTGATCGCTCGCGTCCACGGCGTGGCCGCACGGGGCGCCGACCTCAGGGCGGCCGCGGAGGAGCTCGCGCACTCGTCCGGCGCGCAGGAGGGGTGCTTGAGCTTCGACGTCCTGGCTCCGCCCGGAGCGGGCGCTGAGCTCGTGCTCGTCACTGCGTGGCGGAGCGAGCGAGACATGCGCGCGCACTTCAGGTCCGAGGCCTACGGCCGCTACGTGTCGGCGGTGACCGACCTGCTCGCACGACCGAGCGACGTGACGATCTACGGCATCTCCGGGACCGTGCACCCGCTCGCGGACCTCTCGACGGAGCCCCTGCGCGCCAGCTGAGCGGCTGCTGGACGCTCGGTCATGACGCGGCACGGCCGAACCCCGCGGCGGCGGTCGAGCGCAGCTCCTCGAGCTGTCGGGGTGTGGGACACCAGCTCGACTCGAAGCTCGCGGTGTCCCAGCCGGCACTGCGCGCGCCCGCCTCATAGGCGCTCTGCAGGAACGCGAGCAGCGTCGTCCGCGGGGCAGCGGCGGTCCGCACCGCCTCGTAGGGCAGGATCGCGAGCGATCCGCTGCCCGTGTCCCTCCACTCGCCGCCGACCAGCGGCTGCTCGCGCAAGCCGCCGGGCTCCGGCGCCGTGTAGGAGTAGAAGGCGGCGTCTCCCAGGTTGTCGTCGCCCGCCCAGAACCCGAACGAGATCACCTCGCTCGAGTAGGCCTCCTGCGTGACCGGGTCCGCCTCGACCGGCGGAGCGGCGCGACCGGAGAAGCGCGTCACGGCGAGATCGAGGCCGTGCCAGAACAGATGGACCGGGCTCGTCTTCCCGTTGAACCAGCCGCTGAACTCTGCCAGCACGCGATCCGTCCACTCCAGCACCTCCAGGAAGCGCTCGACGTACTCCCTGTCCCACGCGGCGTGCTCGTGATCGGACGGGAACGGCGTCGTCATCGGAACGCCGAACGGCACCTCTGAGATCTCGACGTCGATGCCGAGCCCGGCCAGCACCGCGTGCAGCCGCCGGTCGAACTCCGCCACATCGAGCCCGTCGTGCAACGCGAAGCGCTCGATGCGCCCGTCGAAGGTGCGGACGACGACGGCGTGATCGACGAAGTCGAGGCTGATGTCGAACGTCGTGTCCCGGTGGTGGAGCAGGCGAGTCGTCAGGCCGCGCACGTCGACGTAGAGCGGCGCGTTCCACCAGTGGTTGCGCGGCGCCGTCGTCGCCAGCCGGATCTTGCCGACCACCTGGCAATACAGGTGCAGCGTGTCCTTCGTCGCGCGCCAGTCTGCCAGGTGCAGCTCCCGAGCATCACCCCTTCACCGTACTCCCGCGACTGAACGGGCGCTCGCGGCGCGCGCGGCGGCCCCGATCAGGCGGCCAACGCCGCGATTGCCGCGCCGGAGAGCTCGGCCTTCGCGATGAACCCGCGCGCGCCACAGTCCGCGAGGAGTGGCTGGTAGTCGGCGACGTCACGGCTAGAGGTGAGCACCACGGCCAGGCTTCGATCGGCCGCGGTCAGCAGCGCGGCGACCTGGAAGTCGTCGATGTCGGGAAGCCCGATGTCGAGCAGCACCAGCGTCGGTTGCATGCGGTCCGCAGTCGCCACCGCATCGTTGCCCGTCGCACTCTCGGCGATCACCTCGTAGCCCTCGGACTCAAGCAGCGCTCGGGCCGCACGCCGGAATCCGGCGTGGTCGTCAACGATCAGGACGTCGCGGGCATCGCATACACAGTGCCCGACATCGGTCGCGGCGAAAAGCGCGGTGGCACCCGGGCCGCGGGGCGGATAACCGCCTGAGGGTGTGAGTCGTCAGTGACCGGCCAGGCCAGCGATACTTGCCGCGTGGTCGATCGGGGCGGCATCGAGGCGTTCGGGGAGTCGCCGGGCCGCGTCCCGGCGGCGAGGTCGCCGCGCGGCGGTCGCCGAGGTCCGCGACCGTCCTCAGGGCCGGTTGGACCTGCTCCGGTCGTCCTACGCGCCGCTTCCGGCGCCGCGCCCCTGCACCTCCGGTATCGACGCGCCGCGCTCGCCTTCATGGACTGGCAGGTGCGGCGGGCCTCCTCAACCCGCTCGATCACGAGCGTCCGGGCAGCCCGTGGTGGAGGGCGGTGAACGAACGACTGTTGCGCGACACCTGCGAGGCGCGCTCGCGCGTCCTCGGCCACCCGGGCCCGGGCTCGTCGCCCAGCGTCGAGCCGTCGGTCGCCTTCGCCCGGGAGCCTCGTCGCGCTCGTGGTACCTGGCCCACAACGTCACCATCGTCACGGCCTACCTCGACCACCGCGAACTGGCCGAGCGCGAGAACCGGGTCGAGCGCTTCTTCATCAACCTCGTGCTGATCCGCCTGCTGTACGCCCATGCCCTCGTCGCCGCGCCCCGGCTCGCGCTGGCCTGGCTCGCGCCGATCGCCCGGTGGCTCGGCGATCCGCGGCGGGCGATGACCGGGATCTTCCTCTCGGTGTCGCGGGTACTGCCGGACATCTATCCGCTGGAGGGTGAGCTCGACGACTACATCGCCGACGAGCACACCGTCGGGCGGCTCCTCGACCTGGGCGTCATCGCGCCCCGCCTCACCGAGCTGTACCGCTGGTCGGCTGACGAGCTGCGCATCCCCGACGTCACCGACCTCGTCGGCGGCGCCACGCCCGCATACGCGTGGGATCCCCACGACCGGGGACCATGGACGCCACCGCCCACACGGCTCGTCCGGGCCGTGCGCCGGGCCCTTCCGCCACCCCGCCGACGGCGAACGCGCTTGCGCGTGGACAAGCGCTGGGTCAGCACGAATCTCGCGACCCGGATCGTCAACCCGGTCGTGCGCTGGGCGGTGCGGCACGATCTGGCACCGGGCAGTTACGCGATCCTCGAGACGACCGGCCGGCGCAGCGGCCTGCCGCGCCGGACACCGGTCGGCCACGTCATCGAGAACGCGACGGTCTGGATCGTCGCCGAGCACGGTCCCCGAAGCGGGCTACGTCCGCAACATCCGCTCGAACCCGCGCGTCCGTATCAAGCTGCGCGACGGCTGGCGCAGCGGGACCGCGCGCGTTCTCGACGAGGACGATGCGCGGGCACGCCTGCGCCGGATGGGACTGCGCGAAAACGCGCTCGTCGTACGTCTGATGGGCACCGATCTGCTCAGCGTCCGCATCGATCTCGATTCGTGACAGTCGTCGCCCGTCACCGCTACTTCACAGCGCCTCGCGCCGGATCGGCGATCGTCCACCCATGGCTCGAATCATCGTGGTGGCGGGCTCGCCTGCCGAACCGGTCGGTCCGGCGCTCTACGAAGAGCGCGTCGGAGCACCACTGCTCGAATGCTCACACGCGTCGGCACAGTTCCTGGAGCGGATAGCGTGGGCTGTGGCGGACGCTGAGGCGGCCGAACGAGAATCGGCGCGTTCGGATCCGCGGCTCGCGCGGCCAGCGAGCTGACACCACGCAGCGCGTGCGGGGCGTCGGTCGTGACCGCATCGGGCGCGAAGCGCAGCACCCGCGCGAGCAGCGCCGGATCGTTGACCGTTCCGGTCGTGATCGACAGCCCGCCCCTGCGCAGTGCCGCCACGAAGGGCGCCGAGAGCAGGAAGTGCTCCATGCAGACGCCGAGCACGCCGTGTCGGTGTGCCCAGCGCACGAGCGCCGCGGGCGCATAGTCAGCCCAGATCACCAGCCGCGCGGGCAACCCGAGCGACGCCGCACGCTCGCACGCCGCGACATTGAACGAGAGCACCTCGACGCGCCGGCCACGTACCCCGCGCAACCGCGCTGCGAGCACGTCGACCGTGCGCACCGCGAGCACCGGATCGGCGTGCGCCTTGACCTCCAGCTGGAGCGTCAGCGCTCGCGGCGCCGCGGCCAGCAGGTCGTCCAGCGCCAACAGTCCGGCGCCGCGCAACTCACGCCCCGAACGCTCGTGCGCAAAGCCCTCCAGCCGAGTCGTCAAGGGCAGCCACGGGTCGTGCACGAGCACCAGCTCCCCGTCCGCGCTCAGGCAGACGTCGGTCTCGAGTCGCTCGACGCCCGCCGCCAACGCGCCGGCCAGCGCGTCCGCAGAGTTATCCGGCCCGTACGCCCGACCGAGCCGATGGGCATAAAGCGCGACCACTCCAACCCATCACACCGAACCCCGCTGGGAACACCGTGAACAACCTGCAAACCGCACGTAACCATCGAGTGAACCCAGGCCGCCTAGACGCCTTCGCCCCTCGTGTCGGCGATCGCCACCGCGACGAGCACGGCGCTCGCCGCCGTGATCCCGACGATCATCGTGAGCGGCGACGTCACGACCGCGAGGATCGCGAGCGCCGCCAGGGCCAGCGGGCGGGAGCGCGCGACGTGCCCTGCCGCTTCGAAGGTGAAGATGATCTGGGCGAACAGGAAGAGCGCCGGCCCGCCGAACGCGAGGATCGTGAACCCCAGGGTCGTGTCGTCGCCTGGATGGGCGATCGCGAGCTCGTCGCCGACGGCGATGCCGATCAGCGCGAGCACGATCAGGGTCAGCGTCCACGTGCCCCAGTAGCCGACGGCGCCGGCGCCCGCGGCGGTCTCGGCCGCCTCGACCCCGATCGCCTCGGATCGCTGGAAGTAGCACCACCAGAGCGAGACGGTTCCCGTGAAGCCGATCGCCAGGGCGAGCAGGCGCTCGAGCTCGAACGGCTCACCGGTGAATGCCGTGCCCATCGTCAGCACGGTCTCCCCCAGCGCGATGATGAAGAACAGGCGGAAGCGCTCGATGAGGTGTCCGGCGGCGACATCGGCGTGCTCGAGATCGATGCGTCGGCCACGGCCGGGCAGCCAGTGCAGCGCGAACACACCGCCGTAGGCAGCCACGACCGCCAGCCCCCAGAGGATGAGGCGGGCGTCGCCCTCGGCGTTCGCGCGGGCCACAAGAGGCCTCCGGCGAGCAGCTCCCAGAGAGTCGTGGCGCAGTGCTGCCGAGCGAGTCGCCGCGCAGCGCCACGATCAGGAACGCCAGGCGCCCGAGCTGAAGGACGAGATAACCGGTGACGAACAGCCACGCGCGGTCGTCGAACGCGTCGGCGATCGCGACCGACATCAGCAGCTGGACAACCGCCCGACGAGCACTTCGCAACGAGCTGGTCTGGGAGCTGTTCGCCGGAGGCGTCATGGACGGCGAGAGAGGCGAGGGCCAGGATCGTCGTCTCGGCGCCCGTCCGCAGATCGACGTGCTCGAGCAGGTGGTGCGAGAGCTGCCCGATCGCGAAGACGTAGACGAGGTCGAAGAACAGCTCCAGCGGGGATACGACGCGCTCCGCGCCGCGCGCGCGCGAAACGGCGACCTTCATCGCGCGATCCTACGCATGCGCGTCAGAACGAACGTGAGATCCCGGATAAGGAGGATGCGATGAACGTACGCGCGATATGCCAGGGCCACTTCACCTTGCCGATGAGCGTCGCGGCGGCCGTGCCGCTCTTCACGCCTGAAGGCGAGCGACGCTGGGCGGGGTCGTCCTGGGACCCGGTCTATGCGATCCCGGAGGCGGCGCGCGACGACTCCGCGCCCGGCACCGTATTCGCGACCGAGAGCGACGGGGCGCGGCGATCTGGATCGTGCTCGACCGGCACGAGGACGGCATGAGGTACGCCCGCGTCGCGCCTGACCGCATCGCGGGCACGATCACGGTCGGCTGTGCGGAGGCGGCGTCCGCGGATGAAACCCGCGTGACCGTCACCTACGACGTGACCTCGCTCAGTCCGGAAGGGCGGCGTTCGTGGACGAGCTCGAGACCGGCTATGACACATTCCTCGAGAGCTGGCGCCAGGAGATCCTCGCCCACACAGTCGTTGGAGATACTCCCCAGATGGACGCGCGGTCCGACGTCGAGTAGGCGATCACCGTCGAGCGAGCCGGAAATGACTGGCGGCTGCACGGGGTTCGTGTGGTGCATGCCGACGAACTGGACGTCAATACGCCGCAAACGCCGGGGATGAGCCGCGCCGCGGCGATCACCGCCGCGCGAGCCGGCGCCGAGAAGCTATGGGCCGGGACGGTCAGCATCCACCCAGACGCCAAGACCGGCGCACATCACCACGGCGCCTTGGAGAGCGTCATCTACGTCGTGAGCGGGCAGGCGCGGATGCGGTGGGGCGAGCGGCTCGAGTTCATGGCCGAGGCCGGCCCCGGCGATTTCATCTTCGTCCCCCCGTTCGTGCCGCACCAGGAGATCAACGCCAACCCGGACGCCCCCTTGTCGTGCGTGGTCGTACGCAGCGGTCAGGAGGCGGTCGTCGTCAACCTGGACCTGCCCGCCGTCGAGCCCAACCCCGAGCAGGTCCACTGGGTCGACGACATCCACCGCGAGCCCTGACCGTACCGCGTCGGTTGGACCTCAGATCTCGCCGTAGGCGATGTCGAGGCGCGTTGGCCGCAGCTGGTGGGTGCGAACGAAGTCGAAGCCGGGAAGCGCAAGCGCTTCCTCGAAGAAGTCGTCGAGCTCGCGGCCGAACGACCACAAGCTGCGCGCCGGAATCGCGCGAAGCTCGTCGGTCGGCGCGAAGTGGAAGGTGCAGTTCAGCTGCGACATGTGGCCGGCTCGGCGGCAAAGCGCCGCATCACCTGCCACGTAAGCTCCACGTCGGCGATCGAGGGCTGCTGTTCAGAGACGCCGGCGGCCTCGAGCATCTGCCGCAGCCGCCCGATCGCCTCGTCGCCGGTCACGTCGCCGGCTCGGCCTGTAGGCGGAGCAGCGAGCTCGAGTAGTGATCAGCCATCAGATAGAGCCGACGAGACATCGCCACATCCTGAACGAACATTGAGCGGATCCGGTTATCTGTGACAGATGTTCGCCGACCTCCCCGCTCTTGCCGCCTGGCGGTTCGTCGACGCGGTGGACGGTTTCGAGGTCGTCTACGCGCAGCCCGGCCATCTGCGCGGGCACACGTCCGCGGTCGAGGACGGGCAGGCGTACGCCGTCCGCTACGAGATCGTGCTCGACGAGCGTGGCGCACCCGCGAGGCGCGCGTGTCGTCCGATACCGTCGCCGGGCCGCGCCAGACCGTCCTCATCTCGGACGGCGAGGGCCGCTGGACGGTTGACGGCGAACCCGCCCCGCACCTCGACGGACTGATCGACATCGACATCGAAGCGTCGGCCTGCACGAATACGCTGCCGGTCCACCGCCTGCCGCTCCCGCTCGGCGAGGTGACCGAGGCACCCGCGGCCTACGTCCGGGCGCTTGATCTCTCGGTCATGCGGCTCGATCAGACCTACCGGCGGCTCGACGACCGCCGCTACGACTACACCTCGGAGGCCGACTTCCGGGCCGTGCTCGAGTACGACGCGGCCGGGCTGATCGTCGACTACCCGGGCATCGCCGTGCGCTTCGCCTGAGCCGCACGGCGGCCGTGCCGGGCGCGCGCGGACGATCACGCGAGAGCGATCGGGGAATGGCGACCCTTCGCTCGTCCTTGGCGGTGACTCGTACGCGTCATCGGCCACTTCCCCAAATTGTCGCCGAGGGCGACCAGAGGTTTGTCACCATGAATATTTGCGTCAAGCGGTTACCCACCCGTGTTGTCACACTCTTTTTCATCATCGCATTTGCGGCATCTGCGCTGTCGGCAACCCCGGCGGCGGCGGGTTGGACGCCGAAATAATCACGCTACGACGAACTCGCGATCGAGACCTTCCTGCCGATGGACCCCGAGAGCGCAGCGCGGCTCGCCGAGCTCAGCGCGGCTCGTAGCCGAACGGGGCGCCGCCCCCGCGGCCTCCGCTATGGCTCGCGAGTGTTCGTTCCAGCGAGCGGCAGGACCTTGGTGACCATGCTCGTTCTCTTCGCGTCACGCCAGCCTTCCCAGAACTCGGCGACGACCTTGAGCCGACGCGCGCGACGAACGATCCGTGGCTCGGCGGTGACGGACACAGTCAACGCTATCTCGGCTTCATCCCACGGCTGCGGGCTTGCATAGATCATCAGGCGGTAGTGCTTCCCGGTGGGTTCGTCGATGGCAAGCTGGTCGGTGTGCCGACCTGGCTGGAAGCGGCGTAGCGCCTCCTGAGCGTCCAGTTCGGCAAGCGAGGCCAGCGTCCGCTCGGCGATGTCCTGCAGCTCCTTCTGCGTCAGGGAAGGCTCCGACGGTGCTCGCATCTGACGCGGGGTCGGGCGCTCAGAGGTCCTCGAGGAGCTTGCGCTTCGCGTCCGCGAACTCCTCGTCCGAGAGCGAGCCGGAGTCGTGCAGCCGGCTCAGCTTCTCGATCTGCCCGGCCACGTCGTCCGCGGCGGGCTTCGCCTGCTGGCCGGCCGCCCCGGCTGCCTGCTGAATCGCCGCGCTGAGGTCCATTCCGGCGCCCTGGGCCGTGGCCCCGGCGCCGCCCTTCATCATCTCGGCCATCTGCTCGGCCTGCTGCATCGGCCGTCTGGTCATTGGTCTGGACGTCATCCCAGTGGATCTTGAGGCGCGTCGGGTCGGCCAGATCCACGGTGACAGGCAGGGTCATGCCGGGAGTCGGCCAGCGCTTGACCGAGACCATCGCGGTGTGCTCGACCGGGGTGGGCTCCAGGCCCTCGGCGCTGACCACGAGGTGCATCGAGCAGTTCGACGAGGTCGCGTCGTACGGGAGGCATGGTCGCCGACACGACCTGGGCCGTGCCCCGCACCGGTTGACTCATCCGCTTCGACTTCGCCCAATCTCCGAGCAGGCCCATGGCGCGAGCCTACCGCTTGTGGCATATGGCGCGAGCGCCTCGCGGAGGTTGTCGCCAGCGGCACGAACCTGACCCGTTTGCGATAGAACCCCGACCAAGCCCCGTCGCATGGGGGCGGGGGATTCGACCCTGGGAGGGATCGAGCATGCAAGCCGTACACAGGCCCGGCGGACGGGGCCGTCCGCGTGGCCGCTGGGCGCTGCCACTCATCGTCGCCGGCGCCGCCATGCTGACGGCTGCGCCGGCCTTGGCGGTCGTCCAGCACGACGGTCTACAGGACCGCGCTACGCCGACCTCGACGCACGCGAGGCGTCGGTCGCGCCGACCGACGCGCAGCAGAGCATCGTGAAAGCGCTAGACGCGCGGGCGCGCTGGAACGAGTTCGGGACGCCGCGGTCGCTGATCCGCGACGGCGGCTTCCTCGCAACGGGCATCAAGGCCGGCGACGCCGAGGCGGCCGCGCGCGCCTTCGTGTCCGACCACCTGGCGCTGTTCCGGCTGTCGTCGCTCGACACGCTCGAGCTGGAGAACGTCGCGAAGCTCGGCGACAGCGGACGCGCGGTCAACTTCCGCCAGAGGCTCGGCGGGCGCCCGGCCACAGCCGGCGGCACGCTGACCCTCGCCCTCAGGCAGGCCCAGGACGGCTGGAGCGTCGCGTACGCGTCGTCGTCGCTCACGGGTGAGGAGACGCTGTCGGGTGCGGCCAAGATCTCGCCCGCACAGGCGTGGGCCAGGTCGGCCCGCGCCGTCGGCGTCAACGCCTCGATCGCACAGCTGCGCTCCGCGGGCCGCAGCGCCGGCTGGACACAGCTCGCCGCGGCGGCGCGGCCCGGCCCGGGCTCGTGCGCGAGGTCGCGTTCCCCACGCCCGAGCGCGGGGCGGTCGCGGCCTACGAGACATACGTGGACCGCAGCGCGAGCGAGTCGTACCGCCAGATCGTCGACGCGACCACCGGTGACGTCCTGTTCCGCGAGAGCGCGACGGACAACGTGGCCGACAACCCGCGCTGGAACGTGTTCCCGGCCTATCCGCCGCTCGGCGACCAGCAGTTCCCGTGGAACTACCCGAGCGCGGACACGCGCGACATCTGGTGCTGGACCGCGGGCGCCGGGTGCGACCTCGCGCTCGCCAACTCGGCGTCTCGGCTCGAGTGGGACAAGGACGCCAAGCACAACCGGGTCACGACCACCACGGTCGGCAACAACGCGCACGCCGGCGAGAACTGGCAGAGCTTCCAGGGGCCGCAGAAGACGCAGTACCGGCCCACGAGCGCGACGCGCGACTACCTCTACCCGTGGGACAACACGTGGTTCGAGGAACAGTGCAACCCGAGCGTGTTCACGCCGCAGGGCAACGACATCGACGCGGCGGTCACGAACCTGTTCGCGATGCACAACCGGATGCACGACTGGGCGTACCACCTCGGCTTCACCGAGGCGACGTGGAACGCGCAGGACTGGAACTTCGGCATCAACACCTCCGGGCAGAACGACGCGATGATCGGCGACGCCCAGGCGGGCGGCGTGATCGGCGGGTCGCCGAACTGGGGCGGCCGGGACAACGCCAATATGACGCACCCTTCCCGACGGGAAGGCGTCGATCTCGAACATGTACCTCTGGCAGCCGATCGCCGGCTCGTTCTACGCCCCGTGCGTGGACGGTGACTTCGACATGTCGGTCATCGGCCACGAGTACGGGCACATGATCGAGAACCGCATGATCGGCAAGGGCAACCGCCGCCAGGGCTTCCACGCGGGCGCCATGGGCGAGAGCGCGGGCGACCTGATGGCCATGGAGTACCTCAGCGAGTGGGGCTTCGGCGACCCGGCGATGAGGACGAAGGTCGGCCCGTACGTCACGTCCAACCACGTGCACGCGATCCGCAACTACGACATGGCGTTCCCGGCGGCCGGCGGGTTCCCGGAGCCGGGCGACTACCCGGACATCAACGCGCTCAACTTCTCCGACGTCGGCTACGACTTCGTGGGCCCGCAGGTCCACGCCGACGGCGAGATCTGGAGCGCGACGAACTACGGCACCCGGCAGCTGCTGATCGACCGCTACGGGGCGGGCACGTCGGCGCTGAACCGCGAGTGCGCCAACGGCGTGCGGCCGGCGCAGTCGTGCCCGGGCAACCGCCGCTGGATCCAGATCATGTTCGACTCGTTCCTGCTGATGCCGATCGGGCCGACGTTCCTGGATGCCCGCGACGCTCAGCTGGGCGCCGACATGGCCCGCTTCGGCGGCGCCAACCAGGACCTCCTGTGGCGGCGTTCGCCCGCCGCGGGTTCGGCCAGAACGCGGCGACCGCCGGGAACGCCGACTCGGAGCCGACGCCGGACTTCGAGTCGCCGCGTGAGGACGAGGCCACGCTGACGTTCCAGGCGGTGGCCAAGGACGAGGGCGGCCAGCCGGTGCGAGCGAAGATCTACGCGGGCCACTACGAGGCGCGCGTGACGCCGATCGCCGACACCGATCCCTCGACGTCCGGGCCGAACCTCGACGACGTCGCGCGGTTCGTCCAGCCCGCCGCGGGCGCGTACGAGTTCGTCGCGCACGCGCCGGGGTACGGGCACGTCCGGTTCCGCGTGAGCGGCCTGGCGGCCGGCGAGCAGCGCACGATCCGGATCGCGTTCCCGACCAACTGGGCGTCGCGCTCCAAGGGCGCGACGGCCGGCGGCGACGGGACGGGGCATGCGGCCCTGATCGACGACACCGAGAGCACCAACTGGGGGAGCACGGGTTCGCCCGTGCAGGGCAAGCAGGTGCTGGTGCGGATGGACGGCACGCATTCCATCGCGCGCCTGAACGTCAGCGGCATGCTGATCCCGCCGCAGAACCGCTTCACGGCGCTGCGGTCGTTCGAGGTGCTGGCGTGCCGGGCGGGCACCGGCCCCAACCCGACCTGCGATCCGGCGAGAAGCGCCGGCTTCAGGCGGGTGCTCCTCAGCGAGGACGACGCGTTCCCGTCGGTGCCGCCACGGCCGGTGGCGCCGGACCTGATCCTGCGGACCTGGCCGACGACGCCGACCATGGCCACGCACGTCCTGTTCCGCGTGCTGGACAACCAGTGCACGGGCCAGGAGGCGTTCCAGGGAGAGCAGGACGAGGACCCGACGAACCAGACGGACTGCCGCACCGGCAGCCCGCCGCTGCCGCCGCGCAACACGGAGGTGCACGCCGCCGAGCTGCAGGTGCAGTCGAGCGTGCCGACGGTCGACGGCGCCCAGGTCGTCGACTGACATCCGTCCGCCCCGGGGGCCGGCGCGTGCCGCCGGCCCCCGGGCGCGGCTACCCTGGCGCGTCATGCCGAACCGACGTGCCCTCGCCGCTGCCGCCCTGCTGCTCGCGCTCGCGCTGCCCTCGGCGGCGCACGGAGCCGAGAAGAAGCGCTCCTTCTACCTCTCGCTCGGCGACTCCTATGCCGTCGGCTTCCAGAAGACCGGCCCGGACACCGGGAAGACGACCCGCAACGGGTTCGCCAACCAGCTCGTCCGCAAGGCGCGCCGTCGCGGGCACCGGCTGAAGCTCGTCAACCTCGGCTGCGGCGGCGAGACGACGACCTCGATCCTGGAGCGCAAGACGCCCTGCGCCGGCAGCGCGCCGGGCGCCCCGAGCTACGCCGGCCGCACGCAGGTCGCCGCCGCCGAGCGCTTCCTGCGCCGCCACAAGGGCGAGGTGAAGCTGATCACGGTCTCGATCGGCGGCAACGACGTCACGGCCTGCGCGCGCGCCGCCGAGCCGGTGCCGTGCGTGGCCACCGCGATCGAGGGCATCAAGACCAACGGCCGCGCGCTCGTCAAGCGCCTGCGCAAGGCGGCCGGCAAGAAGACCCGCATCGTCGGCATCACGTATCCCGACGTCATCCTCGGCGGCTGGGTCAGCGGCGTGCAGGCGGACCGCGACCTCGCCTCGCTGTCCGTCGTCGCCTTCCGGCAGCTCATCAACCCGGCGCTGAAGGACGTCTACGGGTCGGTCAAGGGCCGCTTCGTCGACGTCACGGCCGCCACGGGCGCCTACGGCTCGCTCGAGGAGATGACCACGCTGGCGCCGTACGGCGAGATCCCGGTGCCCGTCGCCGACGTCTGCCGCATCTCCTACTACTGCGCCTACCGCGACATCCACCTCACCACCGAGGGCTACGGGATCATCGCGGGGCTGATCGCCAAGACCCTGCCGCGCCGTTAGCCTCGGTGGGCCGCGGAGGGGTGGCAGAGTGGTCGAATGCACCGGTCTTGAAAACCGGAGACGGGGCAACTCGTCCGCGGGTTCGAATCCCGCCCCCTCCGCCTGACGCTCAGATGGGGATCGTGGCCCCGAGCGAGACGACGCGCTCCTCGGGCAGGTCGAAGTAGCGCACGGGGCTGGCGGCGTTGCGGGCCATGAGCGCGAACAGGCGCTTGCGCCACAGCATCATGTCCTCGCCGCGCTTGGGCAGCACGGAGATGCGGCTGAGGAAGTAGGCGGCGTTCGCGACGTCGGCCTCCAGGCCCTTCGCGCACGCCAGCGCGAGCGTGGCGGGCACGTCGCGCGGAGTCCTGGAAGCCGAATCGCGCCTCCACCAGGACGACGCCGTCGTCCTTGTAGAGCAGGTTGTCGATGCGGACGCGCTCGCCCTCGGGGACGTGCGGCTGGTCGATCGTGGACGCGGTGAAGATCACGACCTGCTCGTGCAGCACGCGGTTGTACTCGACGTTGTAACGGAGGGCCAACGGGGTGGTCTCGCCCGTCGAGTGCAGGAACACCGCGGTCCCCGGCACGCGGGTCGGCGGGTCCGACATGTGCCGCAGCGACGTGACGAACTCCTGGAGCTCGCCCTCCAACTCGGTGCGCTTGCGCTCGACGATCCCGCGCCCGCGCCGCCAGGTCATCAGCACCACGAAGATGACCAGCCCGACGGTGAGCGAGAACCAGCCGCCGTGCGGCACCTTCGGCAGGTTGGCCGCGAAGAAGGCGAGGTCGACGGTCAGGAAGACGGCGACGCCGGTCAGCACGATCGACAGCGGCTTGCCCCACTGGACGCGCACGACGACGAAGAACAGGATCGTGTCGATCGCCAGCGTGCCGGTGACGGCGATGCCGTAGGCGGCGGCCAGCGCGGTCGAGGAGCCGAACCCGACGACGAGCCCGACGATCGCCACCAGCAGACCCCAGTTCACCGCCGGCACGTAGATCTGCCCCTCCTCCTCCTCCGACGTGTGGTGGATGGTGAGCGCGGCAGGAACCGCAGCTGCACGGCCTGGTGGGTCACCGAGAACGCGCCGGAGATGACGGCCTGCGAGGCGATCACCGCCGCCGCCGTCGCCAGCACGACCATCGGCATCTGCGCCCAGCCCGGCACGAGCCGGAAGAACGGGCTGTCGGCGGCGCCCGGGTCCGACAGCAGCAGCGCGCCCTGGCCGAAGTAGTTGAGCAGCAGCGCGGGCAGCACGAACGCGAACCACGCGAGCCGGATCGGGCCGCGGCCGAAGTGGCCCATGTCGGCGTACAGCGCCTCGGCGCCCGTGACGGCGAGCACGACCGAGCCGAGCGCGAGGAACGCGGCGCCGCCGTGGTCGGCGAAGAAGGCGATCGCGTAGTGGGGCGAGAGCGCGCGCAGGACGCCCGGCTCCTGGGCGATCTCGGCCGCGCCGAGCACGGCGAGCGCAGCGAACCAGACGCCCATCACCGGGCCGAACGCGTGGCCGATGACGCTGCGTGCCGAAGCGCTGGATGGAGAACAGCGCGATCAGGATCGCCAGCGTGATCGGGATGACGAGGTCCTTCAGGCCCGGCGCGGCCACCTCGAGGCCCTCGACGGCGGACAGGACCGAGATGGCGGGCGTGATCATGCCGTCGCCGTAGAACAGCGCGGCGCCGAACGCCCCCAGCGCGACCAGCGCCCACTTCCCGAGGTCGGTCCGCATCGGCGTGCGCTGGACGAGCGAGATCAGCGCCATGATCCCGCCCTCGCCCTCGTTGTCGGCGCGCATGACGAACATCAGGTACTTGACGCTGACGATGAGCGTGATCGCCCAGAAGACGAGCGAGAGGACGCCGTAGACGCTGCCCTCGTCGGGCGCGAGCTCGTGCGACCCGCTGAACGCCTCCTTCATCGTGTACAGCGGGCTCGTGCCGATGTCGCCGAACACGACGCCGAGCGCGCCGAGCGTCAGCGCCGCCGCGCCCGACCGCGGCGTGACGCCGCCCTTCTTGCCTCGCGACGGTGAAGCCATCTGGCGAGCCGGGGTGCCCGGCGCGCCCCCGGGGAATCCTCACGTAGGGTGCGCGGGGTGGCGGAGCCCTTCGTCCACCGCCTGCGCGTGCGCTACCACGAGTGCGACCCGCAGGGGATCGTCTTCAACGGGAACTGGTTCGCGTACTTCGACGTGACGCTGACCGAGCTGTGGCGGGCGGCCTTCGGCTCATACGACGCGATGGTCGACGCGGGCTCCGACGTGATGGTGGTCAGCGCGTCCGCCACGCTACCGGGCGCCCGCGCGGTTCGACGACGAGCTGGAGCTGGCGATGGCGATCGAGCGGCTCGGCTCGAGCTCGATGACGTCGGCGTTCACGGCCAGGCGCGACGGGCAGCCGCTGGTCGAGGGCCGGCTCGTCCACGTGTTCATCGACCCGGCGACCAAGACGAAGCAGGAGATCCCCGGCTTCGCCCGCGAGAAGCTGGCGCCGTGGGTCGTCGCCGGATCAGCCGGCGGGCTCGGCGACGAAGGCCTGGAGGCCCTTCGGCGTGCCCTTCGGCTTGAACCGCCAGCGGCGGCGGGTCGAGACCTGCTCGGGGTCGAGCCGCTCGCGCACGGCGTCGGAGACCAGCACCTCGCCGCCGCCGGCCGCCGCGGCGACGCGCGCCGCGACGTTGACGTCGACGCCGAAGTAGTCGCCGCCGAGCTTGCGCGGGCGGCCGACGTGGACGCCGGCGCGCAGGCCGGGGCCGTAGAGCCCGCCGACCGCCGGCGCTCGCCTCGCACGCCGCGCGCACGGCCGCGGCGGGATCCTCGAAGACCGCCATCAGCCCGTCGCCGAGCCGCTTGACGACCCGGCCGCCGTGCGCCTTGACCGGCTGCTCGACGGCCTGCGCCGACCTTGCGCAGCAGCTCGACCGCCGCGGCGTCGCCCGCGTCGAGCGCCCAGTCGGAGAAGTCCACGAGGTCGGTGAACAGGATCGCGACGTCGCGGTCGCCGTGGCCGCGGCCCTGCGCCTCCGACAGCGACTGCCAGACCTGCAGCGCGCCCATGCCCAGCTCGCGCAGCGCGCTCGGGCGCTCGTCGGCGAGCGCGCTGATCCCGCGGCCGAGCAGCTGCGGCGCGTCGTCGCCGGTCAGCGACAGCGGATCGCCGTAGCGCGGGTCGCCGGGCAGCCGCCGGCGGCCCGCGCGTGCGAGGGCGACGAGCCCCTCGCGGGCGTCCAGCCGGTGCAGGGCCGCGACGAGGCGGCGGGCTCGCCGGGCGCTCGTCCCATGCGACCCTCTAACGGATCTGGTGGCCCGAAATGGCGCGCGCGACGACGAGGCGCTGGATCTCCGAGGTGCCCTCGAAGATCGTGTAGATCTTCGCGTCGCGGTGCCAGCGCTCGACGGGGTACTCGCGCGTGTAGCCGTTGCCGCCGAGGATCTGGATCGCCCGCTCGGTCGCCCAGACGGCGACCTCGCCGGCCTTGAGCTTGGACATCGAGCCCTCGGCGTTCTCGAACGGCTTGCCCTGGCGCCCCATCCACGAGGCGCGCCAGACGAGCAGCCGCGCGGCGTCGATCTCGAGCTTCATGTCGGCCAGCGTGAAGGCGATGGCCTGGTTCTCGATGATCGGCTTGCCGAACTGGACGCGCTCCTTCGCGTAGTCGAGCGCGTACTCGTAGGCGGCGCGGGCGATGCCGATCGCCTGCGCGCCGACCGTCGGGCGGCTGGCCTCGAACGTCTGCATCGCCGCCTGGCCGCGCGAGCGCGTGCCCTCGCGGGCGCGCGCCATCCGCTCGTCGAGCTTCTCCTTGCCGCCGAGCAGGCACGAGCCGGGGACGCGGAAGTCGTCGAGGAACACGTCGGCGGTGTGCGAGGCGCGCAGGCCGTGCTTGGAGACCTTCGTGCCCATCGTCAGGCCCTCGGTGCCCGGCGGGACGACGAACGCCGCCTGGCCGCGCGAGCCGAGGTCCTTGTCGATCGACGCCACGACGACGTGGACGCCGGCGATGCCGCCGTTGGTCGCCCACGCCTTCTGGCCGTTGAGGACCCACTCGTCCTTGGCCTCGTCGTAGACGGCGCGCGTGCGCAGGGACGAGACGTCGGAGCCGGCGTCGGGCTCGGACACGCAGAACGCCGCCACCGCGGGCTCCTCGGGCGTGCCGAAGCACTGCGGGATCCACTCGCCGATCTGCTCGCCGGTGCCCTGGCCGAAGATCGCCGCGACGGCCAGCGAGGTGCCCATGATCGACATGCCGATGCCGGCGTCGCCCCAGAACAGCTCCTCGTTGACGATCGGGAGCGTGAGGCCGGTCTCGTCCGACCAGAACTGGGCGAGCGCCTCGAAGCCGTAGAGCCCGATCTTCTGCGCCTCGGCGATGATCGGCCAGGGCGTCTCCTCGCGCTCGTCCCACTCGGCGGCGGCGGGGCGCACCACGCCCTCGGCGAAGCCGTGCACCCAGTCGCGGATGTCGCGCTGGTCCTGGCTGAGCTCCATGGAGAAGGGGGTCTCGGCGGCGGTCACGGGCTGCTGGGCGTTCTCGACGGCGGTTGCGGCTTCCATGTAACCAATAGTTGCACACCCTGTCACACTTGGGCGCGGATGCCGGCCCCCGTGACGATGCGGAACCAGCGCGAGCGGGAGCTCGTCGAGGCTACGCGGGCGCTGTTCGACGAGCGCGGGCTCCAGGACGCGCCGATGGACGAGATCGCCCGCGCGGTCGGGATCAACAAGGCGCTGATCTACCGCGTCTTCGCGTCGAAGGAGGAGCTGTTCGTCCTCACGGTGACGCACTACCTGGACGAGCTGCGCGAGGCCGCGCTGGGCGCGCCCGACCTGCGCGGCGCGCTGGACGAGTTCACGCGCTTCTGCCTGCGCTACCCCGCGTTCCTGGACTGCGCGCTGTCGCTCATGCGCCGCTCGGCCGAGGACCTGCGCGAGCGCGTGAGCGAGGGCGTGTGGCTGCGACTGGGCCGCTCGATGGCCTCGTGCCTCGCCCCGCTGGCCGCGATCCTCGAGGCCGAGGGCGTCGAGGACCCCGACTTCACCGCCAACCGCCTGTACACGCAGGTGCTCGGCACGATGCACCTGGCCCGCCTCGGCGCCGGCGTGCGCGAGGCCGCGCCCGGGGTCCCGGACGTCTTCGTCCTGGACCCCGAGCGCGTCCGCGCGCGCCTGCGTCGAGGACGCGCTGGCGCTGGCTACAGCTCGGCCTTCTTGAACTCGTACTTGTCCGCGGCGTCGGACTCGTACTGGTACTCGAGCGTGCCGAGGCCGAACGGCTTGTCGGGGTCGACCTCGAAGATGGTCGATGCCCGCGGCGGGTTGCGCTCCTCCGCCGGGCCGTACTCGTAGTCCTCGGTCAGGCCGTCGAACGAGACCGTCCCGAGCTCCTCGGAGGCCTTGATGATCCCGTCCTTGGAGAGGTCGCCGAGCTCGACCGCCTTCTCGAGCACGGCCGTCACCGCGCGGGCCTGGTTGTAGCCGAAGGCGAAGTAGTAGTCCGGCTCCTGGTCGGGCTTGTACTTCTTGGCCCGGTCGACCATGTCCTTCATGCCCTCGACGCTCTCGTCGCCCCACTCCGTGCCCTCGGCGGCGATCCACGTCGTCTTCTTGAGGTACTCGGCCAGCGGCGAGGCGCCCAGCTCGTCGATCCACGACGGCGACTGGCCGATCCAGCGCGGCGCGAAGCCGAGCTTGGCGGCGGTGCCCCAGATCGTGCCGGCGTCGGTCGGCGTGGCGACGAGGAACACCGCGTCGCACTTGGAGCGCTGGAGCCGCTGCACCTGGCCGGTGACGTCCTTGTCGCCCGCCTTGAAGCGCTGCGTGTCGACGACCTCGAAGCCGAGCTCGGAGGCCGCGAAGTCGACGCCCGCCTGGCCGGCCTCGCCGTAGGCGTCGTCCTGGATGAACGAGCAGACGTTCTTGCCCTTGCCGTCGGCCTCGTTGACGTAGTAGTCGAGCGCGTTGATCGGCCTGGATCTGGTACGGCCCGCCGACCGGGAGCAGGTTCTTCTCGCGCACCCAGAACGCGTCGAGCGAGGCGGGGGCGGCGAGCACGTCGTCGCGCACGAGCTGCGGCAGCACGGCGAGCGTCGGCGCCGTGCCGAGCACCTGCGCGAACATCGCGACGTCGGTCCTTGAGCGGTTGTACTGCTGGACCGTGCTTGTCCGGCTCGTACTGCGTGTCCGCCTGCTCGAGCTCGACCTGGTACTTGCCGGCGATGCCGCCCTGCTCCTTGTTGACGTAGTCGAAGTAGACCTCGTTGCCGGCGGTCAGCGGGTTGCCGATCACGGCCACCGGCCCGGACAGCGGCGTCAGCACGCCGAGCTTGATCGTCTTGCCGTCGAAGCCCGGGCCCGTCTTCGGACCGCCGCTCGACGACTCGCTCCCGGACTCGCCCTCGTCGGCCCCGCCGCCGCAGCCCGCGACGGCCAGCGCGAGGACCGCCATCACGGCCGCGAGCACCCACACGATCCTGTCTCATCAGCTCCCTCCTCCAGGGACTCAGTACGAGAACGGCCATGCCTTGAAGTAGGCCTTCAGCACGCAGCCACATGGCGGCCAGCCCACGCGGCTCGAAGACCAGGAACAGCACGATCAGCAGGCCGAAGATGGCCTGGTTGAGCGTGAACACGGAGATGAAGCCCTCGTCGCCGGCGCTCGATCGCCACGCCGGGGATCGAGCCCGAGTACTCCTCGATCACCGCCGGCAGCCCGCCGAGGAACAGCGCGCCGAGCACGGAGCCGAAGATCGTCCCGACGCCGCCGACGATGATGATCGCGATGTACTGGATCGACAGGAACAGCGAGAACTCGTCGGGCGAGACGAACTGCTGGTAGGCGCCGAGCAGCGCGCCGCCCATCGCCGCCAGCCCGCTCGACAGCGCGAACGCCCCGACCTTGTAGCGGCCGAGCTCCACGCCGATGATCTCCGCCGCCACGTCGCGGTCGCGGATCGCCTGGATCGCGCGGCCCGGGCGCGTGCGGACGATGTTCTTGGCCAGCAGCGCGGCAGAGCCGACGATCGCCCCAGATCAGCCAGAACCAGCTCTGGTTGCGCAGTGTACTCGTCGCCGAGCAGGGTCAGCCGGCGAAGTCGATCGGGCCGAGCGCGACGTCCGCGGTGATCGACGTGCCGCGAGTTGCCGCCGGTGACCGCCTCGAGGTTGCGGAACAGGTGCTCGCCGAGGAACACCAGCCCGAGCGTCACGATCGCCAGGTAGTTGCCGCGCAGGCGCAGCGCGAACGGGCCGATCAGCGCGCCGACCAGCGCGCCGAAGAGCGCCGCCGACGGGCAGCCACAGGACCAGCGGCAGGCCCAGCTCGCCGCCCGACCTGGCCCGCGACGTAGGCGCCCGCGCCGATGAAGAACGCGTGCCCGAGCGACACCTGGCCCGTGTAGCCCGTGAGCAGGTTCAGCCCGATCGCGCCGACCGCGGCGATCCCGGCGTAGTTGAGGACGGACAGCCAGAACTCGTCGAGCCACGAACACGGGCGTCGAGCAGCCACAGCACGATCAGCACGCGCCAGCCCACGCCTTCGCCCAGCGGGTGCGGAACAGGCGCAGCTCGTCCGCGTAGCGCCGCGTCATGTAGCGGTGCGGGCGCGCCATCAGACACGCCGCACCTCGCTGCGTGCCGTACAGCCCGTAGGGCCGCACGAGCAGGATCAGGATCATCACCACGTAGGGCATGACCGCGCCGAAGTTGTCGCCCAGCCAGGGCGCGATGTCCTGCTGGTAGCCGGCGGTCAGCGACTGCGTGAGGCCGATGATCATGCCGCCGAGCGACCGCCCCGACCGGCGAGTCCAGCCCGCCGACGATCATCGCCGGGAACGCGACCAGCGCCACCGCGCCGACGGTCGGCGTGAGCGCCGCCGCGCCGCTGGCCAGCGTGACGCCGGCCAGCGCGGCCAGCCCGGCCGAGATCGCCCACGAGACGGCGTACACCCGCCGCGCGCTGATGCCCTGGGCGAGCGCCGCCTCGGGGTCGAACGCCGTCGCGCGCATCGCCACGCCGAGCTTGGAGTAGCGGAAGAACGCGAAGAAGCCGGCGAGCGACCGCGGCGGCGATGCCGAGCGTCCACAGGTCGCGCGTGGACATCACGACGCCGCCGGCCTTGACGTGGTCGCACGCCCCACGGGTCGTCGAGGTTGAGCGCGTCGAAGCCCCAGATCGCCGTGACGACCTGCTCGATGATGAACAGCAGGCCGATCGTGACCATGATCACCGCGAACGACGGGCTGGCCGACCATGTGGCGCAGCACGGTGCGCTCGATCGCCGCGCCGACCAGCGCCGGCGGCACGCGACGGCGAGCGATCACCGCGAGCACGAACGGCAGGCCGGCGCCGTTGGCGAACGCGTAGGTCAGGTAGGCGCCGATCGCCACCAGCCCGCCCTGGGCGAAGTTGATGACGCCCGTGGCCCGGTAGATGATCACGAAGCCCAGCGCCACCAGCGCGTAGCGGGCGCCGAGCGCCAGCCCGGCGAACACGAGCTGGAGGAACTCAGTCATAGAGCGCCTCGATCTGCGGGCTCGAACTGCTGCTCGAGCGCGCGGCGCTTGACCTTCTGCGTGGCGGTCAGCTCGCCGTCCTCGTGGTCGAGCTCCTTCTCGATCAGCGCGAACTTCTTGATGCCCTCGACCTGGGCGAGCTCGGCGTTGACTGCGTCGACCCACTCGCCGATCAGCTCGCGCACCTCCGGCTTGCGCGCGAGGTCGCCGTAGGTGGTGAACGCGACGCCCTTGCGGCGCCGCCCAGTCGCCGACCGTGTCGAGCTCGACGCCGATCAGCGCGACCAGGTACTTGCGGCGGTCGCCGACCACCATCGCCTCGCGCACGTACGGGGAGACCTTGAGCTTGTTCTCGATCTCCGACGGCGAGATGTTCTTGCCGCCCGCGGTGATGATGATGTCCTTCTTGCGGTCGGTGATCCGTCAGGTGGCCGTCGTCCGTCGAGCACGCCGACGTCGCCCGTGTGCAGCCAGCCGTCGGCGTCGACGGCGTCGGCGGTCGCCTCCTCGTTGCGGAAGTAGCCCTGGAAGACCGCGGGCGAGCGGGTGAGGATCTCGCCGTCGTCGGCGATCCTCAGCTCGACGTCCGGGAGCGGCTTGCCGACGGTGCCGATCCGCACGTCGTCGGCCGGCATGAACGTGCAGATGGCGGTGTTCTCCGTCTGCCCGTAGATCTCGTAGACGGGGACGCCGAGCGCCCAGAACCACTCGAGCACCTGCGGCGCGATCGGCGCCGCGCCGCAGACGGCGATCGCGCGTCCGCGACGAGGCCGAGCTTGTCGCGCAGGGAGCGCAGCGCGAGCGCGCTCGGCCAGCGCCGCGCGCAGCGCGGTCGGCGGGCCGAGCGGGCCCGCCATCCGCTTCGGCGCGAGCCGCCTGCCCGTCGCGGAGCGCGTAGCGGTACGGCGGCGCGCTTGAGCCGCGACGCGTCGGCCATGCGGATCTCGACGGTGGCGAGCATCTTCTCCCACACGCGCGGGACGCCGCCGAAGATCGTCGGCTGCACGTCGCGCAGGTCCTGCGGGAACGACTCGCCGCCCTCGCCGAAGTTCACGACGTAGCCCGTGGCGGTCGCGTTGATCACGCTGCTCAGCCGCTCGGCGACGTGGCACAGCGGCAGGTAGGAGAGGACCTCGTCGTCCGGGCGTCGTGCCGAACGCCTCGCGGAAGCGCCCGCCGCCCAGTGCAGGTTGCGGTGGGAGAGCATCGCGCCCTTCGGCGGGCCGGTCGTGCCGCTCGTGTAGACGAGCACGGCGGTCGCCTCCGGGTCGAGCCGCGCGACGGCGCGCTCGTAGTCCGCGCAGCTCGCCCTCGGCCTCCAGCTCCTCGAACGTGCCGACCATCGGGTCCTGGCTTCGACGTTGCGCGGGTCGATCACCGCGATGTGGCGCAGGTCGGGCAGCTCGTCGCGCACGGCCAGCGCCTTGTCGAGCTGCTCCTCGTCCTCGGCGATCAGCACGACGGCGCCGGAGTGCGCCGAGCAGGTACTCGACCTCGGCGGCCGGGCTCGTCGGGTAGATGCCGACGCTGATCGCGCCGATGCCCTGGATCGCCAGGTCGGCGACCAGCCACTCCGGGCGGTTCTCGGCGTGGATGGCGACGCGGTCGCCGGGCTCGACGCCGAGCGCCTGCAGGCCGTGCGCGGTGCGCGCGACCCGGCAGCGCGTACTCGCGCCACGTGAACTCGCGCCAGCGGCCGCGGTGCTTCTCGCGCAGCGCGACCTGCGTCGCCGCCGCTCGCGCGCGTGGCCCAGCAGCAGCGCGGGCAGCGAGGCGCTCGCGTCGCGGCCGGCTCGGCCGTGGCGGTCATGTCGCCGCCTCCCAGGTAGGCCTCGATGACCGTCTCGTCCGCCTGCACCTCGGACGGGCAGTGCCGGTGGCGAGCGGCTTGCCGAAGTCCATCGCCATCACGCGGTCGGCGAGGTCCATCACCAGGTGCATCTCGTGCTCGACGAGGATGATCGCGATGCCCAGCGCCTGGCGGGCCTCGAGGATGTAGCGCGCCATGTCCTCGGTCTCCTCGAGGTTCATGCCGGCCACCGGCTCGTCGAGCAGCAGCAGCTTCGGCTCCATCGCCAGCGCGCGGCCCAGCTCGAGGCGCTTCTGGACGCCGTAGGGCAGCAGCCCGGCGTGGCGTGTGGCGGTGCGGCTCGAGCTCGAGCAGCTCGACGATCTCCTCGACCGCCGCGCGGTGCTCGATCTCCTCGCGCTTGGCGCGGCCCCACCACAGCGCGCCGGTCAGGAAGCCGGTGCGCATCAGGTGGTGGCGGCCGAGCATCAGGTTGTCGATCACGCGACAGCTGCGCGAACAGCCCGAGGTTCTGGAACGTGCGCGCGACGCCGGCGCGCACCGCGGCCACCGGCGCGCGGCCGACCAGCTCCTGCGCCGTCGAGCAGGATCGAGCCCTCCTGCGGGCGGTAGACGCCGTTGATGCAGTTGAAGATCGAGGTCTTGCCGGCGCCGTTGGGCCCGATCACCGCGAACAGCTCGCGCGGGCTGGACCTCGAAGGAGACGCCGTCGAGCGCGGTGACGCCGCCGAAGCGCAGCGTCACGTCGCGGAACGCGAGCAGCGGCTCGGCGGCCCGGGCCGGCCGCGGCCTCGGCGGCGGGCTCGCGTGGCGGCGCCGCTCATCCGCTCCAGCGCTTCTTGCCGCCGGTAGGACTTCACGTCGCGGAACGAGCGCCGGCCCGCCTCGCCGACGCCGAGGTAGAACTCCTGGATGTCGCGGTCGGCCATCAGCTCCTTGGCCGGGCCGTCCTTGACGACCTTGCCGGTCTCCATCACGTAGCCGTGGTCGGCGATGGCGAGCGCCATCGCGGCGTTCTGCTCGACCAGCAGCACGCTCGTGCCCTGCTCGTTGAGCTCGGACGATGATGTCGCGGATCGCCTCGACGAGCCGCGGCGCGAGGCCGAGCGACGGCTCGTCGAGCAGCAGCAGCCGCGGGTTGGCCATCAGCGCGCGGCCGATCGCGAGCATCTGCTGCTCGCCGCCGGACAGGTAGCCGGCCGTGGCGCGGCGGCGCTCGCGCGAGGCGCGGGAACAGGTCGACACGCGCTCGTGCGCCTCGCGGATCTCGGCCTTGTTGCGGCGCGTGAACGCCCCCGTCGCGCAGGTTCTCCTCGACGGTCAGCTCGGCGAAGATCCGCCGGCCCTCCATCACCTGGGCGATGCCGCGGCGGACGATGTCGGCCGGGTCGCGGCCGGTGATCCGCTCGCCCTCCAGCTCGACGACGCCCTTGGTGATCTCGCCGCGGTGGACGCGCAGCAGCCCGGTGATGGCGCGCAGCAGCGTGGTCTTGCCCGCGCCGTTGGCGCCGAGCAGCGCGACGATCTTGCCCTCGGGCACCTCGAGGCTGACGCCGCGCAGGACGAGCGCGACGTCGTTGTAGACGACCTCGAGGTTGCGGACGGCGAGGATCGCGGACGCGGCCGTGCGGCGGTCGGCCGCCGCTCGGCCTTCGGTCCGTGCCTCTGTCGGCTGCGTCGCTCCCCCTCTCCCGGCCCGGAATGAGTACCAGAGGAGGCGGCGACGCGCGCGACGCACGACCCTGGGGTGTCAGTTCATCAGCAGCGGCGCCAGCAGCGACTTCTTCCCCTCGAACGCGAAGAACAGCAGGTCGCGCATGTCGAACTTCTGGCTGCTCGCGTTCGGGCCGAACTTCGGCTTGAAGGCGGTGTCGCGCACGATCGAGAAGCGGCTGCCCTCCATCGCGCGGTGCATCGTCTCGGCGACGATCCGCGCGCCGACGCCGTCCAGCCGGCCGCTGTTGAGCTCGGCCTCGCGCAGGATGTAGAACCACAGCGGCGTGCGCTCGAGGAACTGCGTCGCGCTCGTCGGCGGACAGCCCGTCGAGGTCGGCGCCGCCGCTGCCGTCGCGGAGCTGCGCCTTCGTCAGCGGCGTGACGCTCACGCCCCGGTCTGGCAGGCGCTGCGACCATCTGCTGGCCGGTGGCGAGCTTGACCATCTTCGCGCGCGCCAGGTTGCGGAACGCGAGGTTGGCGACGAGCTTGTCCTTGGGCGGCCTGCTTGGCGCCGAACGAGCCGGGCGGCAGGCTCGGCGAGCGGGTTGACGAGCAGCGTGTCGATCCGGCGCGCGAGGTTGAACTTCCCGGCCGGGACCTTCAGCGCGTTCTGCTCGAACTGGTACAGCCGGCGCCAGTCGGCGATCCAGTTGGTCGGCAGCCGCGCGCCGTTGCCGAGGAAGCCGCTCGTGCCGGAGAAGTCGAACAGCAGGGTCAGCTCGCCCAGGCCGTCGTCGAAGACCTTGTTCCAGTTGTAGTCGCGGCGGACCATGCTGTGGCCGAGCCGGAACGCGGCGACCGAGAACTCGACCGGCATCGTCGGCACGTCGGTCGGGTCGGCGTTCTGTCTCGAACACCTTGCGGCCGTTGGTGAACACGTCGTCGACGATCGACGGCTCGCAGATCCGCTTCAGGTAGTCGTGGCGGATCATCCACTGGTAGTGCTTGACGACCGCGCGGCGGGCGCGGATGAAGCGCTTGTCGGCGGGCTCCGAGGCGAACTCGTCGACGACCCGGTTGTGGAAGCGCATCATCGCGAGGTGCGTCTGCGCGACCGCCAGGTTCTCGTCGTTGCGCGCGTCGGGGACGATCGCGAGCTTCTTGCTCGTGCTGCGCGGCAGGTCGAAGCCCTGCTTGTCGGGGAACTCGCCGTCGTTCGCCGTCTTGCCCATCTTGAACTTGCGCCCGTCGTCGTCGAAGAACTTCTCCGACTTCGGGTCGTTGGGGCCGGCGCCGTAGAGCGAGTCGAGGTCGAGCGCCGGCGAGCGGCCCTGGCGCAGCTCCGCCGGGGAGACGTCGGTGCCGAGCGAGACCTTCGTCTTGTCGAAGGTCAGGTCGTGGTCGATGAACTGCCCGAGGTACGTGTAGCCGGCCGGGATGGCGCCGTCCGGCCCCGGGCCGCCCGTGGTCATCGCCTGCGCGAGCCTTCTTGCGGATCGGCCGGGCGAGCGGCCGGGCGCCCTTCGGGCCCATGCGGCTGAAGCGGAACGGCGGCGCCTTGGCGGCCGCGGCGCGGGCGACGGCGGGCGCGGCCGCGCCCTGCGGCTCGTCGTCGGGCTCCGTCTCGGCCTCGCGACCGCCGCGGGCCTCGGTCAGCAGCCCCTCGCCGATGATGTAGAAGCTCTCGGAGCCGTGGCCGAGGCGGACGCCGTGGTCGGCCTCCGCGAGCTCCACCTGCCCGTGGCCGTTCCCGCTCGCCTGCTCGTCGGGGGCGGACTCCGAGACCGCCGCGCTCGCCGGCTGTCCGGCCGTCGTGCGTCGCGTCACCAGTTCTATCGGGCATGGGACTCCTTCCGAGCTCGCTCGGCCCGACCCTCGCCCATCGGCGGGAGTCAGCGCAAGGCCACGTCACAGCCGCTTCTCATGCGCGCGCGAGACGGGTCTTGACGCTGACAGTCGGGCGTCGCCGGCTGGTCGCGCGCGGGCGACGCCCGTGCTCGGAACGTCTTGAACGGCGGCTGGGTGGGGCGGCGGGCGTAATTTCGGGACCCGATTCGCGCGGCGCTCGGATCGGGCCTCGAAACGCCGCGCCCAGCACGGCTTTCGGGACGCCGCGTCGTCGCGCGCGCCGGGATCGGGCACCGAAACCCGCGCGCTCACCCACCCCACCCTGCCGCAGTTGACGTCCGCCGGCGCGACGCCCCCGGCCCGGGGCGACCCGCCGCCGGAACGCCCGGCCTCAGTCCGCGGCAGGCGGCTCGCGCTCCGGAACGCCCGGCAGCGGCGCGTCCTCGGGCGGCATGTCGGCGGGCGGGCCGAGCGGCTGGTCGTCGATCTCCGGGTCCGCGGCGTCGGGCGGCGGCGGCGAGTCCGGGATGTCGGGGTCCTGCGGCGTGATCGGGGTCTCGGTCATCACGCGCCGAGTACCCGCAGCTCGCTCGGAGCACCCCAGTCGTGGAGCACGGAGGGCACGGCGACCGACCCCGTCGTCGCGCTGGCCGTTCTCGAGCAGCGCGATCAGGTGCCGCCAGGTGACCGCGGTCCCGTTGAGCGTGTGCGCGTGGACGGGCCGGCCGCCGCCCGCCGGGCGGTAGCGGACGTCGAGCCGGCGCGCCTGGAAGTCGGTCGTGTTCGAGGTCGAGGTGACCTCGCGGTAGCGCTCCTGGCCGGGCATCCAGGCCTCGCAGTCGTACTTCTTGGCCGCCGACGCGCCGAGGTCGTCGGCCCCGATGTTCACCACCCGGTAGGGGATCTCGAGCGCGCCGAGGATCTCCTCCTCGATCGCCAGCAGCCGCTCGTGCTCCTCCGGCGCGTCCTCGGGGCGCACGAAGCTGAACATCTCGACCTTGTCGAACTGGTGCACGCGGATGATCCCGCGCGTGTCGCGCCCCGCGGCGCCGGCCTCGCGCCGGAAGCACGGCGAGATGCCCGCGTAGCGCCGCGGCAGGTCCTCCTCGGCGAGCATGTCGCCGGCGTGCAGCGACGCCAGCGCGACCTCGCTCGTGCCCGTCAGGTACAGCTGCATCGTCGGCCAGCCGGTAGATCTGCTGCTCCGTGTCGGGCAGGAAGCCCGTGCCGAACAGCGCCTCCTCGCGCGCGAGCACGGGCGGGATGACCGGCTCGAAGCCGTGCGCTCCCCCAGCAGGCCGACCGTCCAGCGCACGAGCGCGAGGTAGACCAGCACGAGGTCGCCGCGCAGGTAGGCGAAGCGCGAGCCGGCCAGGCGCGCGCCCGCCTCCATGTCGATCGTGTCGCCGGCCAGCTCGAGGTGGTCGCGGCCGGTGGCGCCGGCCTCGCCGACCTCGCGCAGCGTCGTGTCCTCGTCGGCCGCGGTCGGGTCGGGCGGGTTGGGCAGCGAGCCGAGCGCCTCGTCGAGCTCGGCCTCCACCGTGCTCAGCTCCTCGCCGAGCGCCTTCACGCGCCGCGAGACCTCCTGCATCTCGGCGATCGCCGCCGGAGGCGTCCTCGCCGGCCTTCTTGGCGCGCGCGATGCCCTGCGACGCCTCGTTCTGCCGCGCGCGCAGCGCCTCGACCTCGGGCAGCAGCTCGAGCCGCCGCGCGTCGAGCGCGAGCACCGCGTCGAGCCGCGCGTCGGAGCCGTCCCGCCGCCGGGCCAGCGCCGCGCGCACCGGCTCGGGCTCGCGGCGGATCGCCTTCAGGTCGAGCATCCGCGGCCGCGGCCGGCTACTGCGAGCCGTGCGGGTCGGGCGGCCGCACGGCCTCCTTGCCCGAGTACTCGGCGATGAACTCCGCGACCTTCTGGGCCTCTTCGCCGGTCACGATGTTCTGCGGCATCGGGCCCGAGGAGAAGCCGCCGTTCTCGATCGCGTACAGGACGTCGGCGGCGTCCTCCTTGCGCTCGTTGAAGTTCGGGCCGTCCTTGCGCTCGCGGGTCGCCACGTTGGTCGCCGAGCCCTCCGTGCCGGCCGGCTTGAACGTGTGGCAGCCGGAGCAGTGGGTCGCGAAGATCTCGGCGCCCTCGCGGTACTGGTCGCTCGAGACGTCGATGCCCTGCGACCCGCAGCCGGCCGCCGCGCCGGCGGCGCACAGGAGCGTCGCTGACAGCGTGAAGCGGCGGAGGCGGCGCATGAGCGGCGCACAGCATACGGAACAATCCCCCGCGTTCATGCCGTGCCGCCGCGCCACCACGAGGGGGTCCGCCGCCCCCGGGCGTGGAATCGCCGCGCTCGCGCTGGTGCTGGCGGCGGCGCTGCCGCTCGCCGGCTGCGGCGGCGACGAGCCGCCCGCGCGCCCCGAGGGCGGTCGCCTGGCCGTCACGCTCGACGACTTCTTCGTCGAGCCGAAGCGCGCCCGCGCCGCTCCGGGCCGGCTCACGTTCCGCGCCACCAACGAGGGGCGGCTCGGCCACACGCTCGTGATCCGGCGCGGCGAGCGCGACATCGCCCGCGTGAAGACGCTGCTGCCCGGCGCCTCCGGCGAGGCGCACGACGAGCCTGCGGCCCGGCGAGTACGACCTCGTGTGCATCCTCGGCAACCACGAGGAGCTCGGGATGTACGGCACCCTGGTCGTGCGATGAAGGCCGTCGACCCGCGCCACTTCCGGTCGGTCATGGGCAACTTCGCCACGGGCGTGACGGTGATCACGGCCACCGGCCCGTCCGGCCCCGTCGGCATGACCGCCAACGCGCTCGCGTCGCTGTCGCTGGAGCCGCTGCTGCTGCTCGTCGCCTTCGACAACTCCGCGCGCACGCTGACGGTCGTGCGCGACACGCGGCGCTTCGGCGTCAACGTGCTCGCCGCCGGCCAGGAGGAGCTGGCGCGGCTGTTCGCGTCCAAGCTGCCGGAGGAGGAGAAGTTCGCCGGCGTGCCGCACACGCTGCACGACGGCCTGCCGGTGATCGACGACAGCCTCGCGTGGGTCGGCTGCCGGCTCGAGCAGCTCGTCCCCGGCGGCGACCACACGATCGGCATCGGCGCGGTCGAGAGCGCCGAGGCGAGCGACGGCCGGCCGCTCGTCTGGTTCCGCGGCGAGTACCGGTGACCGCGTTCCACGCCGTCCTCGGCGGCCTGCTGATCGCGGTCAACGTCGCCGCGGGCGCGCTGGGCGCCTACCACTGGTGGCGCGCGACCCACAGCCGCGCGTTCTGGCCGCTGCTGCGCGGCGGGCAGGCGCTGGTGGTCCTCCAGGCGCTCGACGGGCTGGTGCTCGTCGCGCTCGGCCACGACCTCCCCGAGCTGCACCTGATCTACGGGCTGACGCCGCTCGGCGTGTCGTTCGTGGCCGAGCAGCTGCGGCTCGCGTCGGCCGACACGGTGCTGGGCGCGCACGGCCTCGAGGGCAGCGCCGGGATGGCGCCGGCTGCCGGAGGCCGAGCAGCACGGGATAGTTCGCGCGATCGTGCGCCGCGAGATGGGGGTGATGGCCTCGTCGGCGCTGGTCGTGGCCGCCCTCGCGATCCGCGCGGCCGGATGGCCCTGACACCGCGTGATTGCGTGCTCTTCCGCACTAAGTAACAGACCCGCACAAACTGGTACAACTCAGCCCGTGATCCGCTCGTACCTTCCCGCGCTGGTGTTCGTCGGCCTCGGGACGTTGATAGGGCTGGTGTTCGCCTTCGGCAACTCGCTGCTGGGCCCGCGCAACGTCAGCCGCTCGAAGGCCAGGACGGACCCCTACGAGTGCGGCCTGCCGTCGGACGTCAAGAAGAACTTCCGCTTCGGGATCAGCTTCTACCTGATCGCGATGCTCTTCATCCTCTTCGACATCGAGGTGATCTTCCTCTACCCCGTCGCGATCCAGCTCGACGCGTTCGGCACCTTCGCGCTGATCGAGACGATCGTCTTCATCGTCCTGCTGATGATCGCGTTCGTCTACGTCTGGAGGAGGGGGGCGCTCGAATGGAGGTGAAGCGGCAGAAGCTCGGCAGCGGCGCCAAGGGCGAGTTCCGCTCGCGCCAGCTGGCCGCCCGCGCGATGCTCGCCGGCGAGCTCGAGGGCGAGGACCTCGAGAAGCACGTCGAGAACAGCCTGCTGCTGACGACGTTCGAGCGCATGCAGGACTGGGCCCGCGGCAACTCGATCTTCCCCGCCACCTTCGGGCTCGCGTGCTGCGCGATCGAGATGATGGCGATCGTCGACGCGCGCACCGACGTCGCGCGGTTGGGCTCGGAGGCGCTGCGCGCCTCGCCGCGCCAGGCCGACCTGATGATCATCTCGGGCCGCGTCTCGATCAAGATGGCGCCGGTCGTCCGCCGCCTCTACGACCAGATGCTCGAGCCGCGCTGGACGATCGCGATGGGCGCGTGCTCGTCGTCGATGGGCGTGTTCAACAACTACGCGATCGTGCCGGCCGACAAGTTCATGCCCGTCGACATCCACGTCCCGGGCTGCCCGCCCCGCCCCGAGGCCGTCGTGCACGGGATCATCAAGCTGCGCTCGATGATCCTGTCGAACCCGACCCAGGACTGGCGCACGCGCTACGGCGGCCGCGGCACGGAGGAGTTCGTCGAGCCGGCGGCGGCCGACCCGGCCACGGGCCACACGATCGGGATCTCCGGCGGCGGCAGGATGGGCACGAGTGCCTGACGCGACCGGCCTCGAGCTGATCGCGCAGGAGCTCCGCGACCGCGACGCGGACGGCGTCCTCGATACCACGTACTTCCGCGACAAGGCGGCGATCCTCGTGACGCGCGAGAGCGTGCAGGCCACGCTCGAGCATCTGCGCGGGAAGGGCTTCAGGTCGATGGCGTCGGTGCACGGCGTGGACTACTTCCCGGAGGAGCCGCGGCTCGGCGTGCACTACGAGCTGCTCGACATGGCGAACGTGGACCGGATCACGGTGAAGGTCCGCGTCACGGTCGACGACCCGCACGTCCCTTCGGTCACTCACGAGTGGCCGACCGCGAACTACCAGGAGCGCGAGGTCTTCGACATGTTCGGCGTGATCTTCGACGGCCACCCGAACCTGCGCCGGATCCTGATGCCCGAGGACTACGAGGGGCACCCGCAGCGGCGCGACTTCCCGGTCGGCGGCGAGCCGATCTTCTTCACCCACAACGAGCCGCGGCTCCCGAGGTACACCCAATGAGCACTCCCGACGTGCGCCAGGTGGGCGGAAGGACGCTCGCCTACCGGGAGATGGAGGACTCGCACGAGCTCTCGCACATCGCGCACGAGGGCGCGCTCGACCAGGAGCTGATGACGCTCAACCTCGGGCCGCACCACCCGGCCACGCACGGCGTGCTGCGGCTGCTGACCACGCTCGAGGGCGAGGTCGTGCGCGACATCGAGCCGATCATCGGCTACGTCCACACGGGCATCGAGAAGACGTGCGAGGACAAGTCCTACTGGAAGGTCATCCCCGTCATCGAGCGGATGGACTACCTCGCGTACTACTTCAACGCGATGGCGTTCTGCGGGGCGGTCGAGACGCTCGTGGGGCTCGAGGTGCCGCCGCGCGGCCAGTACCTGCGGGTCATCCACCTCGAGCTCAACCGGATCGCCTCCCACCTGCTGTGGCTCCTCACCGGCGCGCTGGACCTCGGCGCGATCTCGATCTTCTGGTACGGCTGGCGCGACCGCGACCAGATCCTCGACCTGTTCGAGATGTCCTCGGGCCAGCGCATGCACACGCGCTACATCCAGGTCGGCGGCGTGATGGAGGACATCCCGGTCGGCTGGGACAAGCGCGTGCGCAAGTTCCTCGCCGAGTTCCCGGCCCGCCTGGACCAGTACTCGGCGATCATCGACTCCAACCAGATCGTGCTCCAGCGCCTGCGCGGCGTCGGCACGGTCGACGAGCAGACGCTGCTCGACCTCGGCGTGACGGGCCCGCTGCTGCGCGCGACCGGCAACCCGTGGGACCTGCGCAAGGCGGCGCCCTACTCCTCCTACGACCACTTCGACTTCAACATCCCGGTCGGCACGGTCGGCGACAACTACGACCGCTACCGCGTGCGGATGGCGGAGATGCGCGAGTCGCTGAAGATCATCGAGCAGGCGCTCGACGGGCTGCCCGAGGGCGCGTACATCACCGACGACCGCAAGTACGCGCTGCCGCCGCGGCACGAGCTGGCGACCTCGATGGAGGCGCTGATCCACCACTTCAAGCTCGTCACCGAGGGCTTCCGCGTGCCGCCGGGCGAGATCTACTACCCGATCGAGGGCCCGCGCGGCGAGTACGGCGTGTTCCTGCGCTCCGACGGCTCGTCAAAGCCCGCGCGCGTGCACATGCGCGACCCCTCGTTCGTGAACCTCCAGGCGTTCCCCGCGATGGTCCGCGAGGGCTACATCGCCGACCTGATCGCGTCGCTGGCCATGCTCGACCCGATCCTCGGCGGGATCGACCGCTGATGGCCATAGATCCCAGCAAGGTCAAGCGGTTCGCACACGGCTCGCGCGTCCCGGGCTGGGACGAGGCGGCGGACCTCACGAAGGACCCGGCGGTCGTCCCCGATCCCGCGAGTACGCCCGTGCCCGAGCAGATCCGCCGCGAGATCGAGGCGGAGATGGCGAAGTACCCGGACATCCGCTCCGCGGCGATCCCGGCGCTCAAGATCGTCCAGCGCGAGCACGGCTGGTGCTCCCCGATCGCGATCGAGGAGGCCGCCTGCGTCATGCGGCTCACGCCGGGCTACCTGATCGCCGTCGCGACGTTCTACGACATGTTCGACACGCGTGCCCGTCGGCGAGCACCAGGTCTACGTCTGCACGAACATCTCGTGCTCGCTGCTCGGCGCCGACGCGATCTACGAGGAGATGCTGTCCGCCGCCGGCGACGACCCGCGCTTCAACGTGCGCGCGTTCGAGTGCCTCGGCGCGTGCGACATCGCGCCGATGGCGTCCGTCGACGGCGAGTACGTCGGCCCGCTGGCGGCCGAGGACTGCCGCACGATCGTCGACGACGTGATCGCCGGCCGCCCGCCGCTGGAGGCCAAGCAGCTGAAGAAGCGGCCCAAGGCCCTGGATTACTGGAAGGACCGGCCGTGACCGAGATCCTCTACAAGGACCTCGACGAGCCGGGGCTCAACACGCGCAAGGTCTACGAGAAGCGCGGCGGCTACAAGATGCTGCGCAAGGCGCTGAAGATGCAGCCGCAGACGGTGCTGGAGGAGATGCTCGCCTCCAACGTGCGCGGCCGCGGCGGCGCCGGCTTCGCGATGGGCAAGAAGATGTCGTTCATCCCCAGGGGGGCGATGGACAAGTACATCGTCTGCAACGCCGACGAGTCCGAGCCCGGCACCTTCAAGGACCGCGAGCTGATGCAGAAGAACCCGCATCTGCTCATCGAGGGGATGATCATCGCGGCGTTCGCGATCGGCGCGAACAAGTCGTTCATCTTCATCCGCGGCGAGTACGAGCACCAGGCCGACGTGCTCGACGCCGCGCTGGCCGAGGCGCGCGACGCCGGCTACATCGGCGAGAACATCCTCGGCTCCACGCACACGCTCGACCTCGTCGTCCACCGCGGCGCCGGCGCGTACATCTGCGGCGAGGAGACCGCGCTGCTGGACTCGCTGGAGGGCAAGCGCGGCAACCCGCGCCTGAAGCCGCCGTTCCCCGCGATCCAGGGCCTCTACCGCGGGCCGACGCTGATCAACAACGTCGAGACGCTGATGAACGTCCCGATCGTGCTCGACATGGGCGGCAAGGCGTTCGCCAAGATCGGCACGGCGACCTCGACGGGCACCAAGGTGGTCAGCGTCTCGGGCTGCGTCACGCGCCCCGGCAACTACGAGATCACGCTCGGCGTCCCGTCGCGCGAGATCATCTTCGACCTCGCCGGCGGCCCGCCGGAGGGCCGCAAGGTCAAGGCCTGGTTCCCCGGCGGCTCGAGCGCTCCCGTGCTGACCGGCTCGGACGAGCACCTCGACCTCCCGTACGACTTCGACTCGATGGCGAAGGCCGGCTCGATGCTCGGCTCCGGCGCGATCATCGTCATCGACGACTCGATCTCGATCGTCGACGTGGCGCTGAAGACCGCGAAGTTCTACCGCCACGAGTCCTGCGGCAAGTGCACGCCCGTGCCGCGAGGGGACGAACTGGACCGTGAAGATGCTCGAGCGCATCCAGAGCGGCGAGGCGACCCCGATGGACCTCGACATCATGGCCTCGGTCCAGGAGCAGATCATCGGCAACTGCCTGTGCGTCCTCGGCGACGCGATGGCGATGCCGATCGGCTCGATGATCCTGCACTTCCGCGAGGAGTTCGAGCAGCACATCGAGGCCGCGCGCGAGCGCAACGGTCTCGGCGCGGCGATCCCGCAGGTCAACCGCGACGAGCACGCCGGCCCGTATCCGCAGGCGGCGGTGGCGTAGCGCCATGCCGCGCCCGCGGATCCAGATGGTGACGTTCACCATCGACGGCCGCGAGGTCATCGCGCCGGCCAACTCGATGCTGGTCGACGCCGCCAAGTACGGCGACGTCGAGATCCCCGTCTTCTGCTACGAGCCCAAGCTCGGCCAGCCCGTCGGCGCCTGCCGCATGTGCCTGGTCGAGATCGAGGGCATCCCGAAGCTCCAGACCGGCTGCTCGACGCCGGTCAAGGACGGCATGGTCGTCCACACCCAGACCCAGCGCGTGCACGTGGCCCAGCGCGCGGTGGTCGAGTTCCTGCTCATCAACCACCCGCTCGACTGCCCCGTCTGCGACAAGGGCGGCGAGTGCCCGCTCCAGGACATCACCTACGGCTGGGGCCCGGGCACGTCGCGCTTCATCGAGCCCAAGCGCCACTTCAAGAAGCCGCTCGAGCTGTCGCCGCTGATCGCGATCGACCGCGAGCGCTGCATCCTCTGCTACCGCTGCGTGCGGTTCTCGCAGGAGATCTCCGAGGACTACCAGCTGATCCTGCTCGAGCGCGGCGCGCACTCGTTCGTCGGCACGTTCGACGGCCACCCGTACGTCGCGCCGTTCAGCGGCAACATCATCGAGCTGTGCCCGGTCGGCGCGCTCACCTCGCGCGCGTACCGGTTCCGCGCGCGCCCGTGGGACATCGAGGGCGCGGGCACGATCTGCACGCTGTGCCCGGCGCAGTGCAACGTCGAGCTGACCGTCCGCGACGAGCGCGTGATGCGCGTGCTCGCGCGCGACCACGAAGAGGTCGACGACGGCTGGCTGTGCGACAAGGGCCGCTTCGCCTACCAGCACGTCCACACGGACGAGCGGATCGCGCAGCCGCTGGTCCGCGAGGGCAGCGTGCTCCAGCCGGCCAGCTGGGAGAAGGCGTTGTCGCATGCGGCGCAGGCGCTCGAGAAGGCGGGCGCGAGGACCGCGGCGGTGGCGGGGGGCGAGACCACCAACGAGGAGGCCTTCCTCCTCCAGCGGCTGTTCCGCGAGGGCCTCGGCTCCGGCAACCTCAGCGCCCGGCCGGGCGGCGAGCCGCCGCTCGACGTCGCCCGCGCGCTGGCCGCCCCGGGGCTCCAGGCGTCCGTGCCCGACCTCGAGTACGCGCACGCCGTCCTGCTCGTCGACTGCGACCCGATCGACGACGCGCCGGTCTGGGACCTGCGCATCCGCAAGGGCGTGCGCCGGCACGACACGAAGGTCGGCGTCATCAGCGCCCGGCCGACCGCGCTCGACTCCCACGCGACGCTGACCCTGCGCCACGCGCCGGGCGCCGGCGAGGGCCTGCTCGTGGCGCTCGACGCCGCGCTGGCCGGCGACAAGGGCAGCCTCGGCGGCGCCGCATCGAGCGCCGGCAGCAGCGCCGGCGCGGTGCAGGAGCTGGCCGACTGGCTGCGCGACGCCGGTGACGAGGTCGTGATCGTCTACGGCGAGCGGCTGCTCGACGGGCCGGGCGGCGCGCAGGCCGCGCGCGCCCTGCTCAACCTGGCCGCGCGCCTCGGCCTGGCCGGCCGCGACGGCGCGGGCCTGCTCGAGGCGCCCTCGTCGCCGAACGGCCGCGGCCTGCGCGAGGCCGGCTTCTCGCCCGGCCACGGGCCCGGCTACGCGACCCTCGCCGAGCCCGGCGCCGACGCACGCGGGATCGCCGAGGCGCTGGCGTCCGGCGACGTGGCGACGGTCTGGCTGCACCACGCCGACCCGCTGCGCACGCACCCGGACCGCGCCCTGTGGGACGCCGCGCTGCACACCGCGCAGACCGTCATCGCCGTCGACTCGGTGATGACCGAGACGGTCCGCGAGCACGCCGACGTCGTCTTCCCCGCCGAGGCCTACGCGGAGAAGGAGGGCACGCTCACCCACCCCGACGGGCGCGTCCAGCGCCTGCGCCCGGCGATCGGCCGGCCGACGGCGGCCGGCGGCGGGACCGGCAGCGGCGTCCGCCCGCTGTGGCAGGTCATCGCCGACGTCGCGAGCGGCACCGGCCTCGACCTCGGGATCCTCACCGGCCCGATGGCCTCGCGGCAGCTGTTCGAGGCGGTCCCGTTCTACGCGGGGCTGACGCTCGACCTCATCGGCGGCCGCGGCGTCCGCTGGCCCGCGTCCGAGGCCGCGGCGGCCTTCGACGGGCCGGCCTGGGAGCCCGCCAAGCTCGAGGTGCCCTCCGCCGTCCCGGCGGCGTCCGACGCCGCGCTGCGGCTCGGCACGTTCCGCTCGCTGTGGAGCTCGAAGGAGGTCGACGTCTCGCCGTCGCTCCAGTTCCTGCGCCCGCGCCAGGTCGTCGAGCTGTCGCCGGCCGACGCCGAGCGGCTCGGCATCCACGAGGGCGACCAGGTCGAGGTCGGCTCCAACGGGACCCGCGTGCGCGGAGCGGTGAGGCTGCGCGCCGCCGTGCCGGGCGGGTCCGTCTTCCTCGCCGAGGGCACGCGCGAGCAGCCCGCCAACTCGCTGACGGCCTCGATGGTCGAGGTCCGCCGCGTCGGCGGTCCCGCCGAGGCGGTGGCCTCCGCCGTGCCGGCGCAGGTCGCCCCCGCCGCCGAGGGCCGGTCGGAGATGCCGCCCTCCGCCCCGCTCGACATCCCGCCCGCGGGGACACCGTCCCCACCCACCCAGTCCGAGGAGGGCTCCACGTGAACGTGCCCCTCGTGCTCGCCGAGGTCGGCTACTACGAGCCCTGGTGGATCCAGCTCCTCAAGGCGCTGGTCATCTTCGGGGTCATCTTCCAGTTCGTGCCGCTGGTCCTGCTGGCCGAGCGCAAGGTGCTCGGGCGCTTCCAGTACCGCTACGGCCCGAACCGCGTCGGCTCCTACGGCATCCTCCAGCCGATCGCCGACATCGCGAAGCTGCTGTTCAAGGCGCAGTTCCGGCCGCGGACCTCGATCGGCTGGCTGTTCGCGCTCGGCCCGGCGATCTCGATGCTGACGGCGGTCGCGACGATCGCGATCATCCCGTTCTCCGACACCGTCGACATCTTCGGGACCGAGGTCGGGCTCTACGGCATCGACCCGAGCATCGGCATCCTGTTCGCCTTCGCGTTCGGCGCGATCGCCTTCTACGGCCTGATGCTCGGCGGCTGGGCGTCCGGCTCGAAGTACTCGTTCCTCGGCGCCATGCGCTCGGCGGCCCAGCTGATCTCCTACGAGGTCGCGCAGGGCCTGTCGCTGATCGGCGTGGTGATGATGACCGGCTCGCTGTCGCTGACGGAGATCGTCGAGGCGCAGTCGGGCGACGGGAACCTGTGGTTCATCGTCCCGCAGTTCTTCGGCTTCATCATCTTCCTGGTCGCGGGCTTCGCGGAGACCAACCGCCCGCCGTTCGACCTGCCGGAGGCCGACGCCGAGCTGGTCGGCGGCTACAACACGGAGTACGGCGGCGGCCGCTTCGCCGCGTACTTCGCCGCGGAGTACCTGAACATCGTCGTCGTCTCGCTGCTGGCCACGACGCTCTTCCTGGGCGGGTGGAACATCCCGTTCGTCGACCCGCCGACGTGGGTCGATCCGATCGTCGTGCTGGTGAAGATGTGCCTGTTCCTGTTCGTCTTCATCTGGGTGCGCGCGACGCTGCCGCGCCTGCGCTACGACCAGCTGATGTCGCTGGGCTGGAAGATCTTCCTCCCGCTCGCGACGCTCAACGCCCTCGTGACCGCGATCCTGGTGGTGATCTGGTGACTCCTGACCGGTGGACTCCCGGAGATGACGTGATCCAGGTCCAGCGCGCGCCTGCGCCGGGCGCCGCGAGGGGCGCGTACCGCGCGTTCGGCGCGACGCTCAAGGGCCTTCGCACGACGCTCGCGCGCGTGGTCGAGAAGCCGCTGACGATGGAGTACCCCGAGGAGAAGACGCCGGTGTACCCGCGCTTCCGCGGGCGCCACAAGCTGCACCGCTTCGAGGACACGGGGCTGGAGAAGTGCGTCGGCTGCTCGCTGTGCGCTGCGGCCTGCCCGGCGGACTGCATCCGCGTCGTGGCGGCCGAGAACACGCCGGAGAACCGCGTCAGCGCCGGCGAGCGCTACGCCGCGGTCTACGAGATCAACCTCTCGCGCTGCATCTTCTGCGGCTACTGCGAGATCGCGTGCCCGTTCGACGCGATCACGATGGGTCACGACTACGAGATGTCCGACTACAACCGCTCGGACCTCATCTTCACCAAGGAGATGCTGCTCGCCGAGCCGCTGGAGCGCACGCCGTTGCGCGCGGCGGACGAGTAAGTTCCGCCACCGCATGGCCGAGGTCTTCTTCTTCCTCGCCGCGATCGGCGCCGTGGCCGGCGCGATCGGGACCGTCTCCCTGCGCAACCCGTTCTACGCGGTGCTGTCGCTCGTCTGCCACCTGCTGGCGCTGGCGGCGCTGTTCCTGCTGCTGCGGGCCGAGTTCGTCGCGGCCGCGCAGGTGGTCGTCTACGCCGGCGCGGTGATGGTGCTGTACGTGTTCGTGGTCGCCTACGTCGGCGACCAGGACCGGCCGGTCGGCGGGGGCGGTGGCGCGCTTCGGAACGTCTCGCTGCTGTTCGCGGGCGCGCTGTTCGTGGAGCTGTGCATCGCCGTGCTCGGCTCGGGGCTCGCGGCGCTGGAGACCGAGGGCGCCGGCATCCGCGGCGTGCGCGGCGAGGCGGCCGACACCGGCTTCGGCACCGCGGCCGAGATGGGCCGGCTGTTCCTGACGCGCTTCCTCGTCGCGTTCGAGGTGGCCTCGCTGCTGCTGCTCGTCGCCGCCGTCGGCGCGGTGATCCTCGCCCGCCGGCGGAGCGGGCTCGAGGACCCGCGCGAGATCTCGGTGGCCGACGTGCTGCGCGGTGACGCCGGCACGCGGATCGACGCCCCGCGCGGCACGATGATCGAGGCCGGAGGACCGCCCGAGCGATGAGCATGGAGTGGTACCTGGTCGTCTCGGCGCTGATCTTCTCGATCGGGGCCGGCGGCGTGCTCGTGCGGCGCAACCCGCTCGTGATCCTGCTGTGCCTCGAGCTGATGCTCAACGGCTCGAACCTGGCGCTGGTCACGTTCGCGCGCATGCACGGCAACGGCGACGGCCAGATCTTCGCGCTGATCGTGATGGTGGTGGCCGCCTGTGAGGTCGCCGTCGGGCTCGGCCTGATCGTGGCGATCTTCCGCCGGCGGCTGCCGATCGACGTCGACGAGCTGCGGGAGCTTCAAGGATGACCACCTCCGCGTGGATCGTCCTGCTCGCGCCGCTGGCGGGCTTCCTGGTCATCGCGCTCACCTGGCGCCTGCTGCCGTGGAAGGCGCACGGCTGGATCGGCACGGGCGCGATCGCGGTCTCGTTCGGCGCGTCGGTCGCGACGCTGATCGCGCTCGAGGGCCGCGGCGAGGAGGAGCGCCAGGTCGTCTCGACCGCGTGGGACTACGCGGTGACGCAGGGGCTGGACGCGCAGCTCTCGATCCTGATCGACCCGCTGTCGGTGTTCATGATCTGCGTCGTCTCCGGCGTCTCCATGCTCATCCACCTCTACTCGGTGAGCTACATGGCGTCGGACCGCGGCTACACGCGCTTCTTCGCCTACCTGAACTTCTTCGTGTTCAGCATGCTGCTGCTGGTCCTGGCCGGCAACTTCGTGCTGCTGATCGTCGGCTGGGCGTTCGTCGGCGCGGCGTCGTACTTCCTGATCTCGTTCTGGTACCGCCGCACGACCGCCACCGCCGCCGGCATCAAGGCGTTCGTCATCAACGTGGCGGGCGACGTCGGGCTCGTGCTCGGCACGTTCTTCATCCTGCGCGAGACCGGGTCGGTCGACTTCCTGAAGGTCTTCGAGGCGGTGCCGGACGCGTTCGGGCGCAACGACGGCGACCTCGTCGCGGGCTGCATCCTGCTGCTGGTCGGCGCGTTCGCGAAGTCCGCCCAGGTGCCGCTGCACACCTGGCTCCCGGACGCCATGGAGGGCCCGACCCCGGTCTCCGCCCTGATCCACGCCGCCACGATGGTCACCGCCGGCGTCTACCTGATCGCGCGCATGCACCCGCTGTTCGAGCAGGCGCCGACCGCCGCCGACGTGGGCGCGATCATCGGCTGCGTGACGATGCTGATCGCGGCGTCGATCGGCCTCGTCGTCACCGACCTCAAGCGCGTCATCGCCTACTCGACGATGTCGCAGATCGGCTACATGGTCATGGCGGTGTCGTCCGCCGCGTACGCGGCCGGGCTCTTCCACCTGATGACGCACGCGTTCTTCAAGGCGCTGCTGTTCATGGCGGCCGGCTCGGTGATCGCGGCGATGGCCGGCACCCAGGACCTCGACAAGATGGGCGGCTTCCGGCGCGCGATGCCGTTCACGTTCGGCTGCATGGTGATCGGCGGCCTCGCCCTGTCCGGCATCCCGCCGTTCTCGGGCTTCTTCTCCAAGGACGAGATCATCGCCCTGCTGCTCGACCGCGGCGGCTGGCACGTGGTGCTCGGCGTGCTCGGCTACCTCGGCGCGCTGCTGACCGCGATCTACACGTTCCGGATGATCTTCCGCGCGTTCCTCGGCGAGCCGGTCGAGCCGGCGCGCGAGCTCGAGCACGGGCACCTGTACCACGCGCCCGAGCACACCAACCCGGCGACCGGCGAGGTCGAGGACACCGACGTCGGCTTCCCCGGGCCCGATCACCACATCGCCGAGCGCGAGGGCACGATGAAGGTCGCGATGGGCGCGCTGGCGGTCCTGGCCATCGTCGGCGGCGTCGTGCAGATCCCGCACGTCAACGAGTCGCTGCACCACTTCCTCGAGCCGACGTTCCACGACTCGTCGCTCTACGCGGAGCTCGAGCCGAGCGGCACGGCCGTGATCATCGGCATGCTGATCGGCGCGGGCCTCGGCGCGCTCGGCATCTTCATCGCCTACACGCTGTGGGTGAAGCAGCCCGAGCGCCCGGCGGCGATCCGCGCCCGCGCCGCGGGCGCTGCACAACTTCTTCGTGCGCAAGTGGTACTTCGACGAGGCGATCGACCTGCTGTTCACGCGGCCGATCCTCGTGGTTCGGCCGGTTCTCCAACTCGGTCATCGAGCGCGGGTTCGTCAACGGCGTGCTCGTCGGCGGCACCAGCGGCGCCGTGCGCGCGCTGTCGGCCGCGGTGCGCGGCGTGCAGACCGGCTACCTGCGCTACTACGCCGCACTGCTGCTGGTCGGCCTCACCAGCCTGGGCGCCTACTTCCTGATCTCCGCATGACGATCCACCTCTCCATCCTCATCTTCTGGCCGCTGGCGTTCGGCATCCTCGGCGCGTTCATGCCGCGCCGCGCGGCGCCGGTGTTCGCGCTGGTCGGCGCGCTGGTGCCGCTCGGCTACGCGATCCTGATGGCGATCGACTTCGACGCGGCCGCCCGCGGGCTCCAGTACCTCACCGACGACGAGTGGATCACCGACCTCGGCATCCGCTACAAGCTCGGCGTCGACGGGCTGAACCTGTGGCTCGTGGTGCTGACGGCGCTGCTGTTCGCGGCGTCGGCGCTGTGGCTGACGTTCCGGCCGCCGGCGCGGGCGTCGCAGTTCGCGCTGCACTTCGGGATCGCGGAGACGGCGGTGCTGGGCGCGTTCCTCGCCCAGGACCTCGGCCTGTTCGTCCTCTTCTTCGACCTGATGCTCGTGCCGTTCTACTTCCTGGTCGGCATCTGGGGCGGGCCGGATCGGGTCGCCGCGGCGGTGAAGATGGTCGTCTACACGCTCGTCGGCTCGCTGCTGATGCTGGCCGCGGCGGTGGCGACGGCGGTGCTGAGCGCGCGCGGGCCGGCGGAGCTGAGCTTCGCGTTCTCCGACATCGCCGCGCGGCCGCTCGCCGAGAGCACGCAGAAGTGGATCTTCGCCGCGTTCGCCTTGGCGTTCCTGATCAAGATGCCGGCGTTCCCGTTCCACGGGTGGATGCCGGACGCCTACCGGACGATGCCGCTGCCGGCGCTGGCGGTCTTCTCGGGCGTGGTGTCGAAGGTCGCCGCCTACGGCTTCCTGCGGATAGCGCTGCCGTTCTTCCCGGACGCGGCGGCCGACTTCCAGGAGATCCTCCTGGTGCTCGCGCTGCTCTCGATCCTGTACGGCTCGGTGATGGCGTTCACGCAGACCAACGTGCGGCTGATCCTCGGCTACTCGTCGATGGCGCAGCTCGGGTTCATCACGGTGGGCGCGTTCGCGGTCGACGCGGGCGCGACGGGCGCCCAGGGCGCGCTGCTCCAGGCGATCAACCACGGGCTCGTGGTGGCGCCGATGATCCTCGTGGCGGTGCTGCTGGCCGAGCGGGCCGCGGGCTCGGACGACATCCGCGAGATGGGCGGCATCGCGTTCCGCGCGCCGGTGCTGGCCGGGCTGTTCCTGGTCGCCACGCTGGCGACGCTCGCGATGCCGGGCTCGGCGAACTTCGTGGGCGAGTTCATGATCCTGGCCGGGGCGTTCGAGTCGAAGATCGTCTACGCGTTCATCGCCTCGATCGGCGTGATCCTGGCGGCGGTCTACGCGCTGCGGCTGTACATCCGGTCGATGCACAACCGGACGGGGCCCGCGGTGACGTCGTTCGACATGACGGTGCGCGACGCGGCGGTGCTCGTGCCGCTCGTGTTGGCGATCGTGGCGTTCGCGCTGTACCCGCAGCGGCCGATCGAGGACGCCGCGCCGGCCGTGCGGTCGGTCATGGCGCCGGCCCTGGAATCGGCGGGCGTGTCCGAGGCGCGAGCTTCGGCGGGGGCGACGCCGTGATCGGTGTCTTGGCGCAGGCCAAGGTGCAAGGCCCCGAGATCGACTGGGCGGCGCTGTCGCCGGTCGTCGCCTTGACCGCGGGCGCCTGCATCGTGCTGCTCGTGGGCCTCGCGCGGGCGCGCTTCGTGCGGGTGAGCGTCGTGCCGCTGCTGACCGTGCTGACGGGCTGCGTGACGATCGGGCTGTGCGTCTGGCAGTGGGGCGAGAACGTCACGGTCATCGACGGCGCCATGGCGATGGACGACCTGACGCTGGGGTTGACCGTGCTGTTCTGCCTGGCCGGCATCGCCACCGTGGCGCTCTCGTTGCGCTCGCGGGCGACCGCCGAGGCGGGCGAGGGCGAGTACTACGCGCTGTTGCTGAGCTCGATGCTCGGCATGGTCATCCTGGTCGCGGCGCGCGACTTCGTCGTGCTGTTCCTCGGGTTCGAGCTGCTGTCGATCCCGCTGTACGTGCTGTGCGCGACGCACATGCGGCGCGAGCACTCGCTCGAGTCCGGCCTGAAGTACCTGATCATCGGGTCGGTCGGCTCGGCGACGCTGCTGTACGGGCTCGCGCTGCTGTACGGCGCGACGGGGTCGACGTCGTTCGAGGCGGTCGCGGCCGCCGCGCCGGACGTGCAGGACGACACGCTGTTCCTCGCGGGGCTCGCGCTGGTGGTGGCGGGGCTGGCGTTCAAGGCGTCGGTGGCGCCGTTCCACCAGTGGACGCCGGACGTCTACGAGGGCGCGCCGACGCCCGTGACCGCGTTCATGGCGGTGGCGACGAAGGCGGCGGCGTTCGGGATCCTGCTGCGGCTGTTCGACACCGCGCTGATCGCGGGCTCGGACGTGTGGGCGCCGGCGCTCGCCGCGCTGGCCGTCGTCACGATCGTGGTCGGGAACGTGGGCGCGCTCGGGCAGTCGTCGCTGAAGCGCCTGCTCGCCTACTCCTCCGTGGCGCAGGCGGGCTACATGCTCGCGGGCGTCGTGGTGTCGACGAAGCTCGGGATCCAGGCGACGATCTTCTACCTCGCCGCGTACCTGGTGATGAACCTGGCGGCGTTCGCCGTGATCGTGGCGCGGGAGCGCGAGACGGGTGTCGAGGACGACATCTCTTCGCTGTACGGGCTGGGGGCCGAGCGGCCGTGGCTGGCCTGGCCGATGACGATCGCGATGCTGTCGCTGGCGGGCTTCCCCGCCACCGCCGGGTTCTTCGGGAAGCTGTTCCTGATCCAGGCCGCGGTGGACAACGAGTACGCGTGGCTCGGCGTCGCGATCGTCCTGGGGTCCGCGATCTCGCTCGTCTACTACCTGCGGGTCGTCGCCGCGGTGTGGATGCGGTCGGCGTCCGAGGTCCCGGTGCGCGTGCCGCGCGCCGGCGCCGCCGTCCGTCCCGCGATGGCGGGCGGTGCGCCCGAGGCGGACGACGAGCCCGAGGCCGCGTCCGATTCGCCGCGCTCGGGCGAGCCGGTTGTCCCGGCCCGCCGCGAGGACTCGGCCACGGTGGTCGTCGAGGACGCCCCGACCGGCGCCGGCGCCGTCCGCGTGCGCCAGCCCGAGGTCGCGATCGTCGCCGTCGTCTGCGCGCTCCTCACCGTCGCGCTCGGGATCTACCCCGACCCGGTCGTCGAAGCCGCCCGCGACGCCGCGGCCGCCTTCACCAACCTCGTGTAGTCCTCAGCGTCCGTCGGCGCCGGGCCGCCCATCGGCGCCCCGAGAACGGCGGCTGGGTGGGGTGGCGGGGGTGCCGCCGCGGCGCCGGCTTGTGACGTTTGGGGCTATAGGCCCCACAACGTCACACGCCGCTCCGTCAGGCCACCCCCTCAACGCGAGCCGTTGACGTCCGCCCGGGCCACGCCCCCGGCCGGCGACGCCGATCGTCAGCCCGAGGGGGCGAACTTTCGCCGCGCCGCCCTACACGCTTCGTGGCGCCCTCCCCTCCCCGACACCCCGCCGCCGGCCAGAGCTCGATCGAGTACGTCGGGCTCCTCGCGGTCGTGGCCGCAGTCCTCGCGGCCGCCGGCCCGGCGGCGGGGTTGCCGGAGGTCGGCGCGGAGGTCGCCCGGGTGGTCAAGACCGGCGTCTGCCTCGTCGCCGGCGACATCTGCCGGCCGGCCGACGCCGTCGCCGCCGGGTTGCGGCCGTGCACGCTCGCGGAGAGCCGGCGCGGCGGCGGCGCGGCGGTCACGGTCGTCTCCATCCGGGTGGGCGAGCGGCATGAGGTGACCGTCGCGCGGCGGTCCGACGGATCGGTCACGGTCACGCGATCCGACGGCGACGAGGCGGGCGTGAGCGGCGGGCTCGGCTTCGAGGCCGGCCCGCTGCGGTTCGGGGCCGACGGCGCGCTCGGCTTCACGGTCGCGGGCGCGACGGGCTACGAGTTCCCGGACGTCGCCAGCGCGTCGCGCTACCTGGCGGGCGACGCGAAGGCGCCGCGGCCCGCGTGGCGCTCCGGCGAGGGCGGGCTTGCCTCCAGCGGCTGGGCCGGTCTCGGCGTCAAGCTCGGCGACGACAACCCCGTCGGGTCGCACATGCTCGGCATCGAGGCGTCGAGCCAGTCATCGGCCGGCGTGCGGCTCGGCCGCGGCGAGACGACGCTCTACTTCCGGACGGAGACGCAGGGCCCGCGCATGTCCGACGCGTTCGGCAACACGATCGGCAGCCAGAGCACCGGGCCGGTGCTGATCGAGTACACGCGCGACCGCGGCGGCCCGCGCGAGCTGGCCTTCCGGGCGGCGACCCCGGGCCGCGCGGGCGAGGTCGTCGAGACCGTCGCGCGGCTGGACCTCCGCGTGCCGGCGAACCGCGCGGCGGCGTCGCGTTTGCTGCGCGTCCGGGCGCCGTGGCCGCGGGAGATGTTCGAGGACGTGAAGGCGGTGATCCGGCACACCGCCGCGGTCGGGACCGTCGAGCGCAGCGTCTACGCCGTCGACGACGGGTCCGACTACGTCGCGCTCGCCGGCCGCCTCGGGCTGGAGCTCGGCCTCGAGCTCGGGCGCACGAAGGTCGACCGTCACCTCGTCTCCGCCACCGCCCGAACCGCCGGCTCCGCCGAGCGAGCGAGGGAGGACTGCCTGGTCTGGCCGCGCTGAACATCGGTGCGCGGCGGTCGATCGGCCTGCGGCGCCGCGACAAAATCCCTGCACACGCGTAACCAACGCGCCTCGCGAGCGTATCTCGTGCGCAATCACACAATCCGTCGCTCGCGAAGGAGGAAGCGATGGAACTCATCAAGCGCGCGGAGCCGATCTGGCTCGCGCTCGTGGTCATCGGCGCCCTCAACTGGGGGATCGTCGGCCTCTTCGACACGAACGTCGTCGAGGAGATCCTCGGGACCGGCACGGCTGCCGACGTCGTCTACGTCCTCGTGGGGCTCGCAGGCCTCGCGATGATGCCGCGACTGTTCGAGGAGCTGCGCCTCGGGACGCACCGGGCACACCCCACCGGCGCCTGACGCATCGCCGAGACGGGCCGGGGGTGCACACCCGGCCCCGCTCGGAGCCGCCGCCCTGGTGGCGCCCGCGATGGGCGTCGAAATCGCCCGGAACGCGCGTCACCGGCTCGTCGAAAGCCGCCGGGAGCCGCGGTAGGGTGGCCGTCCCGTGGACTACCCCTCCGACCACCTGACGCCCGAGGAGCGCGCGCGGCTCGCCCCGCACTTCACGGATCTGGACGGTCCGGTCTTCGCGCTGGTCAACCTGCCGGAGACGGTCAAGGGGGCGCTGTTCGCGCGCTACTCGCGCTACCCGGGCACGCTGCGGCGGCTGTTCCTGGAGGAGTTCGCCGACTCGGTGCCGGAGGGCGGCCGCTTCGACGGTGAAGAGGGCCGCCGCGCGGCCGAGTTGTACGAGCGCATCTTCGTCGGCTACGGCGACGACTCGGTGGCCCAGCTCGGCGGCGCCCACGTGGCCTGCGAGTGGACCTCGAACATCCTCACCAAGATCCTCCAGCGCCCGCGGCTGGGCGCCTACCTCGAGCAGTCCACGAGATACATCGCGTACGACCGCCCGATGGGCGAGCGGCGGTGATGCCGCCACGGGTGGCGGTGACGTGGGCGGCGGTGACGCCGCCGCGGGTGGCGGTGAGCGTGGGCGGCGGTGACGCCGCCGCGCGAGGGCCGGCCGGCGCCGGCGGCCCGCGCTACCGCTATTACCGCGACCCCGCGCTCGGCCCGGGCTACGAGGCGGCGATGGACTTCCTGTTCGACACGTACGCGGACGCGCTCCCGCGCGTGCGCGCGTGGGTGGACGGGACGTTCCCGCGCACGGACGGCGAGCCGGAGGCGGCGCGGCGGCGCGCGGTGAACGCGAAGGCGCTGGACCTCCTGCGCGGGCTGCTGCCGGCGGCCTCGCTCTCGCACATGGGCATCTACGCCACGGGCCAGGCGTACGAGCAGCTCATCCTGCACCTGATCGGCCACCCGCTGCCCGAGGCGCGGCGCTACGGCGAGCTGATCCTCGCCGCGATCAAGGCCGTCATGCCGAGCTTCGTCGCGCGCGTCGAGCGGCCGGACCGCGGCGGCGCCTGGGCCGCGTACATCCAGCAGCGCCGCTCGGCCGCCGAGCACTGGGCGGCGCGGCTCGGCCTGGACCGCGAGGAGGAGCCGGAGGACCGCCCGTCGGTCCGGCTGCTCCACGTCGACGGCGACGAGGACCGCCTGCTCGCCGCGCTGCTGTTCGAGGCCGCGGCGACGCCCGAGGACGAGACGCTCGCGACGGTCGCCGAGCTGCCCGCGGACGAACGCGCCCGCCTGCTGGGCGACCTCGTCGGCGAGCGCGGCAACCGTCGGCACCGGCCCGGCCGCGGCTTCGAGGCGCTGCGCTACCGGTTCGAGGTCGTGTCGGACTACGGCGCCTTCCGCGACCTCCAGCGCCACCGCATGCTCACCGTGCAGTGGCAGGCGCTGACGCCGGACCTCGGCGCCGCGGTGCCCGATGAGGTCGCCGCCGCGGGCTGCGGCGATGCCTACCGCGCCGCGCTCGAGCGCTCGCACGAGGCCTACGACGGGATCGCCGCCGCCGGCCTCGCCGAGGCGGCACCCTACGCGCTCTGCCTCGGCTACCGGATGCGCTACGTGCTCGACCTCAACGCCCGCGAGGCGATGCACCTGATCGAGCTGCGCTCGGGCCGCGAGGGCCACCCCGGCTACCGCGCCGTCGCCCACGAGATGCACGCGCAGATCGCGGAGCACCACCCCGCGGTGGCCGCCGCGATGACCCACGTGGACACCAGCGCCGAGCCGCGGCTGGAACGGATCCTGGCCGAGATGCGCCAGGAGCGCCGCCGCACCGCCGCCTCGCTGTAGGGCGCGGCGAAGCGCGCGGCGCGCCGATCGGCTCGGCCGGTCGGTTGCGCCCGCGTAAGTCAACGGCTCTGGGTGGGGGAACGGGTGTGCATTTCGTCACGCTCGTGCGGGCCGTGCCGGCGAGTGTGACGTTTGGCTCCTCTGGCGTGCATTTCGTCACGCTCGCCGAGGCGGCCCGATCTCGTGTGACGAAATGCACCCTCCACCACCCCACCCAGCCGAAGTAGACGCCCCGGGCCGCCGCTCCGATCGGGGTGACGCGCGCGGGCGCCGCTCCGATCGGGGTGACCGATCGGGGCGCGGATCCGATCGGGGTGACCCGCGGCTCAGCCGCGCGGGCGGGGCGGGAGCGCCCAGAAGGTCCGCAGCCGGCCGGCGCGGCCGCCGCCGGAGGCGAGGTCTCGCCGGAGCGCCCGGCGCTGGGCGTTCGTCGGCACCGCCGCGCGCGCGGAGTAGCGCCCCGCGCTGACCGCGCGCAGGTAGCCGGCGCCCTCCTCGGACAGCCCGAGCCGCTGCTCGAGCTGGCGCAACGTCATGCCCGCGACGGGCGCGCGGCCGGACCGCCGAAGGGCCGTCTCGAGCTCGAAGATCGCGCGGTCGAGCGGGTCGTCGGGCCGCCGCCGCCGCGCGCGCAGCAACGCCGCCGCGCCGCCGCCCACCGCGGCCAGGCCGAGCGGCAGGACCAGCCACAGCGGGAGACCGCCACCGCCGCCGGAGCCGTCGGCCTCCGAGGCCGTCCCGGCGCCGTTCTGGTTCCGCAGCCGGTCGAACAAGGACTCGCGCTCGCCCGCCGCCCGCCGGTCGGCCGGCCCGCTCTCGCCCTGGCCGCCCTGGTTGGTGATCGCGCCGTCGTCCGACGACTGCTCGCCCGGCGCCGAAGCCAGCGTCGCGATCTGCGAGCGGGCGGGCGTCGCGCCCGGCGTCGGGTCCACCGTCACCCACCCGTAGCCGTCGAACCAGACCTCGACCCACGAGTGCGCGTCGGTGTCGCGCACGATCCACGCCTGCTTGCGCTTGGAGAAGCCGCCCGGCGAGAACCCGGTCGCGACCCGCGCCGGCACGCCGCCCATCCGCAGCAGCAGCGCCATCGCCGCCGAGAAGTGCTGGCAGTAGCCGGCCTTCTTGTCGAACAGGAACGACTCGAGCGGCGTAACGCCCCGGGCCGGCGCGGGCGGCTTCTCGGTGTACGTGAAGCCCTGGTGCAGGTAGGAGTTGACCGCCTGGAGGTACTCGTACGGCGTCGTCGTCCCGGTCCGCAGCTCCTGCGCCAGGTCCCAGGTGCGGGAGAGGTCCGACAGCCGCAGCGCCTCGTCGCCGGGGCCTTCCTCGCCCAGCGCCCGGAAGAACGCCACCGGTCCCACGCCCTCGCGCCCGAACGGGGGGAAGCCGATCGTCGCGCTGGGGGACGGGCGGCCGTCGAAGCCGTTGACCGGGAGGTCGGGCGAGAGCGACTGGAGCTCCTGCTGCGTGAGGTCGCGCAGGTGGACCCGGATGGTCAGGTCGTCCTGCTGCTCGGTGATCGGCGACGCCTCCACGGCTGCGAGCTGCTGCGGCGACGGCCGCGGGACGTACACGCGCGCGCGATAGGAGTCCCCGGTGCGCAGCTCGCTGGCCGACAAGAACTGGCCGGGAGCAGACCCGCGCGTGATCGTGCGCGTGTTGTCCGTGACGCTGATCGTCGTGCCCGCGCCGAGCACGTCGGTGCCGCGCATCCGCTGCACGGAGACCTCGATCGTGTCCTCGAAGTCCGACTGCGTCTCCCACTGCGGCGGGAGGTCGAGGAACGGGTCGGCGGGATCCCGGCCGAAGCCGCCCGAGTCCCAGCCGCGGCCGTCGAAGTCGTCGAGCGTGCGCACCTTCCAGTACGCCGGCCGCGCGGCCTTGATGCGCACCACCTCGGCCCCGGACCGGCTCCAGGTGACCGGCCCGTAGTCGCCGTGCTCCCAGCTGAAGCGCACCGGGTCCTTCGGCGAGAGCCCCTCGGCGAACGCCTGGTAGTCGAACCACGGCTGCCCACGATCCGCGGCCGCGGCCAGCGGCAGCGCGCCGGCCAGCGCGAGCCCCACCAGCGCGGCGACGCCGAGCCCGGGCCGCAGCGGCAGCCGCTCGAGCCACAGGAAGCAGACCGTCAGCAGCGTCAGCCCCGCGCCGAGCAGCAGCGGGCGCGTCCCGCCCAGCGAGACGACCGGCGCGGCCGGGAGCACGAGCAGCGCCGCCAGCGCCAGGAACGGATAGCCCCGCCCCGCCCCGGCGCCGCGCGGCCAGAACGCCAGCAGCGCGGACACCATCACCAGCGCCGAGCCGAGCAGCTGGAGCACCAGGCCCGGCCACGGGTCGGCGCCGTCGTACGGCAGCCGCACGGTCGACAGCGCCTGCGCGCCGCTGTAGACCCCCGACCCCAGCTCGTCGAGCCGGCGCGGCTTCAGGAGCGAGAGATCCATCCCGGCCGCGAGGTACGCGGCGAGGCAGCCGAGCAGCGCGACGCCGAGCATCGCGAACGAGCGCCGCCGGCCAGGCAGCCGGTCGCAGGCCATGACGAGCGCCGCCGCGCCGACCGCGATCGCCACCCACAGCAGCGGCCGCGCGAACGAGATCCCGGCGATCATCCGCTGCCACTGCGACACGCCGAGGCAGGCGAGCGCGGCGAACCCCACGAGCCGCGCGACCCCGGCCGGGAGCAGCGCCGCCGGGCCCCGCTCCTCCCGGTCGCGCGCATGCGCGCCCGCTGCCGCCAGGGTGCTCACGGAACTCATGAAAGCACTCGACCTAAGTGGTCCCTCAACCGGCGCGAGCCGCCTCCATCTCGGCCTGGCGCAGCTCGATCCGGCGGATCTTGCCGGTCAGCGTCTTGGGCAGCTCGTCGACGAACTCGATCTTGCGCGGATACGCGTAGGCCGACAGCCGGTCGCGCACGTGCCCCTGGATCTCCTTGACGAGCTCGTCGGACGCCGAGTGACCCTCCGCGAGCACGATGAACGCCTTGACGACGTTGCCGCGCCGCTCGTCGGGCGAGGCCACCGCCGCCGCCTCCGCGACCGCGTCGTGCTCGAGGCACGCGGACTCGACCTCGAACGGCCCGATCCGGTAGCCCGCCGCGATGATCACGTCGTCCGCGCGGCCCTCGTACCAGACGTAGCCGTCCTCGTCCAGGGACGCCGCGTCCTTGGTGTGGAACCACTCGCCGCCGAACGTCTCGCGCGAAGCCTCGTCGTTGTTCCAGTAGCCGAGCGGATAGTGCGGGTTGGAGCGCGCGCGCAGGCAGATCTCCCCGCGCTCGCCCTGCGGCAGCGGCTTTTCGTCCTCGTCGAGGATCTGCACGTCCCAGCCCGGCATCGGCTTGCCCATCGAGCCCTCGCGGACGTCCATGAACGGGTAGTTCGCGACCAGCGGATAGGACTCCGTGAGCCCGTAGTAGTCGAGCACGGTCAGGCCGTACTGCTCGCGGAACCAGCGGATCGCCTCCGGGTTCAGCGGCTCGCCGGCCGAGCAGACGACGCGGAACTTCTGCGGGTAGCGCTCGCCCGCGTCCGGGATCGCCATCATCGAGCGCATCGCCGTCGGCGTCGTGAACACGTTCGACGCCTCGTGGCGCGACAGGAAGTCCAGCTGCTTGTGCGGGTCGAAGCCGCCCTCGCGCTGGTAGACGAGCTGCACGGCGCCGAACCGCCACGGGCCGAGCAGCGGCGCGATGCCCGCCGCCCACGCCCACTCGCCCATGCCGTGGAAGCGCTCGCCGTCCTGCACGTCGTGGCAGTAGACGAACTCCTCGTGGGCGAGCAGGTAGCGGTGGGCGTGGAGGATGCCCTTCGCCAGCCCGGTCGTGCCGGACGAGTAGTAGAGCTGGGCGGGGTCGTCGGCCGCGGTGTCGACGCTCTCGAACTCCGCGTCGCCGGAGGCGAGCAGGTCGTCGTCGAGCAGCAGCACGTGCTCCACCAGCGACGGCGGCACGCGGTCCTTGTTGGCCGCGTTGGTGACGAGCACCTTCGCCTGCGAGTCCGACACGCGGTGGCGGATGCCGTCGTCGCCGTAGAGCACGGACATCGAGAGCAGGATCGCCCCGCACTTGTAGGTGCCGAAGAACGCCGCCGCCGTCTCCGGCGTCGGCGGCAGCAGCATCGCCACGCGGTCGCCGCGCTCCACGCCGTGCGCGCGCAGCACGTTGGCGAACCGGCACGAGCTCTGCTGGATCTCCCCCCACAGCACCTCGCGGACCGTGCCGTCGAAGTGCTCGTGGACCATCGCGAGCTTGTCCGCCGGGTGCTTGTCGCAGACGTCGGCGGCGATGTTGTAGCGCTCGGGCACGTTCCACTCGTGCTGCGCCACCGCCTCCTCGTAGGACGAGACCTCCATGGCTACTCCTCCTCGCTCTGGCGCTCCTTGACCTTGCCCTCCAGCTGCTGCATGACGTCCGGGTCGCGCAGCGTCGTGACGTCGCCCAGCTCGCGGCCCTCGGCGATGTCGCGCAGGAGCCGCCGCATGATCTTCCCGGAGCGCGTCTTCGGCAGGTCGTCGGCCCAGATGATGCGCTTCGGCCGCGCGAGCTTGCCGATCCGCTTGGCGACGTGCTCGCGGATCGCGGTGATCGTGTCGTCGTCGCCCTCGCGGTCGCCGCCGAGCGTGACGAACGCGGTGATCGCCTGGCCCGTGTCCTCGTCCTGCTGGCCGATCACGGCCGCCTCGGCCACGAGCTCGTGCGACACGATCGCCGACTCCACCTCGGCGGTCGAGAGCCGGTGGCCGGACACGTTGATCACGTCGTCGACGCGCCCGATGATCCAGAAGTAGCCGTCGTCGTCGCTGCCGGGCGGCGTCGCCGACGAAGTAGACGTCGCGCCCGTACTTGTCGAAGTAGGTCTCGACGAACCGGTCCTGCTCCTTGTAGAGCGTCCGCAGCATCCCCGGCCACGGCCGCCGCAGCGTGAGGAACCCCTGCTCGGTGCCGGCGTCGTCGCCGTCGTCGGTGACGACCAGCGCCTCGATTCCCGGCAGCGGCTTCCCGGCCGAGCCGGGCTTGGTCGGCTGGAGGCCGGGCAGCGTGGTGATCATGATGTGGCCCGTCTCCGTCTGCCACCAGGTGTCGACGATCGGGCAGCGCTCGCCGCCGATCACCTTGTGGTACCAGAGCCAGGCCTTGGGGTTGATCGGCTCGCCGACCGTCCCGAGCAGGCGCAGCGACGACAGGTCGTGCTTCTCCGGGTACTCCGCGCCCCACTTGATGCACGCGCGGATCGCGGTCGGCGCCGTGTAGAACAGCGTCACGTCGTAGCGGTCCACGAGCGACCACCAGATGTCCTTGTCCGGGTAGTCCGGCGCGCCCTCGTACATCACCGACGTGCAGCCGTTGGCCAGCGGCCCGTAGACGATGTAGGAGTGCCCGGTGACCCAGCCGACGTCGGCCGAGCACCAGTAGACGTCCTCCTCCGGCTTGAGGTCGAACACCGCCTTGTGCGTGTAGGCGACGCCCGTCAGGTAGCCGCCGGAGGTATGGAGGATGCCCTTCGGCTTGGCGGTCGAGCCCGACGTGTAGAGGATGAACAGCGGGTGCTCCGCGTCGAACGGCTCCGCCGGGCACTCGTCGTCCGCCGCCTCGAGCGCGTCGTGGTACCAGACGTCGCGCCCCTCCTTCATCGGGGCGTCGTTGTCCAGCCGCTTGACGACGAAGATCGTCTCGATCGAGTCGAGATCGCCCATCACCTCGTCGACCTGCTCCTTGATCGCCGCGGACTTGCCCTTGCGCCGGGCGCCGTCGACGGTGATCAGGGCCTTCGCCTCGGAGAACTCCATCCGCTCCTTGACCGACTCGGCCGAGAAGCCGCCGAAGACGACGTTGTGGACGGCGCCGATCCGCGCGCACGCCAGCATCGCCACGACCACCTCGGGGATCATCGGCAGGAAGATCCCGACGACGTCCTCGGGGCCGATGCCGTGGTCCTTGAGCGCGTTGGCGAACTTCTGCACGTCGCGATGGAGGTCGGCGTAGGTGACGTCGAGCTCCTCGCCCTCCTCGCCGCGCCAGTGGAAGGCGACGCGGTCGCCGTTGCCGGCCTCGACGTGGCGGTCGACGCAGTTGTAGGCGACGTTGAGCTTGCCGCCGACGAACCACTTGGCGAACGGCGGCTCGGACCAGTCGAGGACCTGGTCCCACTTCTCGTGCCAGTGCAGCGCCTCGGCCTGCTCCGCCCAGAACCCCTCGTAGTCCTCGTCGGCCTTCTCGAAGATCGAGGAGTCGTCGACGACCGCGTTGGACGCGAAGTCCTCGGGCGGCTCGAACTTCTCCTGGTCGAGCAGCTCCTCGAGCTGGGATTCGAGCGTCGCTCCGTCTGCCATCAGGCCCTCTCCCTCGTGACGTCGTGAACCGGCGCCGGCAGCTCGGCCGGCGCCGGTTGCAATTGTCGCGCTTTCCTAGTGCTCGACGAGCGCTCGTTCCGCACCGAGGCCGGTCTCGGAACGGACGTACAGCTCGTGGTAGGTGCGCTCGGCGCCCCGCTCCTTGGACAGCACGGTGCCCAGGTAGCAGCCGATGAAGCCGAGCGGGATCGACAGGATGCCCGGGTTGGCGAGCGTCCAGCCGATCGGCGAGCCGGTGTCGCTGTCGGCGCCCGGCCACACCTTCGGCGAGACGATGACCAGCACGATCGCGCTGATCACGCCGAGCAGCACGCCGGTGACGGCGCCCGTGGTGTTGAACCGCCGCCACGTGAGCGCCAGCAGCAGGGCCGGGAAGTTGGCGCTCGCCGCGACCGCGAACGCGAGCCCGACCATGAACGACACGTTCAGCCCCGAGCCGCCGATGACGGCGATCGCGATCGCGACCGCGCCGATCGACATCGCGGCGATCCGGGCGACCCAGACCTCCTCGTGCTCGGAGTCCTTGCCCTTGCGGATGACGTTCGACCAGACGTCGTGCGACACCGCCGCCGAGGCGGACAGCACGAGCCCGGCCACCACCGCGAGGATCGTCGCGAACGCGACGCCGGCGATCGCGGCCAGGAACAGGTCGCCGCCGAACGTGCCCTCGCCGCCGCCGAGGAACGCCGCGAGGTTCGGCGCGGCGAGGTTGCCGCCCGTGCCCGCGGCCTCGACCCCGGACTCACCCAGGAACGCGCGGGCGCCGAAGCCGATGAACGTCGTCAGCAGGTAGAAGAAGCCGATGATGAACATCGCCCAGACGACCGAGCTGCGCGCGGCCTTGGCGTTCGGGACGGTGAAGAACCGCATCAGGATGTGCGGCAGGCCCGCGGTGCCGAGCACGAGCGCCAGGCCGAGCGAGACGGTGTCGATCGGCGTGGTCAGGAAGGTGCCCGGGCCGAGCGAGAACGTGTCGCCGCCCTCGGCCTCCGCGCGGTTGAACAGCTCGATCGGGCTGCCGCCGACCTTCGACAGGACGAAGATCGACATGATCAGGATGCCGGTCATCAGCAGCACCGCCTTGATGATCTGCACCCACGTCGTGGCGACCATGCCGCCGAACACGACGTAGCAGAGCATGAAGAAGCCGGTGAGGACGACGGCGAGCGAGAAGTCGATGCCGACGAGCGCCTGGATCAGCACGCCCGCGCCGACCATCTGCGCGATCAGGTAGAAGGCGACGACGGCCAGCGTGCCGAGCGCCGCAGCGACCCGCGCCGGCCGCTCCCGCAGCCGGAAGGCGAGCACGTCGGCGATCGTGAACTTGCCCGCGTTGCGCATGCGCTCGGCGAGCAGGAACATCACCGTCAGGAACGCGACGAGGAACCCGATCGAGTACAGGAACCCGTCGAAGCCGTAGATGTAGATCAGGCCGGCGATGCCGAGGAACGACGCCGCCGACAGGTAGTCGCCGGAGATCGCGAGGCCGTTCTGGACGCCCGTGATCTGGCGGCCGGCGGCGTAGAAGCCGACGGTGCTGGAGGCCCGCTTGGACGCCCAGTAGGTGATGCCGAGGGTGATCGAGAGGACGATGGCGAAGATCACCACCGCCTCGACGTTGATGGCTGCGAAGACGCTCATCGCGAGACCTCCGTGTCCGTACGCTCGCCTGCCGTGCTCTCGCGGCGGGTGAAGCGGCCCTCGGCCGCCCGCCCGGCCTCGCCGCCGTCGCCGCCGCCGGCGGCGGTCACGACGCGCTGCGCGAGCGGGTCGTACTCACGGTCGGCCCGGCGCAGGTACATGAGCCCGAGCACGAGCACCATCAGGAACTGCGTGAGCGCCAGCGTGTAGCCGACGGTCAGGCCCTCGTAGACCGACGAGCCCATGAAGTCCTCGGCGTAGCCGGCCAGCAGGATGAACGCCATGTAGTAGGCGAGGAAGAAGATCGTGGCCGGGACGACGAACGACCGCCGCCGGCGCACCAGTTCCTGGAACTCGGGGCTGCGCTCGATCCCCTCCCAGTCGATCGCCTCCAAGCGGCGATCTTCTTCCGACCGCCCGTTTGCCCCTGTCTCGGGCGCGCGGGTTTCCGCCATGCTCTCTCCCCCTTCTCGGACGACGGCGAATACGGGCGGAGTGCTACCCGGCGAACGCCGCGAGCTTGTGACGAATCGCTCGAAGGTCGCGCAGGATCGACGAGCGGTCGCTCAGACGCGACGAACGGCTACGGATTCACAGCCAGGAACAGGAACGCGGCGAGCAGGACGACGTGCACGCCGCCCTCCTGGAGGGTCGCGCGGCCGGGCAGGACGGTGAGCGCGCCGACGATGCCGGTCAGCACGAGCAGCACCGTCTGCGTCGAGCCGAGCCCGAGCACGAGCGGGCCCTCGAGCCAGATCGAGGCGATCGCGATCGCCGGGATCGTGAGGCCGATGCTGGCCATCGCGGAGCCGAGCGCGAGGTTGAAGCTGGTCTGGACGCGGCCGCGCCGGGCGTTGCGCATGGCGGCCAGCGTCTCGGGCAGCAGCACGAGCAGCGCGATCGCGACGCCGACCGCGGACGGCGGCGCGCCGATCGCCTCGACCGCGTCCTCGATCGCCGGCGACTCGAGCTTGGCGAGCCCGACTACCGCGACGAGCGCGACGACCAGCAGGCCGAGGCTGGTCCACGCCTCGCGGTCGCTCGGCGGGGCGGCGTGCTCCTCACGCGCGCCCTCCTCCACCGGCAGGAAGTAGTCGCGGTGGCGCACGGTCTGCACGAAGACGAACAGGAGGTAGAGCGCGATCGACGCGACGGCGGCGAACGCGAGCTGCGCGGGGGAGAACTCCGGCCCGGGGCGGCTCGTCGTGAACGTCGGCAGCACGAGGCTGAGCGTCGCCAGCGTCAGCACGGTGGCCAGCGCGGTGGCGGTGCCCTCGGCGTTGAACTCGGCGACGCGGCGCCGGAGCGCGCCGACGAGCAGCGACAGGCCGACGATCCCGTTGCAGGTGATCATCACGGCCGCGAACACGGTGTCGCGCGCCAGCGTCTCGGTCTCGCCGCCGCCGGAGACCATCAGCGTGACGATCAGGCCGACCTCGATCACGGTGACGGCCACGGCGAGCACCAGCGAGCCGAACGGCTCGCCGACCCGGTGTGCCACCACCTCGGCATGGTGGACGGCCGCCAGCACGGAGCCGGCGAGGAACAGCCCGATCACGGCGAGCACGGCGCCGGGCGGCTTGCTGCCCCAGGTGACGGCGAGCAGCAGGACCGCCGCGGCGGGCACGGCGGTGGTCCAGCGCAGGCGGCGCACGGCGGCCATCGGCATGCATCCAGCGTGACACGGGCTAATCTCGCGGCTGGAGGAGGCTGACGAGCGTGGATGTCGCACTCGGCGTGGTCCTGGGGCTGGCCCTCGCCGCCTCGCTGGCGGCGGGGTGGCGCCTCGTGGCCGCGCCGCGACGGGTGCTGGACCCCGACGGGTCCGTCATGCACGACGCCGTGCACGCCGCCACGTCGGTTCTGCCGCACCTGCGCCGCGGCCTGACCGCCGAGAGCGCGCCGCCGGTGGCGCCGTACCTGCGGATGCTCACGGGCGCGCAGGCGGTCGCGGTCGCCGACCGCGAGCGGCTGCTCGCGTTCGACGGCGCGGGCGCCGACCACCACCGGCCGGGCGACACGCTCGCCGACCTCGGCGTGGTGGTCGGCGCCCCGCGGGTGCGGGTCGAGCCGCGGCTGCGCTGCGCGCATCCGGGCTGCCCGCTGCGGTCCGCGATCGTCGCGCCGCTGGAGGTCCAGGAACGCCGCGTCGGGACGCTCGTCGCGCTCTACGACCGGCCGGGCCGCGTGCGGCTCGAGGAGTCGCGGGTCGTCACGGAGGCCGCGGCGCTGGTGGCCGCGATGCTCGAGCTGTCCGAGGTCGAGGCCCAGGGCGACCGGCTCGCGCGCGCGGAGCTGCGCGCGCTGCGGGCGCAGATCTCGCCGCATTTCATCTACAACGCGCTGGCCGCCGTCGCGTCGTTCATCCACTCCCGCCCGGAGGAGGCGCGCGAGCTGCTGACCGAGTTCGCCGACTTCATCCGCTACGCGTTCGCCCGCCAGCGCTCCTACGTCACGCTGGCCGACGAGCTGCGCTACGTGGAGAAGTACCTGCGGCTGGAGCAGGCGCGCTTCGGCGAGCGGCTCAGCGTGCGCGTGCAGGTCGATCCCGAGGTGCTCCAGGCGGTCGTCCCCGTGCTGTCGCTCCAGCCGCTGGTCGAGAACGCGGTGCGCCACGGCGTCGAGTCGCGGCCGGAGGGCGGCACCGTGGCGATCGAGGGCCGCGACCTCGGCTCCGACGTCGAGCTGCGCGTGATCGACGACGGCGCCGGCATCACGCCCGACGCTGCGGCCGCCGCGCTGGAGGGCCGCGGGAGCGGGATCGGCCTGAGCAACGTCCACGGCCGCCTGCGCTCGACGTTCGGCGAGGGCTACGGGCTCGAGTTCGACGGCGCCGCGGAGCCGGGCACGACCGTGGTGATGACGCTGCCGAAGTTCCGCGCGGGGGTGCGTGCGGCATGAGCGGCGGGCTGCGGCTGCTCGCGGTCGACGACGAGCGGCCCGCGCTCGAGGACCTCGTGCGGATGCTCGCGGCCTCGCCGGCGGTCGCGTCGGTGGAGCAGGCGTCGTCGGCCGAGGAGGCGTTGCTCGTGCTCGGCGGCGGCGACGAGGAGGCGTTCGACGGGCTGTTCCTCGACGTCCGCATGCCGGGGCTGGACGGTCTCGAGCTGGCGCGCGTGCTGCGCCGCTTCGGCAAGCCGCCGGCCGTCGTGTTCGTGTCCGCGCACGACGACTTCGCGGTCGGCGCGTTCGAGCTGGCGGCGCTCGACTACCTCGTCAAGCCGGTCTCGCGCCGGCGGCTGGACGAGGCGGTCGAGCGGGTCGTGCGGGCCGCCGCGGTGACGGCCGGGCCGGCGCCGCCGGCCGGCGGCGACGCGCTCGACGAGGACGTGCTGCCGGTCGACGCGCTGCGCGGCGGCGCGACGCGGCTGCTGCCGCGCTCCTCGATCCTCTTCCTCCAGGCGCACGGCGACTACGTGCGCGTGCAGTCCGACGAGGGCCGCTTCCTGCTGCGCGCGCGGCTCGGCGAGCTCGAGGAGCGCTGGGCGCGGCACGGGTTCCTGCGCGTCCACCGCGGGTTCGTCGTCAACCTGCGCCGCGCGGTCGAGGTCCGGCCGCGCCTCAACGGGACCGCCGTGCTGGTGATGGCCGACGGCGCCGAGGTGCCGATCGCGCGGCGGCAGGTCGGCGAGCTGCGGCGGAAGCTCAGCGTGTGAGCCGGCCGCCCCGCCGCCTGCCGCGCGACGAGCTCGCGGAGAGCACCGCGTACGGCGGGCTGTTCCTGCGCCGGCTGATCCGGGCGCAGCTCGGCCTCAGCCTGATGGCGCTGGTCGCGTTCGGCGGGATCGTCGGCTCGCTCCCGCTCGCGCTGTGGCTGCTGCCCGGCCTCCAGGACGTCGAGCTGCTCGGAGTGCCGCTGCCGATCCTGATCGTCGCGCTGCCGCCGTTCCCGCTGTTCATCGCCATCGCGGCGCTGTACGCGCGCCGCGCCGCGGCGCTCGAGGAGGCGTTCCGCGACCTCGTCGAGCCGCCCTCGTGATCGCGCTCGGCGCGATCCTCGCGGTCACGTCGGCCACCATCGGGCTCGGCCTCTACGGCGTGCGCTTCGCGCGCACGACGTCGGACCTGTTCGTCGCCTCGCGCGCGGTGACCCCATGGTGGAACGCGGCGGCGATCTCGGGCGAGTACCTGTCGGCCGCCTCGTTCCTGGGCATCGCCGGGCTGGAGATGAAGCTCGGCGCCGCCGCGCTGTGGCTGCCGCTCGGGTTCACCGCCGGCTACCTGGCGCTGCTGCTGTTCGTGGCCGCGCCGCTGCGGCGGTTCGGCGCCTACACGATCTCCGACTTCGCCGAGGCCCGGCTCGGCAGCCCGCGGATCCGGCTGCTCGCCGCCGGCGTCGTGCTCGGTATCGCCGGCTTCTACCTGGTGCCGCAGCTCAAGGGCGCGGGGCTGACGCTGGGGGAGGTGACGGGCGCGCCGTACTGGGTCGGCGTCGTGACGGTGGGCGCGATCGTGGCCGGCAGCGTCGCCTCCGGCGGCATGCGCGGGATCACCTACGTGCAGGCGTTCCAGTATTGGACGAAGACGTTCGCGATCGCGCTGCCCGCCTGCCTGCTGCTGATCCACCTCGGCGGGCTGCCCGAGCGCGCGGCGCTGTTCGGGCAGGAGCTGCCGCGGGCGCCCGCCGGCGGCCTGCGGTGGAGCTGAGCGAGGCCCAGCGGGTCACGTTCCCGGCCGCGACCGCGTTCACCGTCGGACGGCTCGCCGCTGCGCGCCGCGGCGGGCGAGGAGCGCGTGATCGGCCCGGGCACCGTGGAGCTGCCGGGACGGGCGGTCGTCCCGGTGGCCGACGGCACGGACGCCAAGCGCGGCGAGGAGTGGGCGAAGCCGGTCTCCGACGAGGCGGACTCCTCGCCGGTGTTCGTCTACTCGCTGCTGCTCGCGACGTTCCTCGGCACGATGGGGCTGCCGCACATCCTCGTCCGCTTCTACACGAACCCGGACGGGCCGGCGGCGCGCCGCACGACCGTGCGCGTGCTCGGGCTGCTCGCGCTCTTCTACGCGTTCCCGGCCGTCTACGGGGCGCTCGGGCGGGTGCTGGTGCCGGAGCTGTACCTCACGGGAGAGACCGACTCCGTGGTCCTGCGCCTGCCCGAGGCGGCGTGGCCGGGGCTCGGAGGGGAGCTGCTCGGCGCGCTGGTGGCGGCGGGCGCGTTCGCGGCGTTCCTGTCCACTCGTCGGGCCTGATGGTGTCCGTCGCGGGCACGATCTCGTTCGACCTCTGGCGGCGCGGGCCGCGCGACGTCGCCGGCCGGCGGCGGCGGTTCCGGCTGGCCGCCCTGGCCGGCGTGCTCCCGCCCGTCGGGCTGGCGCTGATCGCGCGCGGGCTGGACATCTCGGTCCTGGTCGGGTGGGCGTTCGCGCTGGCGGCGAGCACGTTCTGCCCGCTGCTGCTGCTCGGGATCTGGTGGGACCGGCTGACGGCGCGCGGCGCGGCGAGCGGGCTGGTGTGCGGCGCCGTGCTCGCCACGGGCGTGATCTTCACCGGGCTCGCGGTGGAGGGCGGGCACCCGACGGTCGACGCGCTGCTCACCCAACCGGCCGTGCTGTCCGTGCCGGTCGCCTTCGCGGTGATGATCGTCGTCTCGCTGCGCGACCGTCAGGGGCGGCGCGCCGCCGATCCCGAGCTGCTCGCGCTGCACGCCCCCGAGGGGCTCGGCGTCGGTGACGAGGCGGCCGTGCGGGCGTGAGTCAGCGGCGGCGCTTGCGCCGCTTCCTCGAGGCCGCGGGTTGGGGGCCGGCGGCCACGGGCTCCGGCTCGGGCTCGGGCTCGGGCTCCTTGCCCTGTCGCGCCTCGGCGGCCTTGCGGCGTTGCGCCGCGACCTCCTGCTGGCTCGGCCACGGCTCCTCGCGGCCCGTGCGCCAGGCCGGCGGGTCGCCGCCGGGGCGGCGCCCGGTGAACAGCAGCGCGAGCGCGACGAGCCAGAACGTCTGCACGACCGGGAACGGCCCGAGCTGGATGATCACGAGCGTCCCGGTGATCACGCCGAGGATGCCCATGAACCGGGTGAGCAGCCCGGCGCGCATGGCGTTGAGGCCGACGAGCACGTAGGCGGTGGCGATCGCCAGCGCCGCGGGCAGGAACAGCACCTGGGCGGCGACGCTGATCGTGCCGAACCCGATGTCCTGCCCGGCCTCTACGGTCCGCGGCCCGTCGAGGAAGCTGTTGACGTCCGCGATCCGGCCGATCGCCCCCGCGATCGACACGGCGCCCATCAGCACGCCGCCGATCGCCGGCAGGTACATCGCGATCTTCGGGAGCTGGGCGCGGCGGAAGCGCGTGGCGGCGGCCAGGAACGTCAGCGCGTAGGCGAGCGCGAAGTAGCCGAGCCCCTCGGCGAGCGACGGGAGGAGGAAGCTCAGCGTCCGGTCGTCGAGGAACTCCGCGACCGGCACCTGGAGGCTCGGCTGGCGGTTGACCGGGCCCGGCGCCTCGAGCCGCTGGAGCGCGTCGATCACGTTCGCGCGCGGGGCGTCCGAGAACGCCGCGCCGCGGAACAGCTGGCCGCCGAAGATGAGCAGGCCGGCGCCGGCGGCCGCGATCGCGGCGCGCGGGCGCTGGCGCGCCTCCCATTCGAGCTGCTGCTGAGGGCTGTCGGGCAGGGCCACGGGCGGTGGATGCTAGCCGCGGCGCTCCGGCGCGCCGGTCGGGCCGCCGAGCGGGGTGCGCGCGGAGCGGCGGCCCAGGCGCGGCGGCTCCGGGGCGATCTCGTTGCGCCCCGCCACGCGGGACACGCGGTCACCGGCGTAGAGAAGGAGGTCGAGCGCCGGCGCCGCGAGCCCGATCAGGCCCTCGAGCTGCCGCCGCCTGGCCAGCTGCCGTGCCGTCCGGTGTGCCATGGCGGCCGATTGTAGGGCTGATTTCGAAGAACCCGCGCTCTCGGAACGCGGCTGACCAGCGGGTCGCCGCACGAGGGCGAAGCCCATAGTGGTGTTATGGGCGAGCCCTCGGGTCAGCGAGCCAGCGCCGTCGAGCGTCACCGAAGGCGGCGGATCGGTCATCGCTCGCGCGATGCTGATCCGGCAGGTCATGACCGAGCAGGTCGTCACGGCCGACCCGGAGCGCACGGTGCGGGAGATCGCGGAGCTGATGCGGGAGCGCAACGTCGGCTCGGTCGTGCTCGTGCGCGGCGACCGGCCCGTCGGGTTCGTCACCGACCGGGACCTGGCGCTGTCCGTGATCGCCGACGGCCGCGACTTCGGCGACCACGTCGCCGACCACGCCTCCTCTCCCGTGATCACCGCCGCGCCGGCGATGGAGGTCGAGGAGGCCGCCGAGCTGATGGTCCGCCACGGCGTGCGGCGGCTGGTCGTCGTCGAGGGCGACCGGCTGACCGGCATCGTGACGCTCGACGACCTGTCGTCGCGCACCGGCGACGCGGAGCTGGGCGCTCAGCTCTCCGCGCGCGTCACCCGGGCGGTCGTGCCCGACTTCTTCTTCCACGAGCGGGGGGCGGGTAGGGCTTCTCCGTCGGCCGGGGGCGTCGCGCGCGGCGTACGTCAACGGCGGCGGGGTGGGGTGGTGAGGGTGCATTTCGTCACGCTCGCTTCGCCGTGGTCGCCGAGCGTGACGTTTCGATCCTCTGGCGTGCATTTCGTCACGCTCGTTCTCGCGGCCGGACTCAACGTGACGAAATGCACCCTCGCAGTGCGGGACCCTGCACGGGACGGGCGGGTACCCGAACCGCCGGTACACAGGGATTCCCCCGTGTAACGGCAGGCCGCGATCTACAGACTTCGCCCCATGGCCGTAGCCGCCCCCGCCAACGCCGACCTGCTCGCCGAGGACACCCTCGACCTCGGCGGCATCTCCGCCCGCAAGGCGCTGCTCCTGGTGGGGGCGGCAGTGATCCTGGTCGGCTCGCTCGTGCTGATCGCGCCGTCGTTCGCGGACCTGGCCGACACGTGGAAGCGGCTCGAGAGCGGCGAGCTCGGCTGGCTCGCGCTCGCGTTCGCCTTCGCGATCCTCTCCTTCGCCGGCCACGTGATGCTCTTCTCCGCCGTCGCCGGGCGCGGCTCGTCCGGCCGGCTCGGGCTCAAGCAGAGCCTCCAGATCAACCTCGCCGGCAACGCCGCGACGCGCCTGTTCGCGAGCGCCGGCGCCGGCGGGATCGCGCTGACCGCGTGGGCGATGCGCCGCTCCGGCATGGAGCGCAAGGACGTCGCCTCGCGCCTGGTCGCCTTCCACGTCCTGCTCTACGGCATCTACATGGCGACGCTGGTGGTCGGCGGCCTCGGCCTCTACGTCGGCGTGTTCTCCGGCGGCGGCTCGTTCGCCATCACGGTCATCCCCGCGATCCTCGGCGGCACGATCATCGCCCTCGTCGCCTCCGCCCAGTGGATCCGCCCCGGCGACGGCCGCATCCGGCGGCTGGTCGGGCCCGTCGGCCACGGCGTCCGCGACGCGCGGCGGCTGCTGCGCACCGGCAACGTCGCGCTGCTCGGCGCGCTGATGTGGTGGGGCTTCCAGGTCGCCGTCCTGTGGGCCTCGTTCCACGCGTTCGGCGACGCGCCCCCGTTCGCCGTGATCGCCGTCGCGTTCTTCGTCGGCATGCTGGCCAACCTGCTGCCGCTGCCCGGCGGCGTGGGCGGCGTCGACGGCGGCATGGTCGGCGCGCTGATCGCCTTCGGCGTGGAGCCGGAGCTCGCCCTGCTGGCCGTGCTCGGCTACCGCGGCTTCGTGTTCTGGATGCCCATCATCCCCGGCGCGCTCGGCTACCTCGCGCTGCGGCGCACCGTCGCCGGCCTGGGAGCGCGAGGACGCGGGCCTCGGGCCGGCCGATCGGCACGCTGTACGCTCTAGGACATGGAAGGCCTCGGCGGTTTCTTCAACGATCCTGACTTCCAACGCCGTCTCCAGGAGATGGCTGAGCAGATGCAGGGTGCCCAGAGCCTCGCTTGGGCCGACAACGCAATCAAGCTCGCCGTTGACATGACGGTCGCGGCGATCGATCGCGTCAACGTCCAGGGCACGCCCGAGCAGCAGGCTCAGCAGATCCGCGCCGGTGATGGCGACCGTCTTCCCCGAGGCGGTCACGCTGGTGCGCGAGGCGCGCGAGGGCCTCGCGTAGCGCCGGCCCGGCCCGCGCGCGTCAGACCGTCTCCGCCTTCGCGGCGTCGCGCGACTCGCGCCCGCGCGCGATGACCTCCTTGAACGAGCGGAAGCGGAAGATGTAGACGAGCGCGGCGAAGCCCATGCCGAAGGTCGACGCCGCGATCGCGATCTGCTGGCCGACGGAGTAGGCCGCGACGGTCGCGCCGGACGCCGTGCCGGAGAACACCTTGGCCAGCAGCGCCTGCTGCACGCCGGCGCCGCCGGGCGTGAACGGCACCAGCGCCGCGACCGCGTTCACGCCGAGCACGAGCAGCACGTTGCGCACGGAGCCGCCGACGTTGAACGCCTCCAGCAGCATCCAGAACGCGAAGAAGCGGAAGAACCAGCCCGCGAACTGGACGAGCCAGACCTCGCGGAAGTAGCGCCGCCGGTCGAACAGGATCGTCAGCCCCTGGCGGACCCGCGCCCAGAACGCCCGCACGCGCGCCGACAGCAGCGCGAAGCCGACGAGCGTCGCGATGCCGAGCACGGTGAGGACGAACAGCATGAAGCGGGGGTGCGAGGCGAAGAACGCGAGATCGAAGGCCGGCAGCTTCGAGAAGTCCGGCGGCTTCGGGAACACGCCCTGCGTGAAGGCGAACGTGAGCACGGGGATCGCGATCGTGAGGTCGAACACGAACTCGACGCTGAACGCGGCGGCGACCGCCGGGTAGCTCGCGTTCGGGATCGACGTCTTCGTCAGGAACAGGCGGATGACATCGCCGCCGCGCGCGGGGACGACGCTGTTGAACCCGTAGCCCGCCATGTAGGCGCCCCAGATGTTCAGGAAGCGGAAGCGCTCGTCCGGGTACGCCGCGCGCAGGATGTGGAACGACGCGCGGGCCCGCAGCGTCAGGTAGATCGTGAACGAGACGACGGCGAGCAGCAGCGAGCCCCAGCCGACGTCCGCGAGGCTGCTGCCGAAGTCGCCGACCGCGTTGAAGAACGACGAGAACGACTCGCCGATCGAAGCGATGGGGCGGGCGCCGGGCACCCCTCGAACGGTACGGAATCATGCTGCGACGACCGCGCGACGCCATGCCCGCGGCGTCGCCACCGTCAGCGCGTCGGCGACCTGCAGCCGCCACGGGGTGAGGCGGAGCGCGGCCGCGCCGGGCGTGTCCGGGCCGTCGGGCCAGACCGCGTGGAAGTCGTAGCCGAGCGGCTCGGGGGCGGCACGGAACAGCTCCCAGACGCGGGCGCGCTCGTCGGCGTCCTGCTCCCACGCCGCGCCGCAGTCGGCGATCGCGACGTCGTGCGTGGCGTCCCAGTACGTGCACGAGACGAACGGCGTCGCGGCCAGGTGGGCGACCTTCAGCGGCGACGGGCGGGTGACGACCCAGCCCGTGAGCCCGTCGTCCGTGCGCTCCCAGTACGGGTGCAGCACGCGCGAGCGCGGGCGGCCTTGCCGGTCGACGGTGGCGACGGTGCACCAGACGATGCGATGGGCGACCGCGACGAACTCGTCGGCGAGCGCGTCCGGTGGCGAGTGCGTTTCCACAACCATGGTTGTAGACTCTAGCATATCCACAACCATGGTTGAATACTTTCCACTGACGAGACCCCTCCGAAGCCGGCGTTCGACGTCGGGCGGCGGACCTCTCGCTGGTGGCGCTGTTCGCGGGGTGGGCGATGGCGGACGAGGTCCAGCGGCGGATCGCGGCCGACGGCATGGCGGACCTGCGCTTCGCCGACGGCGTCGTGTTCCAGCACCTCGTGCCCGGCCCGCTCGGAGTCGGCGCGCTGGCCGAGCGGCTCGGGGTCACGCAGCAGGCGGCCTCGAAGGCGGTCGCGGACCTGGAGCGGCGCGGCTACGTGGCGCGCCGGGCCGACCCGGCCGACGCCCGCGCGCGGCTCGTGTGGCTGACCGCGCGCGGCGAGGCGGCGATCGAGGCGCGGCCGCCGCCATCGCGCCGCGCTGGAGGCCGAGCTGTCCGAGCGGCTCGGCCCGCGCCGCGTCGACGCCGCCCGGCGGGCGCTCGCCGACGTGGTCCGCGAGCTGGGCGCCGAGAGCTCCGTGCGCGGCCGCCGCGTCCGGCCGCCGCGCTGAACGCCGCCGCCACGGCGGCCCGGCCGACTGAGGCGATCAGCCGAGCCGCCAGAACTCGCCGGTCAGCCCGTGGCGGTCCAGGATCGCCTGCGACTGCTCGAGCGTCCGCGGGCGCCAGCCGGGGTCGAGCCGGTCGCCGTACCAGTCGCGCGCGAGCGCGCCGAGCGTGGCGATCGGGACGGTCGCGCCGCCCTCCGGAACCTCCTCCTCCGACCGGAGGAGCCGCATCGTCGCTCAGGTGTAGAGCGATGTCGTCCCACCAGTGCGCGGCGGGCACGGCCACGTGGAAGATCGCGCCCTCCGCCGGTGCGCCGTGGCGCACTCGCAGCCGTCACCTCCTGCGCGCTCACGGCCGCGTCGCGCAGCCCGAGCGCGGCGACGATCCCGAGGCCGTCCCACGCGCAGCTACCCCACCACGTCTGCCCGTCCGCGTCGACGCGCGCGCCACCGAGCGGGGCCGCGAACGGATGGGCCATCACGATCGCCCCGGCGTCGTCCAGCACGACGACGTGCCGCTCGGCGAGCGCCCGCAGCTCGGGGCCGTCGGCCACCTCCGGCGGCTCGCCGGTCTCCGCGAACGCCCGGAAGATCTCGGCCCGCAGGGCCAGCTCGCGCTCCGTCACGCGCCCGAGCCTCCCACTTCGGGACAATCCGCGCCATGAGCGACCACACGATCGTCAACCTCAAAGAAGACGTCGAGGACATGGCGCCCAAGTTCGACCTGTCGCCGGGCCTCGAGTCCCGCTTCGCGCGCAAGCCGCTCGCGCTGGAGAACTCCGGCATGAGCTACTACAAGATCGCGCCGGACTTCCGCACGCCGTTCGGCCACCGCCACGGCGAGCAGGAGGAGGTCTACGTGATCGTGAGCGGCAACGCGCGGCTGAAGCTCGACGACGAGATCGTGGATCTGCGCCAGTGGGACGCCGTGCGGATCCCCGGCAGCGTCACCCGCGCGCTCGAGGGCGGCCCCGACGGCTGCGAGGTGCTCGCCTTCGGCGCGCCCAACACCGACAACCAGGACGCCGAGACGGTCCCGGGCTGGTGGTCGGACTGATCGGCGCCGTCCACGTCACGGTCTTCTCGACCGACGCCGAGGCGACCCGCGCGTTCTTCCGCGACGTCCTCGAACTCGACTCCGTCGACGCGGGCGGGGGCTGGCTGATCTTCGCGCTGCCGCCCGCGGAGCTCGGCGTCCACCCCACCGACGGCGAGCCGAAGCACGAGCTGTACCTGATGTGCGACGACGTCGACGCGACGCTCGCGCGGCTGGCGGAGAAGGGCGTGGAGCCGTCGCGGCCGGTCAGCGACGAGGGCTTCGGCCTGGTGGCGCACATCCCGGTGCCGGGCCTCGGCGAGCTCGGAGTCTACGAGCCACGCCACCCGAGCCCGCTTGCCCCCTGAGGTCCTGAGCGCGCGGGCGCTCAACCGCGCGCTGCTCGCCCGCCAGGGGCTGCTGGAGCGCACGCGGGAGCCGGCGATCGGCGTCGTGGAGCGACTCGCCGGGATGCAGGCGCAGGTGCCGTGGAACCCGTACGTGGCGCTGTGGGCGCGGCTCGAGGACTTCGACCCGGCCGAGCTGAGCGGGCTGATCGAGCGCCGCGCCGCCGTGCGGGCGCAGCTCATGCGCGGCACGATCCACCTGCGTCTCGGCGCGCGACGCGCCGCGATGCACCCGCCGTCGCTGAGCGTCCTCGCCGGCATCTTCCGGAGCAACTTCGCCAAGCACCTGGCCGGCGCGCCGCTCGACGAGGTGGTCGCCGCCGGCGCGGAGCTGCTGGCGGAGCGGCCGCGCACGCGAGCGGAGCTGGCGCCGCTGCTGGCGGAGCGCTGGCCGGACGCCCAGCCGGCGGCGCTCGCCCAGGCGGTCGCGCATCACGTCGCCGCCGTGCAGGTCCCGCCGCGCGGCCTCTGGGGCCGCAGCGGGCAGCCGCGGCTGGCGCTGACCGAGCAGTGGCTCGGCGCGCCGCTCGAGCCCGGCCGTCGGTCGGCGATCTGGTCCTGCGCTACCTCGCCGCGTTCGGGCCCGCGGCGACCGCCGACATCCGCGTGTGGTCGCGCTTCACCGGCCTGCGCGACGTCGTCGACCGCCTCCGCCCGGAGCTGCGGACGTTCCGCGACGAGCGCGGCCGCGAGCTGCTGGACGTCCCCGGCGCGCCGCTCCCCGACCCCGAGACGCCCGCGCCGGTGCGCTTCCTGCCCGAGTACGACAACGTCGCGCTCTCGCACGACGACCGCACGCGCATCCACCCGCAGGCGCCCGGCCAGCCATGGCCGCATGGCCGCTGGATCGGGACCGTGCTCGCCGACGGCCGCTTCCGCGCCTACTGGAACTACGCCGACGGCACGCTCACCGTGGATCGCTTCACGCCGGCCGCGGGCGACCCGCCCGGCCTGCGCGACGAGATCGCCGCCGAGGCCGAGCGCCTCGTCGCGTTCATCGACCCGGGCACGACGCCCCGGATCGCCTTCTAGGCGGCGGCTCCCAACTCCCCGAGCGCGGCCAGCACGACGTCGTCGTGCGTCTTCGGCGACACCTTGGGGAACGCGCGGGCGATGCGGCCCGACGGGTCGATGATGTAGGTGGACCGGATGACGCCCATGTACGTGCGGCCGTAGTTCTGCTTCTCGCCCCAGACGCCGTACAGCTCCGACACGGCGTGGTCCTCGTCGGCGAGCAGCGTGAAGTTCAGCGACTGGCCGCCGTGGAACTTCTTGACCGCGGACACGGGATCGGGCGAGACGCCGAGCACGACCGCCCCGGCCGCGTCGTAGTCCGCCGCGTGGTCGCGGATCCCGCACGCCTGCGTGGTGCAGCCGGGCGTGTCGGCCTTCGGATAGAAGTAGAGGACGACGGGACGGCCGCGGAGGTCCGACAGCGAGACGTCCTCCCCGTCCTGGTCGGGCAGCGTGAAGTCGGGGGCCTCGGCGCCTTCTTCGATCATTCGCGTTCTCCTCGCGTCACTTGAGCAGTCGTGAGAGCCGGCGGTCCTTCAACACGCGGCCCTCGGTCTGGCACTGCGGGCAGTAGCTCATCACGTAGTCCTCGTAGAACACCGCCTCGAGCGTGGTCTCGCAGCGCGGGCACGGCTCGCCCTGATGGGCGTGGACGCGCGTCGGCTTCGGGAACTTCTCGGGCAGCGGAAGCTGTACGGACTCCTCGTACGCGTCGACCACACGGCCGAGCTCGCCCACCATCGCGGTCGCGCAGCGCGTCCGCCTCCTCGTCCGAGAGGTCGTCGCCGCGCTTGAACGGCGACAGCCGGGCGGCGTGCAGGATCTCGTCGACCCACGTCCGCCCGATCCCCGCGATCACCTGCTGGTCGCGCAGCAGCGAGTGCAGCGGCCGCGGCGACGCGAGCAGCTCGCCGAGCGCCGGCGGATCGGGCCACGCCTCCGGCCCGAGGGTCAAGAGCACGTCCTCGGCCTCCAGCGCGTCCGGCCGCAGCAGCTTCACCCACGCCGCCTGCTTGGTGCCGAACTCGCGCAGCCGCAGCTCGCGGTCGCCGGGCAACCGCAGCAGCACGCGTGAGGTGCGGTCGCGCAGCGATCCGCGCTTGTCGAACAGCTGGAGCCGGCCCGCGCTCATCAGGTGCGTCAGCAGCGTCAGCGGGCCCTCGGCCGGGCTCTCCAGGTCCAGGAACAGGAGCTTCCCGCGACGGCGCACGCCGGTGAACGTCGCACCGTCGACGGCGTGCAGCGGCGGATCGAACGTCTTGAGCACGTTCAGGCCCGGCGTCAGCGCCGACTCGAGCACCTCGCCGGGCAGCGCCGAGTCGAGCCGGCGGGCGGTGATCTCCATCTCGGGCAGCTCGGGCACCCTTCCGACAGTAGTAGCTTGGCCGCCCATGGACCCATGGGTGCAGGCGGGGGCCGCGGAGATCGGCAGGCGCGCGGTCCGCGAGCTGGAGGCGCTCGTCGCCGTCTCGTCGCCCTCCGGGGACGTCCACGGCGCCGAGGAGTGCGCCTCCGTGTGCGCCGCGCTGCTGCCCGACGAGGCGGTCATCGAGCGGATCCCCTGCTCCAGCCCCGACCATGCGCCCGACCTGCTCGCCCGCCTCCACGGCAGCGGCACGAGGCGCATCCTGCTGCTGGGCCACGTCGACACCGTCGTCCCGCACGCCGCCCACCGCCCGCTCGCCCGCGAGGGCGAGAAGCTCGTCGGCTCCGGCGCGATCGACATGAAGGGCGGCGACGTGCTCGCGATCGGCGCCCTGCGACGGCTCGTCGAGCGCCGCGCGGACTTCGCCGAGGTCGCGCTGCTGCTGGTGTGCGACGAGGAGTGGCGCAACGTGCCGCTCGCGCACGTCGACCGCTTCGCCGGCTGGGACGCCTGCCTGTGCTTCGAGGGCGGCGAGCGGACGCGCGACGGCGACGAGGCGGTGGTCGTGCGCCGCAAGGCGGCGGGCACGATCAAGGTGACCGCGCACGGCCGCGCCGCCCACTCCGGCTCGGCGCCGCACCGCGGCCGCAACGCGCTGCTCGCGCTCGCCGCCGCCGCGCAGACCGTCGCCGCCAGCCACGACCCCGACGGCCCCGACCGGCTGACCGCCGTGCCCACCGTCCTGCGCAGCGGCGAGGCGTTCAACGTGGTGCCCGGCGTAGGCGAGCTGTTCTGCGACCTGCGCGCGGTCGAGCTCGACGCGATCGAGCAGGTGCTCCGCGCCATCGCGGCGGACCACGACGGCGTGCGGCTCGAGGCCGAGCTGATCCGCCGCTGGCCCGGCATGCACTCCGAGGATGCCGTCGGCGGCCTGCTGGAGCGCGCGGGCGCCGCGCTGGGCCGGCCGATCCGCCCGGCGGCGCGCGGCGGCGCGAGCGACGCCAGCCACGTCGCCGCCGCCATCCCGGTGACCGTGGACGGGCTCGGCCCGCGCGGCGGAGCGGCCCACAACCCGGACGAATTCGTGCTCGAGGAGTCGCTGGCGAGCCGCGCCGAGGTGGCGCTCGCCGTGATCGACGCGGCGCTCGCGCCCTAGCCCGACGCGGAGGACTCGGGCGCGACCGTCGACAGCGTGAGCGACTCCAGCTCGCGCGGCCTGAGCAGCGTGAGCAGCTCCCCCGAGCCGCGCTCCACGCGCACGGCCGCGACGCCGCCCTTCTTGAAGTCCACCCGCCCGCCCGTGAGGTCGTGCACCACCTGCGAGAAGTCCGGCTCGTGGCCGACGATGAGGACGCGCGCGCCGTCGCCGTGCGGCAGCAGCAGCTCGAGCGCGTCGTCGCGGTCGAACCCGGCGCTCAATGCGTCCGCCACCTCGGGCTCGAGGTTCAGCGCCCGGCAGGCGAGCCGCGCGGTGTCGAGCGCGCGCACCTTCGGGCTCGTGTAGCAGGCGTCGAACTCGAGCCCGAGGCGGGCGAGCCCCTCGCCCGCGGCGATCGCCTGGCGTTCGCCGCGGGCCGTCAGCTCCCGGAGGTCGTCGGGCTTGGATTCGTGCGGCACCGCCTCGCCGTGCCGCAGCAGCCAGATCTGGGGCGCCATTGCGCCCCGCACATTAGACCCAGCTACACGATCCCGGCGATGAAGGGCTCCTCGTAGTACCAGTAGGTCTTCGACCGCCACGGGTCCTCGTCGGCGTGGCGACCGGTGCTGAGCGCCGGCGAGTCCTCGATCTGGATCCGCGTGAACGGGGCGACGAGGCGCCCGCGCTCGAGCCGCAGCTCGCTGACCGGCAGCATCCGGCGCTCGCCGAACCGTCGCAGCCGCAGGACGACCATCTCCAGCTCGCCGCCGCCGTCGAAGGGATAGGTGTCGACGACCTGGCCGAGCGTCGCGCCGGTTACGTCGGCGACCTCGACCCCGAGGAGGTGCATCCGGAGGGTTCTCATGGTGAGTGAAGGATCGGCCGGCCTGCATCCTCGGCGCACCGGGTCCAGACCCCAATAGGACGAACGTCGAAATTACGACGGATGTCCACCCGCGGCGGCTCAGTACGAGCGGACGGGCGCGCCGACGAAGCGCTTGCCCGAGGGCGAGGTCCAGCGCACGCGATAGCGCTGGCCCTTGCGATACGTGACGCGCATCGCGTAGACGCCGGTGCTCGTGGTCCTCAGCTCGCGCAGCTTGCGCCAGCGGGTCTTGCCGCCCGGCCGGTCCACCTGGACGACCACCTTCGACTCCTCGCGCTGCGGCCGCACCAGCCCCCAGAGGACGTCCGAGCGCCCGTAGTTCTCGACCGCGAGCGGCAGCCGGAACGCGCGGTAGGCCGGCTTCTTGCGGCCGCGCCTGGTGCGCAGGCCGCTCTCGAACCCCGCGTAGCGGTTGAACCGCGACTGGCGTGGCTTGTCGTCCTTCATCAGGTACTGCGAGAACGAGCGCACGCGCGGGTTGACGTAGGCCATGTGCTCCGCGATCCCCATGTAGGCCGCCTGCTTGGGGAACGTCACGCCCTGGATGCGGTCCGGCCGCGACTGGATGCCGAACTCCGTGAGGTAGATCGGGAGCCCGCGCGGGAGCGCGCCGGCCACGCCCGCGCGGTCGAGCGCGCGGGTGAGGCGTGACAGCACGCCGATCGTGACGTCGTCGGTGTCGTGCGGGACGAACCGCGGGCCCTTGGCCGTCGTGTAGGCGTGGTGGGCGTAGCCGTCGGCGTCGAGCCGCGCGCACTTCTTCGCGCGTTTGTAGTTCGCCTTCAGGCAGAGCATCCGCCGGAAGAAGTCGAGCGGGAAGACGACCTCGGAGTTGCCCCGCGGCGCGGTCTCGCCGAGCAGGTAGGTGTCGCCGCGGTTGGCCCGCGTGCGCTTCAGGCCGCGGACGCCTTCGCGGTAGAGCGCGCGGTAGATGCCGGGCGACACCGGGCGGCCCTTGCGGTACTGCGGCTTGAGGAAGCGCGGGTGGTTCGGCTCGTTCCAGATCGACCAGGTCGAGACCTCGTCGCCGTAGCGGCGGCCGACCGCGGTCGCCCAGGCGCGGAACTCGCGCGGGTTCGGCCGGTTGAGGTGGCCCTTCTTCGTGCCGGTGGCCCAGCGCGGGACCGGCCCGGTGAGGTTGATGTGCACGTCGATCCCCCGCACGTCGGCGTCGCGGATCAGCGCGTCGAGACGGTCCCAGGTACCGGCGGGGTAGTCGTCCGGGTCGGCGCCGTCGAACCCGCGCGGCTTGCGCTTGCCGTTGGGGCGCGGCGCGAACTCCTCCCAGTAGACGAGCTGGCGCACCTGCTTGACGCCGAAGTCCTGGATCTCGTCGAGCGTGCGCTCGCGCTCGCCCCAGCTGAGCAGCTCGCGCGGCGCCTCGAAGGCGACGACCTGGCGCGGCGAGGCGTCGGCCGCGGCGGGCGCGATCGCGGCGAGCGCGAGGGCGGTCGGAATGGCGTGTCGCAGGGTGAGCTTCATGGTCCTTGTGGCGCCGGGCGGTTCGGGGGAGCGGCCGGCGCGAGACTCCCTCCTTCAACGCGGGCAGCGCCGGAGGGTTGCGGTACGCCCCGCGTGAGGGCGCCACGTTGAGTCTAGGATGCCGCCGCGTGACGGCGATCGTCGACACCCCCGAGCAGGCGGCCGAGCTGGAGCTGCCGCCGCTGCTCGTACGGCGCCCGCTGGAGGCGTTCCTCGACGAGCAGGGCCTCGGCAGCGGCCCGGTGGAGGCCGAGCCGGTCGGCGAGGGGCACTCGAACGTGACCTACGTGATCCGGCGCGGCGACGGCGCCTGGGTCTTGCGCCGCCCGCCGCGCCCGCCGCTCCCGCCCTCCGCCCACGACGTCCTGCGTGAGGCGACGCTGCTGCGCGCCGTCGAGGGCACGGCCGCCCGCACCCCGCGCGTCCTCGCCACCTGCGACGACGAGGCGGTGATCGGCGCGCCGTTCTACGTGATGGAGCTGGTCGAGGGCGACGTGATCACGAAGACCGTCCCTGCCGTGCTCGACGACGAGGCGGGCCGCCGCGCGATCGGCGACGAGCTGGTGGACGCGCTCGTCGAGGTCCACGACGTCGACTGGCAGGCTTGCGGGCTGGAGGGCTACGGCAAGCCGACCGGCTACCTGGACCGCCAGCTGCGCCGCTTCAGCGGCCTGTGGGAGCACAACCGCACGCGCGAGCTGGAGGTGCTCGACCGCGTCACCGCGTGGCTGGCCGACCACAAGCCGGAGTCCGGCGCGGCGACGATCGTGCACGGCGACTACCGGCTCGGGAACACGATGTTCGGGCCGGGCGACCGCGCGCGGCTGGTGGCGATCTTCGACTGGGAGCTGGCCACGATCGGCGATCCGCTCGCCGACATCGGCTACCTGCTCGCCACCTGGGCCGAGCAGGGCGACGAGGAGAACGCCATCTCGGCGCTCGGCGGCATCACCCGCTCGCCCGGCTTCCCCACGCGCGACGAGCTGGTCGCCCGCTACGAGGAGCGCTCGGGCCGCTCCATGAGCTCCCTGCCCTGGTACATGACGCTCGCCCTGTGGAAGTCCGCCGTCTTCCTCGAGGGCTCCTACAAGCGCCGGCTGGCCGGCACCACGGACGACCCGTTCTTCGACCTGCTGGAGAAGGGCGTGCCCCAGATCGCGGAGCGGGCGTGGCAGGTCGCAGAGGGCTGATCGTCGACTTCGGCGGCGTCCTGACCACGGACATCTTCGTCTCGTTCCGCAGGTTCTGCGAGGCGGAGGGGCTCGATCCCGAGACGGTCCGCGACCGCTTCCTGCACGACCCCGAGGCGCGGCGGCTGCTGGAGGAGCTCGAGGTCGGCCGGCTGCGCGAGGCGGAGTTCGAGCCCGCCTTCGCCGCCGTGCTGGAGGTCGAGTCCGAGCGGCTGATCGACCGGCTGTTCGGCGGCATGGAGCCCGACCAGGCGATGATCGACGGCGTGCTGGCCGCGCGGGCGGCGGGCGTGCGCACGGCGATGCTCTCGAACTCGTGGGGCGACGACCGCTACGACCGCGAGCAGCTCGCGCGGCTGTTCGACGCGTGGGTGATCTCCGGCGAGGTCGGGATCCGCAAGCCCGATCCGGCGATCTACGCGCTGGCGGCGGAGCGGCTCGGGCTGCCGCCGGAGCAGTGCGTGTTCGTCGACGACCTGCCCGGGAACCTCAAGCCCGCGCGGGCCCTCGGCATGGCCACCGTCGTCCACCGCGGCGACGCGGCGGCGACGCTCGCCGAGGTCGGCGAGCACCTCCAGGTCAGACTCACCCCGCGCTGATCGCGACCACGCCCGCGAGCGTGATGACGACGCCGATCTCCTGCGAGCGGGCGACCCGCTCGGCCAGCACGATGCGCGCGAGCACGACGGTGACCGCCGGGTACAGCGAGCCGACGACGGAGACGACGCTCAGCAGCCCCTCCTGTGTCGCGTACGCGAACAGCGCGGTGGCGAGGAAGTCGAGCGTGCCGACGACCAGCAGCGGCCCGGCGTCGCGGGCCCCGGCCGGCATCCGCGGCCGCAGGGCGAGCGCGAGCACGCCCAGCGCGGTGACCTCGGCGACGCGGACGAGGAGCAGCGGCCACGGCGCTCCCGCGCGCTCCGTCGCCTCGTCGATCAGCACGAAGAAGCTGCCGAAGCCGATCGCCGCGACGCAGCGCGAGCACGATCGACGCGCGCACGGCGCGGCCGGGCGTCGCGGAGCCTCCGCGCTCGCGCGCGGCCAGCACGATGCCGACCATCGCGAGCACGATCCCGAAGACCTGGACGGTTCCCGGGCGCTCGCCCTGCGCGACGCCGACGAGCACCGGCACGGCCGCTCCCGTCGCCGAGATCGGCGCCACGATGCTCATGGTCCCGATCGCCAGCCCGCGGTAGAACGCCGCGAGCGCCCCGCAGCCGCCGAGCCCCGCCCCGAGCGCGAGCGCGGCCGCGCCGAGGTCCGGGGCCCCGTCGCCCGAGGCGGCGACCAGGCATCACCGCGAGCAGGAGCGCCGCGGCCTGGGAGACCAGCAGGACGGTGACGAGCGAGCGCCGCCGCGACTGGAGCCCGCCCAGGAAGTCCGCCGTGCCCCAGCACAGCGACGACGCGAAAGCGAGGGCCACGGCGAGCATGGCACTTCATACTGCACGAAGGGTCAGACTACGCCGGCGCTCCTAGCGGCGGCGGGCGGAGGCGGCGGCGAGGCGTGGCGCCTGGGGGCGCGCGAGCTCGGCCAGCTCGAAGCTCGGCTCCTCGCCGAAGGCACGCCGGAAGCGGCGGCAGACGATCTCGTAGCGGCGCGCGGCCTCGCTGCGGCGGCCGCGGCGCAGCAGCAGCGTCAGGTGCTGGCGCTGGGCGTCGACGTCGAGCGGCTCGAGCTCCGCGAGCCGCCGCAGGTGCTCGGCGGCGCCGTCCAGCTCGCCCGACCGCACCTGGATCCCGGCGAGCGCCCGCAGGACGCGGCCCGCCAGCGCGCGCAGCCGGTCGCGCTCGGGCACGGCCCACTCGGCGCCCGGCTCGTCGGCCAGGAAGTCGCCGCGGTAGAGGGCGGCGGCGCGGCTCAGCGCGGCGGCCGCGCGCCCGGCCTCGCCTTCGCGCAGCGCCGCCAGGCCGGCCTCGGCGGCGGCCACGAACGCGTCGGCGTCGACGATCGCCGCGCCGGCCGCCAGCTCGTAGCCGCCCCCGCGACGCCCCAGGACGTACCGCGACAGCCCCTGGCGCTTGCCGTCCGGCTCCAGCCGCTGCCGCAGGGCGTGCACGGCCTGGCGCACGTTGGTGGCCGCGGCGCGCGCCGCCGACCTGGCCCCAGAACGCGTCGAGCAGCTCGCCCGAGCTGACCGCGCGGCCACGCGCCGCGACGAGGTACTTCAGGACCTGGCCGGGCCGGTGCGCGAGCCAGTCGCCCTCGAGCACGGTCGAGCCGAGCTCCAGCCGCATCGGGCCGAGCACACGGATCCGGAGCCGCTCCTCGGCGCAGCCGTCGGCGTCCGGGCCGGGCCGCAGGTGCAGCACGACCGAGCCGTCGTCCCCGAGCGGCGCGCCGGTGAGCCAGACGTCGCCGGCCGGGGTGCGCACCAGCAGCTCGCCCACCACGCCGCCGCGCGCGCGGACGGCCTCGGAGAAGCACGACGACTCGAGCGCGGTGCCGGGGCGGCGGCAGCCGAGCAGGTCGCAGCAGCGCGCGCCGGCGCGGTCCGGGAGCGCCCCCAGCAGCTCCTCGGCGGCCGGGTTCCCGGCCGCGACCTGCCCGTTCGAATCGACCACGACGACGCCGGCCGGCAGATGCGCGAGCACGGCGTCGGCGGCTGGGGTCTGGGGCATTGCGAAAAGGACGAACGTCGGCCGCGCGAAAAGCCTGCGGCTATTGGGGCAACTTTTCGTGCAATTCGTGAAGCGCGCGTCAAGCCGCGCCGCGGCGCCGATCAGGCGCGGCGGCCGCGCCCGTAGACGCAGCTTCACGAGCCGCCCGAGCAGCGCGGTCGTGCGCTTGCGGTACGGGAACATGTGGAGGTCGCGCTTCGGGCGCGAAGCGGGTGACCAGCAGCGCCTGCCGGCGGGCGTACTTGCGGATGCCGTCGGCGCCGTGGCGCGAGCCGAGCCCCGACTCCTTCCAGCCGCCCATCGGCAGCTCCATCGCGAAGTAGTTGATCTGGGCGTCGTTGACGCAGACCGCGCCGGCCTCGACCCGGCGGGCGATCTGCTCGCCGCGCGCGACGTCCTTCGTCCACACGGACGCGCCGAGGCCGTACGGCGAGTCGTTGGCGAGCCTGACCGCCTCCTCGGCGTCGGCGACGCGCATGATCGGCAGCGTCGGCCCGAACGTCTCCTCGGTCATGCACTCCATCGAGTGGTCGACGTCCGGTGAGGACCGTCGGCTGGAAGAAGCGGCCGCCGCCGTCGCCGTCGGTCCCCCGGCCGCCGGTGAGCACCGTGGCGCCGGCCTCGCGCGCGCCGTCGACGTGGCGCCGCACGATCTCCAGCTGCGGCGCGAACGTCATCGCGCCCACGTCGACGCTGCCGGCCGGGCCGGGCGGGCCCTGGCGCAGCTCGCCGACCTTGCGCGCCACGCGCGCGACGAACTCGTCGTAGACCGGCGCCTCGACGTACGCGCGCTCGACCGAGATGCAGGTCTGCCCGCCGTTCTGCATCGAGTAGTAGGTCGCGGCGTTGGCGGCGCGCTCGACGTCGGCGTCGGCGAGCACGATCATCGGGTCCTTGCCGCCGAGCTCCAGCGACACCGGCGTGAGCGTCTGCGCGGCGCGCTCCATGACCTTCTTGCCGGTGGCGGTCGAGCCGGTGAACATCACCATGTCGACCTCGTCGATCAGCGCCGCGCCGGTCTCGCCGCGGCCCGTCGCCACCTGGTAGATGCCGTCGGGCAGCCCGCACTCGCGCATCGCGCCGGCCATCAGCAGCGACGTGAGCGGCGTGACCTCCGACGGCTTCAGCACGACCGCGTTGCCGGCCGCCATCGCCGGGATGCAGTCGCCGAACGAGTTCGTCAGCGGGTAGTTCCAGGGGCCGATGATGCCGACGACGCCGAGCGGCGCGTAGCGCACGACGAGCTTGCGGCCGGCGACGAACGGGCTCGCTGAGCGGACTCTCTCGTCGGCCAGGTAGCGCCCGGCGTGCTTGGCCCAGAAGCCGAACGCGCCCGCCGCGTAGCCGACCTCGGCCAGCTGCGCGTCCTCGCGCGTCTTGCCGGTCTCGGACATGATCGTCTCGACGATCTGCTCCGTGTTGTCGACGACCCACTTCTGCGCGCGCCGGAGGACCTTCGCGCGGCCCTCGAAGCCGAGCGCCTCCCAGGCGGGCTGGGCGGCGCGGGCGCGCGCGACGAGGTCGCGGACCTGCTCGGGCGAGAGGACGGGGACGCTGCCGACGACCTGCCCGGTCGCGGGGTTGGCGACCTCGATCTCGGCGACGCGCTCGGCGGTGGCCATCAGTCGCCGAACTCGACCTTGTCGATCGTCGCCGGCTCCTGCGGGCCGGTCGCGCGAGTCGGTCGCCAGGCCCTCGAGCGCGTCGACGACCTCCATGCCGGACGTCACGCGGCCGAACACGGTGTGCTTGCCGTCCAGCCACGGCGCCGCCTCGGTGGTGACGATGAAGAACTGCGAGCCGTTGGTGTTCGGGCCGGCGTTGGCCATCGCCAGCGCGCCGCGGATCACCTTGTGCTCGTTGAACTCGTCCTCGAAGGTGTAGCCCGGGCCGCCGGTGCCGGTGCCCTCGGGGCAGCCGCCCTGGATCATGAAGTCGCGGATGATCCGGTGGAACGTGAGGCCGTCGTAGAAGCCGTCCTCGCTGAGCTTGCGGAAGTTCCCCACCGTCTTCGGCGCGTCGTCCTCGTACATCTCGAAGACGATCGGGCCGTGGTTGGTCGTCATGGTCATCGTGGACACGTCGGTCGCCCCCTGTTTCAGCCGCCGCGGACCGGCTCCAGCGCCAGCCTGCGGCCGTGCACGGTGGTGCCGGTGACCGCCTCCACGATGCGCTGCGCATCGGCGGCGGGCACCTCCACGAGCGCGAAGCGCTCGAGCACCCTTACGTTGCGGATCGCCTCGCCGTCGAGACCGCCGCCGGCGGCCACCGCGGCGATCAGCTCGCCGGGCTCAGGCCCGCGGCGCGCCCGGCGTTGGCGATGAGCTTGGTGTAGCCGGCGCCGTTGGCGGCACGACGTCATGCGGCTTGCGGTGGCGGCGCGGCGGCTCGGCGATGCTCGCCGGAGCCACGTGCGCGCCCTCCGCCCATGGCGAGATCTTCGTCTTGGCGTGCCGCTCGATCGCCTCGATCTCGCGGCGCTGGCGCGGCTCGACGAACGTGATCGCGCGGCCGGAGCGCCCGACGCGGCCGGTGCGGCCGATCCGGTGCACGTAGACGTCCGGCGACGTCGGACGTCGAAGTTGACGATGTGCGTGACCGAGAGGATGTCCAGCCCGCGGGCGGCGACGTCGGTCGCGACGAGGATCGGCACCCGCCCGCCCTTGAAGGAGATCATCACGCCGTCGCGCGAGCCCTGCGACATGTCGCCGTGCAGCGCCTTGACGTTCATGCCGCGGTCGCGCAGCGTGCGATACAGCTGTTCGGTGCGGATCTTCGTGCGCGTGAAGACGATCGCCTGGTCCGGCTTCTCGGCCTCCAGCACCCGTACCAGCGCGTCGGTCTTCTCCTGCCCCTTGGTCTCGAGGAAGAACTGCTCGACGGTGTCGATCGTCAGCGTCGCCGCCTTGACCTTGACGGTCACCGGGTCGTAGAGGTGGCGGTCGGCGAGGCCGCGGATCTCCGGCGGCATCGTCGCGCTGAACAGCGCGGTCTGGCGGCCGCCGGGCGTGTAGCCGAGGATCTTCTCGACGTCCTCGAGGAAGCCGAGGTCGAGCATCTCGTCGGCCTCGTCGAGCACGAGGTAGCGGCACGCGTGCAGCATCAGGCTGTGGCGGGAGATCAGGTCGAGCACGCGGCCGACGGTGCCCACGACGATCTGGCCGCCCTCCTTGAGCTGCGCCTGCTGCGTGCGGATCGGCGCGCCGCCGAACACCGCGACGGGCTGGATCCCCTTGCGGGCGCCGTAGGCGCGCAGCGCCTGCGTGACCTGGATGCACAGCTCGCGGGTCGGCGTGAGGACGAGCGCCTGCACGTCCGGGTCGTGCGGGTCGACGAACTCGATCATCGGCAGCCCGAACGCCGCGGTCTTGCCCGTGCCGGTCTGCGCCTGGCCGATCACGTCGTGGCCCTGGAGCAACTCGGGGATCGCCTGCTCCTGGATCGGGCTCGGGGATTCGTAGCCGACGTCGTGGAGGGCGGCGAGTATTGGCTCGGACAGGCCGAGGTCTTTGAAAGTCGTCACTGAGCCATGCAGCTTAGGACGCCGCGTCACACGCGGCCGCGCGGCTCAGCGCGAACCTTCGGCCCGGGCCTTCAGGCCGCCGGCGAACGTGTCGAACGATGGCTGGAGGTCGGGCATCGAGCGCCAGATCAGCGGCAGCATCGGGCCCGTGTACTCCTCGCGCATCACGAACCGCGTGGCGCCGTTCTCCGGCGTGAGGGTGAACGTCCGCACGCCCTTGAACAGGCCGAGCGGCATGCCGCCGGTCCACGTCATGCGCTCGGACGGCGAGAACTCCGTGACCTTGACCGGGAAGGCCCGCTTCGGGTTGGCCACGGACGTGACCTTGATCTTCTCCTGCGGCGCGATCCGGCCCTCGACGGCGACGACGCCCGAATCCCAGTCCGGGTACGACGACGCGTCGGTGAGCACGGCCCAGATCGCCTCGGGGCGCGCCTCGATGAGTGATGTGGACTCGTAGTGCCTCATCCGTAACCGGCAGGTTACCATTGCCACGGTGAACCCGTTCGAGGCGCTCGGGGACCCCAACCGGCGCGCGATCGTCGAGCTGCTGCACGGCGGCGACCGGTCCGTCCAGGAGCTCGCCGACGAGCTGCCGATCAGCCGGCCCGCGGTGTCGCGCCACCTGCGGCTGCTCAAGCAGGCGGGGCTGGTCACGGACCGCGCGGAGGGGACGCGGCGGCTCTACCGGCTCCACGACGAGGGGATCGGGGCCGTGCGCGAGTACCTCGAGCAGGTGTGGGGCGACGCGGCGCTGCGATTCACGATCGCCGCCGAGAACACGGAGCCGCGCGATGACTGACCCGATCGTCCACGAGTTCACCGTCGCCTGCCCGCCGGAGCACGCCTTCTCGGTCTGGGCCGAGCGGACGTCGATGTGGTGGCCGCCCGCCCACTCCGTGTCCGGCGGTCCGGAGGCGGTGGCGTTCGAGCCGCGCGCCGGCGGCCGGATCTACGAGCGCGCTCCCGGAGGCCAGGAGCACGAGTGGGGCCGCATCGTCGCGTGGGAGCCGCCGCGCCGGCTCGTGTACTCGTGGCACCTGCGCCAGGACCGCGCCGACGCGACAGAGGTCGAGATCACGTTCGCGGCCGCCGGCGAGGCGACCGCGGTGACGATCGTGCACCGGGGCTGGGACCGCCTGGGCGCCCGCGGACCGGCGCTGCGCGAGCGCAACACCCGCGGCTGGGCGGGGCTGCTGCCGCGCTACGTCAGCGCGACGGGTCGAGCATGAGCTTGCCGCTCGTGCGGCGGGCGGCGAGGTCCTCGTGCGCGCGGCGGACCTCGGACATCGGGTAGGTCTCGCCCTCGACCACGCGCAGGTCCCCGCTCGCCGCGAGCGCGAAGAGCTCCTTCAGCGGCGGGCCGACCATCTCCGGCCTGCGCAGGCAGTGCATGAGCCAGAAGCCGACGACGGCGTGGCTGCGCCGCATCAGCGCGCCGGTCCTGGCCTCGTTCTGCTCGCGCGAGGCGATGCCGTAGGTGACCAGCCGCCCGAACGGGGCGAGCGCCTTCATCGACTCCTCGAACACGCGCCCGCCGGCCATCTCGAAGACCGCGTCGACACGCTCGCCGCCGTTGGCCTCGATCAGCGCGCCGGCGAGGTCCTCGGCGTTGACGTCGACCGCCGCGTCGGCGCCGAGCGACAGCGCCAGCTCGCGCTTCTCCTCGGTCGAGGCCGTGGCGATCACGCGGCCGGCGCCCATGTGGCGCCCGAGCTGGACGGCGAGCGAGCCGACGCCGCCGGCGGCCGCGTGCACGACGACGCTCTCGCCGGCGGCCAGCTTGGCCGACGTCCGGTAGAGGTGCCAGGCGGTGAGCCCCTGGAGCAGCAGCGCGAGCGCGGTCGCGTCGCTCACGTCCTCGTCGATCGGGAACGTCGTCGCCTCGGCGGCGGCGGCGTACTCGGCGTAGCCGCCGGTGCCGACGAGCGACACCACGCGCCGCCCGCTGCCCTCGACGACGCCCGCGACCTCGGCGCCCGGGACCAGCGGCAGCTCGTAGCGCGCGAGATACGAGTTCTCGCGCGCGTGCGTGTCGGCGAAGTTGACGCCGGCGCGCGAGACGCGGATCAGGACCTGACCGTCACCGGGCTCGGGGACCGGCGCGTCCTCGACGAGCTCGAGCACCTCGGGCCCGCCCCATTCGCTGATCCGGATCGCTCGCACGGCGGCGGACGATACCCTGCCCGCCCGCATGTCCCTGACCGTCGTGGGATCGATCGCGTTCGACGCCGTCGAGACGCAGACCGCGAAGCGCGACCGCCTGCTCGGCGGCGCCGCGGTGCACTTCTCGCTCGCCTCGTCCTTCCTGGCCGAGACGCGGGTCATCGGCCCCGTCGGCGACGACTTCGGCGACGACGAGTACGCGATCCTCCACGCGCGCGGGGTGATCACGGACGACATCGAGCACGTCCCGGGCGGCAGGACGTTCTTCTGGGCCGGCCGCTACGAGCGCGACGTCAACGTCCGCCACACGCTCCAGACCGATCTCAACGTCTTCGAGCACTTCAAGCCCAAGCTGTCCGACGCCGCGAAGGCCGCCGAGACGCTGTTCCTGGCCAACATCCAGCCGGACCTCCAGCGGCGGGTGCGCGAGCAGTGCCAGTCGGTGCGGTTCAGCGCGCTGGACTCGATGAACCTGTGGATCGACATCGCCCACGAGTCGCTGGTGGCGACGATCGGCATGGTCGACTGCGTGATCCTCAACGACGGCGAGGTCCGCCAGCTCACCGACGAGCCCAACCTCGTGCGCGCGGCGCGCAGGCTCCTCGACATGGGCCCGCGAGTGGTCGTCGCCAAGCAGGGCGAGTACGGCAGCGCGATGTTCACGCGCGACGGCGTGTTCGGGCTGCCGTCGTACCCCACGCCCGACGTCGTCGACCCGACCGGCGCGGGCGACACGTTCGCGGGCGGCTTCATGGGCTACGTGGCCGCCCACGACGACCGCGAGATCACCGATGACATCCTGCGGACGGCGATGGCCTACGGCACGGCGATGGCCTCGTTCAACGTCGAGGCGTTCGGCACGGAGCGCATGCAGCGGCTGACCACGGACGAGATCGCGGCCCGCGTCGCCGAGCTGGAGCGGATCAGCCGCTTCCAGGCAGTGCCGCTCCCCCAGCGCGCCTAGCGCGGCACCTTGCGCGCCCGCGCGTTCAGCGGGCGCACGCGCGGAGGCGACGGCAGCGGGACGGCCTCACCGCCGTGCGGACCCCGGCGCGGGGCGTGCGGCAGCTTCGGGGGCGGATGCGGACGCTGCTGCGCTCGCCGCGTGCCGCCGTCGCCGCCGGCGTCCTCGTACTCGGGCTCCTGGTGCACCGCCCACCAGACCAGCCAGAACAGCGCCAGCAGCGGGATCTTGAGCCCGAGGAACAGGTACAGCATCGCCCACTCCACGCCCGGATCGTACCGGGGGTCCGCTGTCACCCGCGCGGATCACCCGACGGCCGGGTGACCGAATGCAAGACCGAACCCCTAGGCGGCGCCGAGCGCCCGCGCGGCGGCGGCGACGGCGGCGGCCACCGCGAGCACGGCCAGCAGCGGCGCGCGGAGGGCGAGCGCGAGCCCTGCGGCGGCGATGCCGGCGATCCGGGCGTCGATCGCGATCCCGTCGCTGCCCTCGAGCGTCTGGACGACGACGAGCCCGGCGAGCAGGCTCGGCGCCAGCAGCGTGATCAGGACGTCGAAGCGGCGCGGCAGCACGCCGCCGCCGAGCACGACGGTGCCCGCGGCCTTGAGCGCGATCGTGGCGGCGCCGATGACCGCGACGGCGATCCACGCCTCGGTCATGCCCGGCTCCTGGCCGCGACGAGCACGCCGGCGACGGCGGCGATGACCGGCAGCCCCGCGGGCGCGAACGGCAGCAGGACCAGGGCGATCGCGCCGCCCGCCAGCGCGGCGCGCAGCGTGCGCCCGTCCTTGACGAGCCCGACCAGGAGCGCGAGGAAGAGCGCCGGGAACATGGCGTCGAGGCCGTACGTCTCGGGGTCGCCGAGCGCGCCGCCGGAGGCGACGCCGGCGATCGTGCCGCCGCACCACGCGACCATCAGCGCGAGCCCCGCGCCGATCAGGCGGCCGCGCACCACGCGTCCGTCCTCCTGCGCCACCGCCCACGACTCGTCGACCGCGAGCTGCGCCTCGGCGAGCCGGCGCGGCAGCGGACCGCGCAGCGACGGCGCGACCGAGATGCCGATCGCGAGGTAGCGCAGGTTGAGCAGCACCGCGGCGACGATCGCCGCCGCCAGCGCGCCGCCCTGCTCGAGCACGGATGCGGCGGCGAACTGGGCCGAGCCGGCGAAGGTGGTGAACGACATGACGATCGGCGCGGCCACGCCCATCCCGGCGTCGCGCGCGAGGATGCCGAACGACACGCCGAACATCGTGGCGGCGAGCGCGATCGGGAGCACCGCCCGGGCGCCGCGGAGGAGCTCGGAGCGGTCCAGATCGTGCCGGCGCAGAACCGCCGCTCGTTCCGTCATGATGTACGCTGATTCCATTATCGTGGATGATGATGCCACGAGAGTAGACAAATGTCCAGTGAAGTGGAACGAGGGAGCAGCGATGATTTCGTTCGCGGCGTCGCGGCGAACATCCGCACGCTCCGCCGCAACGCCGGCCTGACGCTGGCCGAGCTCGCGGGGGCCGCCGGCCTCGGCAAGTCGACGCTCGCCCAGCTCGAGTCCGGCCGCGCGAACCCGAGCGTCGAGACGCTGTGGGCGATCGCGGCGGCGCTCGAGGTGCCGTTCGCGCGCGTCATCGAGGAGCAGCGCGCCGCGCTGCGGGTCGTCCGCGCCGCCGACGCCCCCGTGCTGCGCTCCGAGGAGACGCCGGGCTGGGCGGGCCGCTCGCTGGCCGCGACCGACCGCCGCGGGACGTTCGAGATCTACGCGCTCGACCTCGAGGCCGGGACCACCCGGCACGCCCAGGCCCACCAGGCGGGCGTGACGGAGTACCTGCTGGTCGTGACCGGGCGCCTGCGCGCCGGTCCGGCGGCCGGCCCGGTCGAGCTCTCGGCGGGCGACCTGCTGACCTTCGAGGCCGACGTCGCGCACGTCTACGAGGCGCTCGAGACCACGCACTGCGTGCTCGTCCAGTCGTACCGCTGAGCGGCCTGCGAGGATGCACCCGTGGTGACGTCCGTCCTGTCCGACGGCACGATCCGCCGCCTCGTCGACGAGAAGCGGATCGTGATCGACCCCTGGGACCCCGAGCTGGTGCAGCCGGCGTCGGTCGACCTGCGGCTGGGCGACTCGTTCCGGGTCTTCCACAACCACCGGACGGCGGCGATCGACCTGCGCGAGGGGCCGCCGGCCAACCTCACGGAGGAGGTGACGAGCGCGGACGTGTTCGTCATCCACCCTGGCGAGTTCGTCCTCGGTGTCACGCGCGAGTACGTCGAGCTGCCGGACGACATCGTCGCCCGGATCGAGGGCAAGTCGTCGCTGGGGCGGCTCGGGCTGATCGTGCACGCCACCGCCGGCTTCGTCGACCCCGGCTTCAAGGGCACGCTGACGCTGGAGATCACCAACCTCACGCGCGTGCCGATCAAGCTCTACCCCGGGCTGCTGATCGCCCAGCTGTCGTTCATGGCGCTCGACGCCCCCGCCGAGCGGCCCTACGGCTCCGCCGCGCTGGGCTCGCACTACCAGGGGCAGCTGGCCGCCACCGAGTCCCGCTACATGCGGTAGCTTGCCCGCCGTGCTGACGCTGATCGCCGCCGCCGCCGCCGAGCACGAGGAGACCTCGAAGACGCTGTTCTACGTCGCGGGCGCGTTGCTCGCGATCTTCGCGGTCGTGATCTCGGTCATCGGGATCCGCGGCCACGAGACGTTCCCGCCCAGCAAGGGCGCCTCCCGCGCCGTGATGGCGCTCGCCGCAGTGCTCGTCGCGTTCACGATGGCCAGCGCCATCATCACCGGCTAGCGGCGCTCTCATCCGCCGAACCCGCTGTACCCGTCATGATTGCGGGTAACCGAACGGCTGGAACTGGCAGACGGGAGACCCATGGGCACCGAGGAGCAGGCGAGCAACGGAGGGGGTGTGGCCACGGCCGCGGAGTCCCTCACCATCACCGACAACCGCACGGGGCAGACGTACGAGGTCCCGGTCGAGGACGGCACGGTCCGCGCGACCGCGCTGCGCGACATCAAGGTCGACGAGGACGACTTCGGCCTGATGTCCTACGACCCGGCGTTCATGAACACCGCGTCGTGCCGCTCCGCGGTGACGTTCCTGGACGGCGAGGCCGGCGTCCTGGAGTACCGCGGCTACCCGATCGAGCAGCTGGCGGAGCAGTCGACCTACCTCGAGGTCGCGTACCTGCTGATCCACGGCGAGCTGCCGACGCAGGACCAGCTGGACGAGTGGACGCACCAGATCACGATCCACACGTTCGTGCACGAGAACGTCAAGAGCTTCATGCAGGGCTTCCGCTACGACGCGCACCCGATGGGGATGCTGCTCGCGTCGACCGGCGCGCTGTCGACGTTCTACCCGGACGCGAACCAGATCCACGACCCCGAGATCCGCTACCTCCAGGTCATCCGGCTGATCGCGAAGATGCCGACGCTGGCGGCGTTCGCCTTCCGGCACGCGATGGGCCAGCCGTACGTCTATCCGGACAACGACCTGCGCTATCCCGGCAACTTCCTCGGGATGCTGTTCAAGATGACCGAGCTCAAGTACCAGCCGGATCCGCGGCTGGAGCGGGCGCTCGACATCCTGTTCATCCTGCACGCCGATCACGAGCAGAACTGCTCCACGAACGCGGTGCGCGCGGTCGGCTCCTCGCAGGTCGACCCGTACTCGGCCGTGGCGGCCGGGGTGTCGGCGCTCTACGGGCCGCTCCACGGCGGCGCCAACGAGGCCGTGCTGCGGATGCTGCGCCGCATCGAGACCAAGGAGAACATCCCCGACTTCATCACCGGCGTGAAGGAGGGCAAGGAGCGCCTGATGGGCTTCGGCCACCGGGTCTACAAGAACTACGACCCGCGCGCGAAGATCATCAAGACCGCGACCGACGAGGTGTTCGAGGTCACGGGCACCAACCCGCTGCTCGAGATCGCGCTCGAGCTCGAGCGGATCGCGCTCGAGGACGAGTACTTCGTCAAGCGCAAGCTGTACCCGAACGTCGACTTCTACTCCGGGCTGATCTACGAGGCGCTGGGCATGCCGGTCGGCATGTTCCCCGTGCTGTTCGCGATCCCGCGGACGAGCGGCTGGATCGCCCAGTGGCTCGAGATGATCGAGGACAAGGAGCAGAAGATCGCCCGGCCGCGCCAGATCTACACGGGCGAGCGGACCCGGGAGTACGTGCCGGTCGGCGAGCGGTGAGCTAGACCCACCGCCCCGCGAAGTCGACGGGAGTACGAGCGCCGGAGGGCCTCCGGCGCTCAAGCACCCGCGCCGGAGGCCGATGCACCAAAGGTGAGGCCTCACCGTTCACTGCGCGTCCTCATGGTCGACGTCACCGTCCGGCCACGGCGGCGTGCTCGTCGGCCACCTCGCCGACGCGGGCTGGACGGTGGAGCGCGAGCACGCGGACGGGCCCGACCAGCTCTCCTCGGCGCTGCACCGCCGCGGCTGGGACGCCGTGCTGTACGGCGGCGACGGCCCGGGCGCCGTGCCGGCGCGCAAGGCGCTGGCGCTCGTGCGGCTCGCCGATCCCCACCTCCCGTTCGTCGCCGTGTCGCGGTTCGCGCGCGTCGGCGACCTGTCGTCCGTGATCCGCGGGCTGGACGACGCCGCCGTCGTCGTCGCGGAGCCCGCCCGCCTCGCCTCCGCGCTCACCCGCGAGCTGGACGCCGCCCGCCTGCGCCGCCGCGTCGGCAGCGCCCATCACCTCCTGTTCGCCCAGCAGGCGATCGCCGACCACCTCGCCGCCGGGCTCGAGCCCGAGGCGCTGTGCGAGCGCGTGCTGGCCACGCTCGGCGAGACGCTCGGCTGGAGCGTCGGCGTCGTCTGGCGCCCGGACGCGGACTCGCTGCTGCGCTGCGCCGGGATCTGGCGCGCGGAGGGCTCGCCGCCCGAGATCGTCCGCTTCGCCGAGGACACGCGCGAGCAGCGCTTCGCGCCCGGCCAGGGCATGCCCGGCCGCGTGTTCGCGTTCCGCCGGCCCTCGTGGGTCAGCGACCTGTCGCGCGAGGCGCGCATGCCGCGCGCCAGCCAGGCGCTGCGCGCCGGCCTCTCCACGGCCATCGCCTTCCCGCTCGCCGTCGCCGACGACTGCGCCGGCGTGATCGAGTTCTTCACCCCGCGGCGTGCACGAGGCCAACGCCGAGATCTCGGCGATGTTCGCCACCGTCGGCGGCCAGGTCGCCTCCTACCTCGAGCGGGTCGGCCGCACGCAGGCCGAGAACCGCGACCTGCGCGCCGAGCTGCGACCGGACGCGCGGCTTCCTCGACGCCGCCGGCGCGATGGTCGTCGTCCTCGACGCCGACGGTCGCGTCCAGCTCGCCAACGCCCGCGCCTGCGCGGCGATCGGCCTCGACGAGCACGAGATGCTCGACCGCGACTGGTTCGCGCTGTCCGTGCCGCGGGCCGGCCGCGCCGCGGCGCGCGTCGCGTTCGAGCAGCTGCTCTCCGGCGAGGCCGACACGCTCCACCACCGGCTGCCGTCCGCCGAGGGTCAGCGGCGCGCGGTCACCTGGCACGGCTCGACGCTCGACGACGACGCCGGGGTCCTGCTGCTCGGGTACGCCGAGGTCGTGGCGCGGCGCGCCGCGATCGCCGCCGCCGGCTGACCTTCTGTGACGGCGCGCGGGGCTCGCGCGTAGTGTCGGTGTGATCGTGCTGCGACTCCTGCTGCTCTGCGCGCTGACGGCCGTCGTCGCGGGCTGCGCCGACGACGAGGACGAGGCCGCGGCGCCGGCGCGGGCGGAGACCGCCCTCGTCGTGCGCGTCGACGCCGACGGGCCGCGCGGGGCGGGCCGCGCGAAGGAGACGACGATCCGCTGCGAGCCGGGCGACACGTCGCGCGCGTGCAAGGCCGCCGCCCGGCTGAAGCCGGCGGACTTCGGGCCGCTCCCCAACGACATCGCCTGCATCGAGCTGTTCGGCGGTCCCCAGACCGCGCGGATCAGCGGCCGCCTGCGCGGCGAGCCGGTCTCGACGAGCCTTTCGCGCTCGGACGGCTGCGAGATCAACCGCTGGGAAGGCTTCAAGGCCCTGCTGGCGCAGGCCGGCTGAGGATGGCGGAGTTCCGCGTGACGGTCCGGAACGGGCCGAAGGTGACCAGGCACGACGCCGGCACGCTCTCCGAGGCGCTGGACCTCGTCGAGGAGAGCGGCCGCGCCGCGCAGGCCGGCCCGGGCCGCGCGGCCGTGGACCTGCGGATCCGCCGCTTCGAGCCGGTCCAGCAGGTGGCGGCGCGGATCGAGCTGCGCGGCGGCGGCCGGCGTGCCGGCGTGGACGTGCGCGGCGACGGCTCGGCCGAGGCGTGGACGGGCCGCCTGCGGCGCCAGGTCGTCGCCGAGGAGGCCGGCGAGGACGCCTACGCGGCGCTCCGCCGCGTGCTGGGCTAGCTAGAGGACGAGCGTCGCGCCGTAGCGGCGCAGCCAGCCCGCGTGCTCGCGCCACCCGGGCACGCGCGACTCGAGCAGGGCCCAGAAGCGCGGCGAGTGGTCCATCACCTCGAGGTGGCAGACCTCGTGCTCGATCACGTAGTCCAGGACCGCCACCGGCGCGAGCAGCAGCCGCCAGTTGAACGACATCGCGCCCGTCGAGGAGCACGAGGCCCAGCGGGTGCGCTGCCCGCGGATCGTGAGCCCGGTGTAACTCGTACCGGCCCGCGCCACCGCGGCATCGAGCCGCGGCGCGATCTCCGCCCGCGCGCGGCGCCGGTAGAAGCGCTCGATCGCCTCGCGCGCGTCGCCTTCGGGGACCAGCAGCGCGCCGCCGCGGCGGTGCACGCGCTCACGCCCCGGCTCCGGGACGACCCGCAGCTCCTCGCCCATGTACGGCAGCGTGCCGTGCGGGCGCGCGACCTCGGCGGCCGCGCGCAGCAGCCCCTCGCGCCGCCGCTCGATCCACGGCCGCAGCTCGCGCACCGCCTCGGCGGCGCGGCGCTCCGCGGCCCGCTTGGGCAGCGTCACGATGACCTCGCCGGCCGCGTCGACGGTCACGCGCACACGGCGCGCGCGGGCCGAACGGCGGATCGAGTAGGGGATGTCGGAGCGCAGCGGGGGCATCTGCCGGCGCTCCAGACTACGAAGGCGCCCGGCGTACCCTCAGGGGCCGATGCCGGAGTCCCACGTGCGGCTGCCCGCCGCGGTCCGCGAGCCCTACAAGGTCTACCTCAACGGCGTGCGCCAGGAGCTCGGGCGCGACTACAGCGTGCGGAGCGGTGCGCTCGTGTTCCCGGGCGAGCTCTCCAAGGAGGGCCGGCTGGGCTTCTGGCGCTGGTTCTGGGGCGCCTGGGGCATCGGGACCTACCGCAAGGACGACCAGGTCGACGTCACCTGGGAGGTGGACGGGCAGCCGCGGGTGGCGCACGCGCTCGACATCGAGCGCCGCGGATGAGCGTTCGGTGAGGGAGCGAACGGCCCGCGCGGGGCATGTAGCCTGCGGGACAACACACTCACGGGAGGGGTGGATGAGAACTCATCCGAATCCTGGCGGCCGCGGTAGGCGCGCTGCTGATCACCGCCGTTCCGGCCGCTGCGCAACAGCAGCCGCCCGGCGCGCAGAAGAACCTGACGCTCGTCAAGCGTCTTCCCGAGGCGAAGTACGCCACGGCGATCAACTTCCTCCAGTACGGGAAGGGCAAGAAGTCGCAGGACGTGATGGTCGCGACCGGCCGCTTCGGCCTGATCACGTACGACATCTCGGACCCGACGAACCCGCAGAAGCTCGACACGGTCGTCAACGAGCAGCTGCGTCTGACCGGCGACCCGCCGGTCGACGAGAGTGAGGACGACGGCGACGGCCTGTCGACGTACTGGCAGAACGAGGACATGGACGTCGACCAGGGCCGGAAGCTCGTCTTCATGGCGCGCGACCCGCGCTCGTTCCAGGGGACGACGGCGAGCGACACCAGCGTGGCGGGCGTCTACGTCGTCGACGCGCGCAACCCGTCGGATCTCCGGCTGTTGAGCTTCGTGCAGCTGCCGACCGGCCATACGACGACCTGCGTCAACGGCTGCAAGTACCTGTGGACCGGCGGGCCCGCGCCGACCACGAGCATGCGGGCCATGGGCTGGACGGGGCGCCCGATCATCGTCACCGACGTCACCGACCCGCAGAACCCGCGGCGCGTCGGGCAGCCGATCGACCTGTTCCGCGACGACGGCGTGACCGCCTACTCGCACGACGTGCAGGTGGACTCGATGGGCATCGCCTGGGTCTCCGGCCAGGGCGGCGTGCGCGGCTACTGGACGAGCGGGAAGCACTACGACCCGCTCCAGGGCGCCAGGCGCGAGGCCACGGCGATCGACCCGGTCCCGTACGCCGGCGGCCGGTTCTCCGAGCAGGACACGCCGGACGGCTTCATGCACAACTCCGAGCGGCCCGTCGGCGGCACGCTGTCCGACGGCCCGAAGCCCGGCCCGGAGCCCGCCGGCTCGCTGATCATGGCGACGGAGGAGGCGGACGCGCCGCCGGACTGCAACGGGCTGGCCCAGTTCACGATCGCCTCGCTCGAGGGCAGCTACGACGGTGAGGGGTGGCGCTCGACGCCGCAGGACCCGTTCCGGCTGCGCACTGTCGGGACCTGGAGCCCGCACGGGCAGGAGGGCACGGCGGTCAACGACACGATCTACTGCTCTGCGCACTACTTCGACTTCAAGAAGCGGTTCGTGGCGTACTCGTGGTACGACCAGGGGACGCGGATCCTCGACATCTCGGATCCGACGGACCCGATCCAGGTGGCGTACTACCGGCCGGACGACGGCGTGTCATGGGCGCCGTACTTCCACGCCGGCCACGTGTTCGTCGCCGACCACTCGCGCGGGGTCGAGGTGCTCCGCATCACGGGTGGCGCGACGAAGGCCGCGGCGGCCCGCAAGGAGCTGCGCGCGCCGCGCGCCTCGGCCCGGCACATGCGCCTGGCCCGGGCGTCGGCCCGCGGCCTGAAGCCGGACCCGCAGCTCGGCTGGCTCTGCCCGCTGCCGGCGACTTGATCGCCTGACGAACGAACGACGCTACGCGAGCTCGACGGCCGGAAGGCCGTCGATGCTCGCGGCGTTGTGCTCGCGCTGGTAGTCCTCGTACGCCTCCGGGCCGTGCACGCGCACGCGCTTGGCCGAGGACGCGGCCTGGTGCGGACGCTCGCCCTCGTAGCGCGAGCAGCGGCACGCCGTAGCCGCACGAGTCCGAGATGCGGGTGACGTGCACGACGATCACCGCCCGGCGCGACTCCGGCACCTCGGGCTGCTCGAAGCCCGCCTGCGCGAGCAGCGGCTCGAAGCGCGGCTCGGAGGCGTGGACGATCTCGCCGCGGCCGTGCAGCCGCAGGATCCGCGGCGGGCCCTGGAAGGCGCACAGCATCACCACGACGCGGCCGTTCTCCCGGATGTGCGCGATCGTCTCGGCGCCGCTGCCGACGACGTCGAGGTAGGCGACCGTGTGGTCGTCGAGCACGCGCAGGGAGCCGATCGGGCCCTTCGGCGACACGTTGACGTGGCCGTCGCCGTCGAGCGGCGCCGTCCCGACGAAGAACATGGCCTGGCGCGCGATCCAGTCGCGCTGGTGCTCGTCGATCCGCTCGTAGACGCGGCCCACGGCTAGGCGGGCACCGCGCCGCGCCACGGCGCCATGCAGCGCAGCGCGCTGAGGATGGCGCGCGTCGCCGGCGAGCGGTTGAGCGTGTAGAAGTGGATGCCGGGGGCGCCGCGGGCGAGCAGGTCGGCGCACTGGAGGGTCGCGTAGGCGACGCCGAAGTCGGTCACCGCCTGCGGGTTGTCGGAGCGCGCGTCCAGCTCGGCGATCAGGTGCCCGGGGATCACGGAGCCGCACAGGCTGGTGATCCGCTTGATCTGCGCGAAGTTCGTGATCGGCATGATCCCGGGGATGATCGGGACGTCGATCCCGATCTCGCGCGCCCGCGCGACGAAGTCGTAGAAGTAGGCGTTGTCGAAGAACAGCTGCGTGATCAGGAACGACGCGCCGGCGTCGACCTTCTCCTTGAGGTAGCGCAGGTCGTCGTCGGCGCTGGTGGCGTGGATGTGCGTCTCGGGGAAGCAGGCGGCGCCGATCGCGAAGTCGTACTCCGCGCGGATCAGCTCGATCAGCTCGCGCGAGTAGCGCAGGCCGCCCTCCGTCGCCGTCCACTCCTCCTGGCCCTGCGGCGGGTCGCCGCGCAGCGCGAGCACGTTCTCGATGCCCGCGTCGCGCATGAGGTCGAGCGTCGCGCGCAGCTCCTCGGTGGTGGCGTTGACGCACGTGAAGTGGGCCATCGCCTCGAGGCCGAAGTCGGCCTTGATGCGCGACACGATGTCGATCGTCTTGCGGCGCTGCTCCGTCGAGCCGCCGGCGCCGTAGGTGACCGAGACGAAGCTCGGGCCCATCCCGGACAGCGCGTCCAGCGCGGCCGCGAGGTTCCGCTCGCCGTCGTCGGTCTTGGGTGGGAAGAACTCGAAGGAGAAGGAAGGCGGCGCGCCGCGGCCCACGCACTCGTCGATCCGCATCGGGGGAAGTCTAGGAGGCCCAGGTGTCGGGCTCGCCTGGCCGGTCGGCGGGGATCCGGCGCGCCTCCCCGAGCCGCTCCAGGTGCGTGAGCCAGCACAGCGTCTTGGTCAGCAGCCACGTCGCCCGGTCCTCCGTGAAGGCGTCGCCGTAGATCCGCTGCGCGATCTCGAAGGGAGTCGCGGGGCCCTCGGCGAGCGCCTCGCGCGTCGCGGCGAGCCGCCGGGTGACGAGCGCGCGGTTGGCGTCGACGTGCCCGGCGACGTCCGTGAACGGCCGGCCGTGGCCCGACAGGCACAGGCGGGCGTCGAGCTTCTCGACCTTGTCCAGCGAGCCGAGGAACTCGCCCACGGGGTCGGGCGTGTAGCCGTGGTCGAAGTACAGCGACACGCGGCCGAGCAGGTGGTCGCCCGAGATCAGCAGCCGCCGCTCCGGCTGGTGCAGGCAGACGTGCGACGGCGCGTGGCCCGGCGTCTCGATCACCTGCCACGTGCCGAGGTCGGTGGCGACCTCCACGCCCGGGACCAGTTCGCGGTCCGGCACCAGCTCGCCGGCCATGCCGGTGCCGACCGCGCGCCGCAGCTCGAGCCAGCGCTTCAGCGGCGCCTCCGGCACGCCGCTCTGGCGCGCGACCTCCGCGCGGCGGGCGAGCGCCTGGTCCGGGTCGCCGACCGCGACCGCGAGGTGCCCGTAGGCGGGGTGGATCCAGACGGGCGCGCCCGTGAGCTCGTGGATCCGCGGCGCCTCGCCGCAGTGGTCGATGTGGGCGTGCGTGACGACGATCAGCCGGACGAGGTCCAGCCGCAGGCCCGCCTGGTCGAGCGCGCGCTCCAGGTGCGCCATCGAGCCGGGCTCGTGCATGCCCGGTGTCGACGAGCACGATCCCGTCGCCGGCCGCGAGCGCCCACGCGTTGCAGTGCGGGACGCCCGGGCCACGGCAGCGGCAGGCGCAGCCGCCAGACGCCGGGGAGCACCCGCTCGCCCCGGCCCACCTCGCGCCTGCGCGTCGGCTTGCGCACGCCGCGGACGTTAGTGTGCGGCCGATGGCGAAGCGCTCCCGTCGCCGCGGCCAGGAGAAGCTCAAGGCGCCCGAGACGGAGTACGCCTCGCCCGAGGGCGACCGGCTGGTCCTGCGCGGCGCGATGTCGCCGGCCACGCGGCGCGAGTACGCCGCGGCCATGGCCGGCTCGCCGCTGTCGCGCGAGGACGCCTGGCAGCGCGGCGTCGAGTTCCTGTTCGAGCGGCTCGTGGTCCGCTGGGAGATCGCGGGCACGGACCCGATCTCGCGCCAGAAGGACCTGCTCGCCCGCTACCGGTTCGCGACCCAGGACGAGCGCCGCTGGATCCGCGACGTGCTGCGCGAGCACCTCGCGGAATGGTTTCCGGACATGGAGGCGCCATGAGGATCGTCGACCTCTCCGTGCCGATCGAGGACAGCCCCTCGGAGCCGATCCGGCCGCAGATCGCCTACGACCGGCACGACGACACGGCGCCGCTGGTCGCCGGGCTGTTCGGCGCCGAGGTGCCGGACCTGCCCGGACGGGAAGGGCTGGGCGAGCGAGACCGTCACGCTGATCACGCACGCGGGCACCCACGTCGACGCGCCGTACCACTACTTCCCGACCTGCGGCGGCGAGCGGGCGCGGACGATCGACGAGCTGCCGCTCGACTGGTTCGTCCGGCCCGGCGTGCGACTGGACCTCCGCGACCTGGAGCGCGGCGCGGAGATCACGCCCGAGCACCTCGAGCGGGCCGTGGCGCGCGACCGGCCGCGACCTCGAGCCGCTCGACATCGTGCTGCTGTGGACGGGGGCCGAGGCGGCGTGGGGCTCGCCCGAGTACCCCGCGGCCGGCTCCGGCCTCGGCCGCGACGGCACGCTGTGGCTGCTGGACCGCGGCGTGAAGGTGATCGGGACCGACGCGTGGGGGCTCGACCGCCCGCTCGGCGACCTGCGCGCGCAGTTCGAGCGCGACCGCGATCCCTCGATCCTGTGGGCCGCGCACCGCGTCGGGATCGAGCGCGAGTACTGCCAGGTGGAGAAGCTGCACAACCTCGGCGCGCTGCCCGGCGCGACGGGGTTCACCGTGTCCGTCCTGCCCGTCAAGGTCGCGAGCGCCTCGGCGGGCTGGTGCCGCGCCGTGGCGGTGGTGGATGGGCCCTGACCCCGCGGCCTTCGCCGCGCTCCTGTGCGGCTACTGCCTCGACGTGCAGCCGGGGCAGCAGGTCGTCGTCCGCTCGACGACGCTCGCGGCGCCGCTGCTCGCCGCGCTCCAGCGCGAGCTGCTCGAGCGCGAGGCGTGGCCGCTGCTGCGCACGGAGCTGCCCGGCGCCGACGAGGCGTTCTGGGCCGCCGCGCGCGACCGGCACCTGGACTCGTTCGCGCCCGCCGAGCTGGCCGAGGCGGAGGGGACCGACGCTTCGCTGGGCATCCAGGCGCCCGACAACACGCGCGCGCTGTCCGGCGTCGCCGCGGAGCGGATGGCGCGCGCCGCCCGCGCCCGCGCCACGCGTGCGCGAGGCCGCGCTGAGGCGGCGCTGGTGCCTGACCCTGTGGCCGACGCCCGCCGGCGCCCAGCAGGCCGGCGATGGGCAGCGGCGAGTTCGCGGCGTTCGTGCGCCGGGCGCTGTTCCTCGACCGCGACGACGCGCCCGCCGCCTGGGCCGAGCTGCGCGCCTTCCAGGCGCGGCTGATCGAGCGGCTCGAGCGCGCGAGCGAGATCCGCATCGAGGCCGAGGGAACGGACCTCACGCTGTCGGTCGCCGGCCGCACGTGGGTCAACTCGGACGGCAAGCGCAACATGCCCTCGGGCGAGGTCTTCACCGGCCCGCACGAGGACTCCGCCGAGGGCCGGATCCGCTTCACCGTGCCGTCGAGCCCGCGCGGCGTCGAGGTCGCCGGGATCGAGCTCGAGCTCCGCGAGGGCCGCGTGGTGAGCGCCCGCGCCGAGCGCGGCGAGGAGTACCTGAAGGCGACGCTGGCGACCGACGACGGCGCCTCGCGCCTCGGCGAGCTGGGCATCGGCACCAACTCGGGGATCGACCGCGCGGTCGGCGCGATCCTGTTCGACGAGAAGATCGGCGGCACCGTCCACCTCGCCGTCGGCCGCTCCTATCCCGAGACCGGCGGGACGAACGAGTCCGCCGTCCACTGGGACATGATCTGCGACCTGCGCCGCGGCGGCCGGCTGAGCGCCGACGGCGAGGTCATCCAGGAGGATGGGCGCTTCCTCGTGTGAACGGCTGGCGGCCGCTCGGCCGACCGCGCGTCACACCACCGTGAATCCGTGCGACGCGCACGGGAGCGCCGGGTGGTACAAGGCCGGGCATGCCGTACTCCGCCGCGCTCGCCGCGCTTATCGCCCTCGTCCTGCTCGCCGTCCCGGCCTCCGCCTCGGCTCAGGGCTGGTCGTGCGAGGCCAGCGCCGTTGCGCTGAAGCTGGGGCCCGGCCCCACCGAGTCGCCCGTCACCGCCAACGAGGGGCAGCCGACCTGCCGCGCCGACGCCGCCGGCGGCAACCCACCCGCCTCGCCGCTGCCGGTGAGCGGCAGCCTGCTGTCGGCGACGACCGACATCCAGCCCCCGAGCGGCGCGCCCGATGCGCAGACGGCGTCGGCGGCGGCCGGGCTCGGCGAGCTGCGGATCGCCGGGCTGCCGATCCCGCTGCGGCGGCCCGACACGAGCCAGCTGCCCGGGCCGCAGACGATCCCGAACGTCGGCACGATCGACGTCCGCGCGGCGGTGGAGGCGCTGATCCCGCAGACGTTCGACGCCGAGCTGCTGCACGTGCGCGCGCTGCGCTCCGAGGTCACCGGCCGCTGCGCGGGCGGTTCGCCGCGGCTCACCGGCACGGCCTCCGTGGCCGGCATCAGCGTGCTCGGCCAGGAGCTGCCGGTCGACCGCGTGACGTCGCGGGCGATCGGCGTGGCGGACTCCTCGAGCATCGACCCGTCGGAGGACCTGTCCCCGGAGCAGCTCGGGCTCCCGGGCGTCGACATCGAGCTGCTGCGGCCGATCCTCGATCCGCTGCCGACGATCACGATCCCGGCCACCGTCGCGCAGGTCCGGGTCACGCCCAAGCGGCGCTTCGAGGCCGGCGGGCGGCTGACCCAGCGCGCGCTGGAGCTGTTCGTCTCCGTCGGCGGGGAGAGCGTCGTCGACCTCGTGGTCGGCGAGGCGACCGTCGGCGCGACGAACGTCAACTGCGGCGGCGTCGCCGACCTCGCGCTCGAGTGCACGTCGCGCCCGCTCGTGCTGATCGACGTCCTGCGCCGCAACGGCCGCGTCCGCCTCGTCGGCGCCGCGCACCGCCGCTACGCGGGGCGGCGCGTGCGGATCCGCTTCACGGCGACGGGCAAGACGGTGGCGCGGCCGCGCGTGCGCACCAGCGGGCTGTTCACGGCGACGGCCAAGCTGCCGGCCGCGCAGGCTGCGGCGGACCAACCGGGCGCGCTACCAGGCCTCGATCGGCGGCGAGAAGAGCCTGCGGCTGAAGCTCGTGCGGCGCATGCTCGTCACCCGCACGACCGTGAACGGGAGCCGGGTGACGATCGCGGGCCGGGTCGTGCGGCCGCTGGCGAAGCCGCTGCGCACGATCACCGTCAAGCGGCGCGTGTCGTGCGGCAGCTTCAGCGTCGTGAAGCGCTTCAAGCCGCGCCGCGACGGCTCCTTCCGCGTCACGCTCGACGGCCCGCCCGGCAGCCAGGCGGCGGTCTACCGGATGCAGACGCGCGTGCGGAAGTTCGTCACCAACCCGAAGACGTTCCCGACGTTCACGCTGCCGAGGTTCGTGGCGCTCGATTAGCCATACTGCGGCGGCCCATGCGCCGCCGCACGAAGATCGTCGCGACCATCGGTCCCGCCTCGCGGGACCCGGAGGTCCTGGTCCGGATGGTCGAGGCCGGGATGGACGTCGCGCGGCTGAACTTCTCCCACGGCACGGCCGAGGAGCACGCGCAGACCGCCGACCTCGTGCGCCAGGCGGCCGGGCGCGCCGGCCGGCAGGTCGCGGTGCTCCAGGACCTGCCCGGGCCGAAGCTGCGGATCGGCGCGCTGCGCGACGGCATCGCGGAGCTCAAGCCCGGCGACGACATGACGTTCGTGTGCGGCGAGAACGCTGCCGAGGGCGACGCGACGCGGATGTACATCACGTGGGCGGGGCTCGCCGACACCGTCGACGAGGGCGAGATCATGTACCTCGCCGACGGCGCCGTGCGCCTGCGGGTCAGCGCCACGCGACCCGCGGACGGCGAGATCGACGCGGTGGTGGAGGTCGGCGGCACGGTCGCCTCCCGCCAGGGCCTCAACATCCCCGGCGAGACGGCGGCGCTCCCGTCCGTCCCGGAGGAGGACCTCGTCCACGTCCGCACGGGCGAGAAGATCGGCGTCGACCTCGTCGCGCTGTCGTTCGTCCGCCGCGCCGATGACGTCACGTTCCTGCGCAAGCACACGCGGCTCCCGCTGATCGCCAAGATCGAGAAGCCGCAGGCCGTCCAGCGCGCGGAGGAGATCGTCCGCGCGGCCGACTGCGTGATGGTGGCGCGCGGGGACCTCGGCATCGAGATGCGGATCGAAGAGGTGCCGATGGTCCAGAAGCAGGTGATCGCGCTGGCCGGCGCGCTGGCGCGCCCGTCGATCACCGCGACGCAGATGCTGGACTCGATGGTCTCCTCCTCGCGGCCGACCCGCGCGGAGGTCACCGACGTCGCGAACGCGATCCTCGACGGCACCGACGCCGTGATGCTGTCCCAGGAGAGCGCCGTCGGCCACTACCCCGTCGAGTCGGTGGCGATGCTGGCGGCGGTGGCCGAGCGCACGGAGCTCAGCGCGCCGTATCAGGAGTGGAACGAGAAGCGCGTGCGGCGCGACCGCCGCGATCCCGCCTACACGATCGCCTACTCGACCTGCCGCGCCGCCCACGAGCTGGGGCTGGCGGCGATCGTGTGCCCGACGCTGTCCGGCCGCTCGGCGCGGCTGATCAGCGCGCACCGGCCGACCGTGCCGATCTACGCGCTCTCGCCCGGCCGTGAGACGGTCCGGCGCTGCGGGCTGATGTGGGGCGTGCAGGCCGCGTCGCTGCGGCGCTTCGAGACGACGGAGGAGCTGATCGCAGCGTCCGCGCGCCGGGTCGTCGAGCTTGGATGGGTGAAGCCCGGTCAGCGGGTAGGGATCACCGCCGGGTTGCCTTCAGGCCGTCCGGGTACGACGAGCCTGTTCCAGGTCCAAGAGGTGTGATCCCATGCGGCCCAAGAGCTTCGAGCGCCTGCGCAGCCTTCCCCTCGTCGGGCGGGTCGCGGACTGGGGCATGGGGCCGATCGCCGTCTCGAAACGGACCAAGCGGGCCGGCGCGCGGATCGCCGGGCTGAAGGCCACGGAGTCGATCTGCCCGTACTGCGCCGTCGGCTGCGGCCAGGTCGTCTACACGCGCGACGGCGAGCTCGTCGACATCGAGGGCAACCCGCGCTCCCCGATCAACCAGGGCACGCTGTGCCCCAAGGGCAGCGCCTCGCGCCAGCTCGTCCAGCAGCCCGGCCGGCTCACGAAGGTCAAGTACCGCCGCCCCGGCGGCACGGAGTGGGAGGAGCTGGACCTCGAGACGGCGATGGACATGGTCGCCGAGCGCGTGATCGCCGCCCGCGAGGACGGCTGGCAGGACCGCGACGACGAGGGCCGCCGCGTCGACCGGACGCTCGGCTTCGCCCACCTCGGCGGCGCGACGCTCGACAACGAGGAGAACTACCTGATCAAGAAGGCGTTCACCGCGATGGGCGCCATCCAGATCGAGAACCAGGCCCGCATATGACACTCCTCCACGGTCCCCGGTCTGGGGACCTCGTTCGGGCGCGGCGGCGCCACCAACCTCCAGCAGGACTTCCAGAACTCCGACTGCATCTGGATCCAGGGCTCCGGCCTGGCTGAGGCGCATCCGGTCGGCTTCCGCTGGGCGATGAAGGCGCGCGAGCGCGGCGCGAAGATCGTCCACGTCGACCCGCGGTTCTCGCGCACGAGCGCGATGGCGGACGTGCACGTCCCGATCCGCGCCGGCACCGACATCGCGTTCCTCGGCGGCCTGATCCGCCACGTGCTCGACACCGGCTCGTACTTCAAGGAGTACGTCCTCAACTACACGAACGCCGCGACGCTGGTCAACGACGACTTCAAGGGTCCCGAGGACCTCGGCGGCTACTTCTCGGGCTGGGACCCGGACACGAAGACCTACGACCCGAACGCGTGGAGCTACAAGGGCGGCTCGGTCGCCTCGCCCGCCGGCCAGCGCGAGCACACCACGCAGGCGTTCAGCGAGCACCAGGGCAGCGGGATGATGGAGGGCGAGCCCGAGCGCGACGAGACGCTGGAGCACCCGCGCACCGTCTTCCGCCAGCTCATGCGCCACTACGCGCGCTACACGCCGGAGATGGTCGAGCGCGTCTGCGGCATCTCACAGGCCGACTTCCTGAAGACGGCGAACCTGCTGATCGAGAACTCGGGCCGCGACCGCACGACGATGTTCGTGTACGCGCTGGGCTGGACGCAGCACACCGAGCGGCGTGCAGATGATCCGCGCGGCGGCGATCCTCCAGCTGCTGCTGGGCAACGTCGGCCGCCCCGGCGGCGGCATCATGGCGATGCGCGGGCACGCCTCGATCCAGGGCTCGACGGACATCCCGACGCTGTACGACCTGCTGCCGGGCTACCTGCCGATGCCGAAGGCGCTCGCCGGCGAGCAGGCGCTCCAGGAGTACGTCGCCGGCAACAGCTCGGACAAGGGCTGGTGGTCGCACTTCGACAAGTACATCGTCTCGCTGCTGAAGGCCTGGTTCGGCGACGCGGCGACGGCCGAGAACGGCTTCGGCTTCCACCACCTGCCGAAGATCACGGGCAACCACTCGCACTTCCCGACGATGCTGCGCGCCTACGACGGCGGGCTCGACGGGCTGCTCGTGATGGGCCAGAACCCCGCGGTCGGCTCCCAGCACTCCGGCCTCCAGCGGCGCGCGCTGGCGCACCTCAAGTGGCTGGTGGTGCGCGACCTCAACGAGCTGGAGACCGCGACGTTCTGGCGCGACGGTTGGGAGGTGCGCTCGGGCGAGTTCCGCACGGAGGACATCCAGACCGAGGTGTTCCTCATGCCCGCCGCCTCGCACATCGAGAAGGACGGGCACTTCACGAACACCCAGCGGCTGCTCCAGTGGCACGACAAGGCGATCGAGCCGCCCGGCGACGCCCGCTCGGAGCTGTGGTTCATGCACCACCTCTTCAAGCGCGTGCGGGCGCACTACGCCGACTCGGAGGCCGGCCGCGACTGGCCGATCAAGAACCTCCGCTGGGACTACGCCGAGGTCGGCGAGATCCGCGAGCCGCACGCCGAGGAGATCCTGAAGGAGATCGGCGGCTTCGAGATCGCGACGGGCAAGCCGGTGGCCGGCTTCGGCGAGCTCGCGGACGACGGCTCGACCGCGTGCGGCTGCTGGATCTACGCGGGTTGCTACAAGGACGGCGTCAACCAGCCGCGGCGCCGCGACCCCGGGGACCTCGACGCGCCCGGCGGCTGGCTGTCGCCCGACTGGGCGTGGGCGTGGCCGGCGAACCGCCGCATCCTCTACAACCGCGCCTCCGCCGACCCGCAGGGCCGCCCGTGGTCCGAGCGCAAGAAGCTCGTCTGGTGGGACGAGGCCGAAGGCCGCTGGACCGGGTACGACGTGCCCGACTTCGTCCCGGACAAGCCGCCGGACTACCGGCCCGAGCCCGGCGCCAAGGGGATGTCGGCGCTGTCGGGAATCGACCCGTTCATCATGATGGCCGACGGCAAGGGCTGGCTCTACTCGCCCGCGGGCCTCATGGACGGGCCGATGCCGACCCACTACGAACCGCTCGAGTCGCCCGTCCACAACCTGCTCTACCCCGGCGTCGACTACAACCCGGCGGCGCTGACCTGGAACCGCCCGGACAACCCCGTCCACGCCACGGGCGACGCGCGGTACCCGTACGTCGCCACGACGTTCCGCCTCACGGAGCACCACACGGCGGGCGCGATGAGCCGCACGCTCCCCTGGCTGGCCGAGCTCCAGCCCGAGATGTTCGCGGAGATCGACCCGATCCTGGCCGCGCAGAAGGGCATCGAGGACGGCGGCTGGTTGGTGGTGGAGACCGACCGGGCGGAGATCGAGGCGCGGGCGCGGGTCACGGAGCGCATGCGCCCGCTGCGCATCGACGGCTACGACGTCCACCAGGTCGGCCTGCCCTGGCACTGGGGCTACAACGGGATCTCCACGGGCGACACCGCCAACGACCTCGGCGCGCTCGGCAGCGACCCGAACGTCTCGATCCAGGAGGACAAGGCGTTCACCTGCAACGTCCGCGCCGGGCGCCGCACGGGCTCGCCGACCGAGCGCCTGCGGGGCGTGCGCGCCACCAGCCACACCGATCCGTCCCACGACGCCCCCTCGGAGGACACGGCGCGCTCATGACCGAGATCGCGATCCAGCGCGAGGCGGAGCGGATGGGCTTCTTCACCGACACGACCGTGTGCATCGGCTGCAAGGCGTGCGAGGTCGCGTGCAAGCAGTGGAACGACCTGCCCTCCGACGGCGGCACGTTCCGCAAGGGCGGCTCCTACGACTCCACGGGCCGGCTGTCGGGCAACACCTGGCGCCACGTGCGCTTCGTCGAGCTGGCCGACGCCGGCGGCGGCGTGAGCGAGGACGAGATCCCCGACCTCGTGGCGCTCGCGACGGAGAGCGCCGGGAACGGCGGGCGACCCATCGACGTCGAGGCCGCCGTCGCGGCGTTCGACAACTGGGTCTTCATGTCCGACGTCTGCAAGCACTGCACGAACGCCGGCTGCCTCGACGCCTGCCCGACGGGCGCGCTGATCCGGACGGAGTTCGAGACCGTGGTCCTCCAGCCCGATGTCTGCAACGGCTGCGGCTACTGCGTGCCGGCATGCCCGTTCGGCGTGGTCGACCGGGTGCCGGAGGACGGCCGGGCCGGCAAGTGCACGCTCTGCTACGACCGCCTGGAGGACGGCCTTGAGCCGGCCTGCGCGAAGGCCTGCCCGACCGACTCGATCCAGTTCGGCCCCTACGACGAGCTGGTCGAGGTCGCCGGGCGGCGTGTGGCGGCGCTGCACGAGCGCGGGGTCGAGGGCGCGTACCTCTACGGCGCGGGCGACGCGCCAGAGCGCCAGCTCGCCGGCGGGCTCGGCGCGTTCTTCCTGCTCACGGAGAAGCCCGAGCGCTACGGGCTGCCGGCCCAGGCCGAGTCGCCGATCCAGGAGAACGTCGTGCCCGCAACGCTCGCGGCTATGGGGGCGGGCCTGCTCGCGGCCGCCGGCGTCGCCGCCGCGTTCCTGTGGGAGAAGTCGCGATGACCGAGGAGTTCCGGCCCGCGGTCGGCACGCCCGCCGAGCCCGCGTTCGGCGAGAAGTCCGGCGAGAAGGTGGATCTGCACATCGGGCAGTTCAAGGACGGCCGCTGGTCGTACCTGTTCGGCGAGGACACGGACTACCGGGCCGCGATGCCGGACCTCGAGGCGATCGAGCGGGCGGCCCGCGCGGCGCGCGAGGGCCCGCTGCCGGAGGAGATCCAGGGGCCGATCATCAACGCGCCGGTCTGGACCTGGGAGGTGCCGCTCTACTTCTGGTTCGGCGGCATCGCGGCCGGGTCGTCGTTCGTCGCGCTCGCGTGCGACCTGGCCGGCGACGAGGAGGCGGCCGCCGTCGCCCGCAAGGTGGCGCTGGGGGCGCTGATGCCGTCGCCGCCGCTGTTGATCATGGACCTCGGGCGGCCCGAGCGCTTCTACAACATGCTGCGCATCTTCAAGCCGCGCTCGCCGATGTCGCTCGGCGCGTGGTCGCTGTCGGCGTTCGGCGGGCTGATCGCGTCGGCGGTCGGCGCCGACCTGCTGAAGCGGCGGAGGCCGGCGAAGCTGCTCGGCGGCGGGGCCGCCGTGGTGGGCGGCTACCTCGGCTCCTACACGGGCGTCCTGCTGGCGTCGACGGCGGTGCCGGTGTGGGGGCGCTCGCGGCTCTTCCTCGGCCCGATCTTCGTGTCCACGGCGGCGGCGACGGGCGCCGCGGCGACGCGGCTCGCGCTCGTCGCGACCGGCCTGCCGGTCGGGCACCCGACGCGCAGGGCGCTCGGCCACGTCGAGACCGGCGCGATGACGGCGGAGCTGGTCCTGTCCGTGATCAACGAGCGCCGGCTCGGCCCGCTCGCGTCCGGGCTCGAGGAGGGGCGGCCGGGGAAGCTGTTCAAGGCGGCGAAGTGGATGACCCGGGTCGGCCTGGCGCTGCGCTTCGTCCGCAAGCCGCTCGGCCCGCGCGCGCACCACGTCGCCTCGGTGATGTACCTCACCGCGGGCCTGCTGTTCCGCTACGCGTGGGTGGGAGCGGGCCGGGTGTCGGCGCGCCACGATCGCGTGGTGGCGCAGATGGCGCGCGAGAAGCACCACGGGACCTGCGCCACTGCGATCAGGCCACCGGCGGCCATCACGCCGAGCACGGCGAGGGCGGCGATCGCCTCGGGTGAGCGGAGGTCGCCGAGCGAGCCGCCGAGCGCGGTGTAGGCGAACGCCCGCGGGGCGGAGCCGATCGCGGTCGCCGCGGCGAAGACCGGCAGGCGGATCCGGGTGAGGCCCGCGGCGTAGTTGACGACCGTGTACGGCACGCCCGGCACGATGCGCGCGTAGAGGACGGCGACGAAGCCGCGCCGGCTGACCAGCTCGTGAGCCGCGAGCACGCGCTGTCCCGCGACCCGCTCGACCGCGCCGCCGCCGACGTGGCGGCTGATCGTGAACGCGATGCAGGCGCCGAGCGTGGCCGCGGTCAGCGACAGCGGGAAGCCGAGCGCGGTGCCGAACAGCAGCCCGCTCGCGCCGGCCAGCAGCGGGCCGGGGAACATCAGCGGCGTCAGCGAGGCCGAGACGGCGAGGAACGCCAGCGGGGCGAGCAGGCCCGCCCCGTCGACCCAGTCGCGCACGTCGTCGACGCGGGCGCGCATCGACGACGGCGTCGGCTGCACCACCAGCACGACGACGGCGATGGCGGCCGCGACCGCGCAACCGAGCGCGGCGAGCCGGATCAGCGCCGGGCGGCGCTCCAGAACGCTGCCTCCTCGTGGCCCAGCTCGGTCACCGGCTCGTCGTCGTACATCCACTCGCGGGCGATCCGGTGGAAGTTGCCGCGGGCGCGCAGCTGCGAGAGCACGGCCAGCGTGAGCATCTCGACGCGGCGGCCGAACAGGTGGTCGGCGGGAAGCGTCTCGTGGCGCATCTGGCCGAAGTGCGAGGACCGCGGGTCGGACATGTCGATCATCACCTGGGTGGCGATCTCCGGCTCGAGCTGGACCTCCTCGTCGAGCACGTACCACCACGTCGCGTCCAGGAACTGGGCCAGCAGCTTGTCGGGCCGGAAGCGGTCGGGCTCGGCGAGGAAGCCCGTCTCCGTCCAGATCTGCTTCAGCCGCTCGCCGTCGCCCTCGTGACCGGCGCGCTGGCAGGCGAGCTCGATCTCGATCAGCTCCTTCGGCATCACCTTGAACAGGCCGAAGTCCAGGAACGCGACGCGGCCGTCGGGCTGGAGCAGGAAGTTGCCGGGATGGGGGTCACCGGAGAACTGCCGGTGCCGGTACATGCAGCCGAAGAAGAAGCGGAACACGATCTCGGCCACGCGGTCGCGGGCGTTCTGGTCCATCTCCTTGATCGCGTCGAAGCCGGCGCCGGTGACGAACTCGCTGACCATCACCTTCTCGCGTGACAGCGACGAGATCACGTCGGGCACGACGATGAACGGGTGGCCGCGGTAGATCCGCGCCATCGTCCGCTGGTTCTGGGCCTCCAGCTCGTAGTCCAGCTCGTCGCCGATCCGCGTGCGGATCTCCTCGGCGGTCGCCTTGACGTCCAGGCCCGGCGCGACCCGCTTCATCAGCCGCAGGATCATCCCGAGGTTCTGCATGTCGGCCCGCACCGCCTGGGCGACGCCCGGGTACTGGACCTTGACCGCGACGTCGCGCCCGTCGTACAGCCGCGCGCGATAGACCTGGCCGATCGAGGCGGCCGCGATCGGCTCGTGCTCGAAGGCGGCGAACGTCTCCTCCAGCGGCGCCTCCAGGTCGGCCTCGATCACCTTCCGCATGTCCTGGAAGCGGACCTTGGGGGCCGCGTCGCGCAGCTGGCCGAGCTTGCGCTGGAACTCCTCGCGGTGCTCCTCGGGGACGAGCCCGACGTCGAGGAAGCTCATGACCTGCCCGAGCTTCATCGCCGCGCCCTTCATCGTGCCCAGCGCGGCGACGATCTGCTCGGCGGCCTCGAGGTGGCGCTTCTCGAGCGCGCGCTCGCGGCCCTCCTCGGAGCGGGCCACGTTGGTGGCACGGGTCCCGAGGTGGCGCGCGGCCTGGCCCGCCGCAAGGCTCGACACCTTCGCGGTGCGGGCGAGCCGCGAGGTGGGAATGCGGTCCTTCGCCATGCGGCGACGATGATGGCAGGGGCCGCGCCCGCCGCCGCGCCGGGCTACGGCGTCGGCGCGGGCTCCGGCGTGGACTGGAGCGCCGGGTCGGGCGTGGTCGTCGCCGTGGCCTCGGGCGTCGCGGTCTCCTCCGGCACCGGCGTGGTGGTGGGCGACGGGTCGGTGGTCGGCTCGCCGTCCGGCGTCGCGCTCGGCGTCGCCTCCTTGTCCTGCTTCTGCTTGTCCTCGTTCGTCGCCGCCTTCTTGCTGCCGCCGAAGATCGTCGTGCGGCCGCGCTCGCCGCTGACCGAGCCGCCGAAGAGCGCCAGCTCGGAGGCGGTGACGACGCCGGCCCCGACGACGAAGGCGAGCAGGCCGGTGACGAGCCCGATCTTCCACCACGGCCGCCGGCGCCCGCCGGCGCGCAGGCCGTATGGGTCGTCCGAGCGCGGCGCGAGCGTGTCCTCGCGCAGGTGCGGCGGGAGCGGCTCGAAGCGCTCCGGCCCGCGGCCGCGGGCGCCGATGCCGGCCGGGTTGCGGGTCTCGGCAGCCTCCGGGTCGTATTGCCGGACCGCGGCGCCGGTGCCCGAGCGCCGGGCCACCCGCGGCGTCACCGCGGTGACGCGCTCGACGGGCTTGCGCAGCCCCTCGGAGACGAGGGCCACGATGACGGGGGTCATGGCGGTGGCGAAGAGCGTGCCCTGCGCCCAGAACAGCGGGACGATCGTGGCCGCCGCGGCGGCCGCCGCTGCCGAGATCAGCAGGGTCTGGATCGACAGGCCGCCGCCGGTCTTCTCCTTCTCCTGGTGTGGCATGCCCCTATCACGCTAGCGACCTTCCCCCCGCTCGACCTTCGAGCCCGGAACGATGTCGTCCGAGCCGTCCGGCCAGCGCACCCAGGCCTTGTGCCCGCCGTCGTAGTCGTCGCCCAGCAGGACCAGCGTGGCCGGCTCGCCGAGCGCTCTGCACGGCTCGTCGCCCTCGGGATCGAGGCCCCGCCAGATCCGCACGAAGCGGTTGTTCTCCAGCTCCTCGGCGACCGTCGTAGGGTCGGTGTGGCCCGGCCGGATCGTCGTCTCCGGGGGAAGCGTGAGCAGCACGTCCATGACGGAGCGCTTGAGGTCCGCGTAGCCCGTGCTGCCTGGCGCGCGGACGCCGCCGACGGAGTTCTTGAACAGCGTGTCGCCCGTGAAGACGTCCGTGCCGTCGATCAGCAGCGCCAGCATGCCGCCGGTGTGGCCGGGCGTGTGGAGCGTGCGGACGCTCAGGCCGGCGAACTCGAGGTCGGCGTCCGGCTCCAGGTCGCCGGTCGCGCCCATGACGGCCTCGCGCTCGGCCGGGTGGATCAGCACCTCGGCGTCCGGCCAGCGCTCCTTGACGTCCCCGAGGCCCGCGACGTGGTCCCCGTGATGGTGCGTGAGCAGGACGTGCGTGACGGTGAGGCCGTGCTCGTCCGCCTTGGCGAACAGCGGGTCCATCGGGCCGCCCGCGTCGACCAGGAGTGCGTCGCCGCCGGGGCCGGCGGCGACGAGATACGTGTTGGAGAGCCAGTCCGGGCTCATCGAGCGCTCGACGATCATCGGCCGGAGGGTACGCTCCGGGGCATGGAGCTCATCCATACCTGCTACCGCATCGGCGAGATCGACCGCTCCGTCGCGTTCTACGAGGCGCTCGGCTTCGAGGAGCGGCGGCGGATGCCGATCCGCGACGAGGCGATCAACGTCTTCATGGGCCTGCCGGGCGACGGCGACCGCCTGGAGCTGACGTACAACCACGGCGTCGACTCCTACGAGCTCGGCACGGGCTACAACCACATCGCGCTCACCGTCGACGACCTCGACGGCACGCTGGAGAACCTGTCAGGCAAGGGCATCGAGCCGGAGAAGCCCCCCTACCGGGTGCGCGAAGGCGGCTCGCGCATCTGCTTCGTGCGCGATCCTGACGGGTATCGCGTCGAGCTCATCGAACGAAGCAGCTGACGGCGTGCCCACGGCGGGCCCGTTCCGGATCATCGCCGAGGAGGCGCACGAGGCCTCCGAGGAACTGCTGTTCATGCCCAATGCGACGGCGGCCGACTGGGCGTCGGTGTTCGCGCACGCCGAGGTGATGCAGGTTCCGGCCGGGCTGGCGGTGATGCAGGCCGGCGAGGAGGACCGCGCGCTCTACCTGATCACGGAGGGCGAGATCGGCGTCCGGCTGCCGCGCGGGGAGATGGCGTTCAAGTCGATCGAGGCCCCGGCCGTCGTCGGCGAGCTGGCGTTCTTCGACGGCCGCCCGCGCTCGGCGACGCTCGAGGCCATCTCCGACGTCGAGTGCGCGCGGCTCGACCCCGAGGGCTTCGAGCGGCTGACGGCCGCGGAGCCCGCCCTCGCGCACGCGATGCTGCTCGACCTCGCCCGGATCCTGGCGCTGCGCCTGCGGATGGCCAGCGACGTGATCGCGGAGCACGGCGAGTGACGGACGAGCGCAAGCTCGCCGTCATCGACCTGGGATCGAACTCGTTCCGCCTCGTCGTCTTCTCGTGGCGGCCGGACGCCTGGTGGCGCCGGACGGACGAGATCCACGAGGCCGTCCGGATCGGCGAGGGGCTGGACGCGGCCGGCGAGTTGCAGGACGCGCCGATGGAGCGGGCGCTGGAGACGCTCGAGCTGTACGCGCACTTCTGCCGCGCGACCGGGATCGAGGACGTGCGGCCGGTGGCGACGTCCGCGATCCGGGAGGCGTCGAACCGCAAGGCGTTCCTGGCCGCGCGCGCAAGCGCTCCGGGCTCGAGGTGGAGGTGCTCTCCACCGAGGAGGAGGCGCGCTACGGCTACCTGGCGGCGGTCAACTCGACGACGCTGGCGGACGGCGTCGCGCTGGACCTCGGCGGCGGCTCGATGCAGCTGACGTCCGTGGCCGGGCGGCTGGCGGACGACGTCCGCTCGTGGCCGCTGGGCGCGGTGCGGATGACGGAGCGCTTCCTGCCCGGCGAGCGGGCCAAGGGCAAGCAGATGAAGGCGCTGCGGGCGCACGTCGCCGAGGAGCTGGAGTCGGCCGAGTGGCTGGCGCGGGGCGGGCGGCTGGTCGGGATCGGCGGCACGGTGCGCAACCTGGCGGCCGCGGCCGAGCTGGCGGCGGGCTGCCGTCCTACGGCGTGCAGGGCTTCACCGTGACGCGCGAGGCCCTGGACGAGCTGGTGGAGCGGCTGGCCGAGCTGCCCGCGTCGGAGCGGGCGGACGGTCCCCGGCGTCAAGGCCGCGCGGGCCGACCTGATCCTCGCGGGCGCGATGGTCGTGCAGGGCGTGATGGAGGCCGGGCGGGTTCGAGGGGCTGGAGGTGACGGAGGCGGGCCTGCGCGAGGGCGTGTTCTACGAGACGCTGCTCGAGGGCTCCGACGTGCCGCTGTTCGAGGACGTCCGCCGCGCCTCGGTGCTGAACCTGGCGTCGGCGTACGGGGCGGACTTCGCGCACACGCGCCACGTCGCCCGGCTGGCGCTGGACCTGTGGGACGGGCTGGCGGAGGGCGGCCTCCACGACGGCGACGCGCTGGAGCGCGACCTGCTGTGGGCCGCGGCGATGCTGCACGACATCGGGACGGCGGTCGACTACGACGACCACCACAAGCACTCGCGCTACCTGATCCTCAACGCCGGCCTGCCGGGCTTCGCCCCGCGCGAGACCGCGCTGATCGGCCAGATGGCCCGCTACCACCGGAAGGGCTCGCCCGGGCTGGGCGAGTTCGGCCCGCTCGCGCGCAAGGGCGACGAGGCGCTGCTGGAGCGCTGCGCCGCGATCCTGCGGCTGGCCGAGCAGCTCGAGCGCCCGCGCGACCAGACCGTGCAGGCCGCGCGCGTCTCGCTCGCGGACGGGCGCGTGGAGCTGCGGCTCGACCACACGGAGGACGTCACCGTCGCCCGCTGGGCCGCCGAGCGCGAGCGCGACCTGTTCAAGCGCGCGCTCGGCCGAGAGATCGTGATCCGCGACTGAGCGCGGCCGCGATGGCCGCGATCACCATGCCCGGCTCGCGCTCGAGCTGGCGGTACGTGAAGCGCAGCACGACGTAGCCCGCGGCGGTGAGGGCGGCGTCCTGCGCCGGTCGCGCTCGAACGCGTCGCGGTGGCCGTGGGTGGCGTAGCCGTCCGTCTCGACGACAACCGCTGGTCCGGCCAGAAGAAGTCGACGGTGTAGGAGCCGACGCGGTGGTTCACGAGCGGTTCCGGCAGCCGCGTCGGATCAGCGGCAGCAGGCGGTCCTCGAGCGGCGAGCGCGTGGGCGCCTGACCGGAAGCTGCTCGGGCCTGATCAGCCGGCGTACGAGCGCCTCGGTCGTGAGCCGGTGCTGCGACTCGGCGGTGGTAGGTCGGCGAGCGTTCTCAACGGCGCAGTGAGGGGGATGCCCTGGCGGCGGCGGACCTCGAAGGGCCTGCGTCGTTCGTGAATGTGGAGGCCCGGCCGTGATCGGGCCGCCGAGGATCTGATCAGCCGAGCGCAGAGCTGCCGCCGGCTGATGACACCGCTCTGCCGAGCGATCACTTCCGACGTTTTGGGGCCTATAGCACCTAGAACGTCGGAACCCATGCGGCCAGGATGAACGCAGCGGGCTGCGCCCTCGACCGCTTTCACTCATTAAAAGCGAAGTTGTAACGCTTCCGTCACTCAGCGAGGGCCTGAGGGCACAGACTCCGGAGTCGTGGTGACGAGCTCGCGCTCGGAGACGGCCTCGACGACCTCCTCCTGCTCCTCTTCCTCGAAGCGGTCGTCGTCTGGCTCGGCGTCGCAGGTCACGCGCATGGAGCCGGTGCCGACGCGCGCGTCGCCGACGACCACGAGGCCGCAGATGACGTCGCCCTCCTCCCAGCCCATCCGCTCGATGTCGAACCAGTTCAGGTGCACCGCGTTGCCCTTCCCGCCCCACGGGCAGGTCTTGTCGTGGTGCTCCTTGGCCTTGCAGACCGCTTCCATGTTCTTGGCGGAGGCGTCGGTGCTCATCGCTGCTCCCAGAGTACCCCCGGGTTGAGGAGCCCGTCGGGATCGAGCGCCTCCTTGGCCGCGCGCATCGCCGCCGCGAACGGCTCGGGGCGCTGGCGCGTCGTACCAGCGGCGGTGGTCGCGGCCGACCGCGTGGTGGTGGGTGATCGTGCCGCCGGCCGCGAGCACCGCGTCGGACGCGACCGCCTTGATCGCCGCCCACTGCGCCTCCTCGTCGCCGCGCGCGGCCGGCGCGAGCACGGTGAAGTAGGGCGCCGCGCCGTCCGGGTAGGCGTGCGTGAGCCGGCAGGTCACGCTGCCCGCGCCGCCGAGGGCGTCGAGCACGGCGGCCGTCACCGACTCGACGAGCGCCGGCAGGCGGTCCCAGGTGATCGCGGTCTCGAACGTCTCCGAAAGCACGCCCATCGCCACGAACGTGTCGCGCAGGTACGGCGCGCGCAGGAACGCGTCCCGCCACGCGGCCGAGCCACCCCCGCCGCCCTCCCTCACCTGCCCGCCGTTGCGCCGCGCACAGCGACGACGGCGCGCAGAGAAGCCGCGAGACGTCGCTCCTCGAACCCGAGCACCAGCAGGTCCGCGTCGCCCGCGAACGTCAGCGCCGCCTCGCGCGCCGACGACCAGCCGGCAGTTGGCGGGCCGCAGGCCCGCCTGCACGATCGCCCGCACCGCCTCGCAGCCCGCGGCGAACGAGCCGAACGTCACCGACGCCGAGCGCCGCTCCTGCGGCCGCGGCCGCACGCGCACCCAGGCCTCGGTGATCACGCGCGAGCGTCCCCTCCGAGCCGAGCAGCAGCCGGTCGGGCGACGGCCCGGCGCCGGAGCCGGGCAGCCGCCGCGACTCCCACACGTCGCCGCGCGCCGTGATCGCGCGGACGGACTCGACGAGGTCGTCGACGTGCGTCGGCCCGGTCGCGAAGTGGCCGGCCGCGCGCGTGGCGATCCAGCCGCCGAGCGTCGAGTGCTCGAACGACTGCGGGAAGAAGCGCATCGTCAGCCCGTGCTCGCCGAGCTGCTCCTCGAGCCGCGGGCCGCTCGCCCCCGCCTGGATCCGCGCCGCGCGCGAGACCGGATCGACCTCGAGCACGCGGTCCAGCCGCGACGAGGTCGAGCGAGATCGCGCCCTCGTGGCCCGGCCCGGGGATCGGATCGACGCCGCCCACCACGCTCGTCCCGCCGCCGTACGGCGTCACCGCGAGGCGCGCGTCGGCGCACCACTCGAGCACGCGCGCGAGCTCCGCCTCGTCGGCGGGCAGCGCGACCGCGTCCGGCGGCGTCGGGAAGCGCCCGCGGAAGGCGCGCACGACGTCGAGGTAGGACGCGCCGTGGGCGTGGACCGCGCGCGGCGTGGTCGTCGGCGGTGACGCAGTCCGCGCAGCGCGGCGCGGGACCTCCACCCGCGGCGGCGGCAGCGTCACGGTCGCGCGGCGCCTCGACGCTCCGAAGACCCGAAGCCGAGATGTGCGGCGAGCCCAGCCGCGGCGTCGCGCAGCTCGGCCGCCGACGGCTGCTCGTCCTCGTAGCCCCAGCCCCAGTGCTTGCGGCGCACGCGGGGTCTACCGAGCCGCGCACGCGGCGCGGACTACCCTCGGGGTGCGGTGTCCTTCGCGCCCGGCATCCTCGCCCGCGGGCCCTGGCAGGCCGGCCAGGTGGCGGCCCGCTGGCGCGAGGAGGAGTTCGAGCCGCCGCCGGAGCGCACCGCCGCCGCCGACCGCGCGATCGCCGCGCTCGAGGACCGCGGCTCGCCGGCGCACGACGGCCTCGCCGCGCGGCTGGCGGGCTTCGACGCCGGCGACGGCAACCTCGCAGATGGAGCTCCAGCCGATGCGCTGGTCGCTGCGGCTGGTGTCCGAGGACGCGTCGGACTCGCTCGCCGTGCTGAACGTCGTGCGCGACAGCGAGGGCCGCTGGCTCGCCGGGCGCCGCGCGCCGTGGGTCGCCTCGTGGGCGGGCCGCTGGGCGCTCGGCGCGGGCGGCGCCGTCGAGATCGGCGAGGACCCGACGGAGACGCTGCTGCGCGAGCTCGCCGAGGAGTGGTCGGTCGAGCCGGAGCGCACGACCGTCGAGGCGCTCGTCTGCCTCCCCAACCGCATGGTCATGCTCGTCGGCCAGGCGTGGCTGCCCGCCGGCGCCGAGGTGCGCCGCGACCACGAGCACGACGCGCACGCCTGGTGGCCGCGCGACGTCGACGAGTGGCCCGACGAGGCCGCGCCGCCGCTGCGGCGCATGGCGAAGATCCTCGACGCGTGATCACCTTCACGCGCCTCAAGTACCTCTCGTTCGCCCACTCGGCGATCTACCTGACGCTGCTCGTCCTGGCCGTCGCCGACGAGCCGGCGAAGACCGTCTTCGGCTGGGCGCACGGGCTCGGCTGGATCGCGATGTCGCTGCTGTGCGTGTACGCGGTCGGACGCCGGATCCTGCCGATGTGGCTCGGGATCATGGTCGCCGTCGTGGGCGGCCTGGGCCCGTTCGCGGGCAGCGCCGGATTCGTCGTGTGCGAGCGCCGCAGACGCAGGCAGGAAACGGCGCTGGAACGCGGTATGGTCTAGGTACCAAATGGCGGTGAACACCACGGTCGAAGTGGTCATGCCGGCGATGGGCGAATCCGTCTCGGACGGAACCATCCTGGAGTGGCACAAGCAGGAGGGCGACGAGGTCGCGGAGGACGAGACCCTCGTCGAGATCTCGACCGACAAGGTCGACGCCGAGGTCCCCGCGCCGGCCAGCGGGACCGTGGTCAAGATCTTCGCCGCCGAGGGCGACACCGTCGACGTCGGCAGCGTCCTCGCCGAGATCGCCCCGAACGGCGGGAACGGGGCCGCGCCCGCGAAGCCGCGCCGAGCCCGAGTCCGAGCAGGCGCCGGCCGAGACCAAGACCGTCGACATCGTCATGCCCGCCATGGGCGAGTCGGTGTCCGAGGGCACGATCCTCGAGTGGGCCAGGCAGGCCGGCGAGAGCATCGAGGAGGACGAGACGATCGTCGAGATCTCCACCGACAAGGTGGACGCCGAGGTCCCCTCGCCCGCGACCGGCACGATCACGGAGATCCTCGCCCAGGCCGGCGACACGGTCTCCGTCGGCCAGGTCATCGCCCGGATGGCCGCCGGCGCCGGCGCCGAAGCAGGCCGCGACACCCGCGCCGCAGCCGTCCGCCGCCCCGCGCCCCGCGGGCGACACCGAGACGATCCGCACGCCCGAGGGCGTGAAGGTCACCCCGGTCGCCGCGCCGCGTCGCCGCCGCCGAGGGCGTCGACCTCTCGAAGGTCCAGGGCACCGGCCCGGCCGGCCGCATCTCCAAGGCCGACGTGCTGAACGTGTCCAACGGCGCGGCCACCGCTCCGGCCGCGGCGCCCGCCGCCGCGGTGCCCGACGGCGCCCAGCCGCAGCTGCTCAAGGGCGCGAGCGCGATGCTCGCGCGCTACATGGACGAGTCGCGCTCGATCCCGACCGCGACCTCGTTCCGCACGATCACCGTCACGGCGCTGGACGACCGCCGCAAGCAGCTCAAGGCGGCGGGCCACCGCGTCTCGTTCACGCACCTGATCGCCTACGCGATCGCCCGCGCGGCCACCGAGCAGATGCCGGTCATGGCCCGCTCGTTCGCGCAGGTCGACGGCAAGCCGCACGTGATCGACGCCGGCCAGGTGAACCTCGGCATCGCGGTCGACGTCGAGAAGAAGGACGGCGGCCGCACGCTGATGGTGCCGGTGATCCGCGACGCCGGCCGCCTGACCTTCCGGCGCTTCCTCGAGGCCTTCAACGACCTGATCGCCCGCGCCCGCGAGAACAAGCTGACCGCGGACGACCTCCAGGGCGCCAACGTCAGCCTCACCAACCCCGGCGGCATCGGGACGATCGCCTCCGTGCCGCGGCTGATGACCGGCCAGGGCACGATCGTCGCCACCGGCGCGATCGGCTACCCGCCGGGCCTCGGCAAGGTCGGCGCGCAGATCGGCGCCGAGAAGGTGATGACGATGACGTCCACCTACGACCATCGCATCATCCAGGGCGCCGAGTCCGGCCAGTTCCTCCAGGTCGTCGAGGCCTACCTCCAGGGCGAGCACGGCTTCTACGACAGCCTGTTCAAGGACCTCGACGTCAAGGTCATCCCGGAGCCCGAGCAGCCCACGGCGGCGATGCAGGCGATCAAGCCGGCAGCGGCGATGCCGGTGGGCAAGCCCGAGGGCGAGCCGGCGCGGCGCAAGAGCGACATCGGCGGCACGGCCGACGAGACGATGCTCCAGGCCGTGCAGGCCGCGGTGTCGCTGCTGAAGGCGCACCGGATGCACGGCCACCTCGCGGCGAGGCTCGACCCGCTGGGCACCGAGCCCGAGGGCGACCCTGCGCTCGACCCCGAGCCGCTCGGCCTCACGCCCGAGATCATGGCGCGGATCCCCGCGCGGATCCTGCGCACGCACGTCCCGGGCGCGACGCTGGCCGACGCGCTGCCGCACCTGCGCGACACCTACTGCGGGACGATCGCGTACGAGATCGAGCACATCGCGTCGCACCGCCAGCGCACGTGGCTGCGCGAGAAGATCGAGTCCGGCACCTTCCGCCAGCCGCTCACGCACGAGGAAGAGAAGGCGCTGCTGCGGCGGATGACCCAGGTCGACTCGCTCGAGCGCTTCATGCACAAGGCCTACCTGGGCCAGAAGCAGTTCTCGATCGAGGGCCTGGACATGACCGTCCCGATGCTCGACGAGATGATCCAGCTCGCCGCCGCGCACAGCGCCCGCGAGGTCGTGATCGGCATGGCCCACCGCGGCCGGCTCAACGTGCTCGCCCACAACCTCGGCCGCGCGTACGAGACGATCTTCCGCGAGTTCGAGGGCGCCTCGTCGATCGAGGCGGTGACGACGATCCCGCAGGGCGGCACGGGCGACGTCAAGTACCACCACGGCGCGCAGGGCACCTACCAGCTGCCCGACGACGGCTCGATCATCGTCCGCCTGGAGTCCAACCCGAGCCACCTCGAGTACGTCTCGCCGGTCGTCGAGGGCGCCACGCGCGCGATCCAGACCACCCGCCAGGGCCCGCACGCGCACCTGGACGTCAACGCCGCGATCCCGATCATCCTGCACGGCGACGCGGCCATGCCGGGCCAGGGCGTGGTCGCGGAGACGTTCAACCTCCAGGCGCTCGACGGCTACACGGTCGGCGGCACGCTGCACCTGATCCAGAACAACCAGGTCGGCTTCACGACGGATCCCGACGACTCCCGCTCGACCCGCTGGGCCTCCGACCTCGCGAAGGGCTTCGACGTCCCGATCATCCACGTCAACGCCGACGACGTCCCCGCCTGCGTCTCCGCCGTCCGGCTCGCGTTCGCGTTCCGGCAGGAGTTCGGCCATGACGTCGTGATCGACCTGATCGGCTACCGCCGCTACGGCCACAACGAGGCCGACGAGCCCGCCTACACGCAGCCGGAGATGGCGGCCAAGATCAAGCAGAAGACGCCGGCGCGCGACATCTACGCGCGCGAGCTGGTCGAGCGCGGCGTGATGACGCAGGAGGAGACCGACGCGCTGGCCCAGGAGATCTGGGACGGTCTCGCCCAGCGCCACCGCGAGCTCAAGGAGGAGCTGGCGGCCTCCGACGCCGAGCAGCCCACCGGCGGCTACGAGCTGGACCGCTCGCCGTCGCCCGAGGTCAAGACCGCGGTCTCGGCCGAGCGCCTCCATTCGCTCAACGAGGACCTCCTCAAGGTCCCGGACGGCTTCACGGTGCACCCCAAGCTCGTCAAGCAGCTCGAGCGCCGCCGCCAGACGCTGGGGCCCGACGGCGGGATCGACTGGGCGCAGGCCGAGACGCTGGCGTACGCCTCGCTGCTCACCGAGGGGACGCCCGTGCGCCTCACCGGCCAGGATGTCGAGCGCGGCACGTTCTCCCAGCGCCACCTCGTGCTGCACGACGCCAAGACGGGCCAGCGGATCTCGCCGATCCAGTCGCTGGCCGGCGCGCTGGCGCCGATGGAGCTGCACAACTCGCCGCTGAGCGAGATCGCCTGCCTCGGCTTCGAGTACGGCTACTCGATGGAGGGGCCGGAGACGCTCGTCCTGTGGGAGGCGCAGTTCGGCGACTTCGTGAACTCGGCGCAGGTGATCATCGACCAGTTCATCATCTCCGCGCTCGCCAAGTGGGGCCAGACGACGCGGCTGACGCTGCTGCTGCCGCACGGCTACGAGGGCTCCGGGCCCGAGCACTCGTCCGGCGCGCCTCGAGCGGTTCCTCACGCTCGCCGCCGAGGGCAACATCCGCGTGGCCAACCTCACCACGCCGGCCCAGTACTTCCACCTCCTGCGCCGCCAGGCGCGGGTCGCCAAGCAGCGCCCGCTGGTGATCATGACCCCGAAGTCGCTGCTGCGGCTGCCGCAGGCGACGTCGCGGATCGAGCACCTGTCGGAGGCGCGCTTCTACCCGGTCCTGCCCGAGCCGCGGATCGACGAGGCGAAGGTCACCCGCCTCGTGCTGTGCACCGGCAAGATCTACTACGACCTCAAGGGCCACGCGACGCGCGAGAACAACGAGGGCGTCGCGATCTCCCGCGTCGAGCTGCTCTACCCCTTCCCGCAGGAGCAGATCATGGAGGAGGTCGAGCGCTACCCGAACCTGCGCGAGGTCGTGTGGGCCCAGGAGGAGCCGCGCAACATGGGCGCCCGCGCGCACATGTCGCCGCGCCTGCTCCAGATGCTGCCCAGCTCGCTCGAGTTCGGCTACGTCGGCCGGCCCGAGCGCGCGTCGCCGGGCGAGGGCTACCCGGCCGCGCACACGATGGCGCAGAACCGCATCATCCGCACCGCGCTGGATCTCTCGATCCCGGTGTCGGTGAACCCGGCCAAGCAGCCGGGCGAGCGCTGAGCCGCTGAACGGCGCGTTGCAGCGCTGACGTTCCGGCGGGCGACCGCAACCGGAACGGGGTTCCGGGTGTCGCAGAGGGGACGGACCCAACCAAAGGGAGGCTCCCCTTGAAGAAGCGTTCCCCCGGCCGCTACGTCGTGGCCACCGCGCTGATCCTCGCGATCGGCGTCCCCTCGGCCGCCGTCGGCTTCGGCGAGGGCCGTGATGCCCGCCTGGGCAAGCGCAACCCCAGCAACGGGTCGCTCACGCGCGAGACGAAGATCATCTCCAACAACAGCACGTACAGCACGCGCCAGTCGAACAAGCGCGACGGCGACGGCGGCGGCGCGATCTACGGCTGCCGCTCCGACGAGGGCCACGAGCCCTGCATCCGCGCCAACAACCTGAAGGGCGGGCGCGCGTTCGAGTTCAACACGCTCGGCGACACGGAGGCCGGCGCGATCACGGTCGGCGACGAGAAGGCGCCGCCGTTCAAGACCAACGCCAAGGGCAAGGTCGAGAACCTCGACGCGGACAAGGTCGACGGCCGCGAGGCCGACTCGTTCGCGGCCGCGGACGGCTTCCTGTTCGCGGCCGTGGCCGCGGACGGCAGCCTCGCCGCCGCGAAGCCCGCGCCGCCGAACACGACCTCGTCGAAGACGAGCATCCCGGACCAGACCTACACGGTCACGTTCCCGCGCGACGTCAGCATGTGCTCGTTCACGGCCAGCATCGTGAACGGCTCGGCCGACTTCTCGCTCGGCGTGTCGGCGGTGCCGGGCCAGGTGAACCAGGTCGCGGTGGACCAGCGCAACGTCGCGGACGGCAACACCGACGGCCGCCCGTTCCACCTCCAGGTGATCTGCTGAGCTAGGGGCTAACCCCGGCCGAGGGCGCGGCGGACCGCCGCGCCCGCCGGGGCGAAGTCCGGCGACAGGCGGTCGAGCAGCACGAGCCAGTTCGGCTGCTCGCCCGCCGCCCGCCGGACGGCGTCGGCGCCGGCCTCGACGTCGCCGGCGTTGGCGATCGCGAGCCCGGCCCAGAACAGCAGCTCGTCGGAGCCGGGCGCCAGCTCTGCGGCCTGCCGGTAGAGCGCGCCGGCCTCGTCGGCACGGCCGGCGGCCATCAGCTCGTCGGCGGTGCCCGCCAGCTCGTACGCGCGCTGGAGCGTGAGCAGGCGCGACAGCTCGCCGACGGGGTCCGCGTGGTCCTCGACCCGCAGGTCCACCCGCGTGCGCCACGGCTCGCCCTCGGCGGGCACCACGAGCAGCGCGGCGGACTGCCGGCCGCGGACGTCGCCGCCCTCGCCCTCGGCGGCCTCGAGCGCGGCGAGCAGGCGCGCGGGGAGGTCGCCCTCCGCGGCCTCGAAGGCCGCCGACATCGCCTGCGGCACCGTCTCGCGCTCCATCATGTTGGCCTGGCAGGTCCAGTGCGAGCCGGCCGCGTCGCCGGCGAACGGGATGCAGTCGCCGCCCGTGTGCACGGCCACGCCGCCGCCGGCGTCGATGACCCCGACCTGGCGCACGGCGGCCAGCGGGTCGGCGGCCAGCAGCTCCGCGAGCGCGTCGGCGGCGGCCGCGCCGCCCTCGAGCCGGTCGAGCGCGTTGGGCCCGTGGGCCGGCTCCACGACCGACTGCGTCGCCACCGCGCCGACGCCGGGGCGCGCCCAGGTGCAGAGCGAGCCGACGGAGAACCAGTGCGAGTGCACCGCGGCGCCGAGCTCGCCCGTCGCGGGGTCGAGCGCGACGATCGAGTACGTCCCGTGGCGCATGCCGCGCGAGCATAACGGCGGCGCCGTGCCGTTCCGGCCTCGGCTGCGCCACGATGACGAGGTGTCCGAGCGCGCCGACCACGTCCTCGCCCGCATCCGGGAGGTCCCGGAGGGGTTCGTGCGCAGCTACGGCGACGTGTCGCCCGGCGCGCCGCGCTTCGCCGGGACGGTCCTGGCCGGCTGCGACGACCCCGACGTGCCCTGGCACCGCATCGTCCGCGCGGACGGGACGATCGCAACCCACACCCGCCCGCCAGCGCGCCCTGCTCGAGGCCGAAGGGGTACCGTTCCGCGGTGACAGGGTCGACATGCGTGTCGCGCGGATGCACTGAGCGCAACTCCCGCCGGTCGACGTGTTTGGACGGGCACCTGACGAACGCGGAGGAGGACGGGGTGGGGCGAGTCTGGCCGATGGCGGTGGCGGCGGTGGTGGTCCTGCTGCTCGTGGTGTTCAGCCTCGTCGCGCGCAGCGGCGCGCAGGTGACCACGACGAGCGTGAGCGCGTTCCCGATGCCGGGGACGGACGTGGCCCGGCCCGAGACGCAGATCTCGTTCCGCGGCGCGCCCGCCGCGTCGCTCGGCGCGATCACCGTCACCGGCTCGCAGAGCGGCCCGCACGCCGGCGAGCTCCGGGAGCACGGCGACGGCGAGGGCGCCAGCTTCGTACCGGCCGCGCCGTTCACGCCCGGCGAGCAGGTGACGGTCCAGACCGGCCTCGACGTCCACGGCGGCAGCGGCGGCGCGTTCTCGTTCACGGTCGCCGAGCGCCCGCCGCCGGGCCGCGGCAACGAGAGCGGCATCGTGCTGCCGAACTTCCCCCCGGCGGAGGTCGACCGCTTCCGCTCGCGGCCGGACCTCCAGGCGCCGGTCGTGACGATCGACAAGCGCTCGCGCCGCACCGCGCGCGGGCTGATCCTGCTCGCGCCGTTCTCGCCCAAGGGCAGCCCCAAGCCCGACGGACCGCTGATCGCCGACAACAACGGCGACCTGGTCTGGTTCCGCCCGATCAAGCGCGGGACGGCCATCACCGACCTCAAGGTCCAGCAGCTCGACGGGAAGCCCGTGCTGAGCTGGTGGGAGGGCCGCTTCGCGGTGGGCTGGGGCTACGGCCGCTACCGCGTCGTCGACAGCAGCTACCGCGACCTCCCCCCGATCACGATGGCGAACGGCTACCAGGCCGATCTCCACGACATGCAGCTCACCGACCGGGGCACGGCGATCCTGGTCGGCTACGACCGCGTCCGGCGCGACCTGAGCGCGATGGGCGGCCGCCGGAACGGGCTCGTGATGGACAACGTCATCCAGGAGGTCGACCTCGAGACCGGGCTCGTGCTCTTCGAGTGGCACAGCATCGGGCAGATCGGCTTCTCCGAGAGCCGCGAGCGGCTCGCCCGGCAGCGGTCGTGGGACTACTTCCACCTCAACTCGGTCGAGGTGGACCGCGACGGCAACCTGCTCGTGTCGGCCCGCAACATGTGCGCGCTGTACAAGCTCGACCGCGACACGGGCGACGTCATCTGGCGCCTCGGCGGCACGAAGAGCGACTTCAAGCTCACGAAGCGCAGCCGCTTCTGCTTCCAGCACGACGCCCGGCGCACGCCCGACGGCGCGATCACGCTGTTCGACAACGAGGCCGGCCCGCCGCCGCTGGCGCGGCAGTCGCGCGCGATCAAGCTGCGCGTGCGGGAGCGCCGCCGGCGCGTGTCGCTGCTACGCGAGTTCAAGCACCCGCAGCGGCTGCTCGCGTTCAACCAGGGCGGCGCGCGGATGCAGTCCAACGGGAACGTGTTCGTCGGCTGGGGCGCGACGCCGGTGTTCTCCGAGTTCACCCGCAGCGGCGAGATGATCTTCAGCGGCCACCTCACGCCCGGCAAGGGCAACTACCGCGCCGTGCGGGCGCGCTGGACGGGCCGGCCGTCAGTGCCGCCCGCCGTGGCGGCGGTGCGCGAGCCGGGCGGCTCGGTGCGCGTGTTCGCGAGCTGGAACGGCCACACCGGCGTCCACCGCTGGCAGGTGCTGGCCGGGCGCTCGCGCGACTCGCTGCGAGCCGTGGGCACGGCGAAGCGCCGCACCGGCTTCGAGACCCGGCTGGCCGCCCGCACGCGGGCGCGGTTCGTGGCGGTGCGGGCGTTCGACGCCCACGGGAAGGCGCTCGGGCGGTCGCGCGCGGAGCGGCCGCGGCGCTGAACGGAGGCGCGCCGCGAGCGGCGCGCCTCCCCTCGTAGGATCCCGGCGTGTGGCTCCAGCGCGAGATCACGCTGCGCCCCCGCGAGCGCGGCTTCCACCTCGTGACGCGCGAGGTGGTGGAGGCGCTGCCGGAGCTCGGCGACATCGCCGTCGGGCTCGTGCACCTGTTCATCCGCCACACGTCCGCCTCGCTGACGCTCAACGAGAACGCGTCGCCCGACGTGCGGCGCGACTTCGAGGCGTTCTTCGACGACGCCGTCCCCGAGGACGCGCCCTACTGGACGCACACGACGGAAGGGCCTGACGACATGCCGGCGCACATCAAGGCCTCGCTGCTCGGGCCGTCGCTGACCCTGCCGATCGCCCGTGGCCGGCTCGCGCTCGGCACCTGGCAGGGCGTCTACCTGTGCGAGCACCGCAACCGCGGCGGCGCGCGCAACCTGCTCGCCACCGCGTGGGGTGAGGGACGATGACGCGCGGCCGCCTGCTCGCGCTGCTGGCCGGCGTCGCCGTGCTCGCGGCGGTCGCCGTCGTGCTCGTCCTCGCGCTGGGAACCGACGACGGGACGGCCGAGCCGCCCGACCCCGTGACGGTCTCCCCGGTGCCGGGCGGGCGCTGGGCCTCGCCGAAGACGGAGATCTCGCTGCGCGGCATCGCGAGCGAGCGGCTCGGGACGATCGAGGTGTCGGGCTCCAAGAGCGGCAGCCACAAGGGGCGCCTCCAGCCGCACTTCGACGGCGAGGGCGCGAGCTTCGTCCCCGACGAGCCGTTCGAGGCCGGCGAGGAGGTCAAGGTCTCGACCGACCTCACGATCCCCGGCGCACGCGACGGCGACTACCGCTTCTGGGTCTCGCGCCCGGCCGAGCCGCCGCCGCCGCGGACCATGGACCGGCCCGGCGGGCCGGTGCAGCGGTTCACCTCGCGGCCGGACCTCGTCGTGCCGCGGGTCACGATCCGCAAGCGCGACCCGGCCGCCACGCCCGGAGAGGTGTTCATCGCGCCCAAGCGCGGCTCCGGCCTCAACGGCCCGATGATCTACGACGAGCCGGGGCAGGCTCATCTGGGCGCGCGAGGCGCCGCCGAACACGGAGGCGTTCGACTTCCGCGTCCAGCGCTATCGCGGCCAGCCCGTGCTCACCTGGTGGGAGGGCACCTCGACGCTCGGCGTCGGCTACGGCGAGGGCGTGGTGCTCGACCAGGACTACCGCGAGCTGATGCGCGTCCGGGCGGGCAACGGCTACGAGGCCGACCTGCACGAGTTCCTCGATCACCCCGCGCGGCACCGCGCTGCTGCTCGTCTACGCGTTCGTCAACGCCGACCTCACGTCGGTCAAGGGCCCGAAGGACGGCAAGGTGATCGACGGCGTCGTGCAGGAGGTCGACCTCGAGACCGGCCGCGTCCTGTTCGAGTGGCACAGCCTGGACCACGTCGAGTTCAAGGAGGGCTACTGGCCGCTGCCCGAAGGACGCGACCAAGGAGGCCTGGGACTACATCCACCTCAACTCGGTCGGGATCGACAGCGACGGCGACCTGCTCGTCGACGCCCGCCACACCTGGGCGGCGTACAAGATCGACCGCCGGACCGGGTCCGTGCGCTGGCGGCTCGGCGGCAAGAAGAGCGACTTCGAGCTCGACGAGGACGCGAAGTTCGCCTACCAGCACGACGTCCGCCGCCGTCGCCGACGGCGCGATCACGCTGTTCGACAACGCCGCCTCGCAGGCGGAGGCGCCCGACAAGCAGTCGCGCGGCCTGGCGCTCGAGCTCGACGAGGGCGCCCGCACGGCGAGCGTCGCGGACGAGTACCCGCACCCGGACGGGCTCGTGTCGGAGACCCAGGGCAACATGCAGGTGCTGCCCAACGGCCACGTCGTTCATCGGCTGGGGCGCTCAGCCGGTGTTCTCGGAGTTCGACGCCGACGGCAAGCTGCTGTTCGACGGACGGATCGCCGAGGGCAACGACAACTACCGGGCGTACCTCGGCGACTGGAGCGGCCGGCCGACGACGAAGCCGGCGCTGGTCGTCGACGGGCGGCGCGCCGTGGCGAGCTGGAACGGCTCCACCGTGCACGCGCGCTGGCAGCTGCTGGCCGGCCCGCGCCGGTCCGCGCTGCGTGCCGCCGGGCCGCCGCGCGCCAAGGCGGGCTTCGAGACCGCGCTGCCGATCCCGGCCGACGCCACGTTCGTCGCCGCCCGCGCGCTCGGGCCGCGGGGCCGCACGCTCGCCGAGTCGCCGCCCGTCGAGGTGGGCGCGGGCGGCTGAGCGCCCCTGTTCGGCCCTTTCAGCCGGGGCGTTGCCCGCGGCGGACGTCAACGGCGGCTGGGTGGGGGAGGCGGGAGGATGTATTTCGTCACGCTCGCTGATCGCCGCCCGTCGGCGAGCGTGACGAAATGCACCGCCCCCCGGCCCGCGGCGACAGCCGTTGAAACCGGCGGCTAGCGTCCGCGCCAGACCGGCGGGCGCTTCTCGGCGAACGCCGTCGCGCCCTCGCGGGCGTCCTCCGACACATAGACCGGCCCGGCGATGTTCCGCTGGCGGTCCCACGCCTCGGCCTCGCTCCAGTCGACGGCCGCCGCGAGGATGCGCTTGCTCGCGTCGACGGCCAGCGGGCCGTTGCCGGCGATCTCCGCGGCCAGCTCGCGCGCGGCGTCCACCGCGCCGCCCGGCTCGGCCAGCCGGTTCACGATCCCGATCGCATGGGCGCGCTCGGCGCCGATCATCTCGCCGGTCAGCGCCAGCTCCATCGCCAGGTGGTACGGGATCCGCTTCGGGAGGCGGATCAGCGCGCCGCCCGCGGCGACCAGCCCGCGCTTGACCTCCGGGATGCCGAGCCGCGCGTCGCGCGCCGCGACGATCAGGTCGCACGCCAGCGCGACCTCGAACCCGCCCGCCACGGCGTATCCCTCGATCGCCGCGATCAGCGGCTTGCGCGGCGGGCGCTCCACCAGCCCGGCGAAGCCGCGGCCCTCGACGTGCGGCCGCTCGCCGGCCACGAACGCCTTCAGGTCCATCCCCGCGCAGAACGCGCTGCCCGCGCCGGTGAGGATCCCGGCGCGCAGCTCGTCGTCGCCGTCTAGGCGGTCCAGCGCGGCCGCGATCCCCTGCGCGACCGCCGCGTTGACCGCGTTGCGCGCCTCCGGGCGGTTGAGCGTGATCAGCAGGACGCCGTCGGCGGCGTCCGAGAGCACCGCCTCGCTCATGCCGCGAACAGCGTGAGCGCCGGCTCGCGCTCGCCGCGCAGCTCCGCGAGGTCGACCTCGACCCACGCCAACCCGCGCGCCTCGGCGAGCACCCGCGCCTGCGGCTTGACCACCTGCGCCGCCAGCACGCCGCGGCAGTCGGCCAGCGCAGGGTCGAGCCGGATCCGCTCGAGGTAGCGCGACAGCTGCTCCACCGCGTCGATCGTCCCCACGCGCTTGATCTCGACCGCGACCCAGCCGTCCTCGCCGTCGCGGCACATCAGGTCCACCGGCCCGATGTCGGTCACCCACTCGCGGCGCACGAGCCGGAAGCCCTCGCCGCACCACCCGGGCGCGTCGGCCAGCAGCTCCTGGAGATCGGCCTCCACGCCGTCCTTCTCCAGCCGCGCGGCGTCCTCGTCCATCGTGTGGTCGACGTCGGAGAGGACCTCGGCCAGCCGGATCTCCAACCGGTCCTCCCCCTTGAGCTTGCGCACGACGATCAGGCCGGGCTCCTCCTCCACCACGGTCGGCGGGGTCATCCAGTTCAGCGGCTTGTAGCCGCCGGCGTCGGCGTGCACGAGCACCGACCCGTCCGCCTTGAGCATCACGAGCCGCAGCGCCTCGGGCAGCCGCGCGGAGAGGCGGCCGGAGTACTCGACGGAGCAGCGGGCGACGATCAGGCGCACGCCGGGCACGCTAGCCGCCCGACCGGATGGCGCGCGACAATGCCGGCATGAGCGCAGAACTGGCAGGGTTCCTCGCCGAGGGAGAGCTCGACCGGCTCGACGCGGCGCGGCAGGCGGTCGGCGAGCCGTCCGGGGAGGACGCGGCGGCGATCGGGCGGACGCTGCGCGAGTGGGCCGACGTGCAAGCGGTCGCCAACCTGCTGATGCATCCAGACCTCATCGACGAGGAGCTGCGGGTGCCCTCGCTGCGCCGCGGACTCGCCGAGCAGGGCCATCCGTATCTCGCGCTGGCCGCCGCGGTCGGGCTCCAGCGCGTGGAGCTCGATCCGGACGAGCGCGCGGCGTTCGCCGAGCTGCTGTTGGAGCGGCTGGCGCGCGAATCGGAGGGGCCGCTGGCCGGGAGGGCATCGGTGACGCTGGCCTCGCTGCTGGGCGCCGACGAGGCGGATCAGGCCGTAGGCCTGCTGGACCACCCCGACGACACGGTGAGGCACAACGTGCTCGTGGCGCTGATCGGGGTGACGGGGGCCGAGGGCATCGGGCCCTTCGTCGCTGCCGCCGAAGCGCGCGGGGCGGTCTCCGAGGCCGGCGGCACGTTCGCCGACCTCGAGCTGGCAGCGCTCGAGCGCCGGCGCGGGGATGAACCGCTCGAGCAGATCGACGTCGTCAGCAGCGGGCTCGGCGCGCCGCTGCTCACCTACATCCCGAACCTCGAGGACTGCTGAGCGGCCTCAGCTGTTCGTCCCGGTGGTCACGAGCTCCTCCGCCTTGGGGCTCAGCGCCTTGTCGAGCCACTCCTGGGCGTTCCACGCCCCGCCGATGTGGGCCGTGATCTTCGCGAGGTTCATGCCGTTGGCCTTGAGCGCGAGGAGGACCTGCGTGAACTGCTCCTTTCCGGGCGCGTAGTGCCCGCTCCGCTCGTCGACACCCACGAGCACCCCGGAAGCCGTGGTGGTGAAGTGACCGGCGCCCTTGACGGCCGCGCCGGCCATGAACGAGGTGTGGTGGACCGAGGCGTCCCCGCCCTTCTTCTTGGCGCCGCCGTAGAAGGTCCCGTCGGCGCTGAGCACGAAGATGCTGTCGTCCTTGAGCGGGTTCCCGTCCTGCATGGAGATCGCCGGTGGCGTGAACTCGAGCCGGTACTCCTCCCGGCGCTCGGAGGTCATGTACTCCGTCGAGTAGCCGCCCTGCTGTGTGCCTGGACCGATCTCCTGCGTGTCGAGCCAGGCGACGACGTCCATCCCCGTGTTCGCCCTGGCCCAGCTCTCGATCAGCGAACCGCTGACGGTCCGGTGCTTCGGGTCGATCGCCTCCACGAGATAGTCGACGGCGCTGAGGCGGGCGAGCCCGGCCGGCACGTGCATCAGTGAATGGATGAGGCGCTGCCGGAACGGCGGGGACGTGTCCCAGATCTTGTTCACGAGCTTCCTGTCCGCCTGGATCTGCTTGCTGAGGTCGGCCAGGAACCCGTCCTTGTCCTGGAGCACGAACGGCGCGGCCTCGACCTGCTCCTCTTCCTCGACCGCGGGCATCCCGGCGCGGAGCTCCGCGAGCAGGCCGGCGTCCGGGTCGAGCGTGCAGCAGGCGTCGAGCACCGTGTCCGTCGCGTGCTCGGTTCGGCCTGCGAGTCGCTTGCGGAAGACGTTGACCAGCGCGTCGAACCCGAAACGGCTCTTCCACCCGCCCGCCGTGTCGATCACGTTCACGGCCGCGGCCACCACGTCCGCGCGGGGAAGCCCGGCGCTGAGGCAGTTCCCGAGGTACGTGGTGAACTTCGCCTTGGCGGACATCGCCGCGGCGTCGTCCTCGTCGAAGCGGCTCAGCTCCGGGAAGGCCGGGGCGGCGGCAGCTTGCGCAGCCGCCCCGCCCTGCGTCGGATCGGGCTCGGGGCTCATCTTCTTCGTGACGAACGCCTTCTCCTCTTCCACGCTGTCCAGGAACTCCTTGACGACCGCGGCAGCGGCGGTGCCGCCGGTCCAGGCGAGCCCGAACAGCTCGCTCTCGCGGCCTGCGAGGTAGTCCAGGAGCGCCAACGCCATCATGAACTGGCTCTCCGCCATCGCGTCCGCGTACTGCTGATAGTCGTCCTTCAGGGTCTCCGCGAGGTCCCCGAGTCCCGTCCCGCCCTTGGTGGCCGCCGCGGCGGCCTTCGCGAGGTCCGCGAACGACATCAGCCGCGCCTGGAGCGGGGCGCCGTAGGCGGCGCCGGCTGCCGCGGTCGCGGCCCGGGAGGGGGCCGCGGCCGGCGCCGCCGGCGCTCGCCGCCCCGCGGCATCGGCCTCGGCCTCCAGCGTCGCGTCGTGGACGAGCGGCGACGCCCACCGGATGCCGGCACCCGGCCCGCACGCTGCTGCACCACATGCGCCAGCTCGTGGCCGAGCAGCTCCTGGCCGCGGTGGCTGCCGAGATCGCCGTGCCCCGGCGCCAGGTGGATCTCCGAGCCCTGCGTGTAGGCCTCGGCGCCCATCGCCCGCGCGGTGGGGCTCTCGTGCAGCCGCACGTCGCCGAAGTCGGCGCCCAAGGCGGCCTCCATCCGGCCGCGGACCGTGTCGGGGATCGCCTCGCCGGCGGCGGGCGCGGCCGGGACGCGCTCCGCGGCGGCCGCGAGCGCTTCGACGGCGCCTGCGAGCCGGCCGCCGGCGCGGGCGAGCGAGACCACGGCCCGGTTGCCGGCGGCGCGCTGGAGGGCGAGCACGTCGACGGCAGGCGAAGCGGGCGGCCGGTCGGGGGTGGGCACCTCCGGAGCCGACGCCGGTCCCCTCCGCGGCGAGCCTGCATGCCAGCGCATCGCGCGGCAACCGTAGGCGGCCGGCGCAACCGCGGTCAACGCGGGTCCCCGCAACCATCCGGGGCGGCCAGTGTCCGTGTCAGCGCGCGAACGCGGACAGCCGACGATCCCCGGGTCCGATCAACCCAGTAGATTCCGTGAACGGGAGATGAGCGAGGGAGGGAAGTCACCCCGGGAACGGCTCGTCGAGCTGATCGGCGTGCGCAAGGCGTTCGGCGACAACGTCGTGCTCGACGGGATCGACCTGACGATCGACCGCGGCGAGGTCGTCGTGATCGCCGGGCCGTCGGGCTCCGGCAAGTCGACGATGCTGCGCTGCATCAACGGCCTCGAGGGCGATCGACGGCGGCGACGTCAAGTTCGACGGCCAGTCCGTGAGCGGCGCCGGCAAGGCGGTCAACCGGCTGCGCGCGGAGATCGGCATGGTCTTCCAGCAGTTCAACCTCTTCCCGCACAAGACCGTGATGCAGAACGTCACGCTGGCGCCGATCGAGGTGAAGGGGCTCAGCAAGGCGGAGGCCCGCGAGCGGGGCCGCAAGCTGCTCGAGCGCGTCGGCATCGCCGAGAAGGCCGACGACTACCCGGCCGACCTGTCGGGCGGCCAGCAGCAGCGGGTGGCGATCGCCCGCGCGCTGGCCATGGAGCCGAAGCTGATGCTGTTCGACGAGCCGACGTCGGCGCTGGACCCGGAGATGATCCGCGAGGTCCTCGACGTCATGCGCGACCTCGCGCGCGACGGCATGACGATGGTGGTCGTCACGCACGAGATGGGCTTCGCCCGCGAGGTCTGCGACCGGATCGTCTTCATCGACGACGGCCGGATCGTGGAGGAAGGGCCCCCGAAGGAGTTCTTCGAAGCGGCGAAGAGCGAGCGAGCGCGCGACTTCGTCGACAAGATCATCCACCACTAGGGAGGAAGGGCAATGCAGGGAACACGCAAGCGTCTCTGGCCGCTGTTGGCGGTGCTGATCCTCGTCCTCGGCCTCGTCGCGGCGGGCTGCGGCGACGACGAGGAGGAGGGCGGGAGCGGCACGAGCGGCGAGGAGACGCCGGCCGCCGACGTCCAGAAGTTCGAGGCCGGCACGCCGCTGGGCGACATCCAGGAGAAGGGCGAGATCGTCATCGGCGTCAAGTACGACGTCCCGCCGTTCGGCTTCAACAACCCGGAGTCCAACGAGGTCGAGGGCTTCGACGTCGACCTCGGCCAGGCGGTCGCCGACCGGCTCGGCGTGGAGCCGAAGTTCATCGAGGCGATCTCCGACAACCGGATCCCGTTCCTCCAGGACGGCACCGCCGACCTGATCCTCTCGACGATGACGATCAACGAGGAGCGCGTCGGCCAGATCGAGTTCTCCGACCCGTACTTCATCGCCAAGGGCCGCGTGCTGACCAAGAAGGACAACGCGGACATCAAGGGCGTCGAGGACCTCGCCGGCAAGAACGTGTGCACGGCGCTCGGCTCGACCTACGAGGCGACCCTGAAGAAGCAGGCGCCTGACGCCAAGCTCAAGCTCGTCGACTCCTACTCGGAGTGCCTGGAGTCGCTCCAGAACGGCAGCGTCGACGCGATCTCCACCGACGACGTGATCCTGACCGGCATGATCATCCAGGACGACTCCCTGCAGATGGTCGGCGACGAGCTGACGCAGGAGCCCTACGGCGCCGGCATCAAGAAGGGCAACCAGGAGCTCGTCGACTTCGTCAACGAGACGTTCGACGAGCTGAACTCGAGCGGCAAGTACGACGAGATCTACGAGGAGTGGGTCGGCCAGTACACCGACACCGAGCCCGCCTACCCGGACATCACCGTCGACGAGGCCGTGGAGCTCGTCAAGCAGAACGAGGCGGCGTAGCCGAGCGCTGAGAGGGTGCCCGCCGCACCGCCCATCGCGTTCTTCGACATCCTGACCGAGAACTTCGACGCGTTCGCGTCGGGGTTCTGGGTCACGGTGAAGATCGTCGCGATCTCGTTCGTGATCGCGATGGCGGTGGGCACCCTCGTGGCCGCCCTGCGGGTGGCGCCGAACGCGTGGCTGAACCGCCTCGGCGGCCTGTACGTCGAGGCGTTCCGCAACGTCCCGCTGCTCGTGCTGCTGTTCATCTCCTTCCCCGGCCTCCGCCGCGCCGGGGTCGAGATCAGCGCGTTCGTGGCGGGCGTCGCGTCGCTGGGCCTGTACACGGCGGCGTACGTCGCCGAGGCGCTGCGCTCCGGCGTGTTCTCGGTCAGCAAGGGCCAGATCGAGGCGTCGCTCTCGCTCGGCTTCTCCTACGCCGAGACGCTGCGCCGGATCGTGCTGCCGCAGGCGTTCCGGACCGTCATCTCCCCGCTGGGCTCGCTGATCATCGCGATGATCAAGAACTCGGCGATCCTCGGCGGCTCGATCCTCGCGCTCGACGACCTGCTCAAGACCGGGCGCGTCATCCAGTCGCGGACGTTCGAGACGATCCCGAGCTTCGTCTGGGCGGCGTCCGGCTACCTGATCCTCACGGGGCTCGCGACGGTGGCGATCCGCGTCCTCGAGAACCGCTACGCGGTGCGCCGATGACGGTCATCGCGACGCCGTTCGAGTGGCTGGGCTCGGGGAACAACTTCCGGTTCCTCCTCGAGGGCTTCCTCACCAACCTCCAGATCGCCGTCGTGGCGATCATCCTGGCGCTGATCGTCGGCCTCGGGCTCGCGCTCCTGCGGCTGACGCGCAACCCGGTCGTGTCGGTGGGCGCCGGCATCTGGGTCGACGTGTTCCGCAACCTGCCGCTGCTGCTGCTGATCCTGTTCCTGTTCCTGTGGATCCCGCAGGGCTGGCGGCAGACGTGGGAGGACGTGATCCCGGGCTGGATGCCAGAGGCCTGGCAGTCGGGGCTGATGCTCGCGGGCCTCGGCGGACTCGTGCTCTACAACAGCGCCGTGCTGGCGGAGATCATGCGCGCCGGGATCCTCTCGCTGCCGCGCGGCCAGGGCGAGGCGGCCACGGCGCTGGGGTTGACCTACCGCCAGCGGATGCGCCACGTGATCCTGCCTCAGGGCCTGCGGCGGATGGTGCCGGCCACGGTCTCCCAGCTGATCACGCTTACGAAGGACACGACGCTGGTCTCGATCATCGCGATCGTCGAGGTCATGCGCCGCGCGCGGACGGTGACCGCGACGTCGGGCAACCCGTTCACCGGCGGCGGCATCGAGGCGCCGATCCTCGAGGTGTTCCTGTTCGTCGGCCTGCTGTTCATCATCGTCAACTTCTCGCTGTCGCGGCTGTCGCGGCGGCTCGAGATCCGCGAGACGCGGCGGACCGGCGTGAAGGCCAAGCCCGAGGTCAAGGGCATGGAGGAGCTCGTCGCGTAGAGGGGTCAGACCCCTCCCGACACCGAAGTGAAGTAACGCCGGATTCCGGTGTTACGCGGCGGTCTGCTCGGACAGCTCGCGCGGGGCGGAGGCGAGCAGCTGCTCGCGCAGCTCGCGCACCTCGGGGTCGTCGGCCAGCTCGAGCGCGCGCTCGCACGCCGCCAGGCAGTCGCCGATCCTGTCCGTGCGCGCGAGCGCGTGCGCGTAACGGGACCACGCGGCCGGCGAGTCGGGCGCGATCATCGTCGCCTGCTCGCACGCCGTGACCTCGGCGCCGACGTCGCCGGCGAGATGTGCGACCAGCGCGAGGTCGAGCAGCCCCTGCTCGCTCGCGCCCAGCTCCCGCGCCCGCTCGAGCGCCGCGCGCGCGCCCGCGCGGTCGAACACCCGCAGCCGCAGCCGGCCGAGCCGCTCCCACGCCGACGGGTCCTCCGGCGCGGCGGCGCACTCCTTGGCGCTCTCGTCGAGCGCCTGGGTCAGCGCGCCCATGTCCTCGTAGATCCGCGCCGCGGTCCGGTGCGGCGCCGGGCGGCCGGGCTCCTCGCGGATCCAGTCGCGCACGGCGCGGGCGGCGGCGGAGTACTCGCCCGCCTGCCAGAACGCGGTGGCGAGCAGGCGCAGCACCGCGGTGTTGCGCGGCTCGGCGTCGCGCGCGTAGACGAGCCGCCGCGCCGCCAGCGCGAAGTCGCCCTCGGCGAGCGCGTGCTTGGCCGCGGTCATGAACCGCTGCACGCGCTCGGCGCCCGGGTCGGGCCTGTGGAAGTCCACGAACTGGAGCGAGCCGGCCGGCACCGTGCGGATGCCGACGTGGAAGCTCACGCGCGCCCACTGCTGGATGTCGTCGCCGTCGCCGGTGAAGTAGATGCCGTTGACGGTGCCGACCCCCCACTCCGGATAGGAGAGGCAGCGCGCATAGCGGTGCACGACCGAGTGGTCGGGCACGCGCGAGGCGAACGGGTCGTGCTTGCGGCGCTCCGCGTCGGTCTCGCGACGCCGCTGGTCCTCCTCGTAGGCGCGGCGCCCCTCCTCGGCCCGGCGGCGGCGCGCGGCGGCGCCCGCGACCTTGACCGCGTTGCGCGAGACCTTCCCGCCGCGCGACTCCTCGGCGAGGCTCTCGAGCTGGTCCGCCGCCTCGTTGACCGCCTTCAGATGACGCTCGTGCTCGAGCTGCTTGCCCGGCGGCGCGATGTCCGGGTGCCACTGCTTCGCGAGCCGGCGTCGTGCCTTCTGGATGTCGCGCTTGTCGAACGGCGGCTCGACCTCCAGCAGGAGGACGGCCTGCTCGATGTCGACGACCTGAGGCACGTCGTCCTACGGTAGCGGCGCGGCCAAGCTGAAGGCCGCGGCCACAGCGTTCTTCGGTTGTCCTCCGTCCCTCCTCCAGCAGGGCGCAGCCGGCGCCCTCTCGAGATGCTCGCGGTGCTCCGACCCTGGTGTCCTCCTTGACCGCCGGGCCGTCACCGCCGGCGGCTAGTGGCGCCAGCCCATAGTGACCCCCTGATCGGTCTCGTGCTTCCTGCGGCCTCGGGCCGCGGGATCATCATGTAACGCGCCGGTTATTGGTGTGAGACCCCGACGTGTGACCGGCTCCGCGTTGTCCAAACCGCAGGTACCCGAGATCGGGTCTACGCCCGATTGGCGTGTTCGCCTCCGGACCACTACCGTTGCATATGTGATCGTCTGGTTCGCGGTGGCGTTGTGGGTGGTGATCGTCTCGTGGTCGCTGGCCCTGATGCGCGCAGCCGGAAGCGCCGACGCGCGCACCCAGGAGCCTCCGCCCGAGGCGCCGCCGTCGCCGCTGGGCCTCCGGCGCATGCGCGCGGTCGTGCTCGCCGAGGGCGTCCTGCTCGCCGGCGTCGTCGCCGCGGCGGTGCTGCTGTCGGCCGAGCACCAGTGGCAGGACCTGGAGCTCGTCGCACTGCTCACACTTCTTGTGCTCGGCAGCGACTTCATCGTGCTCAAGGCGCGCCGCTTCAGGATCGGCGGATCGTTCCTCGGCCTCGTGCTGGCCATGGCGCTGCTGGGCCCGGCGCCCGCGGTCGCGCTCGGCCTGGCGTCGGCCGCGGTGGACGCCGTCCGCAGCCGGACGCGCGGCTCCGAGCTGCTGTCGAACGTCGTCACGTACGCGACGTTCCCGCTCGCGGGTGGGCTGGCGCTCGAGTGGATCGGCGGCACGCGCATCGGCGACGACCACGGGACCTTCGCCGTCGCCGTGCTCTTCGTCTTCATCGCCGCGAACGTCCTCAACTTCGTGATGATCGCCGGGCACACGGTGCTGGTCCGCGGCGGGTCGCTGCTGGCGATGTTCCGCACGGTCTACCTGCCCGTGCTGCCGTGGGAGCTGGCGACCGCGTCGCTGACCGCGATGGCGGTGTACGGCTTCGAGGCGTACGGCCTCGGGATCATCGGCCTGTTCGTGATCAGCCTCGCGACGTGTCAGCTCCTGCTGCGCGCCGTGCTGCGCGGCCAGGCGACGGAGGAGGAGGCCGAGCGGCACCGCGACCAGCTCGACGTCCGCCACGAGGGCATGCTCGGGCTGCTGCTCGAGACCATGACGCTGCGCGATCCCGGCGCCGCCCGCCACGCGGCCGCGACCGCCCACTACGCGCTGGAGCTCGCCCGCGCGGCGGGGCTGTGCGAGCGCGAGCAGGCCGTCGTCCACACGGCCGGGCTGCTGCACGACATCGGCAAGGAGGCGCTGCCCGACCATGTGCTGCTCGGGCGCTCACGGCTGCGCACGGACGAGCGCCGGCTGCTCGAGCGCCACCCGGCCGACGGCGCGCGCCTGCTGCTGCGCGTCGAGGGCCTCGGCGAGGTCGCGACGGCGGTGCTCGCGCACCACGAGCGGATCGACGGCCGCGGCTATCCCGACGGCCTGTCGGGCGACGAGATCCCGATGGTCGCCCGCATCCTGTCGATCGCCGAGGTCTACGACACCGTCACGTCGTTCGAGTCCTACCGCTCGGCGCTCACGCCCGCCGAGGCGGAGGACGAGCTGCGCCGCGTCGCCGGCGCGCAGCTCGACGGCCGGCTCGTGTGGCTGTTCGTCACCCAGGTGCTGCCGGGCCGCCTGCTCGAGCACGAAGGTCTGATCGCTGACCTTGAGGCGGAGCTCCAGGTGCAGCGCCGCGTGCGCGGCGCGCTGGACCAGCCACTGATCCTCGGGCCGCCCTCGCTCTAATCCACGAGACGGCGGCCCGTGGCGGTGATCGCCAGCCGCCACATCAGCAGCCCGAAGCCGAACAGGATCCCGAGGTGGGCGATGTCGACCCATCCCTCGAAGCCGAACGACGCGTGGCGGACGAGCTCCACGCAGTGGTGCAGCGGGTTGAACCAGCCGAGCACCTGGGCCCACTCCGGCAGCTCGTCGAGCGGGAAGAACGTCCCGGCGACGAGGAACATCGGCGTGATCAGCGTGCTCGTGACGTAGGAGAAGTTGTCGATCGACTTCATCAGCGCGGAGATCAGCGCCCCCGCCGACGCCCAGCCGAAGCCGGTGACGAAGTTGATCCCGGGGACGAGCAGCATCCCCCAGGCCGGGTCGAGGCCGAACACCATCGCCACGAGCAGCGGCGTGCAGCCGTAGACCGACGCGCGCAGCGCGATCCACAGCGCCTCGCCCGTGACCAGCTCCTCGGCGTCGACGGGCGCGGCGAGGATCGCGTCGTACGTGCGCTGGAACTCGCGCTTGACGAACGTGCCGAACATGGCCGAGAAGACCGACGAGAAGAGGACGGCGGTCGCCACCGTGCCGGTGCCGACGAACTCGATGTAGTCGTAGCCGGCGACCTCCGAGACCAGCGCGCCGAAGCCGAAGCCGAACGCGAGCAGGTAGATCGTCGGCTCGACCGTCGACGAGAACGTGACGGAGCGCCAGTAGGAGGAGAAGTTGATGACCTCGCGGACGAGCACGCCCTCGAGCGCGGGGCGCTCGAGCCGGCCGATCCGCGAGCGGCGCATGGCCTGGCCGGCGGCGCTCATGCGTCTGCTCCGCGTGCGTCAGCCACGACCAACGGTCCTGTCGACCCAGTCCGTGTTGTCATGCGATTTCTTCACCCGTAAGGAGGACGAAGACGTCCTCGAGGTTCGCGGGGCGGCGCTCGCCGTCGGGCGGGCCGCCGTTGGTGGCGTCGTCGAGCCGCAGGATCGCGACCGAGGTGCCGGTGCGGCGCGTGCTCATGCCGCCGCGGCGGGCGACCTCCTCGACCTCGCGCAGCTTGGCGGGCGGCCCGTAGACCTCCACCGCCTCGCGGCCGGCGTGCTGCGCGATCAGCTCGCTCGGCTTGCCGGTGGCGACCGCCTTGCCGTGCGACATGATCGTCACGGAGTCGCACAGCCGCTCGGCCTCCTCGATGTAGTGCGTCGACATCAGGATCGAGGTGCCCTCGCTGCGCAGCGCGTCGATCAGCGCCCACAGCTCCTGGCGGACCTGCGGGTCCAGGCCGACGGTGGGCTCGTCGAGCAGCACGAGCCGCGGCTTGTGCACCAGCGCGCGGGCGATCAGCAGCCGCCGGCGCATGCCGCCCGACAGCTTGTCCACGCGCGTGTCGCGCCGGTCGGGCAGGTTCGCCAGCTCCAGCGCGCGCTCGATCGCCTCGCGGCGGCCCGAGCGCGGCACGCGGTACAGGTAGGTGAAGACGCGCAGGTTCTGCTCGACGGTGAGCGTCGTGTCGAGGTTGTCGAGCTGCGGGACGACGCCCATCTCGGCGCGCGCCGCCTTCGAGTCGCCGGGCAGCTTGAAGCCCAGCGCCATCAGCTCGCCCTCGTCGGCGATCGCCTGGGCGGTGAGCATCTTCATCGTCGTCGACTTGCCGGCGCCGTTGGGGCCGAGCAGGCCGACGCAGGTGCCCTCGGGGAGCTCGAGGTCCAGGCCGTCGACCGCGGTGATCGGGCCGAAGCGCTTGACGACGCCGCGCAGGCTTATGGCAGGGGCAGCGGCCACCCACCCAGGATTGCGCACGCCGGGCCCCGAACCCGTGGGGCTAGCCGTACTCAGCCCGGATCCACCGATCATCGGTGGATTCGGCCTTGCGTCAGGCGGCGCGCAGGAGCGGCGTACGCGACGCGACCGTGAGGGCCTCGAACAGCCGCCCGTCGGCGAGCGTCTCCGCGTGCCACTGCACGCCGACGAGGAAGCCGGCGCCCTCGATCGCCTCGACGGTGCCGTCGGCGGCGCGGGCGGCGACCCGCAGGCCGCGGCCGAGACGGTCGACGGCCTGGTGGTGGAACGAGTTGACGGCCATCGTGCCGGCGCCGACGAGCGCGGCCAGCTGCGTGCCGGGCAGCACCTCGACCTCGTGCGTCGTGTCCGTCCCCGGCGCCGACTGGCGGTGGCCGGGCAGGTGCTGGTGCAGCGTCCCGCCGCAGGCCACGTTGATCGCCTGGGCGCCGCGGCAGATCCCGAGCAGCGGGAGCCGGCGCGCGAGCGCGCCGCGCGCCAGCGCCAGCTCGAACGTGTCGAGCGAGGGCTCGGTCGGCCCCAGCTCCGCGTGGCGCTCGCGGGCGCCGTAGGCCTCGGGGTCGAGGTCGGGGCCGCCGGACAGGCACACGCCGTCGAGCCGGTCGCAGCAGCGGCTCGACGTCGTCGATCACCGGCGGGAGCACGACCGGCACGCCGCCGGCGCGCTCGATCGCGAAGGCGTACGTGATCCCGAGCGCCATCTCGGGGTGCGGCGGCTCGCCCTGGCGGCGCAGCGTCGACGCCCCGCTCGGGCGGAGCTCCGACGTGGTGATGCCGATCAGCGGCCGCATAGCCCGTTTATCGACCACTTTGCGGAAATCCGCCATGGCCGGACGTACAGATCGCGGCCCTGGCTACCCGCCACGAGGGCGCATCTATCCTGACTCGGCGATGTCGAGCCAATACGTCTTCACCATGTACAAGCTGAGCCGGACGCACCCGCCGGACAAGCAGGTGCTGAAGGACATCTCGCTCAGCTTCATGCCGGGCGCCAAGATCGGCGTGCTGGGCCTCAACGGCTCCGGCAAGTCGACGCTGCTGCGGATCATGGCCGGCGTCGACACGGAGTACCGCGGCGAGGCGCAGCTCGCCCCGGGGGCCACCGTCGGGCTGCTCGAGCAGGAGCCGCAGCTGGACCCGGACAAGGACGTGCGCGGCAACGTCGAGGAGGGCGTCGCCGAGATCCGCGCGCTGCTGGACCGCTTCAACGAGCTGGCCGCGAACTACTCGGACGAGACGGCCGACGAGTTCGCCCGCCTCCAGGACCGCATCGACGCCGCCGACGCCTGGAACCTCGACACGCAGCTCGACACCGCGATGGACGCGCTGCGCCTGCCGCCCTCGGACGCCGACGTCACGAAGCTCTCCGGCGGCGAGCGCCGCCGCGTCGCGCTCTGCCGGCTGCTGCTGAGCGCGCCCGACCTCCTGCTGCTCGACGAGCCGACGAACCACCTCGACGCGGAGTCCGTCGGCTGGCTGGAGCGCCACCTCGAGGAGTACAAGGGCACCATCGTGGCCGTCACCCACGACCGCTACTTCCTCGACAACGTCGCGGGCTGGATCCTCGAGCTGGACCGCGGCCACGGCATCCCGTTCCGGGGCAACTACTCGTCCTGGCTGGAGCAGAAGCAGGCCCGCCTCGCGCAGGAGGAGAAGCGCGACGTCGCGCGCACGTCGCACGATCGAGCGCGAGCTGGAGTGGGTGCGCGAGAACCCGAAGGGCCGCCGCAAGAAGGCCAAGGCGCGCCTGAACAACTACGAGCGCCTGCTCGCCGAGGACCGCAACGTCAAGCTCGACCAGGTCCAGATCCACATCCCGGCCGGCCAGCGGCTCGGCGACAAGGTGATCGACGCCGAGGACGTGCGCAAGGGGTTCGGCGACCGCCTGCTGATCGAGGACCTCTCGTTCACGCTCCCGCCCGCGGGCATCGTCGGCGTGATCGGGGCCAACGGCGCCGGCAAGACGACGCTGTTCAAGATGATCGTCGGGCAGGAGAAGCCCGACGCCGGCGCGGTGCGGGTCGGCGACTCGGCCGACCTCGCCTACGTGGACCAGAGCCGCGACGCGCTCGATCCCGACAAGACCGTCTGGGAGGAGATCTCCGACGGCTACGAGCACATCAAGGTCGGCGACCGCGAGGTCAACTCCCGCGCCTACGTGGCCGGGTTCAACTTCAAGGGCTCCGACCAGCAGCGCAAGGTCGGCGTGCTGTCCGGCGGCGAGCGCAACCGCGTGCACCTGGCGAAGCTGCTGCGCCGCGGCGGCAACGTGCTGCTGCTCGACGAGCCGACGAACGACCTCGACGTCGACACGCTGCGCGCGCTGGAGGAGGCGCTGCTCGGCTTCCCGGGCTGCGCGGTGATCATCTCCCACGACCGCTGGTTCCTCGACCGCGTCGCCACCCACGTGCTCGCCTTCGAGGGCGACTCGCAGGTGCGCTGGTTCGAGGGGAACTTCGAGGCCTACGAGGAGCACCGGCGCGAGCAGCTCGGCGCCGAGGCCGACCGGCCGCACCGGATCACGTACAAGCGCCTCGCGGCGCGCGCGTGACGGTCCGCCTCCGACTTCACCCCGCAACGCCGTCCCGATCCGCCGGGTTCCTCTGCTCGATGCGCTACCTTCGCGCGCTCGGATGCTGAACGTCGTCGCCTCGTTCGCGCTCGCGCTGCTGCTGCTCGCTTCCGCCGGCCTGAAGCTGGCCTCGGGACCCGGCGCGCGGGCCGCGCTCGCGACCTACGGGATCCGCGGCGACACGGCCGCCGGCGTCGCCTGGGCGGCGCTCGTGGCCGTCGAGGCGGGCCTCGCGGTCGGCGTGGCGGCGGGCGCCGAGCGCGCGGCGTGGGCGGCCGCCGTGCTGTTCCTCGTGTTCACCGTGGCGCAGGCCACCGCGCTGATGCAGGGCCGCGCCGGCGCGCCGTGCGGGTGCTTCGGCGCGCGCGGGCGGGTGAGCCGCGCCTCGCTCGGCCGCACCGCGCTGCTCGCGGTCGCCTTCGCCGCGCTGCCGCTGCTCCCGCGCCACGTCGCTGAGCACGGAGGAGTGGCTGGCGATCGGGCTCGCGTTCGCGCTGGCCGGCGTCGCCGCGCTGGCCGTCGGGCTGCTCGCGCTGGCGCGCGAGCTCGGCACGCTGCGGATGGCGATCGCGCCGCAGGGCGCGCTGGAGATCCCCAGCGAGGGCCCCGAGGTCGGCGGCCACACGGAGATCATGGAGGTCGAGGAGGGGCGCCTCGGGCTCGCGGTCTTCACGTCGGAGGCGTGCCACCTGTGCCGCGCGCTCGCTCCCGCCATCGAGGCGCTCGGCCGCGACCCGCTGGTGGTGCTGCGCACGTTCGACGAGGTCCGCGACGCCGCCGAGTGGGAGGCCGCCGACGTGCCCGGCAGCCCGTTCGCCGTGGCGATCGACGCCGGCGGCACCGTGCTGGCCAAGGGCACGTTCAACACCGCGGCGCAGCTGGAGTCGGTGCTCGGCGCCGCCGAGCGCCGTCGGGAGTCGCTGTATGGCTAGGGCTCGCAAGGGGTCAGACCCCATCGCACGTGCGCTCGAGCGACTTGCGGACATCGAGGGGTCAGACCCCTTAGCGCGCCGCGGCTTCCTCTCGCGCGTCGGCGCGGGCGTGATGGCGCTGGCGGGGGCGAACAGCGTCGGCTCGCTGGTCAAGCCCGGCGAGGCCGAGGCGTACCACTTCTGCGGCCACATCTACACGACGGACTCCTGCCCGCACCCGACCGGGATCCCCCGGATCGACTCGCGCGGGCTGCCGCTGCGCGCGCGTGACGGCCGGCGCGTTGACGACCTCGGGCGGCTCGTCGACCGCCGCGGCTACCCGGTCGGCGACGACGGCGAGCCGCTCACGGACGCCGACGGCCGCCCGCTCCCGCGCGCCAGCCGGACGCCGGTGTGCAAGGTCGTCGCGCAGGAGTACGACCTCCGCACGTCGATCGACGGCGCCTGGTACCGCTGCTGCGGCGGCCGCGTGCGCAAGCTCGTCGACTGCTGCGCGTACAGCCGCCGGCGGATCAACGGCGACGGCGCGCTGACCGGCTACTGCTACGGGGGCCGGCGCGTGTTCTGCGTCATGTACTTCCAGACGAAGGTGCCGTGCTAGAGCCCGTCCTGCTCGCCGCCGGCGTCGTCGCCGGCATCACCGGCGCGTGGTCGCCGTGCGGGTTCTCGATGGTCGAGACGCTGGCGCCGCACGGCTACGCGGGCCGGCTGCGGACGACGCTGGTCGCGTGCGTGACGTTCGCCGCCGGCGCGCTCGCGGGCGGGGTGCTGACGTTCGGAGGGCTGGCCGCGCTCGGCTCGGCGCTCGGTGCGGGCGGCACGACCGCGCTGGCCGTGGCCGCCGCGGTGGCGCTGGCCGCCGCGGTGGGCGAGGCGCGCGGCGCTCGCATCGTGCCGCAGGTCCGCCGCCAGGTCCCGGAGTCGTGGCGTCGCGTGCTGCCGCTGCCGCTGGCGGCCGGGCTGTACGGCGTGTTGCTCGGCCTCGGCTTCACGACGTTCATCCTCACGTTCGCCGTGTGGGCGCTGGCGGGCGTGAGCGTCGCGCTCGGCGATCCGTCGCTCGGCCTGCTCGTCGGGCTCGGCTTCGGGATCGGCCGGACGCTGCCGGTCGTGCTGCTGGCGCCGCTCGCCGGGACCGACCTGGGCGCCGACGCGCACGCCGCGATGGCGGAGCGCCCGGCGATCCTGCGGACGCTGCGGGCGGCCGACGCGGTCGCGCTGGCCGTCTGCGCCGCCGTGCTGTGGGCCGCGCCGGCCCAGGCGGCGAGCGTGTTCGCCGTCCCGGCCACCGACCCGAGCGCCGACGGCGGCCTGGTCGCCTTCCAGGAGCCGGGCGCGGGCGGCATGGTGGCCGGCCCGGACGGGCGCGCGCCGGCTCCCGGGCCGCACCCGGCGGTCGGCGAGGGGCTGATCGCGTGGCTGGGGAACGGGACCGTCGAGGTGCGCAGCCGGACCGACCCGGCGTACGTGGTGACGCTGCCGGCCGCGGGGGCAGACTCGGTGGCCGTCTCGGGGAGCTGGGTCGTGTGGCGCGCGCGCGAGGGCGACCGCGACGTGCTCGCCGCCTCACCGCTGCCGCCCGCTGCTCCGGCGCCGCTGGTGGTCGCGCGGTCGGGCGCCGCCACGACGCTCGGCCGCCCCGCGCTGGCCGGCGACCGGCTGCTGTTCCACGTCGCTGGGCGCCGCAACGGGCGCATCGACGAGCTGCGGCTGGGGACGGGGAGCCGCCGCACGCTGCGGCGGGCGCCGCGCGCGCTGCTGCTCAACCCGTCCGCGCTCGGCAGCCGGCTGCTCTACGTCCGCTCCACGTTCGAGCGCCAGCAGCTGCGGCTGGGCGCGCTGCGGCCGCGCAGCGCGCGCCGCGACCGCTCGCTGTACGGCACGGTGCCGACCGGCCGCCGTGACGCCGGCCACGAGCCCGGCGAGGAGCACAAGCGGCACGGCCACCCGAAGAAGCTGCCGCCGCGGCCGAAGCCGGGCGTCTCGGTGACGCTCTGGAGCACGGCGCTCGCGCCCGACGCCGCGTACGTGACGCGGCTGCGCCAGGACACGGGCGAGCCTGTACGGGCCGCGCTGCTGCGCGTGCCGCGCTGAGGCGCGCGCCAGCGCGCCAATCGCGCGCGCCACGCGCGTCATCGTGCCGACCCGGCGCCCGCCGCGCGCGCGAAACCGCGCGATCCCGGGTAGGCGAAGAGCCAAACGTCGGATGGAGGCCCGATGAGACGTTCTTTCCTACGCCTGGCGCTCGTGGCGGCCGGGCTCACCGCGGCGCTCGGCGGCGCGCCGGCCGTCCTGGCCAAGCCGCCGCAGAAGGCGCCGACCGCGGTCGGCACCGGCGGCGCGGCCGCGAGCGTGGACGTGCTGGCGACCGACGCCGCGATCGACACGCTGCGCAAGGGCGGCAACGCCGTCGACGCCGCCGTGGCGGCGGCCGGGGTCCTCGGCGTCGTCGAGCCGTTCTCGTGCGGCATCGGCGGCGGCGGCTTCATGGTCATCCGCACCGCGGACGGCGACGTCACGACGATCGACGGCCGCGAGACCGCGCCCGCGGCGATGGACGTGGATTCGTTCTGGGAGAACGACGCGCCGCTCCCGTTCAACGACGCTCGGTTCAGCGGCCTGTCGGCCGGCGTCCCGGGCACGCCCGCGACGTGGGCTCGGGCGCTCCGCGTGTACGGCACGATGTCGCTACGCGAGACGCTCAAGCCGGGCATCAAGGTCGCCGAGCGCGGCTTCGCCGTCGACCCCACGTTCTTCAGCCAGGTCGACGCGGTGAAGGGCTTCTTCGACGACGTCCCCTCCACCGCGCGGATCTACCTGGACGGCGACGGTTCGCCGCGGGACCTCGGCGCGACGATCCGCAACCCCGACATGGCCAAGGCCTACGAGCGCATGGCGCGCGAGGGCGTGCGCGAGGGCTTCTACGACGGGCCGATCGCCCGCGCGATGGTGGCGGCCGCGACGAACCCGTCCACCGCGTCGACGAGCGACCACACGTGGCGGCCCGGCGTGATGACGCTGGACGACGTCCGTGGCTACACGGCGCCCGAGCGGCCGCCGACGGTCTCGCGCTACCGCGACCTCGACGTGTTCGGCATGGGCCCGCCGTCGAGCGGCGGCGTCGCCGTTGGCGAGGTGCTGAACATCCTCGACGGCTACGACCCGCTGGGCGGCGGCTCGGACGTGCTCGCCCTGCACCGCTACCTCGAGGCGTCGCGGCTCGCGTTCGCCGACCGCAACGCGTTCCTGGCGGATCCGGACTACGAGGACGTCCCGGTCGAGGGGCTCCTGTCCGAGTCGTTCGCCGACGAGCGGCGCGCGAAGATCGACGACACGAAGGCGGCGACCAGCCCCGTCCCGCCCGGCGACCCGTGGGATGACCAGGGCTCGGCCACGCGGCCGGCCGCGAGCTCGGCGACGATCTCGCATCCGCGCCAGTCGACGACCCACCTCACGGTCGCCGACCGCCGCGGGAACGTCGTCTCCTACACGTTCACGATCGAGTCGACCGGCGGCAACGGCATCGTCGTCCCGGGCTGGGGGTTCCTGCTCAACAACGAGCTGACGGACTTCAACTTCGAGTCGAAGACGCACCCGAACCGCGTCGAGGGCGGCAAGCGCCCGCGCAGCTCGATGGCGCCGACGATCATCGAGCGCGACGGCGAGCCGTTCCTGGTCGTCGGCTCGCCGGGCGGTTCCACGATCCCCGGCACGGTGATGCAGACGATCATCAACCGGCTCGACCTCGGGGCGACGCTGCCGGAGGCGATCGCACTGCCGCGGGCGGTGGAGCGCAACACGGCGACGACCCAGGCGGAGCAGGCGTTCATCGACTCGGCCGAGGGTCAGGCCCTGGCCGACGACTTCGGGCACACGTTCCTCGCGCCGACGGGCAACGGCGAGATCGGCGCGGCGACCGGCATCGAGTTCCTCGACGGCCGCCTCCTCGCGGCCGCCGAGCCGGTCCGCCGGGGCGGCGGCAGCGCGATGGTCGTCAAGCCCCGCCGCTGAGCGCCAGCGTTCCGAGCGGGGCGCGCACCCTTCGTACGACCTCCAGCTCCGGGACGGAGATCAGCTCGAGGCCGCCGGAGAAGCTGTCGACGTACTGCGTCGACGCGAGCAGCGTGCCGTCGGGGCTCAGGCTCAGGTCACGCGCGCCGCTGAAGACGAGGCTGTCGCCCATCTTGTGGCGGCGCGCGTCCCAGACGCGCAGGATGTCGTCCGTTCCGCCGCTGACGAGCCAGCGCCCGTCGGCGCTGAAGGTGAGGATCGGCGCCTCGGCTCCGTGACCGTAGACCGGCTCGCCGAGCGGACGCAGCGTCCGGAGGTCCCAGAACCCGACACGTCCCTCCACGTCGGTGACGGCGAGCGTTCGCCCGTCCCGTGAGATCGCCGCGCCCTGCGGGGCGACACGGCGGCCCTCCAAGCGGACGCGACCTGCGTGCTCCAGCGTCCGGCTCTCGAAGACGTCGATCGATCCGTGGTTCGCGATCAGTGGCGAACCGTCCACCGACTCCTGAGGTCACGAGTCGCCGCCCGTCGATCGGTGCCGCGCCTGGAACGCGCAGGGGTCGCTCGAAGCGCCGGCTGCCCGCGAGATCCCACGCGACGACCGTGCCGTCACGACCGGCCGTGTAGGCGGTCTGCCCGTCCGGCGTCACGGTGAGGTCCTGGATCACCCCCGCGCCGCCCGTTTGCAGCGTCTCGATCGCGGCTGCGCGGCGCGTGTCCCAGACGATCAGATGGGCGTCGCGGCCGGCCGTCACGAGCGTGCGCCCGTCGGCGCTGAAGCCCATGGCGGTCACGGGGCCGTCGTGCCGGCCGGCGGCCGTACGCAGATGGCCGGTGCGCAGGTCGAGCAGGTGGACGGAGCCGTCGCGGCCGGCGAACGCCACGACGCCCAGCGCCGGGTTCAGCCTGCTGTACGGGGCCGGGAGCGGGAACTGCCGCTCGGACCGCAAGGTCGTGGGATCGCGGACGATCGTGCGCCTCGCCGCCGGGCTGTAGGTCACCAGGCTCGATCCTGCGAAGCCGAGCAGCAGCGCGTGCGGGCCGGGCAGGAGGATCTCGCCACGCAGCGGGCGCCCCGTCCGCGCGTCCCAGCGCCACACGCGGTTCGTGCCGCCGTAGTCCCCCAAGCGCGCCTCGATCGCGCCGACCCGGTCCGTACCCTGTACGAGGAGCTCCTTCGAGTCCGCCGTGAACGTGGCGGACTCCAGCTGTGTGTAGAAGAGGTTCTTGCGCAGGTGAGCGACGCGCCGACGTGTCTGCGCGTCGAACAGGTCGATGAACCCACCCTGCGAGTCGTACCCGGCGACGGCCACCCGGCTGCCGTCGGGGGCGGAGGCCAGCGGCCCGCCGAAGGTGCCGCGGGCGGGTCTGTGGATGCCCAGCCGTCGCCGCCCGTCCGGGTCCAGGAACGCGACCGCGCCGTTCAGATCCGCGACCGCCAGCGACCCGGTTCCCGGAGTGAGCTCGATCCCGACGAGCCCGGAGACACCGGAGCGCATGACGGCGAATGCCGCCGGGCTCCGGCGCAGCGTCGCGAGCAGGTTGACCTGGGTCGCCCGCCCCTCTTCGAGCGCGACCCCCTGCCGTGCCAGCAACAGCGAGAGGTCGAGCGTGTCTGCGTTCAGCGCCTGGGCGCCGAGCCGTTGTGCCTCTGCCGCCCGCGTCTCGGCCTTCGCGCGCCCCCGCTGGTCGAGCGCGACCAGCGCGGCCACGGCCGTGCCGACGAGCAGCGCGATGACGCCGGCCAGCGCGAGCTGCATCCGGCGCCGGGCGCGCTCGCTCGCGCTGCGGCCGGCGTCGAGGAACTGCTGCTCCGTCGTGTTGAGCTCGGGCTCGTGCGCGGCGCGCCACTCGAGCGCGGCGGCCAGGCGCGCGCCGCGGTAGAGCTCGCCGCCGTCGCGGTCCTGGTGCCACTCGCGAGCGGCCCGGGCCAGGTGACCGTGAATGCGCCGCCCGTCGGCGTCCTCCTCGAGCCAGCCGCGCAGGCGCGGCCATTCCGCCAGGAGCGCCTCGTGGGCCACCTCGGCCGTTCCCTCGCTCACCGTCACCAGGCGGCTGTCGGCCAGGACGTCCAGCACGCGCTCGGCCTCGAGCTCGGCGAGCGGCACGCGCCGCCGGACGTGCGCGCCGACGCCTTCGTCGCCGGCGAGGCGCAGGAGGATGCGCCGCGCGACGCGCTGCTGCTCGGAGTCGAGCCGCTCGTATGCCTTCTCCGCCATCCGCGCCACCGCGCCGGGAACGCCGCCGGTACGCGCGTAGGCGGCGAGGCTCAGCCGGCTCCCGTCACGGCGCTGCCAGAGCTCGAGCAGCGCGGTCGAGAGCAGCGGCAGCGCACCCGGCTCGTCCGCGGTGTCGGCCAACAGCGCGTCGACGAGCTCCGGCTCGACCTGAAGGCCGGCGCGCTGGGCGGGCAGCTCGATCGCGCGGCGCAGCTCGTCGCCTCGCATCGCGCCGACGAGCAGCTGGTTGGCGCCCAGCAGCGCCGCCAGCTCGGGATCCTCGGCGCAGCGGCCGTAGAAGTCGGCCCGCACCGCCAGCACGACGGCGGCGTCCTGCACGGGATCCTTGACGGCGCGAACCAGCGCGGCGGTGAACTCGGCCCGTTCGGAAGCGTCGCGGCAGAGCGTGAAGGCCTCCTCGAACTGGTCGACCGCGATCAGCAGGCGGGTGTGCGGGTCGACGCGGGCGGTGGCGCGCCGCAGCGCCTCCGCCGGATGCTCGCCGGGGCGGAGCACCGCCTGCGTCCACTCCTCGCTACCTGGGAGCACGCCCTTGGCCAGCTCGGCGAGCAGACCTGCGCGCAGGACGGACGACTTCCCGCTGCCCGAAGCCCCCACGATGCCCAACAGCGGGGAGCCGACGAGGCGCGCGACCATCTCGGCGACGAGGCGCTCGCGCCCGAAGAAGAAGTCCGCGTCCGCGCGGTCGAAGGTCGCGAGGCCCTTGTAGGGGCACACGACCGTGCCGCGGCGCGCCTCGTGCTGCTCGGCCCGCGCGCGCATCGACTGGAGCTCCGCCACGCTGCCGGTGAGCCGGGACTCGGCGCGCCGCAGGCCGGCGCGCTCGTCCGCCGTCCGCAGCGCCTCGGCGCTCACCCGCCGCTGCGCCTCCTCACGCGCCCACTCGGCGGCGATGCGGTGCGCCTCGCCGGGGATCCCGCCGCTCCGCTCCGCGAGCTGCCCCGCCTCGACCCCATGGCCGTAGCGCCGCGCGATGCCCGCGATCGCGTGGTCGTCCAGCGGCTCGAGCACGACTTGCTCGGCTCCCGGTGCGGCGTTGCCGTTCGTGATGAGGCAGAGCACCGGGGCGCCCGGCCGGCTCGGGAGGTGCCGCGCCGGCCTCCTCGAGGACGAGCAGCGCCGGGCGCGAGACCCGGCGCAGCGCCGCCGCCCCGCGGGCGCCGTAGAAGACCAGGCCGCGCTGCTCGTGCACCTCGCACGCGAGCTCGGCGGCCAGACGGGTCTTGCCGCTGCCCGGCGGGCCGCTGATGACGATCACCGAACCGGCGCCGTCGACGGCCCGCTCCCAGGCCACCCGCAGGCGGGCGAGCTCGGCCTGGCGACCGAACATCGGGCTGCCGGTCTCGAGCTCCGCCGGCAGCTCCGGCCGTGGTGGCGGATCGAGGGACGGGTCCTGCCGCAGCATCGCCGCGTGCAGCTGTTGAAGGTGGGGCGCCGGCTCGAGGCCGACCTCCTCCACGAGGATGTGCTCGCGCCCGGCGATAGGCCTCGAGCGCGTGGGCCTGCCGTCCGGAGCGGTAGAGGGCGAGCATGAGCTGCCCGTGCAGGCGCTCGCTCAACGGGTGCGCGGCGACGAGCGCCTCGAGCTCGCCGACCAGCTCGCCGTGCCGGCCGTCGGCCAGGTACGTCGTCGATCGCCTGCTCGAGCGCGTTCAGCCGGAGCTCTTCGAGACGCCGGATCTCGACGGCGGCGAACGGCTCGTCGGCGATGTCATCCAGCGGACCTCCGCGCCACAGTGCGAGCGCTTCGCGAGCCGCGCCCCGCTCGACCAGCCGCACGAAGCGCGCCAGGACGCCGCCTGACCCCAGCGAACCTGGACGCCAGAGCCCGGCTCATCGCCGGGCTCTGGCGCCGGTAGCGTTCGCCTCCCATGGCGGACACGGGATACGCGCCGGTCAACGGCCTGGAGATGTACTACGAGAGCCACGGCTCTGGGAGGCCCACGCTGCTCCTCCACGGCGCCTACCACACGGTCGAGGCGCTGGGACCACTGCTGTCCGGGCTCGCGAGGACGCGCCGGGTGATCGCTCCGGAGCAGCAGGGCCACGGGCGGACCGCCGACGTCGACCGCCCGTTCACGTACGAGCAGATGGCCGACGACACTGCCGAGCTCCTGCGCCACCTGGAGATCGACGAGGCCGATGTGATCGGCTACAGCATGGGCGGCGGCATCGCGCTCCAGATGGCGATCCGCCACCCGGCGCTGGTGCGGAAGCTCGTCGTCGCCTCCGCGGGCTACACGAGCGACTCGATGCACGCGGTCGCGCTGGAGATGTTCCCCGCGATCACTCCGGAGATGTTCGCCGGCTCGCCGACCGAGGAGGCCTACATCCGCACGGCGCCGAACCCTGACGACTTCCCGAAGCTGGTCGAGAAGCTCAAGGGGCTCCACACGACCGACTTCGCCTGGCCGCAGGAGGACATCATGGGGATCGCCGCGCCGACGCTCATCGTGCTCGGCGACTCCGACGGCATCCGCCTCCAGCACGCCGTCGAGCTGTTCGAGCTGCGCGGCGGCGGGGTGATGGGCGACCTGGCCGACATGCCCGCGTCGCAGCTCGCCGTGCTGCCCGGCACCAGCCACTACGTCCCGCCAGGGTCCGGGTTGCTGGACCGCTCGGACTGGCTGCTGGCGATGATCCCGCCGTTCCTCGACGCGCCGGCCTGAAGGGATGACCACGGCCGGGGCGCCCCGCGAGGGGCGCCCCGGCTCGTGCGGCCTACCAGTAGGTGAAGACCGAGGAGAGGCGGTCGTTGAAGCCGAACACGGCCAGATCCTGCTGCTGGCCGGCCCCGGCGTAGTGCGTGCCCCACGCCGGGTTGAAGTTCGGCAGGTCGAACAGCAGCGCCGGGCTGCCGTACGTCCGCAGCGACGACACCGAGTTCTCGAACTGCCAGCAGGTGAACCAGTTGCAGCCGCTGATCGCCGCCATCTGGGCCACGCCCAGGCCGGAGCCCACGGTGTAGCAGTGGCCCTGGAGGAAGTTGTCCACGCAGATCTGGGCCCAGTGGCCTGCCGCGCTCGTGCGCGCCTTCCCGCGCCCTGCGCCGGCATCTTCAGGCCCTTCTTCTTCAGGAAGGCCTTGAACTTCGGGAGGCTTGTAGTGGCGATCAGCCGCTTGCCGTCGGGCGACATCCGCGTGTACAGCGCCCGGCCGTCGTAGCGGTGGATCTGCTTGGGCGCGATGCGCTTGCCGTCCACCACCACGGGGACCTTCGGCGTCTGGTGGACGATCGGCTTCGCCGCGGCGGCCGGGCCGGCGGTCAGGGCGAGCGCCACTGCGGCGCCGGCGAGGGTCGCGGGCAGGACGCGGTGGAACTGTCGGGGCTTCATGTGGTGGGTGCTCCTGGGGGATCGGGGGGATTCGGCGGGCGTGCGCACAGGCGACGACGCCGGCTCGGGAGCCGCCGGCGGCCCGCTGAGGCCGATCAGGAAGGGGTCCCGATCGACCGGCAGCAGCAGCCGGGGCATCTCGTTGACCAGCGGCGTCTCCATGCCGCGGAAGCTACGAGCGCCGGGACCCCCCTCGCGTCGGGGAAATCCCTCGACCTGCCCCTCGGAGTCAGTTGCGGGGCTTCTGCCCGGAGCCGCCGAGGTCGACGACGGGCAGCGACGCCGCGCGCTCCAGCGCGCGTGCGAGGTTCGTCGCCTCCTCGTGGAGCACGTTGCGCAGCTCGCCCGAGCTCGACCACCGGCGCACGGTCACGGGCACCGCCTTGACCAGCTCCCCGCTGCGGGAGCGGACCGGCACGCGCAGCTCGAGCTGCTTCGGGCCGACGAGCAGCACCTCGACGCGGTCGAGGTCGACTCGCGTGGGCGCCTCGATGACGCCGGCCTCCAGCAGCGCGCGCCAGACCGGCGCCAGCAGCGCCGCCGGGAACGCGTCCAGGACCGTGCTCGCCTCCGCGCGCTCGAGCGAGTCCGCGAGATCGAGCATGGCCTGGTCGCTGACCCCGAAGGGCTGCGCATCGCTCATGCCGGCAAGTGTCTTCGGCACGCCCGCCCCGTGCAAGTAGGCTCGGGCGGTGCTGGTCGGTCGCGAAGCCGAGCTCGACCGCATCGAGGCGGTGCTGGCCGGCGTCCGCGCCGGCCACGGCGCGGTCCTCGCGCTGACCGGCGAGCCGGGCGTCGGCAAGTCCGCGCTGCTCGACGCGGCCGCGGAGCGCGCGGCCGGCATGCGGGTGCTGCGCGCCGCCGGCGTCGAGTACGAGGCCGAGCTGCCGTTCTCGGGACTGCACGAGCTGCTGCACCCGGTGCTCGAGCTCGTCGACGACCTGCCGGCGCCGCAGGCGAGCGCGCTGCGCGGCGCGCTCGCGATGTCGGACGACGAGGTGGAGCGGTTCGCGGTCCTCGCGGCCGTGTTCGGCCTGCTCGCCGCGGCCGCCGCCGACGGGCCCGTGCTGGTGTGCGTGGACGACGCGCAGTGGATCGACAGCGCCTCGCTCGAGGCGCTCGCGTTCGCGGCGCGCCGGCTCGGCGGCGAGCGCGTCGCGATCGTCGCGGCGTTCCGGGACGAGGTGGCGGCGAGCTTCCGCGTGTCGCGCTTCGAGCTGCTGGCGCTGAGCGGCCTCGGGACGGAGGCGATCGCCACGCTCGTCGACCGTGCGGCCGAACGTCCGCTCAGTGACAATCTCGTCGAGCGCCTGGCGCGCGCCACGCACGGCAACCCGCTGGCCGCGCTGGAGGTGGCCGCCGCGCTCGGCGACCACCGGCTGGCGGGGAGGATCGGCGTCGGCGAGCCGCTGCCGCCGGCGCGGCTGATCTCGCACGCGTTCGCGCGCCGGCTCTCGGAGCTGTCGCCGCAGGCGCGGGCCGCGCTCGCGCTCGCCGCCGCGGGCGAGGCGGAGAGCACCCACGTCGTCCTCGACGCCGCTGCGCGGCTCGGGCTGCCCGCGGACGCGTTCGTGGAGGCCGAGCGGGCGGGCACGCTGGCCGTCGAGGAGCAGCGCGTGCGGTTCCGCCACCCGCTGCTGCGCTCGCTCGCCTACGGCGACGCGCTGCCCGAGCAGCGCCGCGACGCCCACGCCGCGCTCGCGGCCGCGCTGGCCTCGGCGCCCGGCATGGCGAGCGAGCGGCGGGCCTGGCACCTGGCCGCGGCGGCGGTCGCTCCCGACGAGTCCGTCGCCGGCGCGCTGTCGGCGGCGGGCGAGCGCTTCGCGCAGCGCACCGGGTACCTCGCCGCCGCCTACGCGTATGAGCGCGCCGCCGAGCTCACGCCGGCGCCCGCGCGGCGGGGAGAGCGGCTGGTGGCGGCCGCCGAGGCGACCCGGCTCGCCGGCCGCCCGGCGCACGCCCGCGAGCTGCTCGCGCGAGGCCGCGGCGCTGGCCGGGGACGCCTCGCTGCGCGCGGACATCGCGCTCAAGGAGGCGATGCTGGAGGCGTGGCTCGGCTCGGTGGAGGTCGCGGCCGAGCGCTACGCGCGGATCGCCGAGGAGGTCGTGGACCGCGACCCGGAGCGCGGCGCGTACGCGCTCACCCACGCCGCCGCCACGGCCGTCGCCGCGGGCGACACCGGCTCGGCGCTCGCGAGCGCCCGCCGCGCGGCGGCGCTGCTCCCGGGCGGCGGCGTGTCCGAGCCGACGGCGTGGGCGGTCCGCGAGACGCTCGGCACCGTGCTGGTCCTGCGCGGCGAGCCCGGCGAGGGGGCGCCGCTGCTGCGCGAGGCGGCGGCCCGGTTCGAGCGCAGCGGCGAGCTGCCGGGGCGCGACTACGTCGCGCAGGCGCTGCTGTGGGTCGAGGACTACGACCTCGCCCGCCGCCTGCTCGACCCGCTGGTCGCGCACGCGAGCCGGGTCGGCGACATCCGCGCGCTCACCTCCGCGCTCGAGGTCCAGGCGCAGCTCGACTACCGCACGGGCGCCTGGAGCGCGGCGCACGCCGCGGCCTCGGAGTCCGTGCGGCTGTCAGCCGACACGGAGCTGACCGTCCAGCTCGCCTACAGCCTCGCGGTGCTCGCCTGCGTCGAGGCCGGGTGCGGCGTCGCGGCCGCCGGCGAGCACGCCGCGCAGGCCGACGAGATCGCCGCCCGCAACCGCCTGCGCGTGATCGGCGAGTACACCGGCGCGGCCCGCGGCCTGGAGGCGCTCGGCCGCGGGGAGCCGGACGAGGCGCTCGCGCTGCTGGAGGCGGTCGCCGAGCGCGTCGAGCGCACGGGACGCCGCCAGCCCGGCGTGCTCCAGTGGGAGGCGGACCTGCTGGAGGCGGCGGTGCACGTCGAGCGCGTCGAGCTGGCGCGCACGCGGCTGGCCGATCTGGAGCGCCAGGCCGCCGAGACCGGCCACGCGTGGGGCGCGGCCGTCGCGGCGCGGATCGCCGGCCTGCTCGCGGACGACTACCGCCCGCGGTTCGAGGAGGCGCTGCGCCTGCACGAGCGCGCCGCCGCGCCGTTCGAGGCGGCGCGCACACGGCTGTGCTTCGGCCGGCGCCTGCGGCGCGACGGGCTGCGCGTCGAGGCGCGCGAGCAGCTCCGTGCCGCGGGCGAGGGCTTCCGCGGCCTGGGCGCGGCGCCGTGGCTCGAGGCCGGCGAGCGCGAGCTGCGGGCCACCGGCGAGCGCCTGCGCCGGCGGGCTCCGGCCGAGCCCGAGGAGCTGACCGAGCAGGAGCGGGCGATCGCCGGCCTCGTCGCCGGCGGCGCGTCGAACAAGGACGTCGCGGCGCAGCTGTTCCTGAGCGCCAAGACCGTCGAGGCGCACCTGACGCGCATCTACCGCAAGCTCGGCGTCAACTCGCGCACGCAGCTCGCGCGGCGGCTGACCTCGGATGACGGGCTCGCCGCGCGCGGTTAGGGTCGGCGCATGCGCAGACTCGCCCTCATCCCGCTGGCCGCCGCGGCGTGCGCCGTGGCGGTTCCCACGGCGCCCGCGGCCTCGCCGCCGTTGCTCAGCGTCTCGCCCCGGACGGTGCAGCTCGACCACGAGGTCACGATCCGCGGCCGCCAGTGGCCGGTGATCGAGTTCTGCAAGCGGCGCGTCCGCCTCCGCCTCGAGACCGACCAGAACGCGGTGCTGATCGGCTTCACCCGCATCCGCGACAACGGCCGCTTCACGCGCAGGTTCACGCCGAAGACCGGCAAGATCGGCCCGGGCCCGTGGAGGGTCGTCGCCCGCCTGCGCTGCGAGAGCGGCGAGGACGGGTCGCCGAACTTCGTCACCCGCAAGCGGAAGCTCCGCATCGTGCGCTGACCGCGCGGCTATAGGGATCGCCGCGAACGGTCGACATTGTCCGCGGATTGAGACCGAGCCGGCCCATTTTCCAGAGCGTCATCGATCTCGGCCTGCGCGACGTCGGCGTGAAGAACGACCGCAGGCGGCTCGCCGCCCACTTCGGCAAGCGCGCGATCCCGCTCCTCGCGCTCGTGGTGCTGTTCGTCGTCGTGGCGTGCGGCCTCCTCCGCCGCGCCGGAGCGGACCTCTGGATCGTCATCGCCTTCGCCGTGGGCTGGAACGCCACCGTGTTCGCGATCGCGCTCCACGCGGTCAAGCGGGCGCCGATGACGGTCGTGAAGATCACCGCCGACGGCGCCAACCAGGCGACGTGGATGGTGATCGCGCCGTTCGTCCTCGCCACGCTCGCCGGCGTGCTGACGTGGAGCCCGCTGGCGATCCCGATGGTCGCGATCATGCTGCTCGCGGGCGTGCTGGCGTGGCGCGGACGCGAGCGCACGCCCGAGCTGCTGCGCGCGGTCCGGGCGCACATCGAGGCGGACGAGGCGGTCCTCGGCGACGGCGTCGGCTTGGCCACCGGCGCCGGTCGCGGCGCCGCCGCGCTGCGCGTGGTGGTCGCCACGGATCGTCGCCTGCTGCTGAGCGCGCGCCGCCGGCGTGATCGAGCTGCCCTACGCGGGCATCAGCGGGTTCGGGATCGAGTGGAAGCTCCGCGGCCGCCTGGGCGTGCTCTCGCTGAGCGCCGGCGCCGAGACGCACGTCATCGGCTCGATCGCGCCCGCGAACCTGCTGTCGATCGCGCGAGCGCTCCATTCGCACGATGTGCACACCGACGACGGGGCGGCGATCGCCGAGGCGCAGCACGAGTGGGAGCAGGCGCTGCGGCGGAACGCGCAGCGGGTTCGCTGGTTCGACCGCGCGGCCATGAACACGTCCGACTTCGACCGCGGGCTGTGGCTCCTCCTCGCGCTCTCCGCCGGCGCGCTCTACCTGAACCCGTTCGGCGTCGGGCTCGGGGCGTCCAGGGAGTGGGTGGCGGCGCTGGCGGCCGTCCTGCTCGCGTGCGGCCTCGCCGGCGCCGTGTCGCGCACCAGGTCGTCGCTCGCGTACATCGGTCCCCTCAACCTGCTCGTGACGCCCGCGTTCTTCTTCGCGGACGCGGGCGACGTGATCGCCCTGATGTTCGTCATGAGCTCGCTCGCGGCCGCAGGCCTGTGGGCCGGGGCGGCGCTGCGGCGCTCTCCGGCGCCGGCGAGCTCGCAGCCGCGCGCGGCCCGCGGCAGCCTGCGCTACACGATCGGCGGCCTGGGCCTGATCCGGATCTCGGGCATCCTGCTCGCGCTCATGGGCGTGTCCGTGGCGGCCTCCACCGCCGCCGGGTTCTCAGCTGTCGTCGCTGCGCCTGGCCGTCCAGGAGGCGAGGGCGACGAAGCTGCCCGTCGACGGCCGCTCCAACCTGACCGGCGGCGCCGCCTCGCTCACCTACACGCCGGCCCGGGGCCTCCGCGAGCTGGTCACCGACGAGCCGGCCGTGGCCGGCCCGAACGACGGCGCCCGCTGGGAGCTGCGGACGCCGTTCACCGAGGGCTACAACGCGCTCACGCTCGCGCACTACATCTTCGAGCCGCGGCTCGACGACGCCGCGGCGATCGCCGACTTCGTCGCCCGCAAGGACCGCGACCACTCGCGGCTGGCCGGCCGCCGCGTGACCCACACGGTGCGCGTCGTCGACGGGCGCAAGGGCTACGTGTGGGACCACCGGATCCGCGGCGGCTTCTGGTACTTCACGGCCTGGTTCCCGCAGCCGGTGCACAGCGTGCGGCTCGAGTGCACCTCGCGCAGCCAGGTGGGCCGGTTCAAGCGCCTGTGCGCCGAGGCGATCCGGTCCCTGAAGTTCGCTCGCCCCTGATCACCGGCCGGCCGTCGACGAGCAGCGGCTCGGCGAGATGCCGCGGCCGCGAGCCGTCCTCGCTGAGCACGGGCTCGCTGGAGTACTGGGCGACGTAGACCCGGCGCGTGTGCTCCGTCGCGTTGGCGCCGCTGCGATGGAACACCGTGCTGGAGAAGCAGGCGATGCTCCCCGCCGGGACGACGACGGGGTCCCCCGGGTCGTCGCCGGCGTAGCCGATCCGGTCGTTGCTCTCCTCGTCGCGAGCGTGCGCGACGACGTCGCGCGTCCCTGCGCGCGCGTACGGGAGCAGGAAGACGGTGCCGTTGGCGGCGCTCACGTCGTCGAGCGCGATCCAGCAGGTCAGGTAGGGCCGGTGCGGGTAGTCGATGAACCCCGAGTCCTGGTGCCAGCTGAAGCTCATTCCCCGCTCGGCGGCCTTCACGACGTACTGCTCGTTGAACAGGTAGACGGTGTCGCCCAGAGCGGTGCGGGCGATCTCCGTCATCAGCCCGGAGGACAGGAAACCGCCGGACCTCCGGGCTCGAGTCGATAGGCGTGCACGAAGTAGCGGCGGCCGCGGTGGTCGAGGTCGAGCTTGTCGACTCCGTGGCGGTCCATCTCGCGGTCGCGCTCGTCGACGAGCCGGCCGCACTCCCCGCGCAGGAGCTCGAGCTCCGCGGCGGTCAGGACACCCTCGAGGATGAAGAACCCATCGCTCTCGAAGCGGCGAGCGTGCTCGTCGGTGATGTGGGCGGTCGCGGCGGCCATGTTGCACTCCGTGTCGAGGGTCCACAGAGCCTTCCGCACGAGGCTGCCGCCGTCTTCTCGTTCGGTTGCGAGTTCCTATCGTTTCTTGCGATGACCGACGATCTTGGGCTGCGACGCGGCGTCGAGGGTCGCGTGGCGCACCACGCGGCGGCCGACGGGCCGCCCCGGGCGCATCGGCATGCCGAGCTGGAGCTCAACCTCGTGGTGAGCGGCACCGCGTCGTACCTGCTCGGCGAGCGTCGCTACGAGCTCACCGCCGGCACCTTGACGTGGCTCTTCCCCGGCCAGGACCACGTGCTCGTCGACGAGTCTGGAGACCACGAGCTGTGGTGGGCGGTGTTCAGCCCGGCGCTCGTCGCCCGCACGGCGACGACGCCGGCGGCGCTGCCCCTGCTCGAGCATGACCCGGCGGGCCGGTTCTCGCGCCGCCTCCACGCCCGGCGCGTCCCCGTTCTCGAGGCGCTGCTCCGCGAGCTGCGCGACGCCGACCCGATCGACGACGCGCTGTTGAACGCCGGGCTCGGCTACCTGCTCGTCCTCGCGTGGCGTGCGTTCCTCGACAGCGAGGACGTCGTGGCGGGCGCCGGCGTCCACCCCGCCGTGGAGAGCGTCGCCCGCCGGCTGCGCGCGGACCCGGGCGCGGGCGGCCTCGGCGAGCTGGCGCGGCGCCGCCGGGCTCAGCCCGTCCCACCTCAGCCGCCTGTTCAAGGCCCAGACCGGCGTCTCGATCACCCGGTTCCGGAACCAGCGCCGGCTCGAGCGCTTCAGGGCGCTCTACGGGGACGGCCGCCGCACCACGGCGCTCGCCGCCGCGCTCGACGCCGGCTTCGGCAGCTACGCGCAGTTCTATCGCGTCGTGCGCGCCGAGACCGCGCGAAGCCCGTCGGGCCTGCGCGCGGCGAGTCAGGCCGGGGCGGGCGCCGCCGCGGCGCGCACCCGTGCCCGCGAGGAGCCGAGCGCGTCGAGCATGAAGATCACGAGCGCGGCCCACACGAGCGCGAAGCCGGCGAGGCGCGACAGCGGCATCGGCTCGCCGTAGAAGAGCACGCCGATCAGGAACTGGATCGTCGGCGTCAGGTACTGGAGCAGGCCGAGCGTGCTCAGGCGGATGCGAACCGCGGCGGCGCCGAACAGCATGAGCGGCAGCGCGGTGACGACGCCTCCGCCCGCCAGCAGCGCCGTGTGCCCTGCGTCCTCCGAGGTGAACGTGCCGCGGCCGGTGCCGCCCAGCCACAGGAGGTACGCGGCGGCCGGGATCACGATCACCGCGGTCTCCACGGTGAGGCTCTGCGTGCCGTCCACGTCCGCGCGCTTCTTGACGAGCCCGTAGAGGCCGAACGAGAGCGCGAGCGTGAGCGCGATCCACGGCACGCGGCCGTAGTCGACGGTCAGCACGAGCACCCCCACGGCGGCGACCGCGACGGCGATGCCCTGCCGGCGGCGCAGCCGCTCGTGGAGGAAGACCACGGCGAGCACGACGGTCAGCAGCGGGTTGATGAAGTAGCCGAGCGACGTCTCGACCACGTGCTCGCTGTTGACGCCGTAGATGTAGACGCCCCAGTTGACGCTGACCAGCACGGCGGCGAGGGCGAGCAGCCCGGCGGCGCGCCGGCCGAGCCCGCGGATCCACGCGAATCCGGTCGTGAGCGCCAGCAGCCCGAGCAGGAACACCAGCGACCAGACGATGCGGTGCGCGAGGATCTCGACCGGCGCCGCCGGCTCGAGCAGCGGCCAGTAGAGCGGGAACAGCCCCCACAGCAGGTAGCCGCCGACGGCGGCAAAGAGTCCTGATCGCGAGCTGGTCACCCCTCGACGGTAGCGGCGGCGCGGCCGGGCCATATGCTGGCCGGGTGACCGACATGCGCCGCCCGTTCGCCCAGGTCGACGTGTTCTCGAGCGAGCCGTACGCCGGCAACCCGGTGGCGGTGGTCCTCGACGGGGCCGGGCTGTCGACGGACGAGATGCAGCGCTTCTCGAGCTGGACGAACCTGTCCGAGACGACGTTCGTGCTGCCGCCGGAGCACGCGGAAGCCGACTACCGCGTCCGGATCTTCACGCCGAGCCTCGAGCTCCCGTTCGCCGGGCACCCGACGCTCGGGACCTGCCACGCGTGGCTGGAGGCGGGGGGATCTCCACGCGGCGAGGACACGATCGTGCAGGAGTGCGGCGCCGGGCTGGTCCCGATCCGGCGCACGGACGCGGGGCTCGCGTTCGCCGCGCCACCGCTCCTGCGCTCGGGCCCGGTGGACGACGAGATGGTCGAGCGCGTGGCCCGCATGCTCGGCGTCGACCGTGCCGCGATGACCGACACGCAGTGGGTCGACAACGGCCCGGGCTGGGTCGGGGTCCTGCTCGCCGACCCGGACGCGGTGCTCGCCCTGACGCCGCGCTTCGACGAGCTGGACGTCGGCGTCGTCGCGCCGTACCCGGCCGGGAGCCCGGAGGCGTTCGAGGTCCGCGCGTTCACCTACAAGAACGGCGCCGTGGACGAGGACCCGGTCACCGGCAGCCTCAACGCCTCGCTGGCCCAGTGGCTGCTCGCCACGGGCCGCGCGACCGCGCCCTACGTCGCCCGCCAGGGCACGGCCCTCGGCCGCGCGGGCCGTGTCCACATCTCCCAGGACGCCGGCGGCGCCGTCTGGGTCGGCGGCGGCACCGTCTCGTTCGTCCGCGGCGAGGTCGACCTCTAGCCTGCGTGCCGTCATGACCGCTCCCACCGCCGCACGGCCGGCCCCCGTCCGCTCCAGGCCGCGCCTGCGGCGCATCGCCGCCGCCCCGCCGGAGGAGGTCGCCGACGGCGTCTGGCTCGTGCGCGGCGGGCTGACGCGGACGATGAACGTGTACCTCGTCCGCGACGACGAGCGTGGCGGCGTGCTCGTCTACGACGCCGGCGAGAAGGGCATGGCGGCGTCGATCGTCGCCGCGGCCGCGCCGCACGGCGGGATCTCGCGCGTGGTGCTCGGCCACGGCGACACCGACCACCGCGGCTCGGCGCCGGCGTTGCGCGCCTACGCGGACGTGTTCTGCCACCCCGATGCCGTGGAGCAGGCGCAGGGCTCCGGCGGGCGCGACTACTGGCGGATGGACGAGCTGCCGCTCGGCGTCCGGCTCCTGCACGGCTTCACCCACCGCTTCGTGTGGGACGGCGGGCCCGTGCACGTCGACGGCACGGTCCGCGAGGGGGACGTCCTGGCCGGCTTCGAGGTCGTCGACCTCGCGGGCCACGCGCCGGGCCTGATCGGGCTGTGGCGAGAGCGCGACCGCGTGGCGCTCGTCTCGGACTGCTTCTACATGAACGACATGTACGGCAGGCCGCAGCCGCCCGCCGTCCCGCTCGACGCGTACAACCTCGACACCGAGCGGGCGAGGCGGTCGATCGCCAAGCTCGCGGCACTGCGCCCGGCGGTCGCGTGCCCCGGGCACCTCGGCCCGCTCACCGGGCCCGACGTCGTCGCGCAGCTCGAAGCAGCCGCCGCCGCCTGACTACGGCTCCGTCAGCAGAGCATCATGTTCGGGATGTCGACCGTCGCGGGCGCCGACTCGTTGCCGTTGCTGTCGACCGCCACGATCGAGAACGTGTTCGTGCCGTTCCGGGTGGCGTACACGATCGTCGAGAGGTAGCCGAACGCGGAGCTGTCGAACGTGCCGTTGACGTAGGCGTCGTAGCGGATCACCGACGGCGGGTCGCGGTCGTCGGTCGCCGCGTTCCAGCTCAGCCAGCCCTCGCAGCTGCCGACCTCGGATCCGACGAAGTTGGCCGGTGGGCTGGGCGGCGAGGTGTCGTCGGCCGCGGTGGTGGTGACCTGGAGCGTGTTGCTCGTCACCGCGTTGCCCCAGTTGTCGCGCGCGGTCACGCTCATCGTGTAGGTGGTCGTGGGCGCCAGGCCGGACACCACCGCGCGGGAGGTCGAGAACGTCTGGAGCGGCGCGCGGCCGGCGACGTTCACGGTGTAGGTGACGTGGCTGACGTCGTCGACGGAGTCCGTCCAGTCGAGCTCGACGAGCTTCGGCCCGGCGTACAGGCAGCGACAGCGACGGCGCGCTCGGCGGCGTCGTGTCGGCCGGCGTCCGGTACGTGACCAGGTTGCTCTCGGCGGAGGGCCTGCCCCTGTTGTCGACGGCGCGGACGGTCCAACCGTGGTTGATGTTGGGCCACAACCGCGTGCGCGTGAAGGTCGTCTGCGACGCGGGAACGGTGAAGTGCGTCCAGGTCGACTTCTCGAGGACGGAGTAGTACATGATCCCCGAGCCGCTCTTGGGGGCGTTCCAGGCGAGCGTCGCGCTCGACGAGGTGGTGGCCGTGATCCGGAGGTTGGTCGGCGCGCCCGGCTGCGACGCGCCGCTCGCCGCCGCGGCGGTCTGCGGCACGATCAGCCCCAGTGCCAGCAGGGTCGGGACCACGGTCCTGACAACACGACGGACACACATGGGCTGCTCCCTTCACGCGGACGCCGGCTCCTCCAGCCGCGTGGGGATACGCGCGCGCAACCGTCCCGGTTCGCGTCACTGCGCCCGTGCCCAGTCGATGAAGCTCTGACCCGCGGGCCGGCTGTCGACGGGGTCCAGCAGCGTTCGCAGCGGCCGGCGCTGCCGATCGGCAAGCGCGGGGTGGTCGTGGCTGCTGCGTGCCCGCGCCCAGTCGATGAAGCTCTGACCCGCGGGCCGGCTGTCGACGGTGTCGCGCAGCCTGTCGCAGCTGCGTGCGCTGGCCGTGTCGCCGACGGCGGGCAGCGCACACAGCAACGCGGCGGTGACGGCGGTCGCCGCGAGTGTCCGGGAGGTTCGGGTCTGGGTCATGGCCGTGACCCTCGCGGACGCGCGTTTCAGCGGCGTTTCAGATGGTTTGACGGGGGGCGTGGACTATCGTGCTCGTGAAGCAGCGTGGTACATCGTGGCTCGATCCGGCTGTGCGGGTCCGTGTCCGTCGAGCTCAACGGGCGGCAGGTCGAGGTTGCGATGCGTCACGGCAACGAGCTCGTGCTCTTCGCCTACCTGCTGCTGGAGCGCGGCCGGCGTGTCTCTCGCGACGAGGCGAGCGCCGCCATCTGGCCCGAGCGACGGCCCGAGCACGAAAGCGCGGCTCTGCGCACCGTGCTCTCGCGGCTGAGAGGAGTTCTCGGTGCGGATGTCCTCGGTTCGGCCGAGGGACTGTTCCTGCTCCTGGCGGAGGACACGCGGGTCGACGTGCTCGAGGCGCAGGAGCTGGTCGGGGCGGCGCGGCGGTGCAGCGATCCCGGACAAGCGCTCGACCACGTGCAGCAGGCCTTGCCGATCCTCGAGCAGACGCTTCTGCCCGGTCTCGACCGGCCTTGGATCGAGGCGAGGCGTCGGCATCTCGCGGACCTGCGGGTCGACGCGACGGAGATCCTGGCGTGGGCGTCGCTCGAGCTGGGCGACCTGACGAGCGCCGAGTCTGCCGCCCGCTTCCTGGTCGAGCGCGCACCGCTGCACGAGTCCGGTTACCAGCTGCTCATGCTGACGATGAGCAAGCGGAGCAACGTCCCCGACGCCCTCCAGGTCTATGAGGCGCTGCGGACGGTGCTCCGCGAGGAGCTCGGCACGTCGCCGGGCCCGAAGCTGCGCGACCTTCATGCGCGGCTGCTGCTGGACGGAAGCGACACACCGGCGCAGCGCCCCGTCGCGCTCACCGCCCCGGAACTGCGCCGGCTCGCGAGCTCCCTGGCCTCGTCGCGACACGGCTGGGAGCACCTCGTTCGCCACGATCCCGCGCAGCGCGTCTTCGAGCTCATCGCCCGCACGGCGGAGGTGGAGGCGTGGGTCATCTGCTGGATGGCCGGTCACGAGGCCGGGCCCCACGACCACGACATCTCCTCGGGTGCGATCACCGTCGCCGACGGGGAGCTGACCGAGGAGCGACTCACTTGGGGCGGCGTCGACAGCCCCCGTGCGTTACAGGAGGTTCGAGACGTTCGATTTCGGGCCCACCGACATCCACCGCGTCTACCACTCGGGCACGGAGCCGAGCACGGCGATACACGTCTTCTCACCGCCGCTGCGTGGGCTGGGCGCCTACGAGCGCGGAACGCGGGGCGCGCTCCTTCGGCACCCGCTGGGGCCGCTCGACGAGGTCAGACCGCTGCCGGCGGACCGGTGACGGCGCGATGACGGCCGCCGTGCTCGGCCCCTTCGGAGACGCGCTCGACTTCATCTTCCAGCAGCGCGAATCGCAGGCCGGCACCGTCCAGGTGGGCGGCCTGCGCGAGATGTGGGCCCTGACGCGCAGGCACCTGGAGTTGTCGCTCGCAGCCACGGTGACCGCCACGCTCGTCGCGACGCCGATCGGCGCCTGGCTCGGCCACATCGGGCGCTACCAGTTCCTCGCCATCTCGACGTCGAACCTCGGCCGCGCCGTCCCCGCGCTCGGCCTGATCGTCTTCTTCATCGCGTTCCTCGGCGTCGGCTTCGTCAACGTCTGCCTGGCGCTCGTCCTGCTGGCGATCCCGCCGATCATCACGAACACCTACGTCGGGCGTACGCGGTGTGGACCGCGAGACCGTCGACGCCGCGAAGGGCAACGGGCTGACGGGGCGCCAGGTCGCGTGGCAGGTCGAGCTGCCGCTCGCGCTGCCGACGATCATGGCGGGCATCCGCATATCGCTCGTCTCGGTGATCGCCACCGCCACGATCGCGCCGCTCGCCAACGTCGACACGCTCGGGCGGCCGATCGTCAGCCCCAGCGTCTACGGCCCCGACGGCCAGCTCGCCGCCTGCATCGTCGTCGCGCTCGTCACGTTCGCCGCCGACGGCGTGTTCGCGCTGCTCCAGCGGGCGGTCACGCCGCGCGGGCTCAGGCTCCACGCCTCCGGGCGGTCGCTCGGCGCCGTCCGCCCGCCGGCTCTAGCGCACCTGCTCCGTCGGGCGGACCAGGATCTCGTTGATCGCCACGTGTCGTGGGCGCGTGACGATGTAGAGGATGGCGTCGGCGATGTCCTCCGCCGCGAGGATGTGGTCGACGCCGGCGGAAGCTGGTCGCGGATCTCCTCGCGGAGGTGCGTCACGAGCTCGCTCTCGGTCGCGCCCGGCTCGACCAGCGAGGAGCGCACGTGGCGGGCCGTGACCTCCTGGCGCAGGGCCTCGCTGAAGGTCCCGACGCCGTGCTTGGTGAGCTGGTAGATGCCGCCGCCGGCGCCGACGCGGCGGCCCGCGACCGAGCTGACGTTGACCAGGTCGGCGACGCGGCGAGGTTCGCTCTCGGCGGCGCGCAGGAGATGCGGAAGCGCGGCGTGGGCGATGTAGAGCAGCCCCTGGAGGTTGACCTGGATCATCCGGTCCCACTCCTCGACCGGGGCGTCGACGATCGGGCCGAGCAGCATCACCCCGGCGTTGTTGACCACGATGTCGAGCCGGCCGAGCTCCTGCGCGGCGCGGTCGACGGCGGCCCTCGCCTGCTCGCGGTCGGTGACGTCGGTCTCGATCGCCAGGCCGCCGATCTCGGCCGTGAGCGCATCCAAGCCGATCCTTGCGGCGCGCGACGGCGGCCACCGTCGCGCCGTGAGCCGCGAGCAGCCGCGCCGTCGCCTCGCCGATCCCGCTGCTTGCGCCCGTGACGAGCGCGACCGTGTCCCGGAGTTCGTTGCCCATGCCGCCGAGGTATAGCGCCGTAAGATCGCCCCATGCAGCTGGCCAGGGCCCGGGCGATCGTCGACGACGTGGTGGCGAACGCCTCCGGCCCGGTGTCGGTGTTCGTCGCCGACCGGCACGGCGAGCTGGTCGCGGCGGCGACGATGGACGACGCCGCGCCGGACACGCGGCTGAACGCGCAGCGCAAGGCCTACACGGCCGCACGCAGCGACGCGACGTCCACGCGGGAGCTGGCCGAGAAGGCGCGCGCCGATCCGGTCGAGCGGGCGAGCTTCGACCCCTTCTTCACCTTCTTCCTCGGCGGCGTCGCCGTGTTCGAGGACGGCCGGCGCGTCGGCGCGGTCGGCGTCAGCGGCCTGCCCGGCGAGGTCGACGAGCAGCTCGCGCTCGCGGCGATCGAGCGCACCACGACCGCGCCGGCGTGACCGGCGAAGCGTCAGGTCACTACGGGTAGTCCGCGATGTAGACCGGGACGCCGATCTTGGTCGTGTCGGCCGCGTCACCGACCCCGTTGACCACGTGGTCGATCGTGCCGGCGCTGAGGTTCACCGTCATGATGTGGTGCAGCCGGACCCCGGGGGTCTCCGGGACCTCGAAGCCGTTCTCCGTGTGGATCGACGGGTCGTTCTGGTTGAAGACGTAGACGCCGCCGCCGTACAGCCGGTGCGTCTTCACGTGGTCGGCGACCTTGTAGCCGGCCCAGCCCTCGACGCCGTCGTGCATCCACTCCGCCTGGCGACGGCGGGTCGTACGGCAGCTCGTTCTGGTACAGGATCGTGACGCCGTTCTCGCCGTTCCAGACGGTGTTGTACTGCTGGAAGTGCTCGACGAAGAGGCCCGTCGCGGTCACGTCGTCGCCGTTGACGACGACGCCGTTGCGGCCGGTGTTGGTGTTCCAGCGCTCCGTGTCGCCGGAGAACCCCTCGATGCCGTGGTCGGCACGCCAGACCCAGGTGTGATCGATCAGGACGTCGTCGCTGTTGACCTCGAGCGCGACGTCGGCCCTGCCGACGTGCGGCCCGCCGACGCGGAAGTAGACGTCCGAGAGCGTGGTCGGGTTGGCCGGGTCGCTCTTCTTGGGGCCGGCGTTGCCGTGATCCTTGCCGACGCGGAGGAGGACCGGCGACTCGACAGGGCCCGCGTCGATCGTGACTCCCGCGACGACGATGCCGGGATCGTCGGCCAGGGTCAGCGGGATGGCGCCGCCGGACGCGGTGAGCGTCGCGTGCCCGAGGCCGAGGACGACCGTGTTGGCGCGTTTGATCGCGATCGTCGCCCCGACGTCGTAGATCCCGGGGGTCAGCAGCAGGTTCATGCCGCGGGCCAGCGCGTTGTTCAGCGCCTTGACCGAGTCAGACGGCTTCGCGACGAAGAAGTCGCTGAGCGGGATCGTGCGTCCCGCGGTCACGCCGTCGTCCCAGCTCACGCCGCGCGAGCCTTCCGCTGCGCTGAGGGCACGCGCACGCCGTAGTTCCCCTGCGCGTCGACGAACAGGTACGGCTTCTCGCGGCTGACGGGCGTCGCCTCGAGCGTCGTGTACGGCGGGTTCGGGAAGCCGGCGTCGTCGGGCGCGCCCTCCACGCCCGCGAACACCTGGTTCCAGACGCCGTTCGACCAGCCCGCGACCTCGCTGTTGCGGGTCAGCCACTGCTGCTGCGAGCCGTTGATGGTGAACGGCAGGCGCGAGTCGGCGATGAAGCCGCCGCTGGCGAACTGCGGCCCCGCCGTGCAGTAGTCCATGAGCGAGAGGTTGGCCCCGGCGATGGCGAGCCGGCGCATCGACGCGGCCTGCGAGACCGCCCAGAAGTTCGCGGAGGCGCGACAGCCGTCCTGCCCGGCCGCGTTGACGTTCAGCGACAGGTTGGACAGCGAGCGCCAGAAGTTGACCAGCGCGAGGCAGTTGCTCGTGCCTCCGTCCCCGAGGCAGCGGTTGTACACCTCGATCTTGCCGTTGATCGTCACGTCCTCCGGCGATGCGCCGAGGCCGGCGACCTCGGTGTAGTAGCCGACCTTCATCTGGAGCGGCTGGCTCGCGCTGCCGTAGATGCCCGGCTTGAAGAGGAGGAGGTAGCGGCGCGAGCCCATCTCGTCGTTGACCTGCTGCGCGTGGATCGCGTCGACGGTCGCCTGGATCTCGCTGACCGGCATGCTCGGATCGAAGATCCTCACGTTCGGGCCGAGAGCGGGCTCCGCGGCGCTCGCGGTGGATCCTGTGGCGAGCAGCAGCGCGGCGAGGAGCAGTGCGAGACGGAGCATGGCCAGAACCTAGCGCGGGAGGCAGGTACGTGCCCTAGAGCCAGTCCTCGAGCACCGGCAGCAGGTGGCGGGCGTCGTCGGCGACGGCGTCGGCGTCCGCCAGGTCCGCGACCGTGAACGGACCCGTGCCGACGGCGGCGACGCGGACCCGGTCGGATCGCGCGCAGGCGATGTCGCGCGGGGTGTCGCCGATGACCGCCGTCCGGTCGCGCGGCCACGGCGGGTCGGCGGCCCGGCCGCGCGCGATGGCGGGAAGGCGGGCGCGCGAGACGTGATCGGAGCCGAAGCCGCCCTGGCCGCGCTCGAAGAACCCGCCGATGCCGGCGCGCTCGAGCTTGAGCCGGGCGATCGGCTCGAGGTTGCCGGTGACGAGCGAGAGCCGGAAGTCGTCGGCCCGCCCCGCCAATGCCTCCAGCAGCGAAGGGATGCCCGGCGCGACCTTGCCCGACAGGTCGGGCGGGCAGAGCTCGCCGAACAGCTCCACCGCCCGCTCGGCGACGTCCACGGCGCGCGCGTCGATCCGGTCGTCGGCCACGCCGGCCGCCTGGAGCAGGCTGCGCGCGATCGCCATGTCGGTGCGCCCCGCCGCCTCGACCGGCCGCCCGTCGAGCGCCTCCAGCCCGTGGACCTCCTCCGCCGCCCGCACGATCGCCCGCGCGTGCTCGCCCGACGCCCGCTGGAGCAGCGTGCCGTCGATGTCGAACAGCAGCAGGAGCGGCAGCGGCGTCAGCGGCGGAAGTCCGTGCCCGGGTCGAGCCGGCGCGCGAACGCGGCGAGCAGCCGCGCGGTGTTCTCCACGTCGTCGAGCTGCACCATCTCGACCGGCGAGTGCATGTAGCGGAGCGGATCGAGACCACGCCGCTCGGCAGGCCGGCGCGCGAGACGTGGATCGCGTCCGCGTCCGTGCCCGTGGACCGCGCCGAGGCGGCGACGCTGAACGGGATGCCCTCGGCCTCGGCGGTCTCGTACAGCAGCTCGAAGACCGCCGGGTCCAGCGTCGAGCCGCGGGTCAGCACCGGGCCGGAGCCGAACTTGTGGCTGCCGAGCTCCTTCTCCTCCGTGCCGGGAGCGTCGGTGGCGAAGGTGACGTCGACCGCGATCGCCACGTCCGGCTCGAGCGAGTACGCCGTCGTCCGCGCGCCGGCGAAGGTGATCTCCTCCTGGGCCACGGCGACGCCGTAGACGTCGCCCGGCGCGCCGCCGGCCTCGGCCACGAGGCGCGCGGTCTCCAGCGCGACGTAGCACCCGAGCCGGTTGTCCATCGAGCGCGAGACGAGCCTGCCGTTCGGGTACTCGAGCGGCTCCCCGGCGATCACCGCGACGTCGCCGATCCGCACGCGCGAGCGCGCCTCGTCGCCGTCGCGGGCGCCGATGTCGATGTGCAGCTGCTTGAGCTCGGGCGCCTTCTTGCGGTCCTCGTCGGTCTTGAGCAGGTGGATCGGCTTCTTGCCCACGACGCCCGGGACGGCGCCCTCGCGCGTCGCGACCTCGACCCGCTGCCCGACCAGGATCACCGGGTCCCAGCCGCCGACGCCGGTGAACCAGAGGAACCCGTCGTCGTCGATGTGGTGGACGATCAGCCCGATCTCGTCGATGTGGCCGACGATCGCCACCGACCGCCCGTCGCCCGTCCCGGGCACGCGCGCGACCGTGGAGCCCACGGAGTCGTAGGTCACCTCGGCGAACGCGCTCGCCGCGTCGCGGAACACGGCCGCGGGCGCCTGCTCGTAGCCGGACGGGCCGGGCGCGGTGAGGAGCTTGCGGAGCGTCTCGGGAAGCGGCAAGGGGCGGGGAGGTTAGCCGTCTAACCCGCGGCGAGCAGCTGGCGCAGCACGAACTGGAGGATCCCGCCGTGCTTGTAGTACTCGCGCTCCTTCGGGGTGTCGATGCGCACGCGGGCGGTGAACTCCTTGTCGCCGGCGCGCACCGTCACCTCCTCGGCGTCACCGCCGTCGAGGCCGGTGACGGTGAACTCCTCCTCGCCCGTGAGCCCGAGCGACTCGGCGGAGTCGCCCTCGGCGAACTGGAGCGGCAGCACGCCCATCCCGACGAGGTTGGAGCGGTGGATGCGCTCGAACGACTGCGCGATCACGGCCCTGACGCCGAGCAGGTTCGTGCCCTTGGCCGCCCAGTCGCGCGACGAGCCGGAGCCGTACTCCTTGCCGGCCAGCACCACGAGCGGCGTGCCCTCTTCGGCGTACTTCATCGCCGCGTCGTAGATCGGCAGTTCCTCGCCGGTGGCTTGGGGGTGGGTGGGTGGGGCGAGATACTTCGTCAGGCCGCCGACCAGCTCCTCGCCCGCGATCGTGTTGCGCAGCCGGATGTTGGCGAACGTGCCGCGCATCATCACCTCGTGGTTGCCGCGGCGCGCGCCGTAGGAGTTGAAGTCCTTGTTCTCGACTCCGTGCTCGTTGAGGTACTTCGCCGCGGGCGAGTCCTTCTTGATCGCGCCCGCGGGCGAGATGTGGTCCGTCGTCACGGAGTCGCCGAGCACGGCGAGGACGCGCGCGCCCTCGATGTCCTCGATCGCCTCCGGCTCGGGTGACAGGTCGTCGAAGAACGGCGGCCTGCGCACGTACGTCGAGTCCTCGTCCCACGCGAAGCGGTCGCCCTCCGGCACGTCGAGCGAGTTCCAGCGCTCGTCGCCCTCGAAGACGTCCTCGTAGGACTTCGTGAACATGTCGGCCAGCACGGCCTCCTCGACGGTCTTCGCGACCTCCTCGGCGCTCGGCCAGATGTCCTTCAGGTAGACGTCCTCGCCGTCCTTGTCGGTGCCCAGCGGCTCGTCGAGCAGGTCGATGTCCATCGTCCCCGCCAGCGCGTAGGCCACGCACAGCGGCGGCGAGGCGAGGTAGTTCATCTTCACGTCGGGGTTGATGCGGCCCTCGAAGTTGCGGTTGCCGCTGAGCACGGAGACGACCGCGAGGTCCTCGGCGTTGACCACGTCGGAGATCTCCTCGGGCAGCGGGCCGGAGTTCCCGATGCAGGTCGTGCAGCCGTAGCCCACGAGGTGGAAGCCGAGCTCCTCGAGGTACGGGATCAGGCCGGCGCGCTCGTAGTACTCCATGACCACCTTGGAGCCGGGCGCGAGCGAGGTCTTCACCCACGGCTTGACCTCGAGCCCGCGCTCGACCGCGCTCTTGGCGAGCAGGCCGGCGCCGATCATCACCGACGGGTTGGAGGTGTTCGTGCACGAGGTGATCGCGGCGATCACGACGTGCCCGTGGTCCAGCTCGGTCTCCGTGCCGTCGGCGAGCGTGACCTGCGAGACGGCCTCGACGCGGTCGGCGACCTGCGCGCCGCCGGTGCCCGCGCCCGACTCCTGCCGCGCGTGCGGGTGGTCGTGGAACGCCGGCGGGTCGGACGCCGGGAAGCTCTCCTCGACCGCCTCGTCGTCGTCGTCCTCGTCGGGCAGGAAGCCGTCCAGCGCCATCCGGAACGACGCCTTGGACTCCGTCAGCGACACGCGGTCCTGCGGGCGCTTCGGGCCGGCCAGCGAGGGGACGACGTCGCCGAGGTCCAGTTCCAGCGTCTCCGAGTAGGTCGGCTCCTCGGAGTCCTCGTCGTGCCACAGGCCCTGCTCGCGCGCGTACGCCTCGACCAGCTCGATGCGCTCCTTCGGGCGGCCGGAGAACTCGAGGTAGCGCAGCGTCTCGGCGTCGATCGGGAAGATCGCGCAGGTCGAGCCGAACTCCGGCGACATGTTGCCGATCGTCGCCCGGTCGGCCAGCGGCAGGTTGGGGACGCCGGGGCCGAAGAACTCGACGAACTTGCTCACCACGCCGTGCTCGCGCAGCATCTGCGTGACCGTGAGCACGAGGTCGGTGGCCGTGGCGCCCTCGCTGGAGCTCGCCGTGGAGCTTGAAGCCGACCACGCGCGGGATCAGCATCGACATCGCCTGGCCGAGCATCGCCGCCTCGGCCTCGATGCCGCCGACGCCCCAGCCCAGCACGCCGAGGCCGTTGATCATCGTCGTGTGCGAGTCCGTGCCGACCAGCGTGTCGGGATAGGCCTGCACCGGACCGTCGTGAGCCGTCTCGTCGCTCGTGAAGACGACGCGCGAGAGGTACTCGAGGTTGACCTGGTGGACGATCCCCGTGTCCGGCGGGACGGCCTTGAAGCCCTCGAAGGCGCCCTGGCCCCAGCGCAGGAACGCGTAGCGCTCCTTGTTGCGCTCGAACTCCTTCTCGGCGTTGATGCGGAACGCGTCGCGGGTGCCGAACACGTCGACCTGCACCGAGTGGTCGATGACCAGCTCGACGGGGACGAGCGGGTTGATCTTCGCGGGGTCGCCGCCGAGGTCGGCCATCGCGTCGCGCATCGCGGCGAGGTCGACGACGCACGGGACGCCGGTGAAGTCCTGGAGCACCACGCGCGCGGGCGTGAACGCGATCTCCTTCGACGGCTCGGCGTTGTGGTCCCACGACGCGAGCGCCTCGACGTCCTCCTTGCGGACGCTGACGCCGTCCTCGTTGCGCAGCAGGTTCTCGAGCAGGACCTTCAGCGAGAAGGGCAGCCGCGCGACGTCGTACTTCGACTGGAGCGCGTCCAGGCGGTAGATCTCGAAGCTCCGGCCGCCGACCTCCAGGTCCGAGCGGGCGTCGAAGGAGTTGTCAGCCATCCCTCCAGACTAGATGACCGATCCCGGATTCCCGCGGCCCGGATGACGGCCCTGACACGGCGCTGGATCGGCACCCGAGGGATCGCCAATAACCCACTATTGGCTTCACCCTCGTGCACCGCCCAGCTTGGTCAGACCCGCCCCGGATCCACGGATGATCCGGGATCGGCCATCACTTCGGGACACGCAGCGATCCGGCCCCGTAGTCGACCACGGCGGGCTGCCCGTCGCCCGCGTGCCAGGCGACCGTCAGCGGCACCTCCTCGCCCGGGCGCAGGAAGGCGATCCGGCCGGTCCGCCGCAGCTCCGTCTCGGGCATCTGCTCGGGGCCGCGGCCCGGCGACCAGAGCGTCTTGCCGAACGTGTTCAGGAACACCGGCGTGGCCTTCACCCGGTCGCCGTCGTCGGCCAGGACGCGCACGTCGGGCAGGTCGACGCGGACCCGCCGCAGCGACTCGTTGCGCAGCACGCCGGTGAGGATCCGGTCGCCGGGCAGCGTCTCCGGCGTGAACAGCAGCGGCTCGCCGGCCCACTTCAGCGGGCCGCTGCCGTCGCCGGCGACGGACGCGCCCGAGCCGCCGCAGCCGCCGGCGGCGATCGCCGCGGCGGCCAGCAGCGAGGCTGCCGCGGCGCGTCTCACGACGCCGGCACCGTCGGGATCGGCAGCGGCGGCTGCGGTGGCGGCGGCGGTGGCGTGCGACGCTCCACGGGCGTCCCGGAGCCCGAGCCGTCGTCCGGCGGCTCGGGCGGGCGGTCGAACCAGTCGCAGCCGGGCGGGTCGGGGTTCTCGTAGGGATCCCAGGTGGCGCACGTCGCCTGGCTGGCGGTCTTGGCCTGGTTGCCGGGCATCATCGTGTCCGAGCCGGGGCACTCGGGCAGCCCGAGCAGGACGTTGCTCGTGGGCTTGCGGCCGCCGATGCCGATGTTGTCGATCCAGCAGTTGCGGCGGCCCTGCTCGTCCCACCAGAAGTCGTTGCCGTTGGCGTCCGGCGTGCCGTCGGGCCGCACGCCCATCCGGTTGGAGGCGAACGTGTTCTCGAACGAGGTGTCGACGCCCTTCTCGGGCTCGCCGCGGAACGCCGCCGGGACGTAGAGCAGCTTGATCCCGTCGCGCCAGTTGTCCCAGATGACGTTGTTGCGGGCGATGTCGCCGTTGCCGCCGAAGATCCCGAGGCCGGTGCCGACCGGCACCTGGAAGGTCGGGCACACGATCGTCGGGTCGCGCGCCTCGATCGGCGTGTTCTTGCAGTAGGCGTCGCGCTGGTCGTTGAAGTAGTCCTCGTTGTTGGAGTAGATCCAGTTGTGCTCCCACTTCGCGCAGTCCTGCGGCATGCCCGGGTGGCCGGAGGCGAACGAGTCGGTCGTCATGCCGGTGGCGTTGTGGTGGAAGCGGTTGTGGTGCGCCCAGACGCCGTTCCCCGCCGTGCCGGAGTAGCCGATCGTGTTGTGGTGGGAGTTGACGCGGCGGATCTCGATCCCGTAGCGCTGGCAGTGGCCCTCGGGGCCCGAGCCGGGATAGATGCCGGAGTCACCCGAGCCGAACGCCTCGAGCCGGCCGTAGAGGCCGTGGTCGGACGCGAACGACAGGAACCCGTACTCGCGCGAGTAGCGCGACTGGATCTTGTGCATCGCGAAGCCGTTGGTCTCGAGGATGTAGATGTTGTTGAAGTCGGAGAACTCGACGGTGAAGTTGCGCAGGTGGATGCCGTCGGCGCGGTCCGCTCGGATCACGTTGAGCTTCGTCCGCTGGCCCGAGATCACGACGTCCGAGCGGCGGCGGCCCATCCCCTGGATCTGGATGTCGCACTTGACGTCGCACACGCGGTCGGGATCGTCGGAGTCGCCGATGATCGCGATCAGGTTCTGCGCGTTGGGGCACTTGCGCTGGTAGTCGTAGTTGGCGACCTTGGCGCCGCCCTTGCCGGTGATCCCGGTCTCCAGCAGGCTGCCGCCGATCGTGTCGTAGTCGCCGGCGCAGCGGGGGTCGGGCTCCGGGTTGCGGCGGCTCGGCCGCTCCCGGTAGGTGCCCGGCATGATGCGGATGATCGCCCCGTTGCGGGCCGCGTTCACCGCGCTCTGGATGTGCCGGAAGTGGCACTGCTTCAACTGGCGCAGCCGCTTGCGCCGCATGCGCTTCATCTTGCGACTGGAGCCCTTGAACGACTTGCGGATCAGCTTCTTCGAGTTGCGCTTGCAGACCGTGAGGACCTGGTCCGCCTTGCCGCGGTACTTCGGCACGGCGCCGGTGCTGCCGTCGGGGAAGAACGCGTGCCGCTCGGGGTGCGCGAATGCCGCCGGCGCGAGCGCCAGCGCCAGGACGGCGAGACATCCGATGACCAGACCTGCACGCGGCATCCGCGCCTCCTCCTCGCGTGAACGGGCGCGTTCGCTTGTACCCGCTCCGCTTTCCGGTCAACCCCGCAGTGCGCGGACGGCGGCGACCGCAGCGTCGACGTCGGCCTCGTCGACCTGGAGCCCGCAGCCGAGCCGCACGTGCTCGACCGCGTACGGGCTGATCGACGCGACGATCCGGTGCTCGTCGCGCAGGCGCTTCGCGGCGTCGGGCGCGGGGATCCCGTCGACGTCGAAGCAGACGAGGCCGGCGGAGACGTTGTCCGCGAGCGGCGTGACGAGCTTCACGCCGGGCAGCTCCGCGAGGCCCTCCTTCAGGCGCCGGGCGAGCGCGTGGACGCGCTCGGCGACGCGCGCGCGGCCGATCGAGCGCTGGAACTCGAACGCCTCCGCGAGCGCCCAGCGGTGCTCGAACGAGTGGAAGCCGCCGGGCTCGAACAGCGGCCCCGGCGGCGCCTCGTCGAGCCGCGGCGGGCGGCCCTCGAGCCAGGCGATGTAGGGCGCGGCGGCGAAGCTCGGCACGATCCCCCGCAGCGCCTCCCAGGACTTCAGGGTCCACACGAGGCCGGTCCCGCGCGGGCCGCCGAGCCACTTGTGACAGCCCGCGACGAAGACGTCGCAGGTGTGGATGCTCGGCGCGTCGGGCTCCACGCCGAGCCCGTGGACGCCGTCGACGACGATCGTCAGCCCGTGGCGGCGCTCCGCGCCGAGCGCCGCGGCGATCTCCTGGAGCGGCAGCTTCACGCCGGTCGACGAGTGCACCCACGTGAGCGCGAGCACGCTCGTGCGCGGCGTGATCGCCCGCTCCACCGCGGAGACGATCTCGTCCGGGTTCGTCCGCGCCGGGTCGCGGTACAGGCGCACGCGCCGCACGCGGACGCCGTCGCGCGCCGCGCGCAGGCGCAGCGCCTCGTGCGTGGCGTAGTGGTCGTGCTCGGTCGTCAGGACGTCGCCGTCGAGGCGCATCCCGCCGTAGACGAGCCCGAGCCCCTGCGTCGTCGAGTCGGTGAACGCGAAGTCGGCCGGCCCGAGGTCGAGGTACGTCGCCGCGGCCTCCGAGACGCGCGCCTCCGCGGCGGCCTGCGACGCGTGCAGGTACCGCACCGGGTCGCGGTCCAGCCCCGCGCGGTGGCGCTCGATCGCGGCGCGGACCGGCCGGGCGTGCGAGGCGAGAAGGAACGCGGTGAAGTGGCGCACGTCGCGGTCGAGCGGGAACGCCGCCTTCACCGACGCCCAGTCGGCCGGGTCCACGCGCGCCGCGGGGGAGCCGGTCGCCGCCTTCTTCCTGTCCGAGTCGCACCCGGCGAGCGTGAGCGCGCCCGCGGCGAGCAGTGACCTGCGGGTCAGTGCACCTCGGACGGGATCCGCTTCGCGCCCGTCATCTCGAACACCCACCAGTCCTCTCCCATGACAGGGACGGACACGTTGTACACCGGCACCTCGCCGATGGATCCCGCGAACGTACCCGCATGTGCGTGGCCGTGGAGGACGAGGTCGGGGCCGTGCTCGCGGATCGGCACCGCCAGGCGGTCCGTGCCGAGGAACGCCCAGATGTCGCGGCGCTCGCCCTCGAGCGTCTCCGTGGTCGGCGCGTAGTGCAGCAGCACGATCCGGAACGGGCACATCGCGACGGCGCGCAGACCCGCGTCGAGCGCGGCCACCTCCTCCATGCCCTGCGCGTAGACCTCGCGCAGCAGCGGCTCGCCGAAGTCCGGGATGTGGGAGCCGGTGAAGCCCCCGACGAAGCCCTTGGTGCCGACGATGCCGATCTCGGTGCCGCAGGCCTCGATGACGTGGTGCGAGCGGTCGAGGACGATGATGCCCGCCTCCTCCAGCACGGCGACGATCTCGTCGCGCCGGTTGGAGTGCCAGTCGTGGTTGCCGAGCACGGTGAGGATCGGCACGTCGAGCTCGACGGCGGCCTCGGCCACGATCGCCGCCTGCTCCGGCTCGCCGTGGGTCGTGAGGTCGCCGGCCAGCAGCACGAGGTCGGCGCGTCCCGCGAGCCCGGCGAACGCCGCGCGGGCGCGATCGCGGTCCTCGCCGCGGCCGTAGTGCACGTCCCCGGCGGCCGCGATCCGGATCCGGCATTCCTCCTGATCGCCCGGCGGGGACCCGGGCGCGTGGATCGTCATGCCCTGGCGGGTACCCCTCGGCGCATGGCCTCAGACGAGCCGAGCTTCGCCGCGATCGAGCACGCCCTCAAGCGCTCCGCCGCCGCGCTGCGCGAGGCCGACATCCCGTTCCTGCTCGGCGGCAGCCTCGCGAGCTGGGCCCGCGGCGGCCCGGAGACGCGCCACGACCTGGACCTGATGATCAAGCCCGAGGACGCCGAGCGCGCGCTCGAGGCGCTCCAGGCGGCGGGGATGAAGGCCGAGCGGCCGCCCGAGGAGTGGCTGCTGAAGGCGTGGGACGGCGACGTGCTCGTCGACCTGATCTTCGGCCCGAAGGGGCTGCCGATGACCGACGACGTGATCGCCCGCGGCGACGAGCTGGCGGTCCTCGGCATGGACATGCGCGTGATGTCGCTCGAGGACATGCTGACCACGAAGCTGATGGCGGTCTCGGAGCACGCGCTGCGCTACGAGGGCCTGCTCCAGATGGCCCGCGCGCTGCGCGAGCAGGTCGACTGGGACGTCGTCCGCGCCCGCACGGAGGACTCCCCGTTCGCCCACGCGTTCTTCGTCCTCGCGGAGGGCCTCGGCATCCTCGCGCGCGACGATGCGGCGCCGGAGGCCGACGCGCCCCGCCACACGCGCGTGCGCGTGGTCAACCCGCATGGATGAGCCAGATCCGACGGATGATCGCCGGATCTCGCTTAGTGGCGCTGGAGAGGGGTAGCGTTCCGGGACATGGCAGCCAACACGATCACCCGCAGCCGCCTGCGACGCCTTGCCGCGGTGAACCCCCCTCGTGGCCGCGTCCTCTCCGTCTTCCTGAACCTCGACCCGTCCCAGCTCCCCACGCCTGCCGCGCGCTCGTCGGCGATCACCTCGGTGATGACCGACGCGGCGCATCGCGTCGAGGACGCCGACGGCCTCGACCACGCCGAGCGCGAGGCGCTGAAGGCCGACGTCGAGCGGGTGCGCGAGGTGCTCGGGGCGAGCGACGTGGCGGCCAACGGGACGCGCGCGGTGGCCGTGTACGCCTGTCAGGCCGAGGACCTGCTGGAGGTCGTGTCGCTGCGGCACCCGCTGGGCTCGCGCGTCGTGCTGGACCGCACCCCGTTCGTCGAGCCGCTCCTGCACGAGGGCGCGGCCGAGCGCTGGTGCGTGCTGCTGGCCAACCGGCGGGTCGCGCGCCTGTTCACGGGCGACGGCGAGGAGCTCGAGGAGACCGACCGGCTCGAGGACGACGTCCACAGCCAGCACGACCAGGGCGGCTGGTCGCAGTCCCGCTACCAGCGCGGCGTCGAGAAGGAGAAGGACGACCACCTCCTGCACAGCGCCGACGTCGCGTTCGAGCTCTACAAGCGCCGCGGGTTCGACCGGCTGCTGATCGGCGCGCCGGAGGAGCTCGTCAACGAGCTGGAGTCGAAGCTGCACAGCTACCTCCAGAAGCGGATCGTCGGCCGCGTGCAGTGCGACGTCGAGAACTCGTCGCTCGACGAGGTGCGCAGGTGCGCGGGCGAGCGGATCCTCGACTTCGCCCGCAGCCGCGAGCGCGAGGCGCTGGACCGGCTGATCCAGGGCGTCGGCAGCGGCGGCCGCGGGGCCGGCGGGCTGCGCGACGTGCTGGTGGCGATCGCCGAGTCGAAGGTCGAGATCCTCCTGATCGCGCGCGGCTACGCGGCGTCCGGGTTCTGCGACACCGCCACCGGCGTGCTCTACGCCGACGAGGCGGACGCGCCCGACGAGGGCACGCTCGAGCGGGTCGACGACATCGTCGAGCGGGCGATCGAGAAGGCGATCGAGCAGTCGGCCGAGGTGATGGGCGTCCGCCACCACGACGACCTCGGCCCGCTCGGCGGGATCGGCGCGGTCCTGCGCTACTGAGCGGCCGCCATGGCGCGCGCGCTGATCGTCGTCGACTACCAGAACGACTTCAACCCGCCCGACGGCGCGCTCGCGGTGCCGGAGGGCGACACGATCGCGGAGCGGATCAACGCGCTGGCCCGGTCGGGCGACTACGACCTCGTCGTGGCCACGCGCGACTGGCACCCGCCCGACCACGGCTCGTTCACCGAGCAGGGCGGCATCTGGCCGGTGCACTGCGTGCAGGGGAGCGCGGGCGCCGAGCTGCACCCCGCGCTGGACCGCGACGCGCTCGACGTCGTGGTCGACAAGGGCCAGGACCCGGGAACGGACGGCTACTCGGGCTTCGACGGCACGCGGCTGGCGGAGCTGCTGCGCGAGCACGGCGTCGACCACGTGACGGTGGTCGGGCTGGCGACGGACTACTGCGTCAAGAACACGGCGCTGGAGGCGCTCCAGGAGGGCTTCACGGTGATCGTCGACACCACCGCGGTGCGCGGCGTCGACGTGCGGCCCGGCGACTCCGAGCGCGCGCTGGCGGAGATGCGTGCCGCCGGGGCGACGATGGCCTGATGCGCCGGCCGGCGGAGCGCCTGGTGGCGGAGCTCGGCAAGAGCGTCGCGGACGAGCGCGTGCTGGCGGCCGTCCGCGACGTCCCGCGCAACGTGTTCGTGCCGCCCGAGCTGCGCGACGAGGCGTGGGACAACGTGCCGCTGCCGATCGGCTGCGGCCAGACGATCTCGCAGCCGCTCGTCGTCGCCCGGATGTGCGAGCTGCTCGACCTGCGCGGCGACGAGCACGTGCTCGACGTCGGCACCGGCTCCGGCTACCACGCGGCGCTGCTCGCCCGCCTCGCCGCGCACGTCTACAGCATCGAGGTCCACGCCGAGCTGTCCGGGCGCGCGGCGCTGTGCCTCGCGGCGGCGGGCGTCGGGAACGTCACGCTGACCGTCGGCGACGGCTCGCGCGGCCTGCCGGAGCACGCGCCGTACGACGCGATCAACGTCGCGGCGGCGGCGGGCGGCGCCGTCCCGCCGGCGCTCGCCGACCAGCTCGGCCCGGGCGGCCGGCTGGTGGCGCCCGTCGAGAACGGCGAGCAGCGGCTCGTGCTGCTGCGCCGCGGCGCGGGCGGCGCGCTCGAGTCGTGGCGGCTCGAGCGCGTGCGGTTCGTCCCGCTCGTCTCTACGTGACGGGACTGAGCCGGTCGTTGGGCTTGTACTCGCGGCCGACCTTGCCGCCCGGCTTGCCGTCGACCATCACGACGTCGGCCGTGAAGTCGTTCGAGCCGCGGATCAGCGACGAGCCGACGCCGTAGGCGTCGACCGGCACGTCCTGCGCCTCGAACTCGCGGATGCGGTCCGCGGTGAAGCCGCCGGACACGACGATCTTCACGTCGCGGAAGCCGTGCTCGTCGAGCGCCTGGCGGGCGAGGCGGACGAGCTCCGGCGCGACGCCGGTGGGCGCGTCGTCGCCGTGGAGCCGCTGGAGCGCGAGGTCCGCGAGCCGGTCCGACGTGTCGAGCCGGATGCCCCAGAGGTCGGGCCCGAGCGCCTCGGCCACCTCGAGCGCCGTCGTCACCGAGTCGTTCTGGAAGTCGACCAGCACGGTGACGTTCATGCCGGCGGCGAAGCGGTCGGCGAACAGCCGCGCGGCGCGGACCGTGTCGCCGCCGAACGCGGCGATCAGCCCGTGCGGGACCGTGCCCACGCCGCGGCCGCCCCACCACGAGGCCTGGGCGTCGGTGGACACGCCGATCGCGCCCGCCACGTGTGCCGCCCAGCCGTCGCCCGTCTGCACCAGCCAGTGGTCGTGGCGGGCGGGGAAGTAGAGGATCGGCTTCCCGCGGGCGGCGCCGACGACCTCGTGGACGTTGCGCATGATCAGCGTGCGGCGCGCCATGCAGCCGAGGTAGACGGTCTCCAGGTGGGCGAACAGCGAGTAGTCGCCCTCGATCGTCATGACGGTCTCCCACGGCGCGATCTCGTCGCCCTCGTAGAGCGCCTTCACCTCGAGCGCCTTGAAGCCGGCGCTCCAGCGGCCGTCGGGGCCGCGGCGCCCCGAGCCCTGCTTCACCACCGCGACGGCCTCGTCGATGCCGCCGAGGATCGAGTCCTTGCGCTGGAACACCTGCATCAGCACGTGCGGGTGATGGTCCTCCGCCTCCAGCAGCGCCTTGGTGTGGTTGAAGTAGGCGTCGGAGTAGTAGCCGTCGCGGATCTTCTCGACCGGCAGGCGGAAGACCGACGGCGCGAGCCGCTCGCGTTGGCCGACGCTCATGGCGCGGAGGCTACGAGATCGCGCCGGCCGCGGTGAGGGCGAGCACCAGCGCGCCGAGCGCGACGCGGTAGGCGACGAACACGGCGGTCGAGTGGCTGGCCAGCCAGCGCAGCAGGAACGCGATCGCGGCGTAGCCGGCGATGAACGCCATCACGCGTCGCGATCGCCGTCGGGACGAAGCCGACGGCCCCCTCCCCGCCGATCTTGCGCAGCTCGAACAGCGCCGCTGAGCACGACGGCCGGGACGGAGAGCAGGAACGAGTAGCGCGCGGCGGAGCGCCGGTCGAAGCCGAGGAACAGGCCGGCCGTGAGCGTCGCGCCGGAGCGCGAGACGCCGGGGACGAGCGCCAGCGCCTGGGCGAAGCCGATCACGATCGCGTCGCGCCGGTTGATCGCCTCGAGCGGGCGCTCGTGGGTCGCCGCCCGCTCCGCCGCGAGCAGCAGCAGGCCGAGGACGATCAGCGTGCAGCCGATCAGGTACAGCGAGCGCGCGCCCTCCTCGATCTGGTTGTCGAACGCCAGGCCGAAGATCCCGATCGGGATCGTGCCGAGCAGGATGTACCAGCCCATCCGGGCGTCGAGCTCCCCGCGCAGCTCCGGCCTGCGCAGGCTCGCGAGCCACGTGCGCGCGATCCGCCACAGGTCGGCGCGGAAGTAGAGCAGGACGGCCAGCATCGTCCCGAGCTGCGTCACCGCGGTGAACGCCGCGCCCGGGTCCTCCCAGCCCAGGAAGGCGGGCACGATCCGCAGGTGCCCGGTGCTGGAGATCGGCAGGAACTCGGTCAGCCCCTGCACGACGCCGAGGACGATGGCCTGGAAGGCGTCCATGAAGGGCGGCGACGATAGCGGCCGCCCTTCGGACGCCGGTGAGACGATCGTTCAGCTATTCACGCGTCACGCGCACGTCGTCCACGCCCGCCTCGACCAGCGAAGCGGTCGACGCGTCGGCCGCCTCGACCTGGAGCCGCACGGTCTGCCCAGCCCACGCGCTGAGGTCGGCCGAGGCCGTGCCCCAGGCGCCGTTGCGGTTGACCGGCACCCGCGGGGACGTCGATCACCGTGCCGGTCGTGGCGCCGATGACGCGCACGCGGAAGTAGTCCGCGCTGGACGCGTTGGACCCGTGCGCGAGGTAGTACGACATGCTCACGCGGAAGCTCGAGCCGCCGGTCAGCGAGATCGCCGGCGAGCGGATCGTCGTCGCGCCGCCGTCGACGTCGTGGTCACCCGCCGAGGCGCCGGCGAGGCGGCCCGTGACGAGGTCGTTGACGCCGCTGGTCGTCGTGCCGAGCTGCTTCGCCCCGTTGGAGGTCGTGGCCGCCGGGTCGCCGCGCTCCCATCTGCCGAGCGTCGCGGTGTCGGTCCCGGCCGCGTTGGCGGTCCAGCCCGTGGCGGTCTCGAAGTCGTCGCTGAAGATCGTCACCGGGCCGGGAAGGCCGCAGTACTGCGCCTGCTTGCCGATCGTGCGGTACATGCAGTCCGCGTTCTCGAGCAGCCGCAGCACGGCCTCGCGGTTGCGCGACGTCTGCGGCCCGATCGCCTCGTCGGGCGGGTAGAAGCCGGGGCTCGACGAGCGCGGGTAGAGCTCGAACGTGTACGAGAACACCTTGTGCTGGCCGTAGAGCCAGTCGTCGATCGTGCCGTCCGTGATGTAGAGGTCGGAGCCCTGCTCGGGGGTGAACCCGTTGGTGGCGGCCATCTCGCGCCCGAAGGCCGAGAAGACGGCCTGGTCGTCCGCCGTCATGTCCGCGGGCACGTCGGTGAACGTGTAGCCGTACGGCCACAGGACCAGCTCGGAGTAGGTGTGGAAGTCGATGCTCGCCTTGATCTGCTGCGCGCCGCCGATCACGCGCGAGTTGACGAGGTCGCGCACGGCGCGGGTCTCGGGCGCGGAGAACGCGCTCGCGCCGCGGTAGGTCTCGGACGAGAACGACCCGCTCGAGCCGCCGCAGCAGCCCCAGCGGTAGCCCCAGTTGCGGTTGAGGTCCGTGCCGACGGCGGCGCCCGTGCCGTTCGACTGCCGGTTCTTGCGCCACATGCGGTAGCTGCCCGTGGCGATGTCCCACTGGACGCCGTCGGGGTTGACCATCGGGACGATCCAGATCTCGCGCGAGTTGACGAGGTTGGTGATCCGCGCGTCGGTGCCGTAACCCGACGTCAGCTGGCCGAGCACGTAGAGCGCCATCTCGACGGTGAGGTGCTCGCGCGCGTGCTGGTTGGCCGTGAACATGACCTCGGTCTCGGCCTCGTCCGTCGCGACGTTGTCGGAGACCTTGACCGCGTAGATCGCCCGCCCCTCGACCGACGTGCCGATCTGGCGACCTGCACGATGGCCGGGAACGCGCCGGCCACGCTGTTGATCTGGCTCACCGTCTCGGCGTAGTTGTGGTACGCGGAGTCCGCCGCGGGGAAGTCGCTGATCCGCGCGCGGACGTCGCCCGCCGCGCGACCGCTGCCGCGCGGGCGGCCGCAGCCGCTGAACGCCGTAGCCGAGCCGCCGGATCTTCCTGGCCTCGCGGCGCGTCATGCTGGCGACGACGTAGCCGTGGTCCACCTCGACGATCGCCGCACCGCGCGTGGTGATCGACGTGCGGTCCAGCACGTCGCGCACCCCGTCGATCTCGTACATGCGCGCACGATCGGCGGCTGCCGCGGGCGCCGCGGCGGCGAGGGCTGCGAGCAGCACGGCAGGCATGACCCGGCACAGGCGGCGGTGCGACATTCCCCCTCCTCGGGATGGTGGCGGTGCGAGCCTACAGCCAGCCCTTGGTCTCGGCGATCCGCAGCGCCTCGGCGCGGTTGCGGGCGTCGAGCTTGCGGATCGCGGCGCTGAGGTAGTTGCGGACGGTGCCCTCGGACAGGTACAGGCGCGCGGCGATGTCGGCAGCCGTGGCGCCGTCCGCGGCGGCGGCCAGGACGTCGTGCTCGCGCTCGGTCAGCGGGCTGACGCCGTCGGCGAGCGCGGCGGCGGCGAGGCCGGGATCGATCACCCGCCGGCCCGCGTGGACCTCGCGCACGGCGTCGGCGAGCTGGTCGGCGGGCGCGTCCTTGAGCAGGAACCCGCCGGCGCCCGCCTCGATCGCGCGCCGGAGGTAGCCGGGCCGCCCGAACGTCGTGAGGATCAGCGTGCGCGCCGCCGGGAGCTCGCGGGCCAGCTCGGCCGCCACCGCGATCCCGTCCTTGCCGGGCATCTCGATGTCCAGCAGCGCCACGTCGGCGCGCGCGGCGCGCGCCGCGGCGAGGACCGTGTCGCCGCGGTCGGCCTCGGCGACGACCTCGATGTCGTCCTCGAGCGACAGCAGGCTGGCGAGCGCGCCTCGCACCATCGCCTGGTCCTCGGCGATCAGGACGCGGATCACGCCGCCTCCAGCGGGAGCGTGAGCCGGAGCCGGAAGCCGCCGCCGGGGCGCGCGCCGGCCTCGAGCGTGCCGCGCAGCGGCAGCGCCCGCTCGGCGAGGCCGGCCAGCCCCGAGCCGTCGCCGGCCCCGTTCGCGGCGCCGGCGCCGTCGTCGTCGACGCGCAGCTCCACTGCCTCGCGGTCGCCGGAGAGCGTGATCGCGCACTCGCAGGCGCCGCTGTGGCGCACGACGTTGGTCGTCGCCTCGCGCACCGCCCACGCCAGCACGCTCTCGACGTCCTCGGGCAGCTCGCCCGCGCTCGTCTCGACGCGGCAGTCGATGCCGGCGGCCGACAGCGCGGCGCGGGCGCCTTCGAGCGCGTCGGCGAACGCCAGCCGCCGGTAGCCCTGCACCGCCTCGCGGACCTCGGTCAGCGCCTGGCGCGTGACCTGCTGGACCTCGCTCATCTCCTCGCGGGCGCGCGCGGGATCTCCGGGGAGCAGCTTCGCGGCCAGCTCGCTCTTGAGCGCGATCAGCGACAGCGTGTGTCCCAGCAGGTCGTGCAGGTCGCGGGCGATCCGCAGGCGCTCCTCGGAGACCGCCAGGCGGGCGAGCTCCTCACGCGCCTCGCTCAGCTCGCGGTTCGTCCGGATCGCGTTGCCGAACGCGGCCATCATCGCGCCGATGGCCAGCACGGTGAGCGTGTGCGAGGCGATCGTCGAGCCGTCCGCGCCGTCGATCGCCAGCCCGGCGCCGACGCCGGCCGCGGTGACGACGGTCGTCGCCGCCGCGGCGCGCGGGCGCAGGAGCAGCCCTGCGGCCGCGACGACGTAGACGAAGAGCAGCGCGAACGACGGCGGGGCGCCGAGCACGAGCGTCAGCCCCGCGAGCGCGGCCAGCACGCCGAGGCCGGCGTGCAGCGCCCGCGTGTCGAGCGCCGGGGGCGGCGGCAGCAGCGCGAGGTAGAGCGCCACGAACAGCGCGAGCGTCACGGCGATGGCCGCGGTCCGCGCGCCCGGCCGCGAGCCGTCGGCCAGGTCCGACACCGCTCCGGCCAGGAACAGCAGGCCGAGGACCTGGCCGGCGCGGATCCGGAGCGTGCGCCTGTGGATCATGCGGTCATCGTCGCGGATGAGCTACGTCCGCTGGGTGTCGCGGCGGAACGCCCACGCGGCGCCGCCGGCCGCGATGAGGCTCCAGGCGACCATCACCGCCCAGCCGAGCGCGCTCCAGCCGTGGCCGCCGAGCCCGACCTGGCTCGCCTGTACGAGCCAGTACGACGGCAGCGCCTCGGCGATCGCGTGCATCGCGCCGCCGGTGACGGGGAACCAGACGCCGCCCAGCAGGGCGAGCAGCGCGGTCGTGCCGCCGACCGCCGGGCCGATCGAGTCGGCGGTCACGAGGTGGCCGAGCAGGATGCCGAGGCCGGCGAACGGGACGAGGCCGGCGAGCAGCAGCAGCGTCATGCCGGCCCAGCGCCCGGCCTGGAGGTGGACGCCGAGCGTGGCGCCCGCGACATACAGCAGCGCGATCGTGACCAGCACGCTGACGTAGGTCGTCGCCACCTTAACCCGCAGGTAGTTCCGCGTGGACAGCGGGGTGAGGCGCAGCTGGCGGTTCCAGCCCAGCGTCCGCTCAGCGGCGATCCGGCCGCCCGAGCCGAGCACGGTGTTCATGGCGCCGAACGCCGCGAGGCTGACCATGAAGTAGACCGGCGCGGAGATGCCGGTGCCGGCGAGGTCGCCCTCGTGGCGGTTGGGCGCGGCCACGACGTAGTAGAGCGCGAGCGGGAACCCCAGCGAGAAGAACAGCAGCCGGCGGTTGCGGAACGTGCGCGCGAGCTCGTAGCGCGCGTAGGCGAGCACGTTCATCGCGCGCCGTCCACGGTGAGCTGGAGGAACGCCTGCTCGAGGGCCGCGCCGCCGATCTCGATGTCACGGGCGGCCGGGTGGTCGCGGAGGAGCGCGCGGATCGCGGCGTCCGAGTCCGAGCAGTTGAGCACGACGGCGTCGCCGCGGCGCTCGGCGCTCGCCACGCCCGGCAGCGCCTCGAGCCGGGCGAGCGGCGTGCCCGGCAGCGTCGCGCGGATCGTGCGCGTGCCGACCATCGCCTTGATCTCGGTCGTGGGACCGTCCGCGACGACGGCGCCGCGGGCCATCAGCACCGCGCGGTCGGCGTAGCGGTCGGCCTCCTCGAGGTAGTGGGTGGCGAACAGCACGGTGGCGTCCAGCCGGCGGACGGTGGTCCAGAAGCCGTGACGCGCCTCGACGTCCATGCCCGCCGTGGGCTCGTCGAGGACGAGCAGGTCGGGGTCGCTCACGAGCGCGAGCGCGAACCGCACCCGCTGCGTCTGGCCGCCACTCAGGCGCTCCGTGCGGCGGCCGGCGAGCTCCTCGACGCCGGCCTTGGCGAGCGCGTCGCCGATGGCGAGCGGCGCGGGATAGAGCGCCGCGAACATCGTGAGCAGCTCGCGGACGGTCAGGTGGTCGATCAGCCCGCCGGACTGGAGCATCGCGCCGATCCGGCCGCGGGCGATCGCCTCGGCGGGAGGCTCGCCGAGGACGGCCACGGTGCCGGCGTCGGGCCGCTGGAGGCCGAGCAGGAGGTCCAGCGTGGTCGACTTCCCGGCGCCGTTGGGGCCGAGGAGCGCGACGGTCTCGCCGTCCGCGATCTCGAGGTCGATGCCGCGCACGGCCTCGACGGGGCCGGCGGGGGTCGCATAGGTCTTTCGGAGTCCGCGCAGGCTCACGCCGGCGGCCGGCGGCGCGGCGCTTCGTTCTTCGGTCATCAGCATGCAGTCCATGGTGCGCCGGGACGGCGCGCCGCGGTAGAGCCGCGCGTCACCGATTCGGCGTGACGGACATCACGTCGTGCGGTGGTGGTGGGCGTACATTCGGGCGATGTTCACGAGGATCTTCCCGATCGGCTGCGCGGCGCCGGCGTGACGATCGTGGAGGAGCCGGTCGACCAGCCGTGGGGCGAGCGCGTCGCGCGCGTCCGCGACCCGGACGGCAACGACGTCCTGATCGGCCAGCGGACGGGCTGAGGCGCCGTAGCTGAAGGGCTGCGCGCAAGCGTGCCCGTTCGGACCTTACGCGCGCGCTCAGCGCTGCGTACCGTCATGTGCGTGTTCGACCAACGCCGGCTGGAGGAGGAGCCCGAGGCGCGGCGGGTCGAGGCGCCCGCGCCGCCCTCGCCGGCCTTGCCCGCTCCGTTCGCGCTGCCCGCATTGATCGGCAACGCGGCGTTCTCCTCGCTGGTCGCGCAGGCGACCGACGAGCGGACGCTCGGCGCCGGCGTCCAGGAGGACACGGGCGAGATCGTCGACGCCCGGCCCACGCTCCAGCGCCAGCCGGACGGTGACGGCGACGGCGGCGTCGCGATGGTCGAGCCGCCCGCGGCCGCTCCCTCCGGCACCGGCGGCGGTCCGGTGACGCCGCCCGTAGCCCCCGCCGTGACGGCCGCGGTGCCGGCCAACGTCCGCGGCACGGCGACGCCGGCCGGGCAGGCCGCCGACCGGATCCCACCGCGCGTCGGCACGACCGTTCACGTCGACGTGAACGGCGTGAAGAGCGGGGATCCGCCCGTCACGGTGTCGGTCGAGGGCGCCGGCGGCGGCAACGGCACGGTGAAGATCGACGGCGCCGCGACCAAGGACCTCACCGCCTCGGCCGACGTCACGCTCACCGGCGGCGACCAGACCACGCCGGGGAAGGCCGGCGGGCTGAAGCTGGTCGCGAAGCAGGGCGCCACCCAGCTGGCCACCAGCGGCGGCTTCTCGGTCTCCTCGATCCCGCAGAACTGGACCTGCACGTTCAAGGAGCTGATCACGGGGACGAGCCGCGGGTTCGTCGTGAACGACACGTGGGAGTCCGACAGCGGCGTCGTGGCGGACCTGGACCAGACGGAGATCTCCGAGCTGGTCGAGGTGACGAGCTCGACCGGCACGTTCACGGGCACCGGCAAGCGCAACTCCGGCTACCTGGCCGGGGACCGGTTCAGCCAGGACCAGCACGGCACGCCGGTCTCGATCCTCAAGGGCGCGGGCAAGCGGATCGCCCAGCAGACGAGCATGTACAAGGACAAGCGGGCCGGCGGCACCGACATCCCGGTCACCAAGTCCGGCTACACCGTCGTCCGCGACGTCGTCGACACCGGCGGCGGCAAGCTCGAGATCGAGACGGACAAGCAGGGCGCGTCGACGACGGCGAACAGCGTGACGTCCGACGCGGGCGCCGGCTCGATCACCAAGAAGCAGGCCGTCTAGGGGCGCGGCGGTGGGGCCGGAGGACGCCGCACGGCTGTACGAGGGCTGGCAGGACAAGGGTCCGGTGGCCGGGGGTCAGCGGCTCACGCTGCTGGCGCCTCGAGTCGCAGGTCGCGTCGGCGAGCCCGTCGAGGTGCTCCACGTCTACGAGATCACGGAGCCCGGCCGCGAGCTCCACGTCATGGGACCGAAGCCGGTGTTCGGCGAGACGCTCGACGGCGCCCCGGCGAGCGCGCCGCCCCCGGACGACGACGATCCGCTGCACCCCGGGCTCTACGACGGGCGCGTGCTGGCCAGCCCTGGCATCGACGCCAACTTCGAGACCGACCACCTACACGTTCTCCGAGCCCGGCCGGCACGAGCTGACCTGGAGCGTCAACGGGCTGACCTCGAACCGGCTGGTGATCGAGGTCGCCTGAGCGCTGCGCGGGGTCCGCCGCCACGGGCGGTAGGCGCCCGCTGAGGGGGGCGAGAAGCCCCGCGATGCGGCTCTGGCCGATGTGCGGAGTCGCGGTCGGATCGACACGGAGCACGTGCGGTGAGCGGCAGGTACGCGAACGCGCTCGATCGGGCAGGAGCCGTTCAACTGTCCGTTCGCTGGCGCACGCAGCGTCGCGACGTCGTCGACTACGCGGTGACATTGAGTGCGTTCGAGTCCGGTAGCTGGGAGACCGATCCGCGTCTACGACGCCGCACACGGCGTTAACGAGATGCACCGCCACAGCCGGCGTGGCGGCAAACGACCGGGAGTCATCTTCCACGACGGTACGCTTGGTGAAGGCATGCGCGCCGCCGTGCAAGACGTTCGCGGCGGCTGGGCCGAGATGATCGAAGGATGGCGACTATGAGCGACGACTTCTCCGCGACCCCTGCATCGATCGCGATGGACGAGGCAATCGAGGTCGGCATCGCCGAAGATCGGATGCTCTACCCCGACGGCTCGCTCTTCGTGAACGCCGAGAAGGCCGACCTCGCCGCGGTCCTCGCCCGAGCCGCCGATGACGGCCAAACCGTGATCCTCTGCTACGAGGACGGCACCAGGCGCATTGTCCAGGCGCGGCCGGCGCCCAGCGCCGCGTGACCTACGCTCCGGCCGCCGCGCGCCTAGGGGCGGACACGGGAGCGACGGGACCCGAACCGCGACCTCCAGCGTGACAGCGAACCCTCGGGGCAACGAGGGCATGCGCCTCCAACGGTGTCTTGCGCCGCGTTCCGGACGTGACCAGCGTCACGCGGGTGCTGGTCGTGGAGGCGCTCGCTGACACGGGACGTGATGGACGTGTCGGGCGCGCGCGAGGGGGGCAAGAGCACGCAGATGGGTCCGATCGCGGGAGAGGACCATCCGGCGGGGCCTGGCCGGGTGCCCCAGTTCGTCCGGGTGGCGGCATGGTCGTTAAAGCGCCGGCGCGCCGGCGCCGACGATGAGGACAGACGGTCCCCGTCCTCCCCCTAGCAGAGGTTCCCGTTGTCCGCTCGAATGTCCCGCGCCCCGCGGTTGGCGTTGGCAGCGATGCTCGCTGTCGGCGTGCCCGCGATGTTCGCCGCCCCGGCGCCGGCCGCCACGAAGACGTTCCATTCGGCCAAGGTCCGAGGCGGCGTCGCGACGTTCGCCGATCAAGGGCCTCGATCCCGGGCTCGTCAAGTCCGCCCGCATGAAGTCGGGCCGCGCCGTCGCGCGGCTGCGTCCCGCCGCCGTCCGCGCCGCGGCGCGCCGCGGCGCGCTGCGCGTGCGCCTGTCGAAGCTGCGCTGGTCGAAGCCGGCCGGGCGCGCTCGCGCGAGCGCCGCGAGCGGGGCGTCAGGATGGTCGTCACCACGAAGAACCCGCCGAGCGTCTCGATCACCTCGGCGCCGCCGTCGTCGACCACCTCCACGTCCGCCGCGATCGCCTTCAGCGCCACCGGGGCGAAGTCGGTCACCTGCCGGCTGGACGGCGCGGCCTGGAAGGTCTGCTCGACGTCGGCGAAGTACTCGCGCCTCGCGCTTGGCGCGCACAGATTCACCGTCAGCGCGCGCAACCCCGCCGGCTCGGCCCAGGCGACGGCGAGCTGGACGGTGGTCGAGCCCGCCCCGTCGCCCACGCCCGCCCCGCCGCCCGCCGCCCCCGCCCGCCGCCCGCTGCCCATCGCCATCGCTGCTGTGGTCGGACGAGTTCGGCGGCGCCGCCGGCAGCGCCCCCGACCCGACGAGCTGGACGATGCAGACGGGGGCCAACTACAACGGCGGCGACGACCACGTCGCCTACACCGCCAAGCCCGAGAACGTCTCGCACGACGGCCTGGGCCACCTCGCGATCACGGTGCGGCGGGAGACCGTGACGATGGGCACCGTCACCCGCGACTACACGTCCGGGCGCGTGAACTCCGCCGGGCGGCGCGAGTTCACGCCGCCGGTCCGGATCGAGGCGAGCATCCGCATCCCGACCGAGCAGGGACTGGTGCCGGCGTTCTGGACGCTCGGGGCGAGCTACGGCCTGTGGGGAAGCGGCCCGATCAACTGGCCCGACGCCGGCGAGGTCGACATCCTCGAGAACACGAATGCCGCCCCCAACCGCGCGCGCTACCACGTGCACGGCCCCGACACCAGCGGCGCGCTCGACCGCACGCCCAACCGCGACGTCTCGCTCGGCGGCGGCTACAGCCACACCGCCGACCTCGACACCGGCTTCCACGACTACGGCGTCGACCTCTACCCCGACCACGTCGACTTCCGCTTCGACGGCGCAACGCGCTGGAGCGTGACCCGCGCGCAGTACGAGGCGGCGGGCGGCCAGTGGGCCGGCGTCTTCGACCAGGCCCAGTACCTGATCCTCAACGTCGGCAGCCTCTACAGCTGGGTCGGCGACCCGACGTTCACCGGAGACCGGCAGATGCTCGTCGACTGGGTGCGCGTGTCACGGCTCTGAGTCGCCGGCCGGCGGCGGCCGGCTCAGAGGGGCGCCAGCAGATCGACGACCAGCGACTCGGAGCCGGGCTCGACGATGTGCGTCGTGTACCGCTCGCCGCGCCGGGCCTCGGCGATCATCTCCAGCGTCTCGGGGCGCGGCAGCCGGTTGCGCGGGTTCGCGACGATCACGTAGTGATCGGCGGTCACGGCCCGGAAGAAATCGGCCGAGACGTTGTGCAGGCTTCCCCAGTGCGGGACCTGGATGAGGTCGACGTGCAGCGGGGCGTCGCTCGACAGCAGGCCCGCCTGCGACAGGCCGGTGACGATGTGATCGCAGCGAGCGTCGCCGGTGAGCAGCATCCGCCGCCCCGCGAAGTCGAGGAGCGTCACGATGCTGGCCAGGTTGACCAGTGACTTGTCGGGTTGTTCAGGAGGCGGGATGGCCATCAGCTCGGACGGCGCACGGAGCAGGTCGATGCTCGGGCTCGAGAAGCCTTCGCCGAGCGCCTCGACCGCCTCCTCGAGGCCCGCGCCGGACGGCGCCATGCCCGTCTGCTGGACGAGGTCGATCGCGTCACCGCCGGAGCGCTTGCGGTTCGCGACCTTCCAGTGCTCGTACCACCGGCGGAGCCAACCCGCCTCGGGCGCCAGCACTGTCACGCTCAGGTCGCCCGCGAGCCGCACCCGAGCCGGTCCGAGCTCCGAGGGCATCACGAAGTGGTCGAACGGCTCGTTCGCCCGGACCCCGAGGCCGCTCGCGAGCCTCGCGATGTCCTCCTTCCAGTAGGGCGCGCGCTCCGCGGGGCCAACGCCGTCCGCCATGGCCAGGAAGTTGTTGAACCAGAGCCACTTCGGGCGCGCGAGGGGCGGTCGCCCGGCGCGCGCGAGCTCCGAGAGCTCTTCGAACATCCGGACGATCCCGCCCACGCGATCTTCGTCGTAGTGGGTCACGACCACGAGCTCGATGGGGAGCGGGTCGTCCGGAGACCGGGTCTCGCCCAGCTGCGCGAGGCGGGCCCGGAGGCCGTCGCGGTAGGTCGGGCCGGGACCGCCGTCGACGAGCACGATGCGCCGGTCGCCGGCCTCGCCGTAGTGGACGATCAGCGCCCCGGAGCCGCGGCCGGGATGGGAGAGCACCTCGAGGGTGAACGCGGCCGTGCTGGGCGGTTGCGGACGCGGCAGCGCGGCCGGCGCGCCGGGATGGCGCGCGAGGGTCCGCTCGAGCGCGGACGCCGCCTTCCACAGGTCGTCGGCCTGGCGCTCGAACTCCTGCGCACGCCCGCGCAGCTCGGCCGCGTAGCGCTCGCGGTCGGGACGGCTCTCCCGCCCCTCGACGCGCGCGGCCAGGGCGCGGTTGCGCTCGGCGCGGGAGTAGCCCCGCTCGGCGGCGGCTCGCTGCTCGGACAGCTCCGCCAGCTGCTGGCGGTACTCCGCCTCCATCCGCCTCCGGCGCTCCTCCTCGATCTCCCGAGCCTGCTGGTCCTTGTGGGCCTGCACCGAGGCCTCGACGAAGGCGCGGACGTCGGGTGACAGCTCGTCGCCGCGCCGCTCCAGCAGGTCGCTCGCCTGCGACATCCGGATCCCCGGCCACAGCAGCCGGCGCAAGCGCTGACGGCGCGTGGACGACGACCACTGCGCGGCCTCCTGCTCCAGCCAGGCTCGCGTCTGGAGGTCGCGGCGATCCTCGTCGATGTGCCTCGCCGCGCGCTCCCAGTGGACCAGGAGCGCCTCGTGGGCGACGCGGACCGCGTCGCCGTCGACCACCAGGAGCCGCGTCTCGGGCGAGAGCAGCGCGTCGACCAGCGCTCGCTGCGCCGTCCCCGCCTCGAAGGTCGCAAGCGGGACGCTGCGAGACGTCACGGCCGCCGGCTCGCCCGGACGGGCGGTCACGAGCGCCCGGAGCACCTGCGGAAGCGCGCGCTGCACGCGGCGGGGGAGCGCGACGAACGCCTCCTCCGCCCGCCTGCCCAAGGCGCCCTCGAGCCCGCCGAGCCGTTCGTAGGCCTGGAAGGTCAGCTGCCCTTCGGCCGTCCGTTCGTGCCACAGCCGCTCGAGCACGTACTCGAGCAACGGCAGCGTGCCGGGCTGCTCGCCGGCGGCTCGGCGCAGCTCCTCGTCCAGACGCGCTCCGGTGTCGGTGTCGACCTCGTACTCGAGGCCCGCCACCCGGGCGGGCTGGACGATGATCTGGCCCAGCTCCTCCTGCGTGGCCGGGGAGAGGATGAACGTCCCGTCACCCTGCGCCAGTCGCACGAGCTCCGGGACCTCCTGGAACGAGGACAGGAAGTCGCTGCGGAGCGTGACCACGACCCAGGCCGCACCGCTGCCCGCCAGCGCCGAGATCGCGGTGACCAGGCGATCGCGGACGCCGGGCGCGAGCGACAGCGTGAAGGTCTCCTCGAACTGGTCGATCACGACCACCAGCAGCGCGCGCGCATCCGCGGCGAGCCCGGCGCCCGCGGCCACGCCGCGCAGGGCGTTGGCGACCGGCACGTCGAGCTGCGCCGGCGCATCCCGGATCAGCGCCTCGAGCCGCTCGCGGTCGTAGCCGTCCTCCGCCAGCTCGGGCAGGGCGCTCGGCGCCAGCAGTGCCGCCGTCAGGGCCGCCAGCGGGTCGCCCCGCTCGTCGCGCGGGCGCAGGATGGCGTGGCGCGTCGCGCCGACGCCCTGGACCATGCCGGCGACGCCGAGGTCCGGGAGCAGCCCGGCGCGCACGAGCGACGACTTGCCCGTGCCGCTGGCGCCGATGACGGCGACGAACGCGGATCCCTTCGCCGCTTGGGCGGCGAGCGCCTCGCGAAGCTCGTTGCGCGCACGCCTGCGGCCGAAGAACACCTGGGAGTGCTCCACGTCGAACGGCTCGAGCCCGCGGAACGGGCTCCCGTGGTGCCACGTCGCGCCGCCGCCGCCGTCGGCGCGGGCGGCCGGCCGCCGCCCGCGCGCGAATCGCTGAAGCACCTCTCCGAGGTGCCGCTCGAGCAGCTCCTCGAATTCCGACGTGTCGCGGAAGTCCGTCTTCGAGCCGCGGAACTCGCCCTTCTCCTCGTCCCAGAACCACGTGTTGATGAAGCGGTTCAGCCGCCGCTTCCCCTCCCTGAGCGCGTCGATCCGCGGATCGTCGGGGTCCTCGAACGACGCCTCGACGGGAGCGCGCTTGAGGTAGACGAGGATCTCGGGCGTCTTGCGCTCCCGGTACGACGCCAGGGCGTCCTCGAACTCCCATTCGGTGCCCGTGACGCGACCGCCGGAGAGCTTGCCCTTGAACCGCTCGACCGGCAGCGGCACGCCGAGGCGCGACCAGAGGATCACCACGACGACGTCGGTCTCCGACGGCGGGGTGATGGTGGCCTGGAAGTGCTCACCCGCGGTGACGGGCTGCCACTCCCACAGCACGGGCTCGACCGGGAAGGCCTCGGCGAACTGCCGCGCCAGCACCTCGATGATCTGCTCGGCCCTGACGCGCTCCGGATGGACGTCGCTCGGCGACGAGACGAAGATCCGCACTGGCTGCCGATCCTGGCCCATGTTCGACCGGCTCGTCAAGGTCCGTCCGGGCCGCCGGGTACACCAACGGCGGTGGAACGCGGCGCGTCGCCAGAGCTGCCGGCCGGATACCTGGACCTGTACAAGCTCGCGGTCGAGATGGCGGATCGCGTGTCCGCGCGCCGCGGCGTCGCCAACAGCTTCTTCCTGACGGTCAACACCGGCCTCGCCGCGCTGCTCGGCGGGGAGGAGCTGCGGTGGTACGTCGCGGTGGCCGGGATCGTGCTGTGCGTCGCGTGGTGGGCGCTGCTGAAGAGCTACCGCGACCTGAACGCCGCGAAGTTCCACGTCATCCTCGCGATGGAGGAGAGCCTCCCGGCACGGGTCTTCGGCGACGAGTGGGAGCGGCTCAAGCACGCTGCCGGCGGCCCCGTGCCGCGGCGCGCCGGTCTGCGTTCGTGGCTCGCGCAGTATCGGGAGCTCGGCCGCGTCGAGCGGATCGTCCCCTGGGTCTTCGCGCTGATCTACGCTGCCGAGATCGTGCGCCAGGTGACCTGATGAGCTACCTCGACGACGTAGCGGCCAGGATCCGTCGCCATGTGCCCGCCGACGTGCTGCCCGAGGGCGACCTCGACGCGCTGTTCCGGCTGTACGCGGTCCTCGCGCTCGCGAAGGGCGAAGCCGTGACCGCGGAGGACGTGCACAACGCCTGGGCGGCGTGGATGCAGGGGAGCGACGCGGACCACGCCTCCATACGCCCCTTCGCGGAGCTCGACCACGCGACGCGAGCGGCGGACGACCCGTACGTCGACGCCATCCGCGCCGCCGCGCGCGAGCTGCCCGCCGTCGGCTCCGGCTAGGCGCGCGCGCCGCCCGCGGCGAGCAGTCCCCACCGCATCACGGCGCCGCGCAGAGGACGAGGACGCCCATCGTGCGCTGAACGGCGCCCGAGTTTGCGCCGCCCGCGGCCCACCGCGTCGCCGTCTCGCCTTCCTCGGGGATCGTTCCGTCTTCCTCGTGGGGCGCATCCCAGAGGACCGCGGTCGTGCCGTCCAGTGGGCCGTTGATGCGCGCGCCGCCACCGACGGCGACCTCGCCGGGCAGGCATCTCGCCTCGGCCACCGCGCTGCCGCCACTGGTCCCGAGGACGGTGTCGATCCGGCGGGTGACGACGTGTGTCGCCCCGGACGCGCCCACCGGCCCTTGCGGACCGGCAGGCCCCCGCCCTGCCGGCCCTGCCGGACCGGCCGGCCCTGCCGGACCGGCCGGCAGTTCGCCGGCCTTGAAGTCGGTTGCCGCGAGCGACGCGTCCTTCACATCGGAGCTCGTGACGGAGCCGCTCTTGAGGTCACTGCCGGTCAGCGAGCCGTTGTCGATGTCGCGGCCCTTGATCGACTCGTTCTTGACATCCGAGCCGGTCACGGTGCCGTTCCTGATATTCGAGCCGGAGATCGTCACCGCGGCGTAGGAGCTTCCTCCAAGCGCTATGAACAGCGCTGCCGTCGCGACCACGCCTCCGTATGTGGGTCGTGGAATATGCATGCGTGCAGCCTCGCGGCAGCTGCTTTCGAACCGCTTTCACTCGATCGGAGCGCGTGCGGCGAAGCGCGCGGTCGTCGCTGCGGCCGCAGCGACGTTCCCCTTGGCCTCGTCGAGCTCCAGTGCGCGGCGGGCCGCCGCGTGCGCGTCGTCGTCCCGGCCGGCGACGAGGTGGACGGCGAGATCGCTATCCGATGCGCCATCGCAGGCTCGCGGCCGGGCGCGGACCACCGCGCCCGGCCGGCGTGGGTCTATGGCGCGAGGCGCTGGAGGTCCTCGGCGACGATCGTCACTTCCTCGGTGACGAGCCGCGTGCTGCCTGCAGGCGTTGTGCCGACCCTGAGCCGGGAAGGCCACGCATTCGTCAGGAACCACTTCGCGACGGGCCGGCCCTCGGCATCGAAGGCGACGAGGCTGACGCTCCTGCGAGCGGCGAGGCTGCCGCTCACCGCGACCTGATGCCAGGCCCAAAGCTCCAGGCTGTTGGTAAGACCGCGCTTGAGCGTGACCGTCGGTGGCGGCCGCTGGCCCGGGAGCCGCTTCAAGGTGACCTCCTTGTCGCTGGACTCCAGGAACTCCACGGGCTTGACCTCGCTCGTGATGTCGCTCAGCTCACCGAACGTCGCGATCTGGACCCCGTCGATCGTCAGCGCGAAGCGGGAGGCGGTGATCGGCTGGTCGCCGAGCTGGCCGAAACCCGACGTCGTAACTGCTCCCGCACCCACAGCGACCAAGACGGCCGCGAGCGCCACGTGGCGCATCCGGCGGCTGATCCGTGCACGTCCCTCCATTGGGACCTCCTACCGTTGGCCGGCGCCCGGTGCGCCGGAACGCGTGCGAGCCTCTCACAGCGTCGAAGAGCTGGCACAACGGCGACGTCGGTGTGCGTCGTTGATGGCGCGATCGCGTGCCCAGGCGCTCGCCCTCTCCCAAACGAAGCTGCTGTCGGCGTTCTCGGCTTGCCCCCAGATGACGTTGAAACGGACGGAGGTGGCGGCGGCATCCGCCATTCGGTCCGAAACGATCGGCCCAAGTCGCGCACGAAATCGCGGCAGCCGACCGAACCCGGGCAAAGAAAAAGCCGCTGCAAGCAGCGGCTCGTGCTACGGGAGCGACGGGACTCGAACCCGCGACCTCCGGCGTGACAGTGAGTCCGGAAGTGGTCGATTTACAGGGGAAAGCGGGTTTGCGGGTAGCGTTGGGTCGGGTTCGGACGGGTCGGTCAGGCTGGTTTGGTACCCGTTTGGTACCCGGCCGCGTGCCCGGCGGATAGGGGGCGAACAAGCAGCTCTCGCCGCTAGAAGCGGCATGGCCGCCGCGGATCGAGCGAGACGCGATGAAGGGCGCGCTCATCGTTGTGGCGCGCGCGCGGCGGCCCGTGTACTTCGGCAAGTGGCGAGACGCTTCCGGCGGTCAGGTCAAGCGGCGGCTCGGGCCTGCGTGGGTCGTCCGCGCGACGGCGGCGGGTGGCGGCCACGACGAGGCCGGCCCGCCGATGGAGCGCTCGACGAGCGCTCCGCGTTCGTCGCTCTGGCGGAGGCGATCGCGCGGTACGAGGTCGAGCGGCAGGCCGCCGCGCCGCCCGTCGAGCCGACGTTCGCGGACGCGGTCGGGCGCTGGCTGCACCACCAGGAGTTCGTGGACGGGCGTCAAGCCGTCGACGCTGGCCGACTACCGCTACCTGCTCGCCGCGCCGGGCACCCCGGCGCGGCCGCGCGGCCGGGCACCGTCGGCCGGATCATGCGCGCGTTCGGACCGCTGCCGCTCCGCTCGATCACCGCCGCCGACGTCGGCCACTACCTCGCCTCGCTCGACGCCGAGCCGTCGGTCGGCCCGCGCACGGTCAACAAGCACCGCCAGGTCCTGTGCTGCGTCTTCGAGCACGCCATGCGCGAGGACACCTTCGGGCTGGCGGTCAACCCGCGCGCGGCGACCGACAAGCGCCGCGAGCCCGACCCGCAGCCGATCGACTTCTACGAGCCCGAGGAGGTGCTCGCGCTCGTGCGCGCCGCGCGCGCGGGCCTGCACCGCGATCCTCGCCGCCCCGCGGTCTCGCCCGAGGAGCACGCGGAGCGAGACCGCTGCGACGAGCAGGACGCGGCGATCTTCGTCGTCGCCGCCTTCACGGGGCTGCGGATGGGCGAGCTGCTCGCGCTGCGCTGGCGCAACGTCGACTTCCTCGACGCGCGCCTCGTCGTCGAGGCGAGCTGGTCCGCCGGCGCGCTGACCTCGCCGAAGTCGCGCAAGACGCGTTCGGTGCCGCTCGCCGACCAGCCCGCCGGCGTGCTCGCCCAGCTCGCGGCGCGCGAGCGCTTCACCGGCCGCGACGACCTCGTGTTCTGCAGCGCGGTCGGCGACTACCTCGACGGCTCGGCGCTCCGGCGCCGCTACCGCCGCGCACAGGACGCCGCCGGCCTGCGCCCGCTGCGCTTCCACGACCTGCGCCACTCGTTCGGCAGCCTCGTGATCCGCGAGTTCGACCTCGTCTCGGTCAAGGCGTTCATGGGCCACGCCAAGATCACGACGACCGAGCGCTACCTCCACGCCCGCCCGCGCCGCGACGACGCGGCGCGGATGACGAAGGTGTTCGAGGCGAGCGTCACCGAGGCGCCCGCGCGGGAGCTCGAGCGGTGAGCGGCGAGTTCGAGTCCTATCTCGACCCGCCGCGGACGGTGCGGATGGACGTCCGTTGGCGCACGCGAACGGCGCGACGTCGTGGGATTACGCGGTCACGCTGACCGCGATGGAGCTGGTCGCCGTTACACGATCCGCGTGTACGACGGGGCGCATGGCGTCAACGAACTGCACCGCTACACGCGGAGCGGCGGAAAGCAAGCTGGCACGATCTTCCACGCCGGTACGCTTGTCGGAAGGCCTGCGCGCCGCGCAGCTTGAGGTCAAGCGCGGCTGGGCCGAGATGATCGAAGGATGGCGACGATGAGCAACGAACAGAACCCGATCTCCGCAGCCGACGTGATGAGCGAGGCGATCGACGTTCAACATCAAGACGGGCCGGATGCTCTACCCGAACGGTTCGCTGTTCGTCGACGCCGACGGTCCGCACATCGGCCGGATCATCGCCGAGCGCGGCCGACGAAGGCCGGGCTGTGGTGCTCTGCTACGCCGACGGCACCCGCCGCATCGTCGAGGCGCGCTCGGCGCCCAGCGCCGCCTGACGACTACCCGCCGTTGCGCGAGCCGCTCGAGCGCGGCCTCGACGTCGGAGCGCACGAACCTCCGGTGCCGGCCGAGCTTGATCGAGGGCAGCAGGCCGCGGCGCGCGTAGTCCTCGATGGTCGTGCGCTTCATCTGCAGCAGCTCGGCGAGCTGCGCGGACGTCATCAGCTCGGACAGCAGCGACTCGCTCACAACGACCGCCCGATGTCGCGGTCGGCCCGCGCGAGGCGCCGCTCCGCGCGGCGGTCGTGGGACCGCGTCGTGCCACGGCGGAGCTGGCCGGCTCGGAAGGCTCCGGTCGGGCGGCATGGTGGCGCTCGGCCCGTGCGTCGGCGCCGTGTCGTCGTGCACTGCGTAGCTCCTCGTCTCCGGCGCGCGCGGTCTGCGAGCGAGCCACCGAGCCCAGCCGCGCGCCGCTTCCCTTCGTCGCGACCGCACCGATGTCGATCGGCCATCGACGTCACCGGCCTCCGTGCGAAGCGCCGCCGCGAGCCGATCCAGCGGCGTGCGCTGGTCCTCGCCCACGGGCGCGTACTCGGCGCGCACGTCGAGCTCGTCGCGCGGCGACGTAGAGGTGGTTCGCCTCGCGGCCGCGGCTCATCGCCGTGTAGACCCACTCGCGATAGGCCGTCGGACGCGAGCACGAAGGCCGGTCGACGGTCATGCCCTGGGCGACGTGGCCGGTGACGGCGTAGCCGTGAGCAGCGTCGGATCGCCGTCGCGGTCGCGGCGTCGAGAGGAACTCGCGTCGAGCACGACCGCGCCGGCCGCCGAAGCTCGACGATCGAGCGGACGCCGGCCGGCTCGACGGCGAGGACGCGCCGCGCTCGCCGTTGGTGACGCCGAGCCGCGCGTCGTTGCGCTTGACGACGACGCGGTCGCCGACCGCGAAGCCGCCGCCGGGCAGTCGCAGCTCGTCGCTCCCGAGCGCACCGGCTCGCGCGCATCACGCTCGCGCGCGCGCTCGTTGAGCTCGGCGACGTCGGCGCGGCGGTGGGCGATCATCAGCGCGCCGTCGACGATCGCCGGCTGCCCACCAGTCGCGCGACGAGCCGCTCGCGGACGTCCGCGTCGTCGACCGCCGACGACGAGCCGGTCGTGCGCGTGGTACAGCGGCGAGCGCATCCTCCGGCGTCGCCCTGCCGCAGCTGCTCGAGCGCGTCGCGCTCCCACGCGTGGACCTGGCGCCGGTTGTCCGTGAGCTCGATCGCGAGCCCGCGCCGAACGAGCCCGCGGAAGCCGCCGCCCGCCTCGATCTCGGGCAGCTGGCGGTGGTCGCCGACGAGCACGAGCTTGCCGTCGCGCCTGCTCGACCGCATCGACAGCGCGGCGAGCTGGCGGGTCGCGACCATCCCGGCCTCGTCGACGACGAGCACGCAGCCGTCGGGCAGCCGCGTGCTCCCAGCGCTCAAGCCGGCGAGCAGCGCCGCGACGCTCGTGCTCGCGATCCCGGCGTCGTCCTCGAGCTCGTGCGCGGCGCGGCGCGCGACCGCCACGCCGAGCACCGGGATGCCCGGCCGCCTGCCACGCCTCGCGCGCCGCGCCGAGCGCGTACGTCTTGCCGGTGCCGGCGTTGCCGACGACGACCGCGACGCCGTCGCCGTCGAGGCACAGCCGCTCGACCATCGTCCGCTGCTCGTCGGTGAGCGTCGGCCGCGCCGCCACCGCGCCGCTCGACGGCGTCGCCGTGGCGCGACGGCGACGCCGCGTGCGCCGCGACGCCATCGCGTGCTCGACCAGCCGCTGCTCGAGCGCGAGCAGCTCCGGCGTCGAGTAGCGCAGCTCCTCGCGCGATGGCGGGCATCAGCCGCCCGTCACGGCGGCGGAACCGCACGCGCGACCGCGCTCCTCGTCCGCCGGCGATCAGCGGCACGACGCGGTCGAGGCGAGGAACGCGTCCGCCGCGCTTCGAGCGTCCCGCATCGACGCGTGCGCCGGGCGGCAGCGCCTCGCACAGCGCCTGGATCACGTCGCGGCGCGCGAACGTCGACGCTCGCTGCGTGAGCCCGAGCGGGCCGGCCAGCGAGTCCGATCACGCGCTCCCAATCGCGGCCGACGCCGCGCGTCGCCGGCGCCGGCCGAGCACGCGACGCGAGCTCGTCGCGTCGAAGCCCGAGCTCGGCCGCGCGCTGCCGCCACTCGCGCGACCAGCTCCTCGGCGCAGCGCCGTGTCCTTGCGCTCGCCGCGTCGCCAGCGCCGCCGCCTCCGCGGCGCGCGCGCTCGACGTCCCGCGCTCCGCGAGCGCGGCCTCGATCTCGGCCCGCCGCCGACTGAACGCCCGCAGGACCGCGCGACGGGACGCCGTCGATCTCGGCGATGCCGTTGCCGAACCGGCGTCCACTCCACGCCGAGCGCCCGCGTCAGCTCGGCCCGCAGCACCGCCTGGTAGATGAAGCTCGCCGCGCGCGCGTGCGCGTAGAGCCGCCGGCCATCGAGCGCCGACCACCGCCCGTCCGCGCCCCGTCCGAGGTTCGCGACGAGGACGTGCGTGTGCAGCTGCGGATCGCCCGCGCGCGACGTCCGATGCCGGAACGCCGCGGCGACGAGCCCGGCCGCCGGCTCGACGCATCGCCCCGCCGTGCCCGCGCCGAACGGCCGCGGCCGACCGCTCGAGGTAGCCGAGCGCCTCGCGCACCGCGCCGTCGTGCGCCCGCCGCGACCGCGTCGCGCAGCGCCTCGTCGCCGAGCCCGAAGAGCACGCTCACGCTCTTCGGCGCCGAGAACGTCAGGTCGAAGCCCGCGACCCGCACCGGGCTCGACGAGCGTCGCAGCGGCAGCCGCTCGCCGGGTCCATCGCCCTCGAGCACCGGCCGCAGCGCGTCGCCGTCGACCGCGCCGCCGAGCCCGAGCTCGCGCGCTGCCGCGCCCGAGCCACTCGCCGCGCGCCTCGGTGCCGCCGACGTAGTAGTCCTCACGCCCGTCGCCGACGCTGTCGACGACGTCGACGCGCCCCTGCGCCTGGTCGAGGTAGTACTTGGCCTGGCCGGCCGACGAGCTTGCCGATCGAGAGCATCCGCCCCTCAAGGCCGCTGAGCGGCCCGTTTGGGCAATCGGATTCGTGCTTTTCGCTCCTGCCGCGATTCGCGGCGCAGCTCGTGTGCCCCGACTCCGAGAAGCGCGCAGCGCTCTCTACACGCGACGTGCACCGCGACACCGGCTGGCATCGGCGTGCATAAGATCGGCGCGTGTGCGCGATCTTCGTTCTGCGTGACGGTGAGCTGGTCGAGATGGTCGAGCAGCCCTACCTCGCCGAAACCGACCTGCAGGGCCACCTCGCCGCCCACCCTGAGCTGCTCAGCGCGGAGGCGGCCGAGGACGAGCGTCGACGCTGGCTGCTCGTCCGGCGCGAGATGGGTGTCGCAGACCGCGAGGACGGGACCGACCGCTGGAGCCTGGACCACCTGTTCGTCGACCAGGACGCGATTCCGACCTTCGTGGAGGTCAAGCGCAGCAGCGACACACGGCTACGCCGCGAAGTCGTCGGGCAGATGCTCGACTACGCGGCCAACGCCTCCGCGCACTGGGACGCCGGGCGGCTGCGCAGCAGCTTCGAGTCGCGCTTCGCCGACACCGAAGCCGCCACCGACGAGCTCTTGATGTTCATCGAGGACGACCTCGAACCCGACGCGTTCTGGGACACGGTCGCCGCAAACCTCAGGGAGCGACGCCTGCGGCTGGTCTTCGTCGCGGACCGCATCCCGCCGGAGCTGCGGAGCATCGTCGAGTTCCTCAACGAGCAGCTGCAGCTCACCGAGGTCATCGCCGTCGAGATCAAGCAGTACGTCGAACCCGACGGTGAGCGGGTCAACATCGTCCCGCGGATCATCGGCGAAACCGAGATGGCCCGCCGCATCAAGCGCACAGGCGGCGGCGCCCGTCGACCTCGCTCGACCGAGCAGGAGTTCTACGCTCAGATCCGCCCGGTTATTCCCCGGAGCTCGCGGAGCGAGTGCTTGCGCTCTACGAGCACGCCAAGGACAACGGATCCCGGCAGACATTCGGACGCGGCAAGATCCCGAACGCGACCGCGTGGATGGGCGAACACAAGGACCCCGAGATCGCCAACCCCCTCGCGCTGACGTTCTGGGGCGACGGCGGCGGGATAGCTGTGAACATGAAGGAGTTCCGGACTCGACGAACACCGGAAGAGATGGCGCGCCTCGTGAGCCTCCTACGCCAACTCGCTGGGACCTCCGAGGCACTCGACAAGGCAGTCGCTAAGGACTACCGCACATTCTGCACCTTGCCCGCGGACCGGGTGCTCGCCACCGACGAGGACCTCGAGGAGACTCCTTCAAAGACGTAGTCGACGAGGCATCGGTGCGCGCCGTCGCCTCAGACTGACGTCTCGCCGTCGGCTCGCCTGCGTCGGCCGCCGGCGCTGACCGCCCCTGAAAGCCCTGCACCGTGGTGGTGCAGTTGTGTGTGTGTGTGGGCGTTCTGCTCGCGCTGCCCATTCCGGAGCGGGCATCTGCGGCGCGGCTACGCGGCGAACTGCAATGCCAGCGGCCGAACGGCGTGGGGGTGATCACAGGCGCGCCTCCATCGGGTGGCAGGGTCACGGTGATCCCCGGGTACGAAACGGCGAGCCGGTGCGGGTCGCGATCATACGACGTTGAGTCGTACACGAACTCCGCCTCGACGCAGGGCTCGCCGGCGTCCCTCGCGTCGCGATCTTGCGCCTCGACCACCCAGACCCAGTGCGACATGCGCGCGAGGCGCAGAGCGCGCACGGCGTCCTCGTTGCGGCCTTGTCGTCCGAGGCTGGCCCTGTAGTCCCGCCCGCGAACAAGCATGACCCTCCGGCTGATTCTTCCCTCGGTGAGATGGCGCGTGAGGTCGACCCAAGGCTCTGGCATGTCATCGCCGAGCCCTAAGGGAGTCGAGGGTCTCGTACGCGTCGCTCTCGGCCGACTCGCCGGTCATGAAAACTCTCGGGGGAAGGGGAACCATGAGCGCCTCCCAAGGCCCCCGGTGCGGGTCGGCCATGGGCAGCTCGATGATGTCGTACGGGCCGATCTCGTCGTCGTTTGCGACGAACCGCATGCGATCCCCGTCCCGGTACCAGCCGACGACGACGAACGCGTGCCCCTCAGTGCCGACGAGGACCGGAAACCCTGAGTTGACGTACCGTGAGATGACACTGAAGAGGCGCGTGTCCCACTCGCCCGGGGGCTTGTCGGGGTCCTCCTCGGGGTCCGGGACACCAAGGACAGTCGGTAGCTCTCCGAGCACGTACATCAGGGCGGGCATTCCCATCGCACCGAAGACCGCCTGCAGCTGGTGGTAGTTGAGACCACCCGAGGGCAGCGGCCGAGCTTGGATAGCTGAGCCGGCGACAGCGCGACGATGTCTGCGGTGTGCTGGCGGGCGACCAGCCTTCGCCTGTACGAGCCATAAGCGATCACCCACGCCGCGGCGTGAGCGCAACGCAGAAACTCGCGATCTTGCTGGCAGAAGGGTGCTGCCTGGATCGTCAGGTCGTTGCCGAAGTAAGAGACGTCGTCGTCGACGAGGGCGAGCTTGGCGCCATCACGGATGAGTCGTGGCGGAGGCGCCACCATGGCTTGGCCGACGGGGCCGTATAGCACCGGACGCAAGATCACGTAGCCCAAGTAGCCGTGGTCGTCAGGCAGCGCGTGGATGTCTGCGTCCTAGATGGGCGCGGAAGAAGTGCATTCGCCGGGCGAAGCCGGTTCTCGGCTCGAATCGCCCTGACCAGAACGCCGAGAAGTCGCTGCGGAAGTCAGCGTCGACGTACCGGTTCTCGACCACAACGGTCGAGCAGTCGCCTTCTCGAACCACGTCAAGCACCCGCGCAAGCGGCGCCGGGCGCGGGCCCCCGTACTCGTCGATCAAGTGCCGCCACTCGTCGTCCGAGACCGGTGGAAGAGCCAGTACGCCCGGTCCGGGTCGACCCAGCCGTTGATGTCCACGGCGTGCTAGCGAATGATCCGGAACGTGCCGGCACGAGCCTCTGCGACCCGCCGCGCCTCCACGACCGAGACCGGGCCTCTCGTACCGATCCCGCTCCGCGGGCGGCCTGAGAGCCGTCGCTTGCCGCACGTCGATCAGCAATTCGGCCTTCTCGGCTAGCTGTTCCGGCGTCAGAGAATGGGCATGGTTGTCTGGCATCTCTCCCCCATCACCCTAGTAACGTTCGTTGGTCTGAACACTGCCGGTATTCGACAATCAGGATAGGGCACCTGCCGGATGGCTAAGACGACCGTCAGGCTGCACCCGGGCGCCGCACCTTCATTGAAGGAGCTGCAGCGGCGCCTTGAAGCCGAGTTCGGCGTAAGAGCAACGAACGAGGATATCGTTGGGGCGCTCGTGTGGGGCACGCCCCCACGCAGGCGCTCGGAATGCTATTGGCATTCACGCGATCGGCCGCCACAGCGTCTGACGCGGCGTCGGAGGCGGCTGACGAGCCGGGGTAGATATCGCGCGCGGCTGTCCAGCGCAGGGTGCCCACCATCCGCGGACAGACGGCGGCCGGGAATGAGCGCTCGCACCGCCAGGAGATCGGCCGCACGCGGAGCTGCTTGAGCGTGCACCCCTCGTCCGCCGCGGGCGCGGCGCTGCCAAACGAGGTCGCCCTATCGCGCAAGCAGGCGCAACAGGCGACGCCACCAGGCTGCGCGCGAACGGCGCGCGCGGTCGTCCGCGCCGTCCCCGACGACTGGGACGTCCTGGAAGTAGGCCTCCTTGTCGCAACGGTCACGTTCGCGGCCGGCGTCGATTTTCTCCCGCGACATACGTGGCAGCCAGAACACCTCGTTGCGGCGAATCACGTAGTGCGACTTGCAGGCGAAGCTCCAGTTTCCAACTGACGGAGCGAGCGTGACGGTCTCGCCGTCGTAGCTCTCCGCCACTCGGTCGGCGCCAACGGGGTCACGACGCGGCTGCGGCAGCCACACAGACAGCTGTGCACGGCCGTTGCGTACTCCATCGACACGTACAGCGTTTCGGGCTCGAGGTCGTCAGGCACGAACTCGACGAATCGGTGCCCGACTCGGCGCATCACGCCGCCTACGTCGTGGACGTGTTCGTTAAGGACGTTGTTGCCGTCGATCTCGTAGATGGCGTTGTGCTCACCCTTGGGTCGACAAAGAAGCGCAGCAGCTTCTTGAACTTGATCACGGCGAGGGTCGCGTTGAGCGAGTTGAGTTCGGCGATCTGAATGTTCTGGCCGTACTCGTTGTTTGCGTCGCCGTCGCCGAACGGGATGCGGTCGCGATCATGGATGTGCCGGCGCTGTCTCGGCGTGCTCGCGGTCACCCGGACGAGGCCGCCAAGCGAGCCGTCGGTCTCGAGACGCCCATACCAACGTCGATGAACGAGACGCCCCATTCCTCGAGGCGGTCGACGATGAGCTTCGCGGGCACGGCCGCTGTCCAGCACAGGAACACGAAATCCATCTCGCGCAGCTCGTTGACGTTCCCGGGCGTGATGCGGACATCGTGGGCCACGATGTCGCGCCGCATGTTCCTGTAGATCGACTGGAAGTAGATCGCCTTGTTCGGCGCCTGGGCGAGCATCTCGATGCCGGCGCCCCCGGCGCGCGGAACGCGTTGTGCTGCAGGAGTCGGTCGCGTCGAACAGGTGGAGCTCGCGGATCGGCGTCTTCGCCAGCAGGTCGAGCACGTAGGACCGCCGGTGCCACCGAGGCCGACGATCGCCACCTTGCCGACCTCGAGCTTGGCCGTGGGCGTCGCGATGCCCGGCGCGGCTGGCGAGGCCGTGTCCATGTACTTGAAGACCGACTCGTTGTCGCTCGATGTCGCAACTCGGTAGGTCGCGCCGTCGCCTGCGGGGTCGAGAGGCTGGGCCGGCGCGGCCTGGATCGCGACATAGGTGGTGATCTTCTCGTAGTAGTCGGCGTAGCCGCTGAGGGCTTGCTGGAGAAAGGAGTCGATCGGCGATGCCCGGCGGCGAGTTGCTGGCCGCAGCGTTGTGGATGATTCTGCTCAAGCGGCTGCCCTGCCGCGTCGCACGGGATCTCGCCTGCGAACAGGCGTACGTGCCTGTCGGGCGTGGTCCGTCTTACCGCCCAGAGCTCGAGCGCGAGACCAGCGTGCCGTACCTCACCTCCTTGTTCGGGCCTACGTACGGAACGTGGTGGATGATGCAGGAGAGCCGTGCTGACCTCGAGCTCGTAGCCTTCGTCCTTCAGTCGGCGTGAGGTCGGGACTACGACTTATCAGTGGCGCGTGACATTGAAAACCATTCCGTCCTTGACCTTCACGGCATCGCCTTCGGTCACCAGCGTGCCTTCCGGCTTGTTGCCCTCGCCCGGCGATAGGTGACCGTGAAGGTGCATGTTCTCGCCGGTGGGCGGGTCGGGAAAGCGAGCGCGACGACCTGCTCGAAGGTGAGCTCCTTACTGGTGTCGATCTTGGGCTGGGCGTTGACGATGATCGTCGTCTCGCGCGCGTGGCCGTGATCTTTCTGGTCGTCGTGTCCAGTTGTAATTCGTTCGACATGTAGATACCTCGTGATGTTGGCTGGCCGCTTAGCTGGCTCCATGAGACATCGGTGCAGCACCCATGGAGCATCGCTTCAGAGCTGAAGCATAGCAGGGAAGTCGACAGACGTGGTGCATCGCTTCGCGTCTGCAACGGTTCAGTAGCCTTACGGCATGGCGGCCCAGAACCCCGCGATCCGCCGCAGGCCTAGATCCTGCCCAGCTCGCCACGCGGGTGCGGGGAGCCGAGCGTAGGAGCGGAGAACCTCAGCCTCCGGGCGGCCGGCCGCACCCTCGGCATGTCGGCGGCGACCATCTCCCGCGTCGAGTCCGGTCAGCACCTGCCTGAGCGCGATCACCTTCTCCGTCTAGCTGATTGGGCGGGCGTGCCCCTTGGAGCCGAGGCCCAGCGCCGGAGAAATCAGCTCGTGCACGGCGACAACGCGAGCACCGTCGAAGCCGTCGAGCTCCACTTGCGAGCCGACAAGAACCTGGCCCCCGAGGACGCCGAAGTCCTCGTCCAACTCGTGCGCACCGGCTACGACCAAATGAGCAAACGGCCGCGATGAGCCCCTCGAGCTACCAGCGGGGCAATTACCGCGACAAGTGGCGGATCGAGGCACAGCCGCACAGATCCGCCGCCGGCTCGGTCTCGACCAGCTCGCGATCCTCGATCCAAGCCTCCTGGTCGCACACCTCGGCGCCGTCGTCTTTCATCTGCGAGACGTGGTAACGAGGTGTCGCTACAGCGGATCCGACGCGTCGCCTTCGACGGCTCCGCCTCCGTCCACCCTGCGACGGGTCAGCCGCTCATCATCGTGAACTGCGGCAAGCCCCGGAGGCGCAGGCTCGCGACCTTGATGGAGGAACTTGCGCACCTGCTGCTCGACCATGAGCCATGCAGGGTCGCTCGGGACCCGACTGTCGGCCTCGTCCGTCGCACCTACGATCGAAGCCAGGAGCACGAGGCCTACGATCTCGGCGCCGCGCTGCTTCTCCCCAAGGAGCGCATCCAACGGGACGTCAAGGACCTTCAGCTACTCACGAGCCAGATCGCCGAAACGCATGGCTGTAGCGAGGAGCTCGTCGCTACCGCATCCGCCGGCTTCGACTTTGGAACCGGTATCTGACTTACGCTGCGGCAGCCTAAGACGCATCGAGTGCTCGTTTTGCTGCGGCGCGCGGTCACCGGCGAAGCAGTTGCAGCACAGCAATCGAGGAACTGGGAGTGGACTGCCCGTGCGCACGCCCGCTTGCGCTCGGACGATGACTTCGCCTGAAATGTCGCTGCGGGTCAGGCACACGTCCGCGCAGGCCCTCCGCGACCGCTCGAACCGGATCGAACTCAGAACGCTCGATCCCAGGTCGCATCACTCGCTGGCTATTGACGCGCGTACTCCCTCAGCGGGGTCGCGACCGTCCGTCGCGCTGAACGGCGGGCGGATCCGGCCGCGCTGGCGTCGTCGCCTCGAAGGATCGTCCGGCAACTTCGGCGCTGAGGCGCGCCAGGGCCGTAGGTTCTGCACAAGCTCGCGGTAGAAGTCGATCGCCTGCCGGCGCGTCTCGAGCACGAACGAACGCTCCCCTTGCCGCGCTTGGTGCCCATCGGGCGCGAGAGCGCCAGTCGAAACGCTCGCGGTGACCGCTTCGGGTCGTTCGGCGAGCAGCAGGCGACTTCGGGTCCTCGCGAGCCGCACTGAGCAGCGGACGCCGTCGACGCCTTGGTGTTGGCGAAGCTCACATCGACGACGCAGCGCGTCGGGTGCCTCCTTGAGCTGCCGCAGCAGCCAGTTCACGCGGGTCGGCGGGCGGCCTTCGCCCGGAGCGTCGAGGACGACGCTCGTGATCACCTTCCGCGTGCGCAGGTCGGCCTGGACGACGAGCGGCCCGACGGCGTCCGGCACGCGGATCGCGGCCTCGAGCGTGCCGCTCTCGGCGAGCGCGGCGCAGTTGGCCTCGAGCCGCGCGCCGCGCGTTTGCTTGCGCGGCCGCACTGGGCGGACGTCGCGCCCGAGGTCCTGGCCGAGTCCCAGGCAGAGGTACTCGACGAACTGCTCCCAGCGGGCGGCGACGTCGCGTACCTCGGCGTCGCTCGCCCGGAGCGTCCCGTCGCCGGCGCCGTTGCGGACGGTGACCCAGTTCTCGCCCATGTCCTGGAAGCCGCTCGCCCCCGAGCGCTCGTCGTCGAGGTAGGCGATCAGCTCGCCGAGGAGCCACGCCTGGTCCGGGTCGGATATCCCTCGATGGCGGTGCTGGACGATCGCCTCGGTGAGGATCCGCCACCACGAGAGATGGACGAGCGCGACGCTCCGTAGCTTGCGCCGGTCGACCGTCACCGGCGAGTCCGTGGGGGCGCCGTGATCTGGTTCGAGATCGTCAGCACCGCGTCGAGGCGGTTCTCGCGCGCCATGTCGAGGTAGCGGTTGACCTGCTCGTCCTTGAGCTCGGCGCCGCCGGTCTTCACCTCGACCAGGCACCGCCACGTCGTCTTGCCGCGCTCGACGACGATCGCGCCGTCCGGGATGTGCGTCTTGCCCGCCGCGTCCTTGAGCTGGACCTCCGCGTACGTCGAGATGCGGCCCTTCGGCGCGCCGAGCGGACCGACCAATGCATGGCCGAACTCCGGCACCGCCCGCATCACGGCGAGCAACGACGACGTCGCGCGCTTCTCCTGCTCCTCCTGCCCGCGGATCCCGACCGTGGGAATAAACGCGCGAGGGTGCCAACCGTCCAACAGCCCGTCCTCCGGCATCCGACCGGAACCTAGTCATCAACGACGCGCGTCGCAAGGCCGCGAAACCTCGTTTGCGGCGCGACGACGCGAGCGCCGGTGCCACGCACCCAGCCGCATCCGCCGGCGCCGTCAGCGACGCCAGAGTCTCGGTCGCGCGCTTCGTTCCCCACACCACTGCGATCATCGGCCGATGACCAGGAGTACGAACGTGAACAGGCCGCCAAGGCGCGGGCGCAAGAACGCGCCGCAACGAGCGTCAGCGGTGTCGGCGCTGCGTATCTCGGCCATGCCTACCGCGACCCGCGAGTCGCGCCTCCCCCGGGTTGGCGCGGCGTCGTGGCGGTGAGCGAAGGGCCGGGGAGCCTGGTGGAGCTACTCGTCACCGCCGAGTCCGGGTCCCGCCACGCACCCGTAGACGAGGAAGCGCTAGCCGCCGCCATCGAAGGTCTGGCCGTAGACGGTGGCATCGAGCATCTTCGGAGGCTGACCCAGGAGGGCCCGGGTTTGCGACTCGAAGTGCACGTCCCCGACTCGCTGCCGCACATCTTCACCTGACGCTCGATCGTCCGGGCAGCGCAGCAGCTAGCTCCGGCGGGCGAACTGGTCATGGATTCCGCCTCGCTTCCTGCAGCGCACTCACGGCGTTACGGCGCCTCCAAAGCTCGACGGAAACAGCCGCGTGCGAGGCGAACACGAACGCGCCGAGCCGATGGGCGAGACCGGTTTCGACGAGCCGCCGGAGCGCGACCTCGATCCGGTCGCGTGCGGCGAACTCGGTCGCGCCCGCCGTCATCTCGCGGATGACCTCCTCGACCGAGAGCAGCGCGGGGTGATGCTCGAGCAACAGCTCGAGGACCGTGTGCGTCGTGTCGCCGATCACAGCAGCACCGGCCAGAGGTACTCGAAGTACAGCGCCGGAGTGCTCGCGCGGGCGAAGTCGTCGTGGCGCGCGGCCAGGCCGGCGACCTGCAGGGCGCCGAGTGCCGGCTCGATCGCATCCGGCGGGAGCGGTAGCCGGTCGCGCAGGTAGCCGAGCGAGCTCCCCTCGTCGGGCGGGTCGATGACGAGCTCGGCCAGGACGACCTTCTGGGCGTGGTAGCCGAGGCTGGCGGGATGGGGCAGCCCGCTGGGCGGCCCTCCGTTACCGTGGGCGTGCATGGGAGGTGTCTCCTCCTGTGCCGGCCCCGGGGGCGTTCCCGCGCCGCCCGGGGCGCTTGACGAAATGGATCTCGTAGCCCATAGCGCCGAGGGACGGAAGTTGGCCCCCGCGCCCGCGGAGACGACGCGCGCGCGGCCCGTTTCGGAGGCCGTTTGGTACCCGCTCGTGGTACCCGCCGCCCGAATCGCGTCCGCGGAAGCGACCCGGGCAAAGAAAAAGCCGCTGCTAGCAGCGGCTTCATCCACGGGAGCGACGGGACTCGAACCCGCGACCTCCGGCGTGACAGGCCGGCGCTCTAACCGACTGAGCTACGCCCCCGAGCGGGAGGGAGTATAGGCCGCGGATCGGGGCGCCGAGGGGCCCCGCCCCCGAACCGGGGAACGAGCGCGGCGGTTGCGCAACTTGCGCTGCCCGCCGCGTGTTCCCAGGGCGTCAACCGATCAGTCAGGAGGCAGGGCCCATGCCCGATTCTGGCAGGCGTCACTGGCCGGCCGCGGCGACAGTCGTCGTGGTGTCCGGCCTGCTTGCGAGTGCCGCGTACGCGGCAGTCATCCCCGGGACCTCCGGCAACGACCGCATCCGCGGCACGGCCGGCCCGGACACCATCACCGCCCTGGAGGGCGACGACCGCGTGCGAGCCAGGCGCGGCAGCGACATGGTCGACCTCGGCCCCGGCGCGGACATCGCCCGCGGCGGCCGTGGGAACGACGCGATCAGCGGCGGGCAGGGTCCGGACGTCATCTGGGGCGGCCTGGGCGACGACCACCTGCGCGGCGACTTCGACCTCGTCGGCGACCCGGTCAGCCAGGACCGCCTCTTCGGCGGCCGCGGGAACGATCACATCGAGGGCGGCGACGGCAGCGACCGCCTGTGGGGCCGGCGCGGCAACGACGCGCTGGAAGGCGGCGCCGGCAACGACGTGCTCGTGGCCAACCAGGACCGCGACACGCTCGACGGCGGCGACGGCAACGACCGGCTGTTCGCGCTCTCGCGCAAGGACGTGCACGGGCCGCTCGACCAGCTCGGCGACACCGCCCGCGGCGGCGCCGGGGACGACCGCATCGCCGTCCGCGACGGCGAGCGCGACGTCGTCAACTGCGGCCCGGGGATCGACCGCGCGCGGCTGGACCGCCTCGACGTCGTCGAGGACCACTCGTGCGAGGTCTCCAAGCGCCGGCCGCCCCGCCGCGCCGATGCGCGGTTCGAGGACGGTTCATGAGAGCCGGGTGCCCCGCCTCGGCGTGGCGCGGCTGCCAGCCGGGTAAGCATCTCGCATGTACATCGGACTGGGCACGCTACTCATCATCATCATCCTGCTGATCATCCTGCTCTGAGCAGGAATCCACCGGCCGCCGAACGGCGGCCGGTGGACGTCAGCAGGACGAGCAGCAGGCGTCCGCAGGGCGGGGGTGAGGATCTCCGCACCGGCGGACGCCTGTCCGCTCGACTGCCGCAGCCCCAGCGGGATGCGAGCCTGACCGGCGTTGACTCCCCAGCTCCGGAAGGACTCAATCTTGCCCCGCTCCAACCTCGCGGCGCGCGCCGGACGGTGGTCCGCGCAGCACCGCAAGAAGGCCGTCTTCGGTTGGCTGGCCTTCGTCGTCATCGCCTTCATGATCGGCGGCTCGGTCGGCACCAAGACGCTCGCCACCGAGGACATGGGCAACGGCTCGTCGAGAACCGCCGACAAGGCCGTCGCCAAGCAGTTCCCGGACGATGCGTCCGAGCAGGTGCTCGTCCAGTCGCGCAACGGCAAGCTCAGCGCGACCGACCCCGCGTTCCGCGCCGCCGTCGCCGACGTCTCGAGCCGGCTCGAGCGCACGAAAAACGTCCGGGACGTCGAATCCCCCTACGCCAAGGGCAACGCCGGCCAGATCTCCGAGGACGGGCGCTCGGCGCTGATCACGTTCAAGGTCCCGGGTGACGAGGATGACGTGGAGACGCGCGTCGACTCCTCGCTCGCCAGCGTGGCGGCCGCGCAGAAGGCGCACCCCGAGCTGCGCGTCGAGCAGTTCGGCGACGCCAGCTCGACCAAGGCGCTCAACGAGTCCTTCGAGGAGGACTTCCAGCGCGCCGAGACGCTGTCGCTCCCGATCACGCTGCTGATCCTCGTGGTCGCCTTCGGCGCGCTCGTGGCCGCCGGCGTGCCGCTGCTGCTCGGCATGACCGCCGTCATGGGCACGCTCGGCCTGATCGCCCCGATCAGCCAGATCGTCCCGATGGCGGACGCCGCCTCGAGCGTGATCCTGCTCGTCGGCCTCGCCGTCGGCGTCGACTACTCGATGTTCTACCTCCGCCGCAAGATGGAGGAGCGCGACGCCGGCCGCTCCAACGAGGCCGCGCTCGAGTTCGCCGCCGCCACCTCCGGCCAGGCGGTGCTCATCTCCGGCGTCACGGTGCTGATCGCGATGGCCGGCATGCTGATCGCCGGCAACGCCGTCTTCACCTCGATGGCCGTCGGCACGATGCTCGTGGTCGCCGTCGCCGTGCTCGGCTCGGTGACCGTGCTGCCCGCCGCGCTGTCCAAGCTCGGCGACAAGGTCGAGAAGGGCCGCGTGCCGATCATCGGCAAGCGCCGCCACACCAACCACGGCGAGTCCCGCGTCTGGGGCTGGATCCTCGGCAAGGTGCTCGCGCGCCCGGTCGTGTCCGTCGTCGTCTCCGGCGGCATCCTGCTCGCGCTGGCGTTCCCCGCGCTCGGCATGAAGACGATCAACCCCGGCGTCGCCGGCATCCCGCACGACCTGCCGGTGATGAAGACCTACGACCGCATCCAGGCCGCGTTCCCCGGCGGCCCGCTCCCCGCGATGGTGGTCGTGCAGGCCGACGACGTCACCAAGCCCGAGGTCCAGCAGGGCATCACGGCGATGACCGGCAAGGCGCTCGCGTCGGGCCAGATGGCGCAGCCCGTCACGACGCAGATCAGCCCGAACAAGAAGGCGGAGATCGTCAGCATCCCGGTCCAGGGCGACGGCACCGACGCCAAGTCCGAGGAAGCGCTGGCGACGCTGCGCGACAACGTGATCCCCACGACGATCGCGAAGGTCGACGGCACCCAGGTCGACGTGACCGGCATGACCGCCGGCTCGAAGGACTTCAACGACGCGATGCAGTCACGGCTGCCGTTCGTGTTCGCGTTCGTCCTCGGGCTCGCGTTCCTGCTCCTGCTCGTCACCTTCCGCTCGATCGTCGTCCCGCTGAAGGCGATCGTGCTGAACCTGCTGTCGGTCGGCGCCAGCTACGGCATCCTCAAGCTCGTCTTCCAGGACGGCCACGGGGCGAACCTGCTCGGCTTCGAGTCGCTCGGCGGCATCACCGCCTGGCTCCCGCTGTTCCTCTTCGTGATCCTCTTCGGCCTGTCGATGGACTACCACGTGTTCATCCTCAGCCGGGTTCGCGAGGCGGTCGACAGCGGCATGAAGACCGACGACGCGGTGGCCCACGGCATCCGCTCCACGGCGGGCGTCGTCACCAGCGCGGCGATGGTGATGGTCGCGGTGTTCGCGATCTTCGCCACGCTCAGCTCGATCGAGTTCAAGATGATGGGCGTCGGCCTCGCCGCGGCCATCCTGATCGACGCGACGCTCGTGCGGGCGGTCCTGCTCCCCGCGGCGATGAAGCTGCTGGGCGAGAAGAACTGGTACCTGCCGAAGAAGCTCCACTGGCTCCCCAGGATCTCGCACGAAGGCGCTCTCCCCGAGCCCTCGCGCGCGTAGGCGAGACAGAAGCACCCCCCACTCAGGGGGAAGGCGAGCCGCCGGTCCGATGGACCGGCGGCTCGCGTGTTTCAATGCCGCGCCATGGCCCGCATCGGAGTCCTCACCGGGGGCGGCGACTGCCCCGGTCTCAACGCCGTCATCCGCGCCGTCGTCCGCAAGGGCATCAACGTGCACGGTCACGAGTTCGTCGGCTTCCGCTACGGCTGGGCCGGGGCGCTGTCCGGTGACGGCGCCGAGCTGACCGCCGAGAACACCCGCGGCATCCTCCACCGCGGCGGCACGATCCTCGGCACCTCCCGCACCAACCCCTACAAGGAGGAGGGCGGGCTCGAGCGGCTCAAGCAGTCGCTCGCCGACCGAGGCGTCGACGCGCTGATCCCGATCGGCGGCGAGGACACGCTCGGCGTCGCGCGCCGGCTGGGCGACGACGGCGTCGACGTCGTGGGCGTCCCGAAGACGATCGACAACGACCTCGCGGGCACGGACTTCACGTTCGGCTTCCAGACCGCCGTGCAGATCGCCACGGACGCGATCGACCGCCTCCACACCACGGCCGAGTCGCACAACCGCGTCATCGTGGTCGAGGTCATGGGCCGCCACGCCGGCTGGATCGCCACCTACTCCGGGCTGGCCGGCGGCGCCGACGTGATCCTCGTCCCCGAGCGGCCGTTCGACCTCGACGAGATCTGCGAGCGGCTCAAGCGCCGCCAGTCCAACGGCGCGACGTTCTCGATCGTCGTGGTCGCCGAGGGCGCGACGCCGAAGGACGGCGGCGCCTGGAGCCAGCACGCCGGAACGGACGCGTTCGGGCACGTGCGGCTGGGCGGCATCGCGGTCGAGCTCGAGCGCGAGATCGAGGAGCGCACCGGCTTCGAGTCGCGCATGACGATCCTCGGGCACGTCCAGCGCGGCGGCACGCCGCTCGCCTACGACCGCGTGCTCGGCACCCGCTTCGGCGTCGCCGCCGTCGACGCCGTCACCGAGGGCAAGTTCGGGATGATGGCCGCGCTGCGCGGCACGAAGATCGAGCTGGTCCCGCTCGACGAGGCGCTGGCCGCGCCGAAGCTGCTCGACCCTGAGCTGTACGAGACCGCCGAAGTGTTCTTCGGCTGATGTTCAAGCAGGGGCCCGTCCCGGCGTTCGTCCACGGCGCCGTCGAGTACCTCGCCGCGGCCCTGCTCATCGCCGCGCCGTTCCTGTTCGGCTTCGACGACGACACCGCGACCGCCGTCTCGATCGTGGCCGGCGTGCTCGTGCTGATGACGACCGCGTTCACCGCGCTGCCGACCGGGATCGTGAAGTCGATCCCGGTCCACGCGCACGCGATCGTCGACTACCTGCTGGCCGCGCTGCTGATCGCCGCCCCGTTCCTGTTCGCCTTCACCGGCGACGGGACGGCGACCGCCTTCTTCATCGTCCTCGGCGTCGTCCACCTCCTGCTCACGATCGCCACCCGCTTCGTCAGCGAAGCGCGCCCGCGCCGCCCACGACAGGCAGACTGATCGAGCGTTGGCACGGTCGCCTCAGGCGCGGGTGACGCGCCTGAACGCCGCCCCCAGGCCCGCCGAGCACGGCGCCGACGAGCAGGCCGGCCAGCACGAGCTGGAGCACCTCGCGGATCGCGTCGTCGCCTCCCTCGCTGCCCGGCGCGGCGCCGGTGAGCAGGCCCGCCTCGGGCTCCTCCGGCTCGGGCGTCGGCTCCGGAACCGGCGTCTCGGCCTCGACGGGCGGGAGCGGCACGTCGGCCCGCGGCTGGCCGGTGACCGTCACGGTGACGTCGACCGGGAACTCGTAGACGCGCAGGCGCGAGGAGGCCTCCTCCTTGAACAGCTGCGTGAAGCGCACGATCGAGTAGTAGGTGCCGGGCACGGCGATGTCCTCGTCGGCGCCCTCGACGCCCTCGCCCACGACCGTGTCGGTCGACGCCTGCACGGACGCCGCCTTGCGGCCGTCGAAGTCGGCCTGGTCGTCGTCGAAGACCAGGTTGTTGCGCAGGGGGTTGGCGAGGCTGAGGTCGATGTTGCCGAAGCTGTCGAGCGTCTCGGGCGCCGCGCCGAGCACGCGGACCTGCCACCTCGCCTTCTGGCCGACCGCGAGCTCGACGCCGTAGAACAGCTCCTCGCCGAGCCGGATGCTGTCGCGGTAGGTGACGCCGCTCTCGAGCACGGGAGCGGAGTTGAACGACCCGCCCGCGGTCGTCACCTGCTGGCCGGACGCGGGCGCGGCGGCCAACAGGCCGGCCACGACGGCGGCGATCAGCGCGCGCCTCACGCGGCCTCCCTGCGGCGCAGCAGGGCCGCGACGCCGAGCGCGGCGCCGGCGGCGACGAGCGCGAGGATCGCGGCGGCGACGGCGCCGCTGAGCGTGCCCGGCGTGTCGTCGGCAACCGGCGCGGGCTTCTCCGCCTCCGGCGTCTCGGTGGGTGCCGGGTTGGCCTTCGTGCCGGCGATGCGGAACAGCAGCTCGACCGGGTAGCGGTCGCCCTCGAGCGTGCCGTCGGGGTCGTCGAGCGTGACCGCGACGACGTGGTCGCCGGCGCGGTCGCCCGACGAGAGCTCGCTGTCCTCGGGCTCGGTGATCTGGTCCGTCGAGACGACGGAGGAGACCGCCTCGCCGCCGACGCCGTTGTTGGAGTCGCTGTCGACGCTCTCGCCGTCGGGGTCCTGGATCTCCACCTCGAAGCGCGTGAACAGGCCCCGGCGGCCGGGGATGCGCGCGATGACGGTGCCGGAGACGTCGAGCTTCTGGCCGAGGCCGACCGGGACCTTGTAGAAGCGCGTCTCGTTCGGTGCGATCGAGTCCAGGTACTGGCCGGGCTTCGGCACCGCGGTCGCGCGCGCCGCGTCGGGCCCGCCGCTGATCGGGGTGCCGGAAGCGTCGAAGCGGCGTAGCGCGCGCACCGACAGCGACTGGAGCGAGTCGGCCAGCTCGCCGGCGTCGTCCGCGTCGCGATAGGCGCCGCCGCCCGCGGCGGCGATGCACTCGAGCTGGCGCCGCGCCTGGTCGGCGACCTGGAAGCCGATCGCCTCGATGCGCAGGTCGACGCCGCCGCCCGCCAGGTCCCGCGCGGCCTGGCACGGGCCGGGCGGCGAGCAGTTGCTGCCGCCGTCGGACACGAGGATCACCGTGCGCCGGCCGTCCTGCGGCAGGTCCCCGCCCGCCTTCTCGAGCGCCAGCCCGATCGGCGTCCGCCCGCGCGCCGTGATGCCCTCGATCTCGGCCTTCAGCGCGTCGCGGTCCAGCCGCGCGACGGGCGCCGCCAGCTCGGTGTCCTGGCAGCCCTCCTGCTTGGACACGTTCGCCAGCCGGCTGCCGTACAGCCGCAGGCCGACCTGCGCGTCGTCGGGGAGGCCGTCGACCACGCGGGTGAGCGCGTCCTTGGCCGCCTCGAGCTTCGGGCGCCCCGAGCCGTCGTCGTCGTTCATCGACTTCGAGGCGTCGAGGATCAGGATGATCGAGCTCGGGCCCTTGCCCTGGGTCTGCGCGGGCGTCTGCGCCGCCGCGGTCGCCGGGACCGCCAGCGCCACCAGGACGGCGAGGAGCGCGCGCCTCATGCGGCGGGCTCCGCGGTCGTCGTGGTCGGCGCGGGCGCGGGCGCGCGCGAGGCGGCGAGGAAGCCGCCCGCCGCGCCGAACGCCGCGCCGCCGATCAGCAGCAGGCCGAACAGGCTGCCGCCGGTGACGGCGCCGAAGATGACCTCGCGGGCCGCGATCGAGGCCAGCAGCGCCCCGGCGACGGCCCAGATCGGCCCGACGACGGCGCCCCACGCGGCCGCCTGGAGCGGCGTGGCGGTGTCGCGCAGCCGCGCGACGGCAAAGCCCGCGAGCAGCGCGCCGGCGACCGGCAGCGCGATCAGCACGAGCAGCAGCGCGACGAACAGCGGGGCGGTGATCGCGTCGCGGTAGCTCCAGATGCGGATGTTGCCGGCGTCGGACTCGTCGAAGACGTCCTCGCGCGTGTCGACCGGGATCGCGACCTGGCCGCTGCGGGAGTCGAAGGCGGCGAGCGTGCCGAGCGCGAAGAAGTTGACGCCGTGCTCGACCGCGTAGAGCGAGTTCTCGGCCAGCGCGAGCGCGGGCGAGCGCTCGCCGCGGGCGGGCGCCGGGTCGCGCAGCGTCTGGGCGATCCAGGTGGCGGTCCCGATCGCGGTGGTGGCGAGCAGGACGAGCGCGAGCGGCCGCAGGGCGGCGCCGGCGAGCGCCAGCGCGTCGGCGGCCGGCACCGCGGCGCGCGCGCCCGGCTCGCGGCGCAGGTGGAGCCACGCGCCGAGCGTCCCGCCGAGCCCGCCCCAGAACAGGCTCGCCAGCAGCGTCGCGCCGAGCTGCGGCTCGGCGTCGCCGGACACGAGCGCGAAGATCAGCATCAGCACCGCGAAGGGGACCGCCGTGGCGGCGCCGGCCAGCAGCCGCGCGCGCGGGGTCCGGTCCTTCGTGCGCGAGGACTGCCAGGCCGCGGCCGCCGCGGTCGCCGCGACGGGGATCAGCGCGAACAGCGTCGGCGCGAGCCGGACGCCCGGGTTGCCGAACGGCACGAGCAGCGTCCCGACCGCCTGCCGGAACGCCTCCTCGACCAGCGATCCCTCGAAGCCGATCGTGCCGATGATCGAGTCCGCCGGGAACAGCACCGCGACGACGAGCCCGAACGCCAGCACGGCGGCGGCCGCCGCGCCCGCAGCGGTGCTCGCGGCGGCGACGCTCGGCCGCCGCAGGCCCTCGGCGACGCGCGCCGCCAGCTCGTCCGCGCCGGGCGCGACCTTCTCGACCCGCTCGCGCGGGCGCGGGCTGACCGGCTCCGGCTCGGGCGGCGCGGGCTGCAGTCACGCGCGCGCCGCAGGCGGCGCAGAACTTCGCGCCCTCCGGCAGCGCCTCGCCGCACTCCGTACAGAATCTCGCCGCGCCCATCCGCCGGCGGGAGGGTAGCTAGAAGCCGCGGCGCCGGCGCGCGCAGCGGGTCGGCCGGATCGCGCTCCTCCATCCCGTGCGGCGCGCCGAGCTCGGCCAGCTTGTCGAGGAAGGGGACGGCGTCGAACGCCTCCGGGCCGAGCACGCCGGCGCCGCTCCAGACGCCCTCCGCGAGCAGCTCCAGCGCCGCCACCGGGTTCACGGCGGTCTGCCAGACGACCGCCTGGGCGCCGTCCTCGCGCATCGTCGTCTCGTTGTCGGCCACCTGGTACAGGTAGACCGCGCGCGGCTCGCCGTCCTTGCCGCGGCCGGTCACCATCGTCCCGGCGCACGTCCGGCCCGTCATGCGGTCGCCGAGCGTCGCGGGATCGGGCAGCGCGGCGGCGACCACGTCACGCGGCGCGACCTCCACGCCGCGCACGCGCAGCGGCTTCGTCGAGTCGAGCCCCAGCTTCGCCAGCGTCTTCAGCACGCCGATGAACTCCTCGCCGAGCCCGTACTTGAACGTGACGCGCCGGCACTCGACCTCGCGCGGGACGAGCACGACCTCCTCGTGCTCGACGTTGACGCACTCGACCGGCCCGATGCCCTCCGGGAACTCGAACACCTCGGGCTCGGAGAACGGCTCCGTGGTGAAGAACCCGCGGTCGCGCTCCCAGATCAGCGGCGGGTTCAGGCACTCCTCGATCGTCGTCCAGATCGAGAACGTGGGCGCGAAGTCGTAGCCCTCCACGACCAGGTCGGCGCCGTCGCGCACCCCGACCTCGTCGATCTCCGAGAACAGGTGGTCGGCGGCGTAGCGGGCGAAGACGTCCGACAGGCCGGGCTCGACGCCGATCCCGACCAGCGCGAGCTGCCCCGCCTGCTCCCAGCGCGAGGCGGCGGCGAACTGCTCGTCGCCGAGCTTCACGCCCGGCAGCGCGAACGGCTGCTCGGGATGGCGGCTCGACAGCGTCATCGCCATGTCGAGGTACGTGCACCCGGCCTCCAGCGCCGCGTCGAAGATCGGCGGGTTCAGCCACGGGTCGCAGGCGTTCAGGATCGCGTCGGCGCGCTCGCGCCGCGCCAGCTCGACGATCGCCGCGCGGTCGCTCGCGTCGATCTGCGCGGCCGCGAAGCGGCCGTCGTCCGCGTGCGCGACCGCGGCCTCGGCGCGCTCGGCCGACAGGTCGGCGAGCACCATGCGCTCGAAGAAGCCACGACGGCGCGCGATGGCGGCGGCCGCGGCGCCCACGCCGCCCGCCCCGATGACGAGGATCCGCATCGGGGCGTGAGGCTAGCGTGCGAACCCCGGCGCTACCCGGCCGCGGCGCGCCGCAGCGCGTGCCGCGCGGGCTCCGTGCGAACGGGGACGGCGATGCGCGTCGCCGTCCGCCGCCCGCGCAGGACGACCTCGCCGTCGAGGGCCCAGTTGCGCGCCTCGGCGTCGCCCGCCTGGGCGACCGTCTCGCCGCTCGCGAGCAGCCGCTCCTCGCGGCGCTTGGCGATCTCGGTGAGCCGCGCGGCCTCGTTCACGGGATCGCCGATCACCGTGTACTCGAAGCGGGTCTCCGCGCCCACGTAGCCCGCCACGACCGTGCCGGAGGCCACGCCGATCGCCGCGTCGACGCGGCCGGCGAGCGCCGCGCGCAGCTCGCGCGCGGTGGTCAGCGCGCGCGCCGCGTGGTCGGGCTGCTCGACCGGCGCGCCGAACACGCACAGCGCCGCGTCGCCCTCGAACTTGTTGACGAGCCCGCCGTGACGGTCGACCGCGGCGACGACGGCGGCGAAGAAGTCGTTCAGCAGCGCGACGACGCGCTCGGGCGACTCGCGCCCGGCGAGCGCCGTCGAGCCGACGACGTCGACGAACAGGACCGACACCTCGCGGCGGCTGCCGCCCAGCTCCCAGCCGTCCTCGAGCGCCTCGCGGGCGACGTCGAGGCCGACCTGCCGCCCGTAGAGGTCGCGCAGCTGCTCGCGCTCGCGCAGGCCGGCGACCATCGCGTTGAAGCCCGCCTGGAGCCGGCCGATCTCGCTGGCGTCGTCGACCGGGACGCTGACGTCGAGGTCGCCCTCGCCGACCGCGTCGACCGCCTCGCGGAGGGCGCGCACCGGCCGCGTGACGCCCGCGGTGGCCAGCTTGGTGGCGATGAACCCGACGAGCAGCGCCATCACGGCGGCGAACCAGATCGGCGCGACGAGCTCTCGCGGCTCCTCCACGTCCCTGCCGACCGGGATCAGCGCGATCATCACGATCGGCACCGCCGTGCACAGCAGCCAGGTGAGCACGAGCCGCGGGCCCATGCCGAGCGAGCGCGCCTCGGGCGGCGGCGGGGCGCCCGGCGCCAGCGCGAGCGCGAACGCGGGCCGCAGCAGCCACTCCACCGCCAGGTAGACGGCGGCCGCGGCGCTCAGGCCCGCCAGCGCCGTCGCCGTCGCCACCTCGAGCGCGAACTCCGGCGCCACGGCCAGGTCCGGCAGCGCGAACAGCGGGACGGCGAGCCCCCACCGGTAGAGCGTCATGCGCGCGAACCGCGCCGGGATGCCGAGCACCGCGCCGCATTCCTCGGGCGTCGGCGGCCGGCCGGCGGCGAGCCACGCGCGCATGCGGTCGAACGACGGCCGCGTGCGACGGTTCCCGCTGAGCCCCGCGAGCACCGTGTAGACGGCGACCGCGAGCATGCCCAGCTCCGGCGTGAGGATGCCCGGCCCCTCCGCGGGCGGGAACACGACGAGCATGTAGAGGGCGAGCGTGAGCGCGCCGGTCGCGTTGATCGCGAAGCCCGCCGCCGAGGCGCGGCGCCGCAGCTTCAGCGCCAGGTCCAGCCGTGAGCCGCAGATCGCCACATCCACCATGTTCCCGACATCGCTCTACCCGGGTGTGTGATGGCTCACAACGCTAAGGCTCGGAACGCGACCCCTCCCGCGCGGATCGTCGCGGCGACGAGCGGGACGCCGGGGCGGTAGACGAGGTGCGAGTGCGAAGGCGCGTCGAGGACGGCCGCGTCGGCGCGCGCGCCCGGCGACAGGTGGCCGACGTCCGTGCGCCGCAGTGCCCGGGCGCCGCCGAGCGTCGCCGCCTGGAGCGCCTCGTCGGCGGTCATGCGCATGTCGCGCACCGCGAGCGCCAGGCAGAACGCCATCGAGGTGGTGTAGCTCGAGCCCGGGTTGCAGTTGGTGGCGATCGCCACCGCGGCGCCCGCGTCGATCACCCGCCGCGCGTCCGGATACGGCTGGCGGGTGGAGAAGTCCGTCGCCGGCAGGAAGGTCGCGACGGTGTCGCCGCCGGCGAGCGCCTCGACGTCCTCGTCGGTGAGGTAGGTGCAGTGGTCGACGGAGGCGGCGCCCGTCTCCACCGCGAGCCGCACGCCGGGCCCCGGCCCGAGCTGGTTGCCGTGCACGCGCAGGCCGAGCCCGGCGGCGCGGCCGGCCTCGAGCACCGCGCGCGACTGCTCGGCGTCGAACGCGCCGTCCTCGCAGAAGACGTCGATCCAGCGCGCGTACGGCGCGCACGCGCGCAGCATGTCGCCGGTCACGAGCGCCACGTAGTCGTCCGGCCGGTCCTCGTACTCGGCCGGGACGACGTGCGCGCCGAGGAACGTGACGTCGTCGGTGAGCGCGGCGGCGACCTCGCAGCTGCGCCGCTCCGTCTCGACGTCGAGCCCGTAGCCGGACTTGATCTCCAGGTGGGTGATGCCCGCCCGCAGCGCCTCCGCGCGGCGGGCGGCGGCGAGCGCCGTGAGCTGTTCCGTGCTCGCCGCGCGCGTCGCCTCCGTCGTCACCCGGATGCCGCCGGCGGCGTACGGCGCGCCCGCCATCCGCGCGGCGAACTCGTCGCCGCGGTCACCCGCGAAGACGAGGTGCGTGTGGCTGTCGACGAAGCCCGGGATCACGCAGCGCCCGCCCGCGTCGAGCCGCTCGTCGCCGGCCGCGCCCGCGCGCTCGACCGCCGCCACGCGCCCGTCCTGCACGACCAGCGCCGCGTCGCGGACGAGCCCCAGCGGGCCTTCGCCGAGCGCCGGGTCGTTGGTGACCAGCAGCCCGATGTCGTCGACGACGAGCGCGCTCACACCGCCGCCGCCAGCTCCGCCGCAACGTCGATCTCGAGGTGCGCGCCGTCGCGCACGATCCAGCGGCCGCCGGCCATCACGTGCCGGACGTCGCACGGCGCAGCCGCGAACACGGTCCCCTCGACGGCGTGCTCCGGCCGCGTGCCCGCCAGCCGCACGGAGTCGAGCGAGACCGTCACCAGGTCGGCGAGCGCGCCCGCCTCCAGCCGCCCGGCGTCCGGCCAGCCGAGCGCGGCGCAGCCGCCGGCGGTCGCGGCGCGCAGCAGGTCCGCCGCCGTGTGGCGCCCGCGCACGTTGCTCGCCAGCCGCTCGTCGAGCTCCACGGCACGCGCCTCCTCGAACAGGTCGATCACCGCCTGCGAGTCGCTGCCGACGGCGAGCCGCGCGCCCGCGTCGCGCAGCAGCCCGGCCGGGCCGATGCCGTCGGCGAGGTCGCGCTCCGTGGTGGGGCACAGGCAGCAGGTCGCCCGCGCGCCCCCGAGCAGCGCGACGTCCTCGACCGTGAGGTGGGTGGCGTGCACCGCCGTGAACAGCTCGGACAGCGCGCCCGCCTCGTCGAGCAGCGCCGCCGGCGAGCGCCCGTGCTCGGCGAGCGCCTGCTCGTTCTCCGCCGGCTGCTCGGACACGTGCGCGTGCAGCGGCCGCCCGTCCGCCCACTCGGCGACGACGCGCGCGGACTCGGGGTCGACCGCGCGCACGCTGTGGATCGCCGCGCCGATGCGGCTCCGCGGCCCGTCGTGCAGCGCGTCGACGCGCGCCGCCCACGACAGCGCGTCCGGGTCGCGGAAGCGGTCGATCCCGCCGTGCAGGTAGCAGGCGTCGAGCAGCGTGATGCGGACGCCGGCCTCCTCGGCCGCGGCCAGCACCGCGCGGCCGAGCGCGTTCGGGTCGTCGTAGGGCGCGCCGCCGGGCGCGTGGTGGACGTAGTGGAACTCGCCCACGCAGGTGATCCCGGCCAGCGCCATCTCGCCGAACGTCGCGCGCGCGAGCGCGTGCATCGAGTCCGGGTCGAGCCGCACCGCCAGCTCGTACATCTGCTCCCGCCAGGTCCAGAACGTGCCGGTGCCGGCCTGCGTGCGGCCGCGCAGCGCGCGCTGGAACGCGTGCGAGTGCGCGTTGGCGAGCCCGGGCAGCGTCATCCCGGCGAGCCGCTCGGCGTCCGGCGGCGGGTCGGCGCCCGGCGTGACGGCGGCGATCCGCTCGCCGTCGAGCTCGATCAGCACCCCGGGCTGCGCGCGGTCGCCGCCGAGCCACGCCAGCTCGCACCACAGGGCGGTCACGAGCCGACGCGCTCGACCAGCGCCCGGGCGCGCGCCTCGAACGCCGCGCGGTGATGGCGGTCGAACTGCTCCCACGTCGTGAACGTCGACGGGTCGCGCACGCGGTCGAGGAACAGGACACCGTCCAGGTGGTCGAGCTCGTGCTGGAACGTGCCGGCGGTGAGGCCGCGGCGGACGTCCTCGTGCTCGCCGCCGTCACGGTCCAGGTAGCGCACGCGCACGTTGACGTGGCGGTCGACGGTGCCGCGGAGGCCGGGCACCGACAGGCAGCCCTCGTTGATCTCGGCGGTCTCGCCGTCGAGCGGCTCGATCGCGGGGTTGACGATGACGGTCAGCGGGACCGGCGGCTTGTACGGGTAGCGCGGGTTCCCGGGCCGCACCTCGACGACCGCGATCCGCAGCGTCTCGTGGACCTGGTTCGCGGCGAGCCCGGCGCCGTTCGCCGCCCGCATCGTCTCGATCATGTCGTCGATCAGCCGCTGGACCTCCGGCGTGCGCAGCTCCTGCGCCGTGACCTCGCGCGCCCGCTCGCGCAGGACGGGGTGCCCGACGGTCGCGATCTCGCGGACGCTCATTCTCCTGCCTCGCGCTGCGCGCTCGTCACCGCTTCGCTCGCGCGCATCGGGATCCGCACGCCGCGCTCCTCCGCGACCTCGACCGCGCGCGGGTAGCCCGCGTCGGCGTGGCGGATGACGCCCATGCCCGGGTCGGCGGTCAGGACCCGCTCGAGCTTCTCCGCCGCCAGGTCGGTGCCGTCGGCCACGCACACCATGCCCGCGTGGATGGAGCGCCCGATGCCGACGCCGCCGCCGTGGTGGATGCTCACCCACGACGCGCCGGCGCTGGTGTTGACGAGCGCGTTCAGCAGCGGCCAGTCGGCGATCGCGTCGGACTCGTCGGCCATCCCCTCGGTCTCGCGGTAGGGCGAGGCGACCGAGCCGGAGTCCAGGTGGTCGCGGCCGATGACGACGGGCGCGCGCAGCTCGCCGTCGCGCACCATCTCGTTGAACCGGAGGCCCAGGCGGTGCCGCTCGCCGTAGCCCAGCCAGCAGATCCGCGCGGGCAGGCCCTGGAAGGCGATCTTCTCGCGCGCCTCCTCGATCCAGCGCCGCAGCCGTGCGTCGTCCGGGAACTCGTCGAGCACCGCGCGGTCGGTCGCCGCGATGTCCTCCGGGTCGCCGGACAGCGCGACCCAGCGGAACGGCCCCTTGCCCTCGCAGAACAGCGGGCGCACGTAGGCGGGGACGAAGCCGGGGTAGGCGAACGCGCGCTCGAAGCCGCCGAGCTTCGCCTCCGCCCGCAGGCTGTTGCCGTAGTCGAACACCTCGGCGCCGCGGTCCAGGTAGCCGACCATCGCCGCGCAGTGGGCGGCCATCGAGGTGCGGGCGCGGCGGACGTACTCGTCCGGGTCCTGGTCGCGCAGCGCGTCGGCGTCGACGCGGTCGGGGACGTAGCCGCCGAGCGGGTCGTGCGCGCTCGTCTGGTCGGTGACGATGTCGGCCTCGAAGCCGGCCTCGAGCAGGCGCGGGATCACGTCGGCGGCGTTGCCCTCGAGGCCGACGCTGAGCGGCCGCCGCTCCTCCTTGGCGGCGCGGCAGCGCTGCACCGCGTCGTCGAGGCCGTCGGCCACCTCGTCGAGGTAGCGCGTCTCGATCCGGCGGCGGATGCGATCGCCCTCGACCTCCACGCACAGCGCCACGCCGCCGTTCATCGTCACCGCGAGCGGCTGCGCGCCGCCCATCCCACCGAGCCCGGCGGTGAGCGTGATCGTCCCGGCGAGCGAGCCGCCGTAGCGCCGCCGGGCGATCTCGGCGAAGCACTCGTAGGTGCCCTGGACGATGCCCTGCGTGCCGATGTAGATCCAGGAGCCGGCGGTCATCTGGCCGTACATCGTCAGCCCGAGGTCCTCGAGCCGGCGGAACTCCTCCCAGGTGGCCCAGTCCGGCACGAGGTTGGAGTTGGCGATCAGCACCCGCGGCGCCCACGCGTGCGTGCGCATCACGCCGACCGGCTTGCCTGACTGCACGAGCAGCGTCTCGTCGTCTTGCGAGCGTCCGGAGCGTGCCGACGATCGCGTCGAACGCCTCCCACGAGCGGGCGGCGCGGCCCGTGCCGCCGTAGACGACGAGGTCCTGGGGGCGCTCGGCGACGTCCGGGTCCAGGTTGTTCATCAGCATCCGCAGGGCGGCCTCCTGCGGCCAGCCCCGGCACGACAGGTCGGTCCCGCGCGGCGCGCGGACGGTGCGGGCGCCGGTCACGCCATCGCCCCCACGGCGGCCTCGACGGCCTGCTGGACGCCGCCGGTCGCGACCAGCTCCTCGGCCGCGGCCAGGTCGGGAGCCAGCCAGCGGTCGGGCCCGGGCGGCGCGATCCGCGCGCGCACGGCGGCGAGCGCCGCGCCCGTGCCGGCGGCCGGCTCGAGCGGAGCGCGCAGGTCGAGCGCGCGCGCGGCGCAGGTCAGCTCGACCGCGAGGATGCGCCCGAGGTTGCGGACGGCGATGCGCAGCTTGCGCGCGGCGGACCAGCCCATGGAGACATGGTCCTCCTGCATCGCGCTGGTCGGCAGCGTGCCGACGCTCGCGGGCGCCGCGAGCCGCCGGTTCTCGGCCACCAGCGCGGCCTGTGTGTACTGGGCGATCATGAGGCCGGAGTTCACCCCCGGGTCGGTGGTCAGGAACGGCGGCAGCCCGTGCGAGCGGGCGGCGTCGAGCAGTCGGTCGGTGCGGCGCTCGGCGATCCCGCCGACCTCGGCGACGGCGATCGCGAGGGCGTCGGCGGCGAAGCCGAGCGGCGCGCCGTGGAAGTTGCCGCACGACTCGATCCGGCCGTCCGGCAGCACCATCGGGTTGTCGATCGCGGACGCCAGCTCGGCCGCCGCGACGCGCTCGGCGTGCGCGAGCGCGTCGCGCGCCGCGCCGTTGACCTGCGGCGCGCAGCGCAGGCTGTACGCGTCCTGCACGCGGTCGTCGTTCCAGCGGTGGCTGGCGACCATCGGCGATGCGCGCAGCACCTGGCGGAGGTTGCGCGCGCTGTCCTGCTGCCCAGGCTGCGGGCGCAGGGCGACCAGGTCCTCGGCGAACGCGCGGTCGGTGCCGAGCAGCGCCTCGACCGACATCGCGGCGGTGACGTCGGCGGTCCGCAGCAGGCCGCGCAGGTCGTGCATGGCGAGCAGCAGGATGCCGAGCATCCCGTCCGTGCCGTTGATCAGCGCCAGGCCCTCCTTGGCCCCGAGCGTCAGCGGCTCGATGCCGGCTCGCTCCAGTGCCGCGGCCGCCGGATAGCCGGGCATCACCTCGCCCTCGCCGATCAGCGTCAGGGCGCAGTGCGCGAGCGGGGCAAGGTCGCCGCTCGCGCCGAGCGAGCCGTGCTCGGGGACGACCGGCGTGATCCCGGCGTTCAGCAGCGCGAGGATCGTCTCGGCGACGTCGGGCCGCGCGCCCGAGCAGCCCATCGCGAGCGTGCGCGCGCGCAGCAGCATCATCGCCCGCACGACCTCGCGCTCCACCGGCGGCCCCATGCCGGCGGCGTGCGAGCGGACGAGCGCGCGCTGGAGCTCCTCGCGGCGCTCGTCGGGGATCGCGACGTTGGCGAGTGAGCCGAAGCCGGTGGTGACGCCGTAGGCCGGCTCCGTCCGTTCCGCGAGCCGCGCCACCACCTGCGCGCTGCGCTCCATCGCCTCGCGCGCGGCGGGCGCGAGCGCCACGGACGCGTCCTCGCGGGCGACGGCCACGACGTTCTCGGGGGTCAACCCGGTGCCGGTCAGCTGGACCACGCCGCGGGACTGTATTCCGCCACGTCATGCTGCGCTGGATGAAGCCGACCGTGCTCCTCGACGGGCGCTCGCTCACGCCGGCGGGCGTGGTGGAGATCGCGCGCGGCCGCGCCGAGGCCGAGCTGACCGCGGAGGCGCGCGAGCGCAACGCGGCGGCCGCGCGCCTGGTGCGCGAGCTGCTCGACCGTGGCGAGCCGCTGTACGGGACGAGCACGGGCGTCGGCTCGCTGCGGTCGGCGCCGTCGCGGCTCGAGGATGCGGGGGACCACCAGTGGCGGCTCGTGCGCAGCCACGCGGGCGGCGGTGGCGCGCCGCTGACGGTCGAGGTCGTGCGGGCGGCGATGGCCGTACGGGTCAACCAGATCGGCGCGGGCGGCGCCGGCGTCGGCCAGCCGCTGCTCGACACGCTGCTCGGCGCCTTGCGGGCGGGCGTGACGCCGTTCGCGCGCGAGCTCGGCTCGCTCGGCACGGGTGATCTGACGGTGCTCGCCGAGATCGGCGTCGCGCTCGCCGGCGAGGGCGACTGCTGGGTCGGCGACGACGTCGTGCCGGCCGCCGAGGCGCTGGCCGCGCACGGGCTCGTGCCGGCGCGCTACGGCCCGCGCGACGGCATCGGCTTCCTGGTCTCCAACGCGGTCAGCGCCGGCCAGGCCGCGCTCGTCTTCCACGACGCCGGCCGGCTGCTGGACTCGGCGCTCGCGGTCGCGGCGCTGTCGTACGAGGCGACGGACGCGGACCTCGCGGTGCTCGACGCGCGAGTCCACGCGGCGCGGCCGCACGCGGGTCAGGTCGAGGTGGCGCGCCGGCTGCGCGAGCTGCTGGGCACCGGGCCCGAGGCCCGCGCCCGGCGCGAGGGACGGCCGGTGCACGACGCGTTCGTGTTCCGTTGCGTGCCGCAGGTCGAGGGTGCGCTGCTCGACGCGCTGGAGCGGCTCGCCGGCGTGCTGGCCGTGGAGCTCAACGTCGCCGGCGAGAACGCGCTGATGCTCCCGGCCGACGGCATCGCGCTGCCGAACGGGAACTTCCACGCGGGGGTGCTGACGCTGGCGCTGGACTCGCTGCGCGGGGCGATGGCGCAGTCGGCTTCGCTGGTGGCCGCGCGCGTGGGCGCGATGCTCGATCCCGAGGTCACGGGGCTGCCGCCGCAGCTGGCACAGGACCCGGGTCCCGACTCCGGCGCGATGATCCTCGAGTACACCGCGCACGCGGCGGCCGCCGAGGTCCGCTCGCTGGCGGCCACCGCGGCGTCGCAGACCACGTCGGTGCAGTCCGGCATCGAGTCGCACGCGAACTTCGCGGGCCACTCCGCGCGGCGGACGTCCGACGCGCTGGGCCGGATGGCCGTGGCGGTCTCCGCCGAGCTCGTGCTGGCGGTGCGGGCGCTGCGCCTGCGCGGGCGGCCGCCGCTGGGCCGGGGCGTGCGGATGCTGTTCGAGGCGGCCGACGCGGCGCTCGACACCGACCTGTCGGACCGCCCGCTGTCGGGCGACCTCGAGGCCGCCCGGCAGCTGCTGTTCGACGACGCGCTGTGGATGGAGGCCGAGCGCGACTGAGCGCGCCCCGCCGTGGTCAGCCGGGTGGGCGGACGCGGACGAGCTGGCTCATGTCCACGGGGTGCAGCGAGCAGAAGATGCGGTAGTCGCCGGGCACGGTGAGCCTCGCGGCGAAGCTGTCGCCGCGGGTCGAGTACGGCGAGGAGAAGCCGCGCGGCCCGTCGGCCACGGTCACGTCGTGCCGGCTCCGCTGCTCGAAGCGCCAGCGGATGCGCGCGCCCGCCGGCACCGACGCGCGGCGCGGCGCGAACCGGAGGCCCCGGATGGCGAACGTGGCGTTGCCGGACAGCACGTGCTCGGCGCCGGGCGGGGCGTCGATCGCCGTGGCCGGGCCGTCGGGCTGCCGCCGGCTCAGCTGCACGTGCACGGGCGGCGGGTAGGGACGGCCGGGCGCTCCCGGGAACGCGCCGACGCGGCGCTCCACGTCGGCCGGCAGCCGCGCGCAGCCGGTCCGTCGACGACGATCGGGCGCGACGTAGATGTGCATGATCCCCATCACGCGCGTATGCGGGCGCTCGCCGTCGTAGATCGAGGTGATCCGCAGCCGCTCCCCGCGGCGGATGTGCCAGCCGGAGGCCGATAGCGCCCAGCTCATGTCGCGCGGGCTCGGCTCGTGCAGCACGGGCGACGCCTGGTAGATCGGGTCGTCGGCAAGGCCGTAGCTCGCGTCCGAGGCGAGCAGCCGGCGGTCTCCGCAGCGGGGCTGGTGTGCGATCAGATGGCGGGCGCCGCCGTGGGCGTGGCCGGCGGCGGCGACGATCCGGCCGTTCTCCGGCACCCGCCACAGGCGCGTCCGGTGGTGCTCCGAGCCGGGTGCGCCGCCGCCCTCGACGTCGTAGATGCGGTCGCGGTTGCAGCTCGTCGTGATCCAGTACGGCGTGACCGGGGTGAGCCTGCGGTGGCGCTCGAGCCGCACCGTGTACTCGAGGCGGACCCGTTCGGAGCGATGCGTGTGGTTCATCAGCATCCACGCCATCGTCCAGCGGTCGCGGCGGCGCACCCGGTAGCCGTAGCCGGCCGGGAGCTCGAGCGACTGGGCCTCCTCGCCGGTGCCGTAGAACGGCTCGCGCGGGCGGCGCGTGCAGTCCTTGCCCCGGCGGTCGCCCTTGAAGCGGCCGTAGTTGAGGAACAGCGTGTGGTGGAGCATCACGCGCTGCTGCGGGACCAGCGCGCCGTGGGCGTCGACGACCCGCACGCTCATGCGGGTGATGAACCCGTCGCGGCGCGGCGTCTCTATCCGGCGCGCGACGTCGAAGTCGGTCTCGTAGGCCGAGAGCTTGATCGTGGCCGAGCGGAACGTGAACGTGCGGGCCTCGGCGTTCGGCGCGGCGGTGGCGGCGGCTGCCACCACCAGAGCGGCGAGGAGCCGCGGTCGCATCAGCCCCGCCGTGAGCACGGCGAAAGACTAGTTCCCAGAGGAGCGGGCGTCTCTGGACGCGATCAGGACGGGCAGCGGCGCGGGCGCTTCGCGCCCGGCCGCAGGCATCGGTCCGTGCGTGCCGGGGCCCTGCCCGCACGGACCTTGAAGCGCGCGATGATGCCGATCGTCCGCGGCCGCGTGACCCGCACGTCGAACCGCGCGCCTGGCCGGAGCTGTGCGCGGCGCAGCGGCCTACGGATGGTCACCTTGGCGCGATTGCGGCGGATCTTGACGCGCTTGCTGCGGAACGGGCAGCCGCGGCCGCGGCAGCGCATCCGCACCGTCGAGCCGGCGCGCGCCCTGCGGATCCCGAGCTCGAGGAAGACCGTGTGCGACGGGAAGAAGCGGAAGCTCGTGGTGATGGCCGAGACGAGCAGCGGGAACGGCGCCGGGCCTCCGCGGCAGTCCTCGTCGACGCTGTTGCCGGGGATGTCGCGCGCGCCGGGATGGATGCGCGCGTCGGCGTCGTTGCAGTCCTGCGGGCGCTGGAAGCCGTCGCCGTCGCGGTCCAGGTTGACGGCGTCGGCGCCGCTGCAGTCCTCGTCGATCCCGTTCTCGGGGACGTCGACGGCGCCCGGGTGGATGGCGGGGTTGCCGTCGTCGCAGTCGGCGGGCTTGTTCGACCCGTCGCCGTCGACGTCGGGGACGAGCTCGGAGCTCACTGCCACCCCCTCGCAGGCGAGCAACGTGTCGATCGTGTCAGCCTCGCCGGTATCGGTCTGCGCGCCGCAGTCGACGGACTCCGCCAGCCCGTCGCGGGCGAACAGCGCGTCCGCGCCCGTGCCGCCGACGAACGAGTCGACGCCGCCGCGGCCCTCGAGGCGGTCGTCGCCGGAGCCGCCGCTCAGCCGGTTCGCCGCGCCGCTGCCGGTGACGACGTCGTTGCCCGCCCCCGCGGTGACGTCCTCGATGTCGGCGTGCACGTTGTCGAGCTCGCCCGTCGCGCCGTCGTTGCGGACGTCGTCGAGCGAGATCGTCTGCGCCGCGGTGTCGGAGTAGACGACGCGGTCGAGGTCGGGCCCGCCCGTGAGGTCGTCCGCGCCGGTGCCGCCCTCGAGCACGTCGGCGCCGCTCCCACCGTCGAGGAGGTCGTTGCCCGAGCCGCCGCGGAGGGTGTTGGCCGCCGCGTTGCCGAAGAGGTTGTCGCTGCCGCCGTCGCCGTCGACGATCTCGACGTCGCTGTGGATGTTCTTGGTCACGCCGGGAGGGCCGTCGTTGGCGACGTCGTCGAGGCGGACCGTGTCGTCGCCCGAGTCCATCGTGACCTCGTCGATCCCGGTTCCTCCTCTGACATCGTCGTCGCCGCCGGCGAGCGAGATCGTGTCCGCGCCGTCGCCACCGTCGATCGTGTCGTCGGCGGCGCTGTCGTCGTCGGAGATCGTGTCGTTGTCCGGTCCGCCGAGGATCGTGTCGGCGCCGCCGGCCGAGCTGAGGTTGTCGTCGTCGAAGCTGCCGTCCATGGTCGTGGGTGGCACGGAGTCGCCCATCGCGACGAAGTCGTCACCGTCGTCGAGCTTGAGGAAGATGCTCGTGAACACCCCCGGCGTGCAGACCACGATCGTCTCGAACGGCTGGCCGTTGAAGATCAGCTGCTGGCAGTCGGAGCCTATGACCCCGTCGCGGATGTTCTGCGGCCCGTTGGCCAGCTGGAGGCAGGGAAACGGCTTCGGGTCGCAGTTGAGCACGTTGGTCCCTACGGCGATCACCAGGTTCTCGGCGTCCTGGCTGTCCGAGTCGTAGCGCAGCTGAGCGCCGATCCTGGTCACCACACCGTCGGCGAGCGCGGCGGACGGGGCCGCGAGAGCAAGCACCGCGATCGCCGCGGCGAGCAGCCAGGTCGTTCGCCCGAGCATCGCCGTGAGTATCTCCCGGCGCGCGGGCGAACGCAAAGGCGCGCGGGGCGCCGTGGACGACAGTTCAGGGCGCGGTCGCGTCCCAGTTGCCGGCGAGGCCGAGCGCAACGAGCGCGCCCGGCCTCCCCACTCCCGATGTGGCTACGCGTCGGCCAGCGCCTCCAGCGCCTCGACCAGCGAGCCGGCCGCCTCGTCGTGCTTGAGCTGCTGCGCCAGCGCGTGCAGCTGGGCGCTCGCCGACGCGGTGTCGCCGCGGTCGTCGAACCGCTCGGCGCGATCGACGAACTTGTCGATCTTCGCGAGCGTCTCGGCGTCGATGGCGCCCGCCCGCTCCAGCTGGTCGCCGGAACGACCGGACGACAGCGAAGCTCGGCGCCCAGGTGATCTGGTCCTGGTGCTGCACGTTCAGGCGGTCGAGCTGGACCTCGCGCGCCGCGGCGATCTCGTTCTCGGACATCTGAGAGGTCGCCGCGAGCCGCCAGACGTCGAGGCCGCGGGCGATCTCCGAGCCGTAGGTCTCGCCGTTGTACCAGTAGGTCGACCACAGGCCGCCGAGCACGAGCGCGGTCGAGCTGATCGGGCCGCGGTCGTAGTAGCCGATCTCGACCGGGTTCGCCGAGTCGGTGAAGTCGACCAGCGACGCGCCGCCCTGGTACCACGCCTGCACGAAGATGTCGCGGCCCGGGACCGGCACCAGCGACGGGATGTGGCTGACGCAGTTCTCCTGGTTGACCTGCGCCACCGGCAGCTTGTAGCGGCTGCGGAACACGAGCTTCCCGTCCACGATGTCGTAGATCGAGTTCCCGCCCCAGGCGAGCTGGTCGGTCGCGCGGCAGCGGGCGCTCGTCCCCCCGCCCCACTCGTCGGTGAAGATCACCGTCTTGCCGTCGTTGGAGAACGTCGCCCCGTGCCAGTACGCGTACAGCGGGTCGGCGACGGCGTCCATCCGCACCGGGTTGGCGGGGTCGCTGATGTCGATCAGCAGGCCGTTGCCCTCGCACGCGCCGGCGGCGATGTCGAGCTCCGGGTAGACGGTGATGTCATGGCAGGCGTCGGTGATCGGCTGCGGCGACCAGTTGATCCCCGACGGGTGCTGCGGCGTCGGGACGGCGTTCTGGAGGCCGTTGACGGCGCCGGCTTCGTTCGCGAACAGGCGCGGCTCGCTGACGATCGCCGCGTTCTGCGGCGCGGCGAGCGGCACCTTGATGACCTCGATCCGCCACTTCGTCGGGTTGGCGCCGGTCGGGGTGTTGGTGTTGTTCGCGTCGCAGCCGGCGAGCTCGGTGGCGGCGGACGTCGGCCGTCCCCTGGACGTAGATGTAGACGTTGTCCGGGTCGTCCTCGTCGGTGACCAGGGTGTGCGTGTGCGAGCCGCGGCACGTCTGCACGCCGCCCACCTGCACCGGCGCGGCGATGTTGCTGATGTCGAAGATGCGGACGCCCTGGAACCGCGTGGCCGCGGTGGCCGCGGGCGTCAGCGTGCAGTCGATCTTGGCCCGCGTCTCCTCGACCGACATGAAGAGCAGGTTGCCGTAGGCGGAGAGGTCGCCCTGGCCGCCCGGGCAGACGACCGACGTGCGCAGGGCCGGCGCCGCCGGGTTCGAGATGTCGTAGATGTTGAAGCCGTTGAAGTTGCCGACGAAGGCGTTGTCGCCCTGGAAGGCGAGGTCGCTGTTGGCGAAGAGGATCGACCCGGGGCTCGCGGCGTTGAAGAAGGCCGGCGGCTTGTTGAGGTGGGCGGTGAGGTCCAGGCCCTGGTTCGCGACGCCGGCGTTGTCGAGGCCCGGGCTGAGCGCAGCGCGCGGGTCGCTGGTCGACGGGAGCTGCGCCGCGGCCGTCCCGGCCGCCACGCCGCTGATGAGCAGGGTCCACGGCGAGCACCCCGCCGGCGAACCGTCCGCCACGTCGTCCGCGCGCAGGCACAGCGAGACCCCTTCGCATCCTCTCATCTCCCCCTCGTGAAGACCGAGCCGGCGTGCCATGCTACTCCCGCGCGATGCTCATCGCCAACTCAGGAAAGTGGCCGAAGCGACTCGCGCTGGCCCCCTTGCTGGTGCTTCTGCTCGCGGGGTGCTTCGGCGGCGACGACGATGACGACGCTCAGGCCGGCGGGCAGAGCGTGTCGATCGTGCAGCCCGGCGCGCCGGGCGAGCCCGCGCGTAAGCTCACGCAGGCCGAGGCCGCCGAGCTCGAGTCGCCGGGGCACAAGGAGGCGGACGTCGACTTCATGCGCGGGATGATCCACCACCACGCGCAGGCGCTGGTGATGACGAGCATGGCGCGCTCGCGCAGCGGCGGCAGGGACGTCCCGCTGCTCGCGCGGCGCATGGAGCTCTCGCAGCAGAGCGAGATCGACCTGATGGAGAAGTGGCTCCGGGAGCGCGGGGAGAAGCTCCCGACGGCCGAGGAGCACAAGCACGACCACGGCGGCGGCGGCTCGCTGATGCCCGGCATGGTCGGCCCGGACGCGCTCGCCCGGCTGGCGCGGGCGCGCGGGCGCGCGTTCGACCGGCTGTTCCTGCGTCACATGATCGGGCACCACCGCGGGGCGCTCACGATGGTGAGCCGGCTGCGGGCCGCGAACGCGGGTGCGGAGGCGGAGATCGGCGCCTTCACCCGCCACGTCGAGGCCGACCAGGACATCGAGATCGGCCGCATGGAGGAGCTGCTCGGCGCGCCGTCGAGCGGTGCGCCGGCCGACGCCGCCACGGATCGCCGCCGAGCGGGCGTCGAAGCTCGCGTTCGTCGGCGGCAAGCCCCGCATCTGCTTCATCGGATGAACGGGGGCGCGACCGGCGTGCGGTACCGGTCGGGGCCTTATCGGCCGATGGGCGGTCCCGGGCTCGAACCGGGGACCTCCTGCTTGTAAGGCAGGCGCTCTGACCAGCTGAGCTAACCGCCCGGGGTCGGGCTGAGCGTAGTCGGGCGTGCGCGCGGCGGGCCGTGAGGCTGCCATCATGGCCGCCATGGATCGTTCCGTCGCGTGGCGCGCCGCGCTGCTCCAGCTCCTGCTCGTCGCCGCGTTCGCGGTCGTGCTCGGCCTGGCGCTCGACGAGTCGTTCTTCGAGGACTGGGGCTGGCTCGCGGGGCCGGGCGTGTGGGCGGTGTGCGCGCTCGCCGTCGCGGCGGCGCTCCGGCTGCCGGCTCTGCCGCGTTCTCGCCGGCGCCGCGCTGTCCGGGCTGCCGAGCCTCGCGGCCGTGCTCGCGGGCGTCCACTGGGCCGGCACGCCGCTGGCGCTGCTGCTGTTCGGCGCCTGGTGCGGATGGGTCGCCGCCCGGCCATCCTGGGCGCTGCGGCGCGCAGCCGGTGGGCGCCTGATGGATCTCGGGCTGCAAGGGCGGGTCGCGCTCGTCACCGGCGGCTCGAAGGGCATCGGCCGCGCGATCGCCGCGGGGCTCGCGGCCGAGGGCGCCCGGGTCGCGATCGCCTCGCGCTCGCCCGAGCGGGTCGAGGAGGCCGCCGCGCGCGATCGGCGCGCGCGGCTACGTGTTCGACTCCGAGGATCTCGACGCCGTGCCCGGGCTGATCGAGTCGGTCGAGCGCGACCTCGGGCCGATCGACGTCTACGTCGCGAACACGGGCGGCCCGCCCGGCGGGCGAGGACCCGCTCGGCTTCACGCGCGAGCAATGGGAGGCGGCGCACCGCTCGCTCGTGCTGTCTCCCATGGCGTTCCTCGAGCGCCTGCTGCCGGCGATGGCCGAGCGCGGCTGGGGCCGAGTGGTCGCGATCGGCTCGATCGCGACCCTCGAGCCGATCGACACGCTCCAGCTCTCCAACGCCCACCGCCCGGGTCTGGCCGCGGCGTTCACGGTGCTCGCCCGCCGCTTCGCGGCCAGCGGCGTCACGCTCAACTTCGTCCACCCGGGCCGGATCGCCACCGACCGGCTCATCGGCACGTCCGGCTCGCTCGAGGCGGCCCAGGAGAGCGCGCGGAAGACGCATCCCGGCCGGCCGCCTCGGGACGCCCGAGGAGCTCGCCGCCGCGGCCGTCTTCCTCTGCTCCGACCCGGCTGCCTACATCACCGGCACGAGCCTGCTCGTCGACGGCGGCCTCGCCCGCGGCGTCCACTGAGAAGTACCCCCAGGGAGAATCGAACTCCCGCTACCGGCCGTGAAAGGGCGGCGTGCTAACCGCTACACCATGGGGGCGGACGGGAGCTAGACGCGGGAGGCGTCAGGCGCCGCGGCGCCGTCCGGGACGCGGCGTCAGCCCGACGGCGACTCGTCCGGCCAGTGGCCGTGCTCGTCGAAGTAGCGGCGCGCCGCCTCGTCGGCCTCGCGGTCCTGGCGGCCGGTGGCGATGAAGTACGCGATCATCGCGACGACCGCGAGGGCGCCGAGGAACGCGATGATGGACCAGATCGTCTCTGCCATGGGATGCCGCCGGCAGGGCTCGAACCTGCGCGCGACCGATTAAAAGTCGGTTGCTCTACCAACTGAGCTACGGCGGCTCGCCCGAGACTGTAGACCGTGTCAGGCGCGGCGGTTCCTCGCCGCTTCGCGGTGGCCCGGCGGTGGCAGTTGCAGCAGCGGATCTCGCACTTCGCGATCTCCGCGAGGAGCGTGGCGAAGCTCACGTTCCAGACCATCGTGCTGATCTGCCCGCGCTTGGCTCCGACGTGGTCGAACTCGAGGACGAGCATGTCCGTCTCACCGCAGTCGACGCAGTGGCCGCCGGCCAGAACCTCGTGGACGTGCCGGAGGTTGCGGCGCACCGGCGCGCTGAACCCTCGCCGCGGGTCGTCGACATCGCCGGCGAGCCGCGACCAGCCCGCTCGGCGGGCCGTGACGCGGCGGTGGCAGTTCGCACACCGCACCTCGCAGTGCGCGATCTCCGCCTCGATGCGGCCGCGCGGTGCGCCCCACGCGACGAGCGCGCTGACCAGCGCCGACTTGTCGCCGCACGTGGTCGAAGTCCAGGACACGAACGTCGGACTCCCCGCAGTCCACGCACGGATGCACAGCGAGGAAGCCGGTGATGAACCGCCGCGCGGCCGCGACACGCTTCCGCCGCGCCGCCCGCGCTCTGCTCGCCGGTGGGTGTCGCCGCGACGCTTGAAGTAGTCGCGAAAGCAGGCACGACACCAGTGCTGCCGGCCGGCGCCGAGCCGGTTGAACGCGTCGACCGGGAGCTCGCGCCTGCACTTGCCACACGTCCTTTGTCACGAACACATGTTCGCATGCGGCTCGGACGACGCCGGTCGGTCTAAGCTGCATGCGTGAGCCCGCGGGGGGAGAACCGGGGCGGGGGCGGGACGCGGCGGAAGCGGCGGAGTCCGGAGGATGCCGAGCGGGAGATCGTGAGCGCCGCGGAGGCGCTGCTGCGGGAGCGGCCGTTCCGGGAGCTGACGGTCGACGACCTGATGCGGCGGACGGACCTTTCGCGGCCGTCGTTCTACGTCTACTTCAAGGACCGGCACGACGTCGTGCTGCGGGTGGCGCAGCGCATCGGCGGCGAGCTGTTCGCGATGTCCGAGCGCTGGTACGCGGGCACGGGCGACGGGCCGGCGCTGATCCGCGAGGCGATCGAGGGCGTCGTCGGGGTGTTCGTGGAGCACGGGCCGGTGCTGCACGCGCTGGCCGACGCCGCGACGGACGACGACCGCGCCGAGGCGGTCTACTCCGCGCTGATCGAGCGCTTCGTCGATGCGACGGCGCGGCACATCGAGGACGAGATCGCCGCGGGCCGCGTGCTGCCGCTGGACGCGCGCGAGAGCGCCGTCGCGCTGACGTGGATGATGGAGCGCTACCTCCAGCTGAGCCTCGGCCGCAGCGTGCAGACCCCGCCCGAGCGGGTCACCGAGACGCTGACGACGATCTGGTCGCGCGTCCTGTACGGGACCGAGTGACGGGCGCGCCGGCGATCAGTGCGGGCGCGCGCGCGGGCGTCAGTCCTCAGCACGCTGAGGAGGCGCAGGCCGACCACGGCCGAGCCGCCCGCGATGGCGGCGGTGGCGACGACGCCGACGGTGGGCAGCGCGTCGCGGCGGGCGAGCGTGACGGTGAAGTCGGCGACGTCGGCGATCAGGCCGGCCAGCAGCCACGCCCGCGCGTCCTCGCCGCCGCCGAGCGCCCAGGCGGCGCCGGCGCCGATCGCCAGGTCGCGCGCGCCGAGGCCGACGAGCGCCACGCGGGCGCCCGGCCGCGCCGCGTCGGCGCCGAGCCACCCGCCCGCGATCCGCTGCGGCGCGAGCACGAGGCCGGCGCCGATGAGCGATGCGGCCGAGTGCCTGGAGGCGTGCGATGAGCAGGGGATCCACGGCGACGTCAGTGCTTGAAGTGGCGGCGGTGGGTGAAGACCATCGAGATGCCGGCGGCGTCGGCGGCCTCGACCACCTCGTGGTCTCGCTTGGAGCCGCCGGGCTGGATGATCGCGGTCACGCCCGCGTCGACCGCCAGCTGCGGGCCGTCGGAGAACGGGAAGAAGGCGTCGGAGGCGAGCGCCCCGCCGGTCAGGTCCGTCTGCGTCGCCGCCGCCTTCTCGATCGCGAGCCGGACGGAGTCGACCCGGCTCATCTGCCCGGCGCCGATGCCGACCGAGGCGAGGTCGCGCGCCAGCACGATCGCGTTGGAGCGCACGTGCTTGCAGACCTTCCAGGCGAACAGCATCTCGCCCCACTCGCGCTCGGACGGGCTTGCGCTCCGTGACGACCTCCATCTCCGTCCGGTCCTCGAGGTCCATGTCGCGGTCCTGGACGAGCACGCCGCCGAGCACGCGCTTGATGTCGCGCTCCGCGATGTTGACCCGCCGCCGCTCGCCGTCCTCGAGGATCCGCAGGTTCGGCTTGCGGCACAGGATCTCGACCGCCTCGTCGCTGAACCGCGGCGCCATCAGGACCTCGAGGAACTGGCCCGACAGCGCCTCCGCGAGCTCCGCGTCGACCGGCCGGTTGAGGCAGATCACGCCGCCGAACGCGGACACCGGGTCGCACGCGAACGCGCGCCGGTACGCCTCGAGCGCTGAGCCGCCGACCGCGCAGCCGCACGGGTTGTTGTGCTTGATGATCGCGCAGGCGGGCAGCTCGAACTCGCCGACCAGCAGCCGCCCCGCGTTGAGGTCCAGCACGTTGTTGAACGACAGCTCCTTGCCGCCGAGCTGCCGGACCATCGAGAGCACGTCCATGCGCGCGCCGACCTGCCGGTAGTACGCGGCCCGCTGGTGCGGGTTCTCGCCGTACGCGAGGTCGGTCACCTTCTCGAACGTGTTCAGCAGCATCGGCGGGAAGTCGTCGTGCTTCTCGACGAACCAGCGCGCGATCGCGGTGTCGTAGCGGGCGGTGTAGTTGAACGCCTCGACCGCCAGGCTCTCGCGCGTGGACAGCGACAGCCGGCCGTCGGAGTCGCGCAGCTCCTGGAGCACGGCGTCGTAGCTCTCCGGCTTGACCACGACCGCCGAGAAGCCGAAGTTCTTGGCCGCCGCGCGGATCATCGTCGGGCCGCCGATGTCGATGTTCTCGATCACCTCGTGCTCGGTCACGCCGCGGCGGGCGGCCGTCGCCTCGAACGGATAGAGGTTCACGCACACGAGGTCGACGAACTGCACGTCGTGCTCCTGCGCGGCGAGCATGTGGGAAGGGTCGTCGCGCAGCGCCAGCAGCCCGGCGTAGAGCCGCGGGTGGAGCGTCTTCACGCGCCCGCCCATGATCTCGGGGAAGCCCGTGAAGTCCTCGATCGGGCGCACCTCGAGGCCCGCGTCGGCGAGCGCCGCGGAGGTGCCGCCCGTGGACACCAGCTCGACGCCGAGCTCCGCGAGCCCGCGAGCGAAGTCCACGATTCCCGTCTTGTCCGAGACGGACAGGACGGCGCGGGCGATCCGGACGTCGCCAGGCTGCGTCATGCGCTCCCTCGCATCGGGCGGTGACGATACGTCAAGCGGCCGCGCGAAGCTCATTGCGCCACCAGGACGCGGCGCGGATGCGACGGGTCGTGGCGGACGGCGTCACGGGCGATCAGGCGCACCGCCTCGCACAGCAGGTCGTGCTCGATCGGGCGCAGCGCCGCTCGCACCTCGTCGGGCTCGGTCGCGGCGGGGAGGTCGACAGCGCGCTGGAGGATGATCGGCCCCGTGTCGACGCCCTCGTCGACGAAGTGCACGGTGACGCCGAAGACCTTCACGCCGTAGTCGAGCGCCTGCTCGACCGCGCGGATGCCGGGGAACGCGGGCAGCAGCGCCGGATGCACGTTGACGACCCGGCCCGGGAAGCGCTGGAGGAACGCCGGGATCGAGCAGCTGCATGTAGCCGGCGAGCACGACGAGCCGGACGCCGTGGGCTTCCAGCCACTCGCCCATGGCGGCGTCGCGGGCCGCGCGGTCCGGGATGGTCGGCGCGGGCGAAGACGGCCGCCTCGACGCCCGCCGCCGCGGCCCGCTCGAGCGCCTGGGCGCCGGCCTGGTCGGAGCCGACGGCGACGACCTCGACGCCCTCGCGGCCGTGGACGCGATCCAGGATCGCCTGGAGGTTCGTGCCCGCGCCGGAGGCCAGGACCCCGACGCGGAGCCCGCCCGTCAAGCCAGCTCCAGCTTCGGGAAGCGGCCGCCGGTCGAGCGCAGGGTGCCGGCCGTGAGCAGCGCGTCGACCCGCTCGAGCACGGCGTCGGCGCGCAGGTGTCCGTAGGTGCCGTAGTGCGGCAGGCCGTCGTAGGAGTACTTCTGGACGACCTTCGAGCGCCCGCCGCGCAGGACCTCGACCGCCCGGGTGCGCCCGACGCCCGGCTCCGCGGCCGCCACGGTCTCGATGATCGCCTGGTCCAGGTCGGCGACGTCGCCGGCCGCGACGGGGCGCTGCGCGAGCTGCGCGGGACCGCGCGCCGGCGCCGCGCGGGCGGACGGCCGGCAGCGCGGGGCGGATCTCCGGATCGCAGACGTCGCAGCACGGCCCGTCGGGCGCCGGCGACGAGCGGTCGCCGAAATGGCGCAGGATGCCCTCGCGGCGGCACTGCGAGCCCTCGACCCACGCCCAGACGGCCCGGTACTGGCGCCAGCGGGCGCGCGTGCCCTCCTTGGCCGCGGTGCGGCAGCGCGCGAGCGCGCGGCCCGTCCCACTCGCCGGCGAGCCGGCCGGTGACGCGGTCGGGCGCCGAAGGCGACGGCTGGAGGACGCCGGCGCGGGCGAGGTGGCCGACGATCGAGCGCACCTTCTCCTCGTCGCCGGCGAGCGCCGAGAGCTGGCCGAGCGGGAGATCGAACCGGGGTGACCCGGTCCGCGGGCGGCGTCCGCCGCGGCGCGCACGATCGCGTGCCCGACGGCCTTCAGCTCGTCGTCGCCGACCGAGGAGCGCTCGATGAAGAACACGTGCAGGCCCTTGTCGCGGCCCGTGGCGAACAGGAGGCAGCGGGCGGGACGGCCGTCGCGCCCGGCGCGGCCGGCCTCCTGGTAGTAGGCCTCGACCGAGCTCGGGACGCTCTCGTGGCACACCGTGCGCACGTCCGCCTTGTCGACGCCCATGCCGAACGCGTTGGTCGCGACGACGACGGGCGCTTCGCCGGCCATGAACCGGCGCTGGGCGGCCGCGCGCTCGTCGCGCGGCAGGCCGGCGTGGTAGGCGATCGTCTCGACGCCGAGCTCCCTGCCCAGGCGCTTGCGTGAGCCGGTCGCACTCCGCGCGCGTGCCCGCGTAGACGATCGCGGGCAGGGCGCCGTCCTCGCGCAGCGCGGCCGCGATCCCGCGGTGCACGGCCTCCTTGGTCGGCGCACGGGACGACGGCGAACGAGAGGTTCGGCCGGTCGAACCCGGTGGACACCCGGACCGGGTCGCGCAGGCCGAGCCGGCGCGACGATGTCGGCCGCGACCTGCGGCGTAGCCGTCGCGGTCGACGCCGCGATCGCTCCCGCGCCGAGCCAGCGCGCCGCGTCGGCCAGGCGGAAGTAGTCGGGCCGGAAGTCGTGCCCCCACTGGGACACGCAGTGCGCCTCGTCCACGACGAACAGGCCGATGTCGGCGCGCCGGATCCGCTCCAGGAAGCCCGGCGACGCGAAGCGCTCGGGCGCGACGTAGAGCAGCCGCACGTGCCCGGCGACCGCCTGCTCCACCGCGCGCCGGTTCGTCGCGGAGTCCTGCTGGGCGTTGACGAGCGCGACGCGGCCGGGCGCCACCCGCTCCAGCGCCTCGACCTGGTCCTGCATCAGCGACACGAGCGGGGAGACGACCAGCGTGAGGTCGGTCCGCATGAGGGCCGGCAGCTGGTAGCAGAGCGACTTGCCCGAGCCGGTGGGCATGACGACGAGCACGTCGCGCCCCGCGAGCCCCGCGTCGACCGCCTCGCGCTGGCCGGGGCGGAAGGACTCGAAGCCGAACAGCTCGCGCAGCGCGGCGCCCGGCTCGGTGGCGCGGGCGACCGGTTCCGGCGGGGGCGGGCCGAGACCGGGAAGGGCGACGTTGTCCAGGGCGAGTGACAAGGGCCGCCGACCATACCGCCGGGTCCGGAGGTCACCGGGGCGCCGCGGAGAGTCGTGACGAAGTTGCTACAGCCGCGCGAGCGGGAGCGCGTGCTCGAACGCGTCCTTCGCCTGCGCCCCGTGCGAGCCGGCCAGCGGGTACTCGCCCGAGAAGCAGGCGTCGCAGTGGGTGTCGCGCGTGCCCTGGATCGCCTCGTACACGCCGGCGAGCGAGAGGTAGGCGAGCGAGTCGCAGCCCAGCTCGGCGGCGACCTCGGCCTCCGTGCGCCCGTGGGCGATCATCTCCTCGCGCGTCGACATGTCGATCCCGTAGTGGCAGGGATGGCGGATCGGCGGCGCGGAGATCCGCATGTGGACCTCCGCGGCGCCCGCGTCGCGCAGCATCTGCACGATCTGGCGCGTGGTGTTGCCGCGCACGATCGAGTCGTCGACCACGACGCAGCCGCTTGCCCGCGACCACCTCGGGGAGCGGGTTGAACTTCAGCCGCAGGCCGTGGCGGCGCAGCTCCTGGCCGGGCTGGATGAACGTGCGGGCGACGTAGCGGTTCTTGACGAAGCCGTCGTCCTGCGGCAGCCCGGACGCCCGCGCGTACCCGCGCGCCGCCGCGTTCCCGGAGTCCGGAACCGGGATCACGAGATCGGCCTCGACCGGCGCCTCGCGCGCCAGGATCTCGCCCATCCGGCCGCGCGCCACCTGGAGCACCTGGCCGCCGAGCCGCGAGTCCGGCCGCGCGAAGTAGATGTGCTCGAACACGCACAGCGCGCGGCGCGGCGAGGACACCGCCTGGCGCACCTGGAGCCCGCCGGCCGTGAGCGACACGACCTCGCCCGGCTGGACGTCGCGCAGGAAGCGCGCGCCGATGATGTCGAACGCGCAGGTCTCGGAGGCGACGCAGTAGCGGTCGCCGACCATGCCGAGCGACAGCGGCCGCAGACCGGCGGGATCGCGGAACGCGACCACGCGGTCCTTGGTCATCACGACCGTCGAGTAGGCGCCCTCGACGCGCGCCATGACGTCGGCCACCGCGTCCTCGATCGTGTCCGCCTCGTGGGTCGAGAGCAGCGCGGCGATCACCTCGGAGTCCGACGTCGAGCGGAAGCCGACGCCGCGCGCGCGCAGCTCGGCGTGCAACTCGACGGCGTTGATGAGGTTGCCGTTGTGGCCGAGCGCGACCTCGCGGCGGTCCGCCCGCCACACCGGCTGCGAGTTCTCCCACGAGTTCGCGCCCGTCGTGGAGTAGCGGACGTGGCCGACCGCCATGTCCCCGCGGAGCGCGCGCAGCTTCTGCTCGTCGAACACCTGGTTGACGAGCCCCTGGTCGCGCATCGCCATGATGTGGCCGCCCTGGGAGACGGCGATGCCCGCCGACTCCTGGCCGCGGTGCTGGAGCGCGTAGAGCGCGAAGTAGGCGAGCCGCGCGACCTCGCTCTCGGGCGCGACTATGCCGAACACACCGCACTCGTCGCGCGGCCCGTCACGGGCATCGAGTGAGGCGTTCTCGTGCACGACTGAAGCAGCCAGGCTAGCAACGGGCCCGGCGGCTCCAGGCCGCGCGGGCCAGCGCACCGGACGGAGCGCGCGCGACGGCCCGGCAAAGGCGCCGCGCGGGTCTGCGCCGCCCCGTCGCGCGGGCCGGGAGTACGCTCACTGCATGTCCGTCAACGCTCCCGTCCAGATCGACCGCCAGCGCATCCGCGAGCTCATCGAGCGCGAGGAGAAGCGCCTGAACGACGCCACCTCGCAGTCCGCCGAGATGTTCCGCCGCGCCCACGCGGTGCTCTCCGGCGGGGTCGCCTCCTCCTACCAGCTGCGCGACCCGTGGCCGATCTACCTCGAGCGCGGCGCCGGCCCGAAGGTCTGGGACGTCGACGGCAACGAGTACTACGACTTCCACAACGGCTTCGGCTCGATGGTCCAGGGCCACGCCCACCCCGCCATCGGCAAGGCGATCGACGAGCGGTACTCGAAGGGCACGCACTTCGCGGCGCCGACCGAGGACGCCATCGTGGTCGCCGAGGACCTCCAGCGGCGCTGGAACCTCCCGCGCTGGCGCTACACCAACTCCGGCTCGGAGTCGACGATGGACGCCATCCGGATCGCGCGCGCGTACGCCGGCCGCGACACCGTGATGAAGATCTTCGGCTCCTACCACGGCCACCACGACACGGTGATGGTCTCGATCGGGGTCGAGTACGACCAGATCGGCGACCGCGAGAACCTCGCCTCGCTGCGCCTACGGCGCCGGCATCCCGCAGGCGGTCGTGGACATGACGATCGCCGTCCCGTTCAACGACGCCGGCGCGATGGAGCGCCGCATCCAGCGCCTCGACGCCGAGGGTCGCAAGCCCGCCTGCGTGATCATGGAGGCGGCGATGATGAACCTCGGGGTCGTGCTCCCCGAGCCCGGCTACCTCGAGGCGGTGCGCGAGATCTGCACCCGGCACGACGTCGTCCTGATCTTCGACGAGGTCAAGACCGGCCTCTGCATCGCCGCCGGCGGCGCCACGGAGCGCTTCGGCGTGATGCCCGACATGGTCACGCTCGCCAAGGCGCTCGGCGGCGGCGCCCCGACGGGCGCGATCGGCGGCAACGAGGAGGTCATGAGCGTCGTCGAGGACGGCTCCGTCTTCCAGGTCGGCACCTACAACGGCAACCCGCTCGGCATGGCGGCCACCCGCGCGAACCTGCTCGAGGTCCTGACGCCGGAGGCCTACGAGCACCTCGACCGCCTCAACGACCGCATCCTCGCCGGCTGCGACGAGGTCATCCGCAAGCACAACCTGCCCGGCTACTCGGTCGGCGTCGGCTCGAAGGGCTGCGTGACCTTCTCGACCGCCCCGATCACGGACTACGAGTCGTTCAAGGCCAACCAGGACGAGGACATGAGCGAGCTCGCGTGGCTGTTCAACATGAACCGCGGCATCTTCATGACGCCGGGGCGCGAGGAGGAGTGGACGCTCTCGGTCACGCACGACGACGCGTCGGTGGACGCGTACGTCGCGGTGTTCGAGGAGATGGCCGCCGACCTGACGCGGTGGTGCGCTAGGCCGGGGGCGCCTCGGGCGGGGCCTCAGCCTCGCCCGAGCGCTCCTTAGCGGCGGCCAGCTTCCGCGCGTCCTTCCGGGCCTGCTTGAGCAGACGGCGTTCGCGGAGCGCGTTCTCGCGGTTCAGCTTCGCCATCGTGGTGCGCTTCTTGGAGCTGGACGCCATCCGGCTAGAGCCGGGTTACGTTCGTGGCGTTCGGGCCCTTGGGGCCCTGCTCCGCGTCGTAGCTGACCTTCGCACCCTCGGCGAGCGACTTGAAGCCGCTGCCGGCGATGCCGGAGTGATGCACGAACAGGTCCTTGCCCTGGTCGTCGGGCGTGATGAAGCCGAAGCCCTTGTCGTCGCTGAACCACTTAACGGTTCCGGTTGCCATACGGTCCCTCCCGGGAGTCTTGTGCGGGCGATACGTGGGAGGTGCTGTGAAGGCAACCACTACGAAACGCGGGCACTACGTGGCCGGGCACTTGCCCGGCTTTGACCCCACAAGCCTAGCGCAGGAGGTCCGCCAGCCCGTCCACGTGGGTGCGGGCGAGGTCGGCGACCGGGGCGTCCAGGACGCCCTCGATCCGCAGGCTGTCGCCGCCCACCGTGCCGAGGACGCGGGCGGCGGCGCCGAAGCGGGCGAGCGCCTCGCGCGGGCCGGAGACCACGAACGCGCCGGGGCCCTCGCCGAACAGCAGCGCCTCGTCGGCGGGCGCGCCGAAGTCGATGTCGGCGCCGCGGCCGCCCGCGATGCAGCACTCCGCGAGCGCGACCGCGAGGCCGCCCTCGGCGACGTCGTGGGCGGACGACAGCGCGCCCGACCGCACGCCCTGGCGCACGGCGGCGTGCAGCGCGCGCAGCTCGCCCGGCTCGGCGGCGGGCAGCTCGCCCTCCAGCGGCTCGCCGCGGAGCTTCGCCAGCTCGGAGCCCGTGAGCGCCGGCGACCAGCCCGCCGCGATCAGGGCCACCGCGTCGCCGTCGCGGGCGAACCCGAGGCGGCCGGCGCGCGCCGGGTCGGGCAGCTCGCCGACCATGCCGACCACCGGCGTCGGGTAGATCGGGCCCTCGCCGCCCTCGTTGTAGAGCGACACGTTGCCGCCCACCACCGGCACGCCGAGCGCGCGGCAGGCGTCGCCGAGCCCGGCGACGGCGCGCGTGAGCTGCCACGCGATGTGCGGCTTCTCCGGGTTGCCGAAGTTCAGGCAGTTGGTGAGCCCGAGCGGCTCGGCGCCCACGCACGCCAGGTTGGCGGAGCACTCGAGCACCGCCTCGACCGCGCCGCGGTAGGGATCGACCGCCACCCGCCGCCCGTTGCCGTCGATCGAGACCGCGATGGCCGAGCCGCCCTCCAACGCGAGAACCGCCGCGTCGGCCGCGTCCGGCCGCCGCACCGTGCGCGAGCCGACGATGCAGTCGTACTGCTCGTACGCCCACCGGCGCGAGGCGAGGTTGGCCGAGCCGAGCAGCGCGAGCAGCGTGTCGGCGGCGCCGAGCCCCGGCTGGATGAGGGCGCGGGGCGCCGGGTAGATCGGGATCGCCGGCGGCAGCGGCGACAGGTCGTAGGCCGGGCACTCGTCGACCAGCGCGCCGACCGGCAGGTCGCCGACCAGGTCCTCGCCGTCGAACACCCGCAGCCGGTCGGAGGCCGTGACCTCGCCGATCGCGGTCGCGTTGACCTCCCACTTGTCGCAGACCGCGAGCACCTCGGTCAGGCGGTCCGGCTCGACCACGCACAGCATCCGCTCCTGCGACTCCGAGATCATGATCTCGAACGGCTCCATGTCGGCCTCGCGCAGCGGGACGCGCCGGACGTCGAGGTCGATCCCGACGCCGCCCTTGGCCGCCATCTCCGACGACGACGAGGTGAGCCCCGCGGCGCCGAGGTCCTGGAGCGCGACGAGCAGCCCCGCGTCGAGCAGCTCGAGCGAGCACTCGAGCAGCTTCTTCTCCTCGAACGGGTCGCCGATCTGCACCGTGGGCCGCTTGTCGGCGTCGGCCTCGCCGAGCTCGGCGCTCGCCAGCACGGACGCGCCGCCGATCCCGTCGCGCCCCGTCCGCGCGCCGAACAGCACGAGCACGTTCCCGACGCCCGCGGCGGCGCTCCGGATCAGCTTGTCGCGCTCGATCAGCCCGACGCACATCGCGTTGATCAGGCAGTTCTGCTCGTACGGGCCCTCGAAGTAGATCTCGCCGCCGACGGTGGCGACGCCGATCGAGTTGCCGTAGTGGCCGATGCCGGCGACGGCGTGCTCGAGCAGGTAGCGCGAGCGGGCGGACTCGCCGACCTCGCCGAACCGCAGCGAGTCGAGGATCGCGATCGGCCGCGCGCCGATCGCGAACACGTCGCGCAGGATCCCGCCGACGCCCGTGGCGGCGCCCTGGAACGGCTCGACCGCGCTCGGGTGGTTGTGCGACTCGACCTTGAACGCGCAGGCCAGGCCGTCGCCGACCGCCACCGCGCCCGCGTTCTCGCCCGGCCCGAGGATCAGCTTGCCGCCCTCGACCGGGAGCGACTTGAGCAGCCGGCGCGAGTGCTTGTAGCCGCAGTGCTCGGTCCACATCAGCGAGAAGACCGCGAGCTCCACCTCGTTCGGCTCGCGCTCCATCTTCTCCACGATCAGCTCGTACTCGTGGTCGGTGAGACCCAGCTCGCGGTGGCGCGCCATCACGGTCACGCGGGGGCCCCGATCAGCTTCAGGCCGTCGACGCTGCCCGTCAGCACGTCGACCGCGTGCTCCGGGTGCGGCATCAGCCCGAGCACGTTGCCCGCGGCGTTGCAGACCCCGGCGATGTCGCGCGCGGAGCCGTTGAAGTTCTCGCCGGGGGCGTAGCGGAGCACGACCTGGTCGTTGGCCTCCAGCTCGTCGAGCACCGGGTCGGGCGCCCAGTAGCGGCCCGTCGTGTGCTTGGCGGGGATCGACAGCCGGTCACCGACCGAGCAGGCGCGCGTCCACGGGATCGACGCGTTGACGACCTCGAGCTCGACCTGCCGGCAGACGAAGCGCAGCGACGTGTTCGGCAGCAGCGCGCCCGAGAGCAGCCCGGCCTCGCACAGCACCTGGAAGCCGTTGCAGATGCCGAGCACGAGCCCGCCGTGGCGGGCGAACGTCTCGACCTCGGCCATGATCGGCGCGAAGCGGGCGATCGCGCCGACGCGCAGGTAGTCGCCGTAGGAGAACCCGCCGGGGACGATCACCGCGTCGACCCCGCGCAGGTCGGTGTCCTGGTGCCACAGGATCTCCGCCTCCCCCACCCGCTGCGCCGCGAGCAGGGCGTCGACGTCGTCGCACGAGCCGGGGAAGCGGACGATCCCGAACTTCATGCCGAAGGGTTACCTCCGCGGGGCATCCGGCCCCGCGTCCTGATCGCGGGGAACAGCGTCCGGCTGTTCTATCTGGTAGTCCTCGATCAGCGGGTTGGCGAGCAGCCGCTCGCACATCTCGGGCAGGCGCCCCGGGTCCTCGACGTCGAGCTCCACCAGCCGCCCGACGTGCACGTGGCTCACGCCCCCGAAGCCGAGCGCCGGCAGCGCGCGCTCGACCGCCTGTCCCTGCGGGTCCAGGATCCCCGCCTTCGGCCGGATCAGGACCCGCGCCCTCACGGCGCGGTCCGCTCGATCCAGGCGGAGAACGGCTCGCCCGCCAGCCGCTCGTAGGCGGTGACGTAGCGCTCGCGCGTGGCGGCCACGACGTCGTCGCGGGATCGCCGGCGCCGGCGGCGCCTTGTCCCAGCCCGTGCCCGCGGCCCAGTCGCGCACGTACTGCTTGTCGAACGAGGGCTGGCCGCGCCCCGGCTCGTACTCGTCGGCCGGCCAGAAGCGCGAGGAGTCGGGCGTGCACACCTCGTCGCCCAGCGTCAGCACGCCGTCGGCGTCGAGCCCGAACTCGAACTTCGTGTCGGCGAGGATGATCCCGCGCTCCAGGGCGTGGGCGGCCACCTTCGCGTAGACCGCCAGCGTGGCGTCGCGCAGCCGCTCGGCCAGCTCGCGCGAGCCGGCGAGCTCCACCGTCGCCTCGAAGTCGATCGCCTCGTCGTGGCCCTCGAGCGCCTTCGTCGACGGCGTGTAGATCGGCTCGGGCAGCCGGTCGGACTCGCGCAGCCCGGGCGGCAGCTCGATCCCGCTCACGCGGCCGGTGGCCTGGTAGTCCTTCCAGCCCGAGCCGGAGATGTAGCCGCGCACGACGCACTCGACCGGCAGCATCTCGAGCTTCTTGGCGCGCAGCGCGCGGCCCCGGTGCTCGGCCGGCACGCCGTCCGTGTAGGAGATGACGTGGTTCGGGACGATGTCGCGCGTCAGGTCGAACCACAGCGCCGAGAGGCCGGTCAGGACCTTCCCCTTGTCGGGGATCTCGGTCGGGTGGACGACGTCGTAGGTGGAGATGCGGTCCGAGGCGACCATCAGGAGGTCGCCGTCGAGCTCGTAGAGCTCACGGACCTTGCCGCGGGCGAGGAGGGTGGTCACCCGGCTGAGGCTAGCTCAGCCACCGGCTGGGATCGCGTCCAGCCGGGCAAGGATCTCCGGAACGTGCCGGATGTAGTGCGCGTAGTCGAACACGGCGTCGAGGTCGACGTCCACGTTCTCGCGCTCGAGCAGGTCCCGCAGCGGCGTGCGGGTGTCCCACGCCTGCTGCGCGAGCCGCTGGACGATCCGGTACGCGTCGTCCCGCTGCATCCCGCCCGCGACGAGCGCCAGCAGCACGCGCTGGGAGAACAGCGCCCCGCTGGTCAGCTCCAGGTTGGCGGCCATCCGGTCGGCGTGGACGGTCATCCCGCGCGCCACGCGCGTCGCGAGGTGCTGCATGTAGTCGAGCAGGATCGTCGCGTCGGGCAGGACGACGCGCTCGGCGCCGGAGTGCGAGATGTCGCGCTCGTGCCAGAGCGCCACGTTCTCCAGCCCGGTCTGGGCGTAGCCGCGCAGCACCCGGGCGAGGCCCGTGATCCGCTCGGTCGTGATCGGGTTGCGCTTGTGCGGCATCGCGCTCGAGCCCTTCTGGCCCGCGCGGAACGGCTCCTCGACCTCGCGGACCTCGGTGCGCTGGAGGTGCCGGATCTCGGTGGCGAACCGCTCCAGCCCGGCCCCGGCCAGCGCGATCGCGCTCAGCAGCTCGGCATGGCGGTCGCGCGGCACGACCTGGGTGGAGACCGGCTCGCCGGCCAGCCCGAGCCGCTCGAGCACGCGCCGCTCGTAGTCCGGGCCGAGCGACGCGTAGGTCCCGACGGCGCCCGAGATGGCGCCGGTGGCGGCCTGCGCGAACGCGCGCTCGAGCCGCTCCGCGTTGCGGTGCGCCTCCATCGCGAAGCCGGCGAGCTTGAGCCCGAAGCTCGTCGGCTCGGCGTGGACGCCGTGGGTGCGGCCGACGCACAGCGTTCCCGCGTGCTCGCGCGCCCGCTCGGCCAGGGCGGCGGCGTAGCCCCGCGCGCCGCGCACGATCGGCTCGCCGGCCCGCCGCAGCTGGAGCGCCAGCGCCGTGTCGAGCACGTCGGAGGAGGTCAGCCCGTAGTGGATCCAGCGCCCGGCCTCGCCCGCCGAGGCCGCCAGCACGTCGACGAACGCCGCCACGTCGTGGTCCGTGACCCGCTCGCGCTCCTGCACGGCCTCGACGGTGAACGTGGCGCCGCGGATCGCCTCCAGATCGGTTTCGGTCGGGCCCTCCAGCGCCTCCGCCGCGGCGACCTCGACGTCCCGCCACGCCTGCATGCGGGCCTGGTCCGTCCACAGCTCGCCCAGCTCGGGCCGTGTGTAGCGGGCGATCACGGCGCGGCATCGTATTCCCGTCCACCCACGTCAAGGCTGCTCACCCCCGGTCGATCTCCCGGGCCGTGGAGGTACGCCACGACAAACCGCTGTCCGGTCGCGTCCTGCTCGTCGAGGACGACGCGGGCGGCGCGCAGCTCATGCGGATCGCCTTCGGCGAGCGGCTCCCGCTGGCCAGCCTCGAGGTGGTCTGCGACGGCGAGCAGGCGCTCGGCGCGATCGCCGGCGGCCTGCTCGAGTGGGACCTCGTCCTGCTCGACCTCAACCTCCCCGGCGTGCCCGGCCACGACGTGCTGGCCGCGATGCGCGCCTCCGACGACGAGCGCGTGCGGCGGCTGCCGGTCGTCGTGCTGTCGCACTCCGAGGTCGAGTCCGACGTCGTGCGCTCCTACGCCCTCGGCGCCAACAGCCACATCGCCAAGCCGCACTCGCTCGACGGCCTGTTCGAGATCGTCGAGGCGCTGGGTCAGTACTGGTTCGGCGTCGTCTCGCTCCCCAACTAGATTTCCGGCGCATGGCGCTCACTCAGGTGCTCGCCCTGCGCGGCGCTGGCTCACGCCCAGCGGCGACGACCCGTCGGTGATCCTCCAGTTCGACACGTTCGAGCGCCGAGACCTTCGGTCACGGGCTCCGCGCGCTGGACGGGTTGCTCGAGCGTCGTGGCCTCCAGGATCCTCGCCGCGAGCACCGCCGCGTTGCGGGCGGAGTCCACCCCGACGCAGGCCACCGGTACGCCCGGCGGCATCTGCGCGATCGAGAGCAGCGCGTCGAGCCCGCCGGCCACGGACCGTGACGACGTCAGCGGCACGCCGATCACCGGCAGCGGCGTGTGCGCCGCGACCACGCCCGGCAGCGCCGCCGACAGCCCGGCGCCGGCGATGATCACCCGCAGGCCGCGCATCTTCGCGTTCTTCGCGTAGTCGGCCACGACGTCCGGGTCGCGGTGCGCGGACATGACGCGCACCTCGTGGTGGATGTCGCGCTTGCGAAGCTCCTCGGCGGCGGCGTCCATCGCCGGCATGTCGCTCTTGGACCCCATGACGATCCCGACGCGCGGGGCGTCGACGTCGAGCTCGGCGAACTCGGATTCGACCTCGGACCTCGGGCTCGGCGACGGTCTCGCGGCGCTCGGTCATTCAGAGGGACGCGATGAAGTCGTCGATCGGGATCGCGGCGAGCGACTCGTAGTGCGCCGTCCCGCGCGAGCCGAGCTCGAGCGAGACGCGCGCCATCGTCTTCTCGTCCGGCGCCTCGACGATGTTCACGAAGTCGAAGTGGCCGAGCGTGGCCCACTGCGCCTTGACGGTCGCGCCGAGCTGCTCCACCTCCGAGTTGACCTCGCGGATGCGCGCCGGGTTGTTCTTGACGGTCTGGACGCCCTCCGGCGTCAGCGTCGACAGCATGATGTAGGTCGGCACGGTGCCTCTCCCCTCGGCAGACTGGCTGGGCGCGTCCGTTGTATCCGATCCTTTCCCCATCGTGCGGTGTTCCGGGCTGGACATGCGCCTGAGCAGGACCCTGATCGCGATGTCGGCCGCGGCCGCGCTCGCGGCTCCGCAGGCCGCGCAGGCGGCGACGATCGAGCCGCTGGCCGCGTGCTACCGGTCCGTCGACGCGACGGAGCGCGAGCTGATCCGCGTCCGCGCCGCGGGCTTCACGCCGGGCGCGACCGTGAACGTGCTGCTCGACGGCTCGGTGGAGGCGACCGCGAAGGCGCTCGAGCACGGCGACGTGATGGGCTCGGTCGACGCGCCCTACCAGGCCCGCGGCGAGCGCCCGTTCGCGCTCACGCTGACGGAGCGCGACAAGCCGGCCAACACGGTGACGATCACGAGCCGCGTCGCGGCGCTGGCGCTGCGGCTCAAGCCCCGCCGCGCCGCCCCGTCGCGCAAGGTGCGCTTCCTCGGCCGCGGGTTCATCGACGGGCCGGAGGTCTTCGCGCACTACCTGCGCGGCGGGAAGCTGCGCAAGACCGTGAGCCTCGGGATGCCGGACGGGCCGTGCGGTCGCGTCGACGTCCGCCGCAGGCAGATCCCCGTGAAGCGCCCGAAGCTCGGCCGCTGGACGCTCCAGGTCGACAACCAGGCCGACTACACGCCCGACGCCGTGAACGTGAAGGTCACGATCAACGTGCGCCGGGCGCTGCGCGGCGGACCCTAGCCGGGCTTAGGCCGCCGCGGCGGGCTCGGGCTCGGCGGGGGCCGGGCCGGGTGCGCGTGAAGGCCAGCGCGCCGTCCTCGGCGTCCACCACGACCGTGTCGCCGGCCGCGAAGTCGCCCTTCAGCAGGCCGAGCGCGAGCGGGTCGACCAGGCGCTTCTGGATCACGCGCTTGAGCGGGCGGGCGCCGTAGACGGGGTCGTAGCCCATGTCGCCGAGCAGCTGCCGCGCCGCGTCGGTCAGCTCGACCTCGACGCCGCGCTCGGACACGCGGCCGATCAGCCGCGTGACCTGGAGGTCGACGATCTGGCTCAGCTCGTCACGCGACAGCGACGCGAACTCGACGATGTCGTCGAGTCGGTTGATGAACTCGGGCCGGAACTGCGACTCCACTCCGGCCCGGCCGCCCGGGATGTTGGAGGTCATGATCAGGACCGCGTTCTTGAAGTCGACCGTGCGGCCCTGGCCGTCGGTGAGGCGGCCGTCGTCCATGACCTGGAGCAGGATGTTGAAGACGTCGCTGTGCGCCTTCTCGATCTCGTCGAGCAGGACGACCGAGTACGGCCGGCGGCGCACCGACTCGGTGAGCTGGCCGCCCTCCTCGTAGCCGACGTAGCCGGGGGGCGCGCCCACGAGCCGCGCGACGGAGTGCTTCTCCATGTACTCGGACATGTCGATGCGGACCATCGCGTCCTGCGAGTCGAACATGAACTCGGCCAGCGCGCGCGCCAGCTCCGTCTTGCCGACGCCGGTCGGGCCGAGGAACAGGAACGTGCCGATCGGGCGGTCCGGGTCGGACAGCCCCGCCCGCGAGCGGCGCAGGGCGTCGGACACCGCGGTGACCGCCTCCTCCTGGCCGATGACGCGCTGGTGCAGGCGCTCCTCCATGTGGACGAGCTTCTCGACCTCGCCCTCCATCAGGCGTGACACGGGGATGCCCGTCCACTTGCCGACGACCTCGGCGATCTCGTCCGCGTCGACCTTGTCCGAGAGGTAGACCGCGGGCTCCTCGGAGGGCCCGCGCTCCTCGGCCTCCTGGAGCTGCTGCTCCAGCTTGGGGATCTCGCCGTGGCGCAGCTCGGCGGCGCGCTGGTAGTCCAGCTCGCGCTCCGCACGCTCCAACTCGGTCTTGGCCTCGTCGAGGCGCTCCAGCAGCGTGCCGTGGCCCTCGGCCTGCTCCTTCTCGCGCTGCCACTGGGCGCGCATGCCCGCCGCCTGCTCGCGCAGGTCGGCCAGCTCGCGCTCGATCTCCTCGCGGCGCTCCTCGGCCGTCGGGTCCTTCTCCACCGCCACGAGCTCGATCTCGAGCTGCGTGACGCGGCGCTCGACCTCGTCGATCTCCGTCGGGACCGAGGTCTTCTCGATCGAGACGCGCGACGCGGCCTCGTCGACCAGGTCGATCGCCTTGTCGGGCAGGAAGCGGTCGGCGATGTAGCGGTGCGAGAGCGTGGCGGCGGCGATCAGCGCGGCGTCGGTGATCGTGACCTTGTGGTGGGCCTCGTAGCGGCCCTTGAGCCCGCGCAGGATCGCGATCGTGGCCTCGACGGTGGGCTCGCCGACCTGGATCGGCTGGAAACGGCGCTCCAGCGCGGCGTCCTTCTCGACGTGCTTCTTGTACTCGTCGAGCGTGGTGGCGCCGACCGCGCGCAGCTCGCCGCGGGCGAGCATCGGCTTGAGCAGGTTGGCGGCGTCGACAGCGCCCTCGGCCGCGCCCGCGCCGACGATCGTGTGGAGCTCGTCCATGAACAGGATGACCTGGCCGCGCGCCTCGGAGATCTCCTTCAGCACGGCCTTCAGGCGCTCCTCGAACTCGCCGCGGTACTTCGAGCCGGCCAGCAGCGCGCCGATGTCGAGCGCGATCACGCGGCGGTCGACGAGCGACTCCGGCACGTCGTCGGCCACGATCCGCTGGGCGAGGCCCTCGACGATCGCGGTCTTGCCGACGCCGGGCTCGCCGATCAGCACGGGGTTGTTCTTCGTGCGGCGGGAGAGGACCTGGATGACGCGGCGGATCTCGTCGTCGCGCCCGATCACGGGGTCGAGCTTGCCCTCGCGGGCCTCCGCGGTGAGGTCGCGGCCGAACTTCTCCAGCGACTGGAAGGTGTCCTCGGGGCTCTGGCTCGTGACGCGGTGCGCGCCGCGCACCTCCTCGACGGCCTTCGCCAGCGCCTTGTGACTCGCGCCCTCGGCGCGCAGCGCGTCGCCGGCCTCGCCGGAGGACTCGGAGAGCGCCAGCAGCACGTGCTCCGTGGAGATGTACTCGTCGCGCAGCTTGCCGGCCTCGCGCTCGGCGGCGCGCAGGACGTCGAGCAGCTCGCGGGCGCTGCCGGGCTCGCGGGCGCCGGCGGTGATGGTGGGCAGGGCGTCGAGCGCGGCGTTGACCGCGGCGCGGATCGCCTCGGGCCGGGCCTCGAGCTTGCGCAGCGCGGGCTTGACGACGCCCTCGTCCTGCTCGAGCAGCACGGCGAGCAGGTGCTCGGGCTGCGTCTCGGTGTGGCTGCGGGAGGCGGCCAGCGCTTGCGCGGCCTGGATGGCCTCCTGCGACTTGGTGGTGAAGCGGTCCAGTTGCATTCTCAGATCTCAGTCAGGGAGACTGAGATGTTAGAGGTGCCGCCTGGTCGCTTCAAGGCATCGGATGCGGTTGACTTGCGTGCATGGTCCGAGCCTTGGTGGCGGCGATCGTCGTGCTGGCGGCGTTTGCGCCCGCGGCGGGCGCCGCCGAGCGGTACCGCGTGCTGGTCTTCACGGAGACAGCGGGCTTCCGCCACGACTCGATCGCGGCCGGCGTGGAGGCGATCCGGAGCATGGGCCGCCGCAACGGCTTCGCGGTCACGCACACCGAGGACAGCGCCGTGTTCCGGCGCCGGCTCGGGCGCTACGCCGCGGTGGTGTGGCTGTCGGTGACGGGCGACGTACTGGACGGCGCGGAGCAGGCCGGGCTGCGGCGCTACGTGCTGCGCGGGGGCGGCTTCGCCGGCATCCACGCGGCCTCCAACGCCGAGGACGGCTGGCCGTGGTACCGCAGGCTGATCGGGGCGCGGTTCAGGACCCATCCGGCCGTCCAGCCGGCCACGATCCGCGTCGTCGACCGGCGGCATCCCTCGACGCGGCGGCTGCCCCGGCGCTGGGCGCGGACGGACGAGTGGTACGACTTCCAGACGCGGCCCGGGCGGCGTGTGCGGGTGCTCGCGACGCTCGACGAGGCGACGTACACCGGCGCCGGCATGGGCGCGCCGCACCCGATCGCGTGGTGCCGCAAGCTCGGCCGCGGCCGCTCGTGGTACACGGGCCTCGGGCACACGACGGAGAGCTACGCCGAGCCGCTGTTCCGGTCGCACCTGCTCGGCGGCATCCGCTGGGCCGCGCGGCGGCGCTGAGCGCGCGCCGGGGGGCGGGCCGCGGGGCGGCGCTGACGCTCAGTCGTCGTCGCCGCCGCTGTCGTCGCTGCCGCGGTTGCGCCCGCGGCCACGGCCGCGGCCGCTCGAGTCGTCGCCGGACTCGATCTCGCCCCCGTTGTCGTCGGTGACCGTCGGGACGGCGGTCGGCACCGGGGTGGCCACGGCGGTCGGCGTGCGCTCGGCGCGCGCCCTCGCCCTCGGCGGGCCCGTGCGCGGCGGCGCGCGCGAGCCTTGGCGCGCCGCTCGGCGGCCGCGCGGTCCGGCGTCGCGGTGGGGGTCGGCTCCACGACCTCCTTCGGCGACAGGTCCTCGCCGGCGCTGACCGGCTCCGAGGAGAGGCCGATCGGCTGGCTCGACAGGCTGCTCGCGGCCAGCGTGATCCCGGCCACGAGCACGATGCCCGCGACGGCGGCGAGGGTCCAGAGGAAGGCGGAACGAGACATCCGCCGAGCACCGTAGCCCCGCCTCGGTTAAGCCACGGGAAAGCGCTCGCGCGGCGGCGCGGGCACGGTGATGCGGGCGGCGGCGCCGCCGTCGGCGCGGTTGGCCAGCTCGACGTCGCCGCCCCAGCGGCGGGCCAGCTCGCGGGCGATGGCGAGGCCCAGCCCGGTGCCGGGCGGGCCGCCCCGCCCCGCGCGGCCGCGGTGGAAGCGGTCGAACACGCTGTCGAGCTCGTCGCCGGCCAGGCCCGGGCCGCGGTCGAGCACCTCGATGCCGCCGGGCCGCGCGACCACCGTGACGTCGCCGCCGCCGTAGCGCAGCGCGTTCTCGATCAGCGCGTCGAGCACGCGGTCGAGGTCGGCGACCGGGGCGAACGCGGGCGCGCCGGGCGCCGCCTCGACGGCGTCGACGCGGCCGCCGTCCGAGCCGTCCCAGCGCCCGGCGGCGCGGCGGACGGCGTCGTCGAGGTCGAGCGGTCTCGGGCGGGGCGTCGACCTCGCCGGCCTGGGAGAGGACGAGCAGCTCGGTGATGATCGCCGCCAGCCGGTCGAGCTCGGCGAGGCCGGCGTCGATCTCCTCGTGGACGTCGGGGTCCGCGGAGGCCGCGCGCGCCTCCTCTAGCCGCAGCCGCAGGCCGCTGAGCGGCGTGCGCAGCTGGTGCGAGGCGTCGGCCACGAAGTCGCGCTGGCCGGCGACGAGCCGCTCGAGCCGCGCGGTCATGCCGTTGAAGGTGTTGGCGAGGCTGCGCTGCTCCGCGCTGCCCTCGACCTTGGCGCGGACGCTGAGGTCGCCCTCGGCGACGCCGGCGGCGGCCTCGTCGAGCCGCTTCAGCGGGCCGGCGATCTGGCGCGCGATGAAGACGCCGGCGGCGAGGCCGAGGGTCAGCACGAGCAGGCCGATCGCGGCGAGGCCGAGGATCGCCCGGCGGGTGGCGCGCGCCACGGCGTCGACGCTCTGCGTGATCCGCACCGCGCCGACCGTCCGGCCCGCCTCGGCGATCGGCACCGCGGTGGCGAGGATCTCCTGGCCGAGCGTGTCGCTGTGGCGGCGCTCCTGGAAGCGGTCGCCGCCGAGCGCGGTCGCGATCTCCGGCCGGGCGCTGTAGTCCGTGCCGAGCCGGTCGGTGCCGGCCGAGTCCGCGAGCAGCCGGCCGTCCTGGCCGACGACCACCACGCGGCCGCGGACCGAGCGCGCGGTGCGCGCGATCACCTGGCCGAAGTCGCGATCCAGCTGGCCCGACAGCGTGGCGGCCATCAGGTCGGCCTGCGCGCGCGCCTGCGAGCGGACCTCGGCGTCGACGCGGTCGCGGAGGGTGAGCGCGAGCGGCACCTCGAGCGCGACGATCGCCAGCAGCAGCACGTAGGCGAGCGCGAGCAGCAGGCGCCCGCGGAGCGTCATCGCGGCTCCCGCGTCAGCGGGCGCCCCGGCGCCGCGTCAGCGGTCGGCGCCATCCCATTCCTCGGGCGCGGTGAACCGGAAGCCGACCCCGCGGACGGTGTGCAGGTAGCGCGGCGCGTCGGGAGCGTCGTCGAGCTTCTGGCGCAGCCAGCGGATGTGGACGTCGAGCGTCTTGGTCGAGCCGAACCAGTTCTCGTCCCACACGCGCGCCATCAGGTCCTCGCGCGTGACGACGCGGCCGGCGTGGGTGACGAGCTCGGCGAGCAGGTCGAACTCCTTGCGGCTGAGCTGGAGCTCCGCGCCCTCGAGGCGGGCGCGGCGGGCCGCGGGGTCGACCTCGAGGTCGCCGACGACGACCGGCTCGGCCGGGCGGCCCGGCGTGTCGGCGGCGCCGGCCGAGCGGCGCAGGACCGCGCGGATGCGGGCGATCACCTCGGCGCCGCTGAACGGCTTGACGACGTAGTCGTCCGCGCCCAGCTCGAGGCCGACGATCTTGTCCGTCTCCGTGCCGCGGGCGGTCAGCATCACGATCGGCACCGACGAGCGGCGGCGCAGCGCGCGGCAGACGTCGCGGCCGTCGCCGTCGGGGAGCGTGAGGTCGAGCAGCACGATGTCCGGCTCGATCTGCTCGGCCAGCTCGAGCGCGCGCGCCGCGGTGTGGGCGACCACCGGGTCGAAGCCCTCGCGCTGGAGCGCCTTCGAGAAGGGGACGGTGATGCTCGTCTCGTCCTCGACGAAGAGGACCTTCGGGCGGGGTGGGACCGACATGCCTGCCAGCGAATCTAGCCGCCGCGCGGGCGCGTTCCGCCGATCGGGCGAGGTTTTCCCGAGCCTTAACCCTGGGTTGGCGGCGCCTTCGGGGGTTCCGGCCGATGCTGGATCGCGACCCTGATGCGAAAGGACCGCTCCATGCCATCCCGAACCAAGATCGCCTCCCTCGTGACCGTCCTGGCGCTCGGCGCCCTTGCCGCCGTGGCGTTCGCGTCCGGCAGCGGCGCGTCCGAGCAGACCGCCGGGGAGCCGGCGGCCGCAGGCGACGCCCGAGGTGCGCACGGAGGTCATCCGCCAGACCGTCCACCGGCGCGCCAAGGCCCGCAGCGGCCGTGGCTCCGGCAGCGCGGCGGCGGCGACGTCCTCCGGCAGCGGCGGGCCCGCCCCCGCGGCGGCCGCGCCGGCCCCTGCCGCCGCGCCGCCCGCCGCCCGCTCGGCGGCCGCCCCGGTGGCGAGCACCGACGACCACGGCCGGCGCCACGGCGGCCGCGGCGAGGACGACGAGGGCTTCGACGACCACGGCGGACGACGACGCGTTCGACGACCACGGCGGCGACGAGCCTTCGACGACCACGGCGGCGACGACGACGGTGGCCACGGGCGCGGCCGGGGCCGCGGGCGCGGCGGCGATGACGACTGACACGCGCCTCTTCGAGCGGCCGACCGCCGAGATGCCGGCCGAGCTCGCCTCGGCGCCGGCAGGTGGCCGGCCGCCGGCGCCCGCCCGGCCCGGCCGACCGCGGCCGCGCGGCGGCGCGCGGCCAAGCCCCCGGCGTGGCCTGTGATCGCGGCGACCGCCGGGGTGTTCTTCGCGCTGGCGGCGTTCCTCGCGGCGCAGGTCCGCGACGGCCGCGATCCGGCGCTCGGGCCGGCTCCCGCCGCGACCGAGGCCACGCCTCGCGTGGTCGTCGTGCGGCGGATCGTGCGGCGCGTCGTCGTCCACCACCCGCCGCCGCGCGCGGCGGCCGCTCCGGTCGCCGGGACGGCGCCGAGCGGTGGCTCGGCTCCTGCCGCGAGCGCTCCGGCGCCCGCCGCCGCGCCTCCGCCCGCCGCGGCGCCCGCTCCCGCGGCGCCCCCGCCCGCCCCGCTGACCACCCGCTCGTCGTGACGCTGCACGAGCTCGCCTTCCCCTCGATGGGGACGGACGTCCGGCTGCTCGCGTCCGACCCGGCGCGGCTGCCGGCCGCCCGCGACCTCGTCGAGCGGCTGGCCGCGCGGCTGACGCGCTTCGACCCCGCCAGCGAGCTGTCGGCGCTCAACGACGACCCGCGCGCCACGGTCCCGGCCTCGGCCGACCTGCGCGCGGCGGTTCGCGCGGCGCTCGCCGGCGCGCGGCTGACCGGCGGCCTGGCCGACCCCACGCTGCTCGGCGAGCTCGAGGCGGCCGGCTACCGCGCCTCGCTGGCCGGCCGGCCGCGGGCGCCGCTCGGGGCCGCGCTCGCCGCCGCTCCCGCCCGCCGCGCCGCCGCGCCGCACCCGGCCGCGCGCTGGCGAGCGGTCTACGTCGACGACCAGGCGCGCACGATCACGCGGCCGCCCGGCGTCCGGCTCGACCTCGGCGGAAGCGCCAAGGGCTTCATCGCCGACCGCGCCGCGAGCGCTGCTCGCGCCGGCGGGCCCCTGCGCCGTGGACTGCGGCGGCGACATGCGCGTCCACGGCGGCCACGCCGTGCGCGTCCGCCACCCGCTGTCCGGCGGCGACGCCGCCGTGCTGCTGCTGCGCGGCGGCGCGATCGCCACCTCCGGCATCGACGCGCGCCTGTGGCACGCGGGCGAGACCGCCGCGCACCACCTGATCGACCCCGCGACCGGCCGGCCGGCCTGGACCGGCGTCCTGACCGCCAGCGCGCTCGCGCCGACCGCCGCCGAGGCCGAGGCGCGCGCCAAGGCCGCGCTGCTCGCCGGCCCGCTGGCCGGCCGCGAGATCCTCCGCGAGCACGGCGGCGTCCTGATCGCCGAGGACGGCGACGTCGCGCGGATCCCCGGCGGCCGGCGCCGCGCGGTGACGCGCGGCCGCGGGCGGCGCCGCGGGTCGTCGTGCGGCCGAGGGCGACGGCATGACCGGCCGCGATCCCATGGAGTTCGGCTGGTGGCTCGCGAGCCGGGCGTCGGGGCTCGTCGCGCTGGCGCTGATCACGCTCAGCGTGGGGCTCGGGCTGGCGATGGCCGGCAAGGTCGCGGGCAAGCCGGGCGTCAAGAAGGTGCTGATCGCGGTCCACGAGCACGCGGCGCTGGCCGGCCTGATCGCGATCGCGGTCCACGGCATCACGCTGCTCGGCGACCGCTGGCTGGCGCCCGGCCCGGTCGGGATCGCGGTCCCGTTCGTCATGGACCACGAGCCGCTGTGGACCGGGCTCGGCATCGTCGCGGGCTACCTCGCGGCCGCGCTCGGGCTGAGCTTCTACGCCCGCCGGCGGATCGGCACCCGCCGCTGGCGGCAGCTGCACAAGCTGACGATCGTCGTCTACCTGCTCAGCGTCGCCCACACGCTCGGCGCCGGCACGGACGCGAGCACGCCATGGCTGCGCGCGGCGCTGGTCGTGACGGGCGCGCCGATCCTGTTCCTGTTCGTGATGCGCGTGCTCCCGCGCCCGCGGCCGCGAACGGTCGCGGCCGGCGACGCCGGCTAGCGGCGGCCGGCGGCGACGGCGACGGCCCGCCGGCGCGGGAAAGAGGAGCAGGACCGGCCTTCGACGGCTCGTCCTCGCCTCAAGTGGCGCGCCGCTGCGCAAGGGCGATCGCCGCTCGCGGCGGCGGTCGCCTCGGCGGGCCTGATCTCTAGCGCCGACTCGCGGCCGGGGGCGTTGCGCCGCCGGACGTCAACGGCTCGCTTTTAGGGGGTGGGTTCGGACGTGGAACGAGAGGGTGGAGTCGATTTGCACGCTATAGGGGGGTCAATCGACTCCACCCGGCCGATCCACCGCCACCCCACCCAGCCAAAGAAGTAGACGCCCGCGGCGAGCCGCACGCCGGGGTCCCCGACGGCCGCCGACGCCGGCTAGCGGCGGCGGGTCCGGCGGACGACCGGGATCAGCGACGTGCCCGGCGCCTCGTAGCGCACGATCTCCGCCTTCACCGTGCGCTTGACCTCCTCCAGCTCGGCGATCTCGGCCTGGAGCAGCTCCGCGCGCCGCTCCAGCGCCTCGACCTTGCGGCGCATCCGGTCGAGCTTCTCCTCCAGCTCCAGCACGCGCTCGACGCCGGCCAGGTTCATGCCCCACTCCGTGGTCATCTCCTGGATCCGGCGCAGGCGCTCGACGTCGGCCTGGGAGTACAGCCGCGTGCCCTTCGGCGAGCGCTTGGGCTCGATCAGGCCGCGCGTCTCGTACATCCGCAGCGTCTGCGGGTGCATCTCGGCGAGCTCGGCGGCGACCGAGATCATGAACACGCCGCGGTCGTGCTCGACCTTGGCGGTGATGCCGAGTCGTGCGCCGCGTCGCCATCACGACCTCGCCGCGCGCGCCTCGCGCATCAGCCGCTCGCGGGGATTGCCGTTCATCGTCTTCGACAGCGCCTCGACGGCCTCGCGCTGCTCGTCGGACAGGTCGCGCGGCACGTCGATGACGAACCGGTAGTGGATGTCGCCGCGCTGCGACGGCCCCTTCCCGAGCAGCTGCGGGCCCTCGCCGCGGAGGCGCTGGACCGTCCCGTGCTTGGTGCCGCCGGGCACGCGGAGCTTCTTCGTGCCGTCGAGGGTGGGTACCTCCACGTCGGCGCCGCGGATCGCCTCCGCGACCGTGATCGGGACCTCGACCTCGAGGTTGTCGCCCTTGCGCTGGAAGACCGGCGACTCGCTGACGTGGGTGATGACGAACAGGTCGCCGGGCGGGCCGCCGCGCAGCCCCGCCTCGCCCTTGCCGGCGAGCCGGATGCGCGAGCCCTCCTTGACGCCCGCCGGGATGTTGACCCGGTACTTCTTCATCTCCCGCAGCCGGCCCTGGCCGCCGCAGGTGGGGCACGGCTCCTCGATCACCGTGCCGGAGCCGCCGCAGCGGCTGCACGGGCGGGTGATCGAGAACAGGCCCTGGCCCTGCGACTCCACCCCGCGGCCCTGGCACAGCGGGCACACGATCGGTGACGTGCCGGGCCGCGCGCCCGTGCCGCGGCAGGTCGTGCACGCGGCGTGGGTGGCGACCGTCACGGGGACCTGGGCGCCCTCGACCGCCTGGTCGAACGACAGCGAGACGGTCGTCTCGAGGTCCCTGCCGCGCTCGGCGACCGGCTTCGTGCGCCCGCCGCGCCCGGTCGTCGTGTTGAAGATGCCGGACAGGATGTCCGAGAACGAGCCGAAGTCGGCGCCCGCGGGGCCGCCGGCCCCGCCGAACGGATTGCCGCCGGCGAAGACGCTGGCGCCGCGGTCGTACTTCTTGCGCTTCTCCGGGTCGCCGAGCACGTCGTAGGCCTCGGAGACCTGCTTGAAGCGCTCCTCCGCGCCGGCGTCCTTGTTGGTGTCCGGGTGGTACTGGCGCGCGAGCTTGCGGTAGGCCTTCTTGATGTCCTCCTGCGAGGCCTTGCGGTCGACTCCCAGGACCTTGTAGTAGTCGCTCTGGCGCGCCATCGGGCCTTCTCCTACGCGGCGACCACGACGCGCGCGGGCCGCAGCACCGCGCCGTTGATCCGGTAGCCCTGCTGGTAGACCTCGATCACCGTGCCGGACTCCGCGTCCTCGCTCGGCTGGGAGGCCATCGCCTCGTGCTCGGTGGGGTCGAACGGCTCGCCGTGCGGCGCGAACGGCTGGATGCCGACGCGCCCGAGCGCGCTGACGATCTCGTCGCGCACGAGCGCGAAGCCCTTCACCACGTCCTCGTGGCCCTCGGACGCCTTGAGCGCCAGCTCGAGGTGGTCGAGCGCGGGCAGCAGCTCCTTGGCGAGCTTGCCCACGCCGCGGTCGACCGCGGCCGCGTTCTCGCGCGCCATCCGCTTGCGGTAGTTCTCGAAGTCCGCCTGCGTGCGCTGGGCGAGCGCGAGGAACTTCGCCGCGTCGTCCTGGACCGCGAACTCCGCGTCGCGGGTCGCGCTCGCGGGCGGCGCCTCGGCGTCGCCGAACGAGGTCTCACCGGTGCCCGCCGCCCCGGGATGGGGCGGCGCGGCGGCGGTGAACTCGTCCTCGGTCTCCTCGGCCGTGGTCGTGGGGTCCTCGGCCATCACTTCTGCTCGTCGACGACCTCGGCGTCGACGACCTCCTCGTCGTCGTCGGACGAGCCGGCCGGCCCGGCGCCGTTCGGCTCGGCCGTCGCGCCGGACGCGGCCTGCTCGGCCTGGGCGCGCTCGTACATGGCCTCGGACACCTTGTGGAACGCGGTCTGGAGGCGCTCGGTCTTGGCGCGGATGTCCTCCGCGTCGTCGCCCTTGACGGCCTCGTTGACCTCCTTGATGGCGTCCTCGATCTCACGCTTGGACGAGTCGTCGAGCTGGTCGGCGAGGTCCTTGACCTGCTTCTCGGCCTGGTAGGCGGCCGACTCGCCGGCGTTGCGGGCCTCGGCCAGCTCGCGCAGCCGCTTGTCCTCCTCGGCGTGCGACTCGGCGTCGGACACCATCCGCTTGATCTCGTCGTCGGAGAGCCCGGAGCCCGCCTTGATCTCGATCTTCTGCTCCTTGCCGGTGCCCAGGTCCTTCGCGGACACGGCGAGGATGCCGTTGGCGTCGATGTCGAACGCGACCTCGATCTGCGGGATGCCGCGCGGCGCCGGCGGGATGCCGGTCAGCTGGAACTTGCCGAGCGACTTGTTGTAGGTCGCCATCTCGCGCTCGCCCTGGAGGACGTGGATCTCCACGCTGGGCTGGTTGTCCTCCGCGGTGGAGAACACCTCGGACTTGCGGGTCGGGATCGTCGTGTTGCGCTCGATCAGCTTCGTCATCACGCCGCCCTTGGTCTCGATGCCGAGGGTGAGCGGGGTGACGTCGAGCAGCAGGACGTCCTTGACCTCGCCGCCGAGCACGCCGGCCTGGATGGCGGCGCCGACGGCCACGACCTCGTCCGGGTTGACGCCGCGGTGCGGCTCCTTGCCCGTGAGCTCCTTGACCTTCTCCTGCACGGCGGGCATGCGGGTCATGCCGCCCACCATCACGACGTGGTCGATCTTCGACGCGCCCTTGTCCTTGGCGTCGTCGAGCGCCTGGCGGACCGGGCCGACGACGCGCTCGATCAGCGCCGAGGCCAGCTCGTTGAGCTTGGCGCGCGTGAGCCGCACGTCGAGGTGCTTCGGGCCCGAGGCGTCGGCCGTGATGAACGGCAGGTTGATCTGCGTCTCCTGGGCGGAGGACAGCTCGATCTTGGCCTTCTCGGCGGCCTCGTAGAGGCGCTGGAGGGCCATCTTGTCCTGCGTCAGGTCGATGCCCTGGTCGCGCTTGAACTCGGCCGCGAGCCAGTCGACGATCGCCTTGTCGAAGTTGTCGCCGCCGAGGTGGTTGTCGCCCGCGGTCGACTTGACCTCGAAGACGCCGTCGCCGATCTCCAGCACCGACACGTCGAACGTGCCGCCGCCGAGGTCGAAGACGAGGATCGTCTGGTCGGTCTCCTTGTCGAGCCCGTAGGCCAGCGAGGCGGCCGTCGGCTCGTTGATGATGCGCTTGACGTCGAGGCCGGCGATGCGGCCGGCGTCCTTGGTCGCCTGGCGCTGGTCGTCGTTGAAGTAGGCCGGGACGGTGATGACCGCGGAGTCCACGGTCTCGCCCAGGTAGGCCTCGGCGTCGGCCTTCAGCTTCTGGAGGATCATCGCGGAGATCTCCGGCGGCGAGTACTGCTTGTCGCCGGCCTCCACGCGCGCGTCGCCACCGGAGCCGGCGACGACCTTGTACGGGACGATCGACTCCTCCTCGCGCACCTCGGCCTCCTTGCGGCCCATGAAGCGCTTGATGGAGAAGACCGTGTTGGTCGGGTTGGTCACCGCCTGGCGCTTGGCGACGGTGCCGACCAGGCGCTCACCACCGCCGGTGAAGGCGACGACGGACGGGGTCGTGCGGCCGCCCTCCGCGTTCTCGATGACCGTCGGCTCGCCGCCCTCGAGGACGGCCATGCACGAGTTCGTCGTGCCGAGGTCGATGCCAATCGTCTTGGCCATGTGTGGGAGTCTCCTGTCTAACTAGAAATCTCAGTCGAGGTGACGCAGATCATAGCCGGTCGGGCACATCCGTAGAAGGGCGCATCCGTCACAGTCCGGACGCCGCGCATGGCACGTCCTGCGGCCGTGCCGGAGCAGGTTGACGTGGAACTCGAGCTCCTGCCCGCGGGGCGTGAACGCGAGCATGTCGTCGTGCATCTCCTCGAACGGCGCGCCGGCCCGGAACAGCCCCAGGCGCGCGCCCACGCGCGAGACGTGCGTGTCGACGGGGATGTCGCGCTTCCCGTAGGCGAACAGCAGCACGCAGGCGGCGGTCTTGCGGCCGACGCCGGGGAGCGAGAGCAGGAACTCGCGGTCGGCGAGGTGCCGAGACCGTCGAGCGGGTCGTCCGGCAGCTCGCGCAGGATCGCCTGGATCCGCTGCGACTTGACCTTGGAGATGCCGCCGGGGCGGATCGCCTCCTCGACCTCCTCGTTGGGGGCGTCGCGCACCGCCTCCCAGCTGCCGAAGCGGCGGCGCAGGCGCAGGAACGCGACGTCGCGGTTGCGGTCGTTGGTCGACTGCGAGAGGACGGTCAGGATCAGCTCGTCCAGCCCGCGGCCGTGCGGGGGCGCGGCGGGGATCCCGTACACCTCGCGCAGGCGGTCGCGGATCCGGCGCACCCGCGCGCGGGTCGGCTTCGTGTGCATCGGCATGGACGATAGGCCCATGCAAGACGCCGCCCACGCATCCCCCATCGGTGGTATTTCTGCCCAAATCCAGTCATCGTTCTGACCAAATAGGGGGGTGGGGGTCAAGAAGGACCCTCAAGGTTTCGCCAGTGGTGCCGAGGACCCTTGTTAGGGTCGCGCGCCGCGACGGACTGCTCTGACGCAGGCCCAACCAACGGACTGGCTCGGAACTACTTCGACCGCCGGCTGCCCTGGGGGGAAGCCGGCCCGACAGGTGATGCCCTATGCGCCCCGTCGCGCTCTTCTTCAGCGTGCTCGCAACCGTACTCGTGTCCGCCCTCGCCGCCCCCGCGGCGCAGGCCGGCAGCGCCCGCGTCGACCGCGGGGAACGCGCCGTCGTGCGCGCCATCAACGCCGCTCGTGCGCACTACGGGCTCGCGCGCCTCTCGAGCCACCGCCGGCTCGCGCGCGCCGCCGACGCCCACACGCGCCACATGCTGGCCGCCGACTACTTCTCGCACGGCGCGTTCTCGCAGCGCGTGCGGCGCTACGTCCGCTTCCGCAGCATCGGCGAGACGCTCGCGATGACCTCGCGCTGCTCCGCCGGCCACGTCGTGCGGATGTGGCTGAACTCGCCCGGGCACCGCGCCGTGCTCCTCTCGGGCGCGTACCGCCGCGTCGGCGTCGGCCGCCGCAAGGGCAGCCTCGGCGGCGCCCGCGCCTGCCTGGTCACCGCCGACTTCGCGTCCCGCCGCTGAGCGCGGGGCGCGGCACGCCGCGCCCCCGCCCCAGTCCGCGCCACGGCGTCGTGGAGTCCGTCATCTACAGTTCGCGGCGATGGCCACCGAACCGGTCGAGCGCCCGCCGCGCGAGCGCGGCGTCTACTCCGAGCTCGCGCGCCAGCGGCTGATCGAGTCTCGCCTGACGCCGAACGCGATCTCCCTGACGGGCTTCTTCCTCTGCGCGGTGGCCGCGGTGCTCGTCTGGCAGGACCACCTGTTCTGGGGCGGCCTGGCGTTCGTCGTGGGCTCCGTGTGCGACACGCTCGACGGCCGCTACTCGCGGATGTCCGGCAAGGGCTCGCAGTTCGGCGCGTTCCTGGACTCGACGCTGGACCGCATCGAGGAGGGGATCGTGCTCGCCGCGGTGGCGGTGCTGTTCTCCGAGCAGGGCGACGACCGCGCGGTGGCGGCCGTGGTGATCGCGGTGCTCGCCTCGCTGATGGTCTCCTACACCCGCGCCCGGGCCGAGGCGCTCGGCGTCGAGTGCAAGGTCGGGATCGCCGACCGGGCGGTCCGCGTCGTCATCCTCTCCGCCACGCTGCTGCTGGCCAGCTTCGGCCTCGACGTGCTCGACATCGGCGTCTACGTGCTGGCGGGACTGTCCGTCATCACGGTGATCCAGCGCATCTGGCACGTGCGGTCCGAGCTCGTGCGCCCGGCGCCCGGCGTGTAACACCGCCCCCCTGGCGGGGCTATGTTGCCTGCCAGAACCTTGAGACGGAGGCATCCTTGAACCAGCACATCGGGTCGTACACGAACGGCGGCAGTCGCTACCAGAACGAGAAGGTGCGCGTCGCCATCATCGGCGTCGGCAACTGCGCCAACGCGTTCGTGCAGGGCGTCCAGTACTACCGCGACGCCGATCCGGGGCAGGCCGTGCCCGGCCTCATGCACGTCGACCTCGGCGGCTACCACGTCGGCGACATCGAGTTCACGGCCGCCTTCGACATCGACTCCGAGAAGGTCGGCAAGGACCTCTCCGAGGCGATCTGGGCCGGCCAGAACAACACGATCAAGTTCGTCGAGGGCGATGTCCCGCACCTCGGCGTGCCCGTCCAGCGCGGCATGACCCACGACGGCCTGGGCAAGTACCTCAAGGAGAAGATCACCAAGGCCGAGGGCTCCACCGTCGACATCGCGCAGGTCCTCAAGGACACGCGCACGGACGTCGTCGTGTCCTACCTGCCGGTCGGCTCCGAGCAGGCGACCAAGTGGTACGTCGAGCAGATCCTCGAGGCCGGCTGCGCGTTCGTGAACTGCATCCCGGTGTTCATCGCGCGTGAGGACTACTGGAACGCGCGCTTCCGCAAGGCCGGGCTGCCGATCGTCGGCGACGACATCAAGTCGCAGGTCGGCGCCACGATCGTCCACCGCGCGCTGACGCGCCTGTTCGGCGACCGCGGCGTGAAGCTCATGCGCACGTCGCAGCTCAACGTCGGCGGCAACATGGACTTCTACAACATGCTCGAGCGCGAGCGGCTGGAGTCCAAGAAGATCTCCAAGACCAACGCGGTCACCTCGATCATGGAGCACGAGCTGCCGGCCGACGACGTCTACATCGGCCCGTCGGACTACGTGCCGTGGCTCACCGACCGCAAGTGGGCCCACATCCGGCTCGAGGGCGAGGCGTTCGGCGACGTGCCGCTGACCGCCGAGATGAAGCTCGAGGTCTGGGACTCGCCGAACTCGGCGGGCATCGTCATCGACGCCGTGCGCTGCTGCAAGCTCGCGCTCAACCACGGCATCGGCGGCCAGCTCGACGGCCCCTCGTCCTACCTCATGAAGTCGCCCTACACGCAGCGCCCGGACAACGAGGCCCGGGACGCGACGGAGGAGTTCATCGCGGTGCACTCCCGCACGCGCGCGGCGGCCGAGCAGGCCCGCAGCGCCGCGGCCGCCGAGGACGAGCCGACCGCCGTCACGGAGTAGTCGCTGCCGTTGGGCGCCGCGCGGTGCGGCGGCGCCCTTACGGCGGCTGGGTGGGGTGGCGTCAGATCGGCCTCTCGTGAGGTGTGGGCGGTATTTGGGGCGTGCTATGCGCTCACAAAACCGCCGCACGGGCCCCGCGGCGGCCCGCACCCTCGCTTCCCCACCCAGCGCCGTTGACGTTCGCCGCCGAACCACGCCCACGCGCGGCGACTAAGCTCCTCCGCGGTGCCGGAGCGCTTCTCCATCGCCCAGGTCACGCCGTATCCCTGGGAGGACGACCACGAGGTCAACGCGTTCGTGGCCGAGCTGAGCGGCGAGCTGGCATCGCGCGGGCACCGGATGCTCGTGCTCGCGCCGTCGCGCTCGCCGCAGCTCGTGCGCGACTCGCGGCGGCTGATCCGCGCCGCGCGCGAGGCGCCCGAGACGCTCTTCGACCCCGACGGCGGCGTCCGCGTGCTCGGCGTCGGCGAGCTGCTGCCGTTCAACCGGCGCGGGGTCGCGCCGTCCCCGCCCGTCGACGTCGGCCGCACGGTGGAGGAGGTGCTGTCGCTCGCGCCGCTGGACTTCGTCCACGTGCACGAGCCGTTCGCGCCGAGCACGTCGTCGGTCGCGCTGCGCCACTCGCGCGCGCTCAACGTCGGCTCGTTCCACGCGCCGGGCGAGCGCGTCCTCTCCACCCAGGTCGCGCGCCGCTTCGTCGAGCTGTTCTTCGGCCGGCTCGACGCCCGCACCGCCGCCTTCGCCGCCACGCGCGAGCTGCTGGAGCACTACTTCCCCGCCCACTACCGGCTGCTGCGCCCCGGCGCGGCCACCGCGCACCGCGAGCTTCCCGCCCAGGACGGTCCCGTGCGGATCGCGTTCTGCGCCCAGGAGGAGCGTGCGGCGCTGCGGCTGTTCCTGCGCGCGCTGCGGCGGCTGCCGGACGAGCTGGAGTGGCGGGCGACGGTGTTCTCGCCGAGCGGCGCGGCGCCCACCGCCGCGCTGCGCAGCCGCGCTGCGCGACCGCGTGGAGATCGTCACCGCGGCCGAGACGACCGAGGACGAGGTGCTGGCCGGCGCCGACGTCGCGGTCGCGGCCTCGCACGGCCTCCAGCCCGCGCCCGGCCTGCTCGTGCGCGCGCTCGGCGCCGGCGCCGTGCCCGTCGTGTCGCGCCTGCGCGCCTACGAGGAGGTGCTGGGGGACGGCGACCTCGGCGTCTTCTTCGAGCCCGGCGACATCGACGTGCTGGCGGGGCAGCTCGAGCGGCTGATCGGCGACCGCGAGCTGCTGGGCCGGCTGCGCGCCGGCATCGAGGGCGTGCGCGAGGAGCTGTCCTGGAGCCGCGTCGCCGACCAGACGGAGGCGATCTACGCGGAGCTCGCCGGCCGCCGCCGCCCGCGCGAGGGCGACGAGGCGCTGCGCGCGCGGCTGCGCTCGCGGCCGCTGATCGACGTCGACCTGCACATGCACACGGACCACTCCGGCGACTGCGTGACGCCGGTCGACGTCCTGCTCGCCACGGCGCGCGAGCGCGGCCTCGGCGCGATCGCCGTCACCGACCACAACGAGATCTCCGGCGCGCTCGACGCCCGCTCCAAGGCGGCCGAGTACGGCGTCAAGGTGATCGTCGGCGAGGAGGTCAAGACCGGCGACCAGGGCGAGGTCATCGGCCTCTTCATCGAGGAGAAGATCCCGCGCGGGATGACGCTCGAGGAGACGATCGCCGAGATCAAGCGCCAGGGCGGGCTCGTCTACGTGCCGCATCCGTTCGACCGGCTGCACTCCGTGCCCGACTACGAGCACCTGCTGGCGGTGGTCGACGACATCGACGCGATCGAGGTCTTCAACCCGCGGATCGCGCTCCCCGCGTTCAACGAGGAGGCCGCCCGCTTCGCCGGCAAGTACCGGATCGTCGGCGGCGCCGGGTCGGACGCGCACGTCGCCCAGGGGCTCGGCGAGGTGCGGATCCGGATGCGCGACTTCGACGGCCCGCAGGAGTTCATGGAGTCGCTGCGCGACGCGGACATCATCGGCAAGCCGTCCTCGCTCTACTACGCCCAGGTGCAGGCGCTCAAGTTCCTCCAGACGCGCGCGACGCCCGGCCGGCGCGCGCCGCGCGACCCGCCGCCGGCAGGTCAAGCGGGCCGTCGCCGGCCGCGAGGGCTCATAAGGGCGCAAGCCGCGATGCATTCGCAAGGAGAACCGGCGGGCACGCACAAACTGGCTGGCGGGATGCCCGCCACCGACGACGAGATCCGCGAGAAGTACCTGGAGCGCGCCATCCGCGAGCTCAACACCTTCACCCGCGACCTCCAGGGCTGCGAGAGCTGCCCGCGCGGGAACCTGATGCCCGTGCTCGGCTCGGGCCACCCGCAGGCCGACGTGTTCCTGGTCAAGTACGCGCCGACGCCGTCGGAGATCGAGGAGGGCGTCGCGTTCTACGGGCGCTCGGGGACCGCGCTGATGAAGTCGCTGCGGCGCCTGGACATCGACCCGCTGGCCGTCTACGGGACGCTGTGCGTGAAGTGCCCGGTGGCCGACACGTCGCTCGCCGCGCCGGAGTGCGTCGGCCGGCTGGTGGAGGAGCTGGCGATCGTGCAGCCGCGGATCGTCGTCGTCATGGGCCCCGAGGCGCTGGAGACGCTCAACGAGCTGGCGCTGCCGCTGGCGCGCGAGGTCCGCGCGGCGCCCGGCGAGCTCCAGACGCTGACGCCGTCGGTCGACGCGCTGTACACGCCGAACATCGACCAGGCGCTCGACGAGGAGTCCGCCAAGCGCGAGTTCTGGTCCGCGTTCCGCAGCCTCGGCGACTGGTACGCCGCGCTGCCCCCGTATTAGCGCGGGCCCTTCCGCGGTCTGCCCCGTGTGGGCGCGCTACATCTCCAGGACGATCTTGCCGAGCTTGCCGCCGGCCTGGAAGCGCTCGTAGGCGGCCGCGGCGTCGTCCAGCGGGAACGCCGCCGTGACCGGCACGCTGAGGTCGCCGGACGCGAAGCCGGGGAGCACGTAGCGCTCGACCGCGCGGGCGGCCTGGCGCCTTGTCCTCCAGCGAGCGGGCGCGCAGCGTGGACGCGTGGATCGCGCCGCGCTTGCCCATCAGCACGCGGAAGTCGATCTCGGCGCGCGGGCCGGCGCCGACGCCGATCACGACGATCCGCCCGCGCATCGCCAGCGCCTGGAGGTTCGCGGGCATGTTCGGCGCGCCGACCAGCTCGAGGATGACGTCGAACGGCCCGTGCTCCTCGAAGCCCTCGGGCTCGAGCGCGTTGACCTCCAGCGCGGAGATCTGCTCGCGCGCGTGCTCGTCGCGGACGGTGGCGGTCACGCGCGCGCCGGCCATCGTGCCGAGCTGCACGGCGGCCATGCCGACCCCGCCGGCCGCGCCGTGCACGAGGAGCCGCTCGCCCGACGTGAGGTTGGCCTGGGTGAACAGCGCGTCGTGCGCGGTGGTGAAGACCTCCGGCACGCCGCCCGCCGCCTTCCAGCTCGAGCTCCTCGGGGACGGGCATCGCCGCCGACTCGTGCACGACGGCGAACTCGGCCTGGCCGCCGCCGGCGACGACCGCCATCACGCGGTCGCCGGGCTCGAAGCGGCCGACGGCCCGGCCGCAATCGACCACCTCGCCCGCCAGCTCAAGCCCCGGGATGTCCTGCGGCGCGCCGGCCGGCGCCGGGTAGCGCCCGGCCAGCTGGAGCATGTCGGCCCCGTTGAGCCCCGCGGCCTTCACGCGGATGAGCAGCTCCCCCGCCTCCGGGCGCGGATCGGGGTGCTCCTCGACGGCGATCGACCCCTCGCGGATGGTGGCGGCGCGCATGTCCGCCGATCCTTGCACAGGGCGACGTTTGAAGCGATCCCCGGGGCCGGACTATTCCAATGGGGATGGTCAGAACTCTGGCGATTTGCCGAAATGGACGATAGGCAACCGAACAGAGATTGGGTAACACCGCGTCAATGCTCGGAATCGGCTCGTTCTCGCTGCATACGCCGCACTTCCCGCCGCTGTGGCGCGAGTCGCGCGTGGCGTTCGAGCTCGCCGCGCTGCATCGCAGCCGCGTGTTCCGCGGCGACGGCGTGGCGTGGGGCGAGGGCCGGCCGGTGATGCTGATCCCCGGCTTCCTCGCCGGCGACGGGAGCCTGGGCACGATGACCCACTGGCTGCGCGGCGCCGGCTACCACACGCGCCGCGCCGGGATCCGCTCGAACGTCGCCTGCTCCGAGCACGCGTGCGCGCGGCTCGAGGCGCGGCTCGAGGGCTTCGCCGAGCACGCGGGCCAGAGGGTCGCGATCGTCGGCCAGAGCCGCGGCGGCGTGTTCGCGCGCGCGCTGGCGGTCAGGCGCCCCGACCTCGTCTCGGGCATCGTCACGCTCGGCTCGCCGACGGTGTCCCAGCTCAGGGTGCACCCGTTCGTGCTCGCGCAGGTCGGCCTCGTGTCCGCGCTCGGCAGCGCGCACGTGCCCGGGCTGTTCACGTGGCGCTGCCTGCGCGGCGAGTGCTGCGAGCGGTTCCGCGACGCGATCGTCGGGCCCTTCCCCGAGGGGATGCCGTACGTGGCGATGTACTCGAAGTCCGACGGGATCGTGAACTGGCGCTCGTGCCTCGACCCGGCCGCGGAGCAGGTCGAGGTGGGGACCTCGCACTGCGGCATGGCGGTCAGCGCCGAGGTCTACGAGGAGATCGGCTTCGCCCTGGCCGCGTTCGCGGAGCCGGACGAGGGCGTCTGGGCGCGCGGCGTGGACCTCAGCCGGCGCCGCGGGCGATCGCCGCGTCCATCGCGGCCAGCGGGGACTCCACGACCTTGCCGTGCCCGCTCGCGAGCCGCGCGGGCTCGAGGGCGCGCAGCGCGCGGGCGCTCTCCAGCGCCGTCGGGCGGTGCCAGGTGGCCAGGCCGGGCAGCGGGAACTTCGGGTTGGGCCTGGCCGTCGTGGCGACGCCGCCGAGCGTCGAGTAGGCGTCGCCGCAGTACAGCGTGCGGTCGCGCGTGTCGAGGAAGGCGACGTGGCCGGGCGTGTGGCCCGGCGAGGCCACGACCTCGAGCGAGCCGACGCGCTCCCCGGGCGCGATCTCGCGCGACGGGCGCGTCTTCACCTCGCGGTAGCCGCCGCGCAGCTTGCCCGGCTCGCCGGGCAGCAGGTCCTTCTCGCCGCGCAGGAAGCGGGCGTCGCGGGCGCTGACCAGCATCTCGGCGTCCGGCAGCGCCGCGGCCAGCGCGTCGAGCGAGCCGATGTGGTCCTCGTGCGCGTGGGTCAGCGCGATGCGCACGATCGGCGCGCCGAGGCCCTTCGCGGTCAGCAGGACCTTGTTCGCGCTGCGCGGGATCAGCGTGTCGATCAGGGTCAGGCCGTCGTCCTCCTCCACGAGGTAGGCGTTGACGATCCCGAACCGGCTCACTCGGTGGACCATCGCGGCAGCCTAGATGGTTGATGCGAAATTCCCGCACGCTCGGACGACGCGCCTGACGCTGCGCCGGATCGCCACCCGAGGGCTCGCCCATAACACCACTATGGGCTTCACCCCCGTGCGGCGCCCGGCTTGGTCAGCCGCGTTCCGACCGCACGGATGATTTCGCATCAACCATCTAGTCGCGGTCCGGGTTCGCCACGCCGCCCGGGCCCGCCTCCAGCAGCGCGACGCACTCGATGTGCGGCGTCTGCGGGAACAGGTCGAACGGGCGCACCCGCTTCAGCTCGTAGCCGGCCTCGACGAGCTGGGCGGCGTTCGGCGCGAGCGTCGTCGGGTTGCAGGAGACGTAGACGATGCGGCGCGGCGCGGCCTCGACCACGCGCCGGACGACCTTCTGCGACAGGCCGGCGCGCGGGGGGTCGAGGACGACGACGTCGGGCCGCCCCGCTCGCTCGACCAGCTCGCGCATGGCCAGGCGGATGTCGCCGGCGAAGAACGACGCGTTGGTGACCTCGTTGACGCGGGCGTTCTCGATCGCGTCCGCGACCGCGGCCTCCACGATCTCGACGCCGACGACCTCGCGGGCGCGGGCGGCCAGCGTGAGCGCGATCGTGCCGATGCCGCAGTAGAGGTCGAAGACGCGCTCGCTGCCGCGCAGGCCGGCCATCTCGACGGCGGCGCCGTACAGCAGCTCGGCCATCTCCGTGTTGGTCTGGAAGAACGCCTCGGGCGAGACCAGGAAGCGCAGGTCGCCGAGCGTCTCCTGGAGCTGCGGCGTGCCCGCGAGGAGGGTGGTCTCGCCGCCCTGGGTGCTCTCGCCGAGCCCCTCGGTGCGGGTCCAGAAGAGCCCGTCGCAGTCGACGGCGGAGACCAGGGCGTCGACGTCGAGCTGCCCCGGCGAGGTGACGAGGCGGACCTGGAACTGGCCGGTGTTGCGGCCCTCGCGGACGACGAGGTTGCGCAGGAAGCCGCGCTGCTCGCGCCGGTCCCAGGCGCCGAGGCCCTGGCGGATGCACTCGGCCAGCACCTGCTCGCGCAGCTCGTTGCCGCGCTCGGAGGCGAGCATGCAGTCCGCGACGGGGACGATGCGGTCGAAGCGGCCCGGCTCGTGGAAGCCGCACACCAGCTCGCCGGCGTCGCCCGTCCCGAACGAGTACTCGAGCTTGTTGCGGTAGCGCCACTGCTGCGAGCGCGGGGACGATCGGGTCCTGCTCGAAGCCCTCCAGGCGCCCGATGCGGCGCAGCGCGTCGGCGACCTGCTCGGCCTTGACCTCGAGCTGGCGCTCGTACGGGAGCACCTGCCACGCCGCGCCGGGATGGTCGGCGGCCGGCGGGATCCGGTCGCTCGACGGCTCCAGGATCTCGACGGCGCGCGCCTCGGCGTACGCGCGCTTGGCCTTCCCGACGACTGCGAGGACGCGATCGCCGGGCACGGCGCCCGCGACGAAGACCACGTAGCCGTCCTCACGGCGCGCGACGCCGTTGCCGCCGTAGGCGAGCGACTCGACGGTGAGCTCGAGCTGGTCGCCGCGGCTGGGGCGAGAGGCGCGTGTGAGGTCGTCGACACGGCCTCTGAGGATGACAGCCGCGCTACTTCAGCTTCTGCTCGACCGACGCGAGCACCGACTTGCGGTTCGCGTTGCGCTTCTCGTAGTCGCGGACCTTGCGCAGCTCGGCGGCCGACAGGTCGCCCAGCCGCTCGGTCACCTGGGCGGCGGTGAGGTCGTCGTAGCCGAGGATCGGGAACGCCGGGCCGACGCCCGCCGCGCGGCGCGCGCGGTCCACCTCGCGGAGCACGCGCTCGGCCGAGCCGGAGACGCTGCGGCGGGTGGTGTTGCGCGCGCCGGTGAGGATGCCCTCGATGTCGTCGCGGAGATCGTCGGTCTGCTTGCGGCCGCGCTGGAGCAGGTCGTTGAGCAGCGCGGTGGCGTCGTCGCGCGTCATGCGGCCGCGCTCGACGGCGTCGTCGAGCGCCTCCTGGAGCCGCTCGCGGGACACGACCACCACTTCGCGGGGATCGAGGAAGCGCTGAAGCTGCTCGCGCAGCGACTGCTGGGACGGCGCCGGGGACGCGGTGCGCGCGGTCGCCCGGCGCGAGCGGCCGGAGCCGCCCGACGACTTGCCGCTTGACGACTTGCTCTGTGGCATGGGGCCATCCTCCTCCTCGAAGCGCGCGCTTGGAACTACCCTGCCGCGGAAGCCCGCGAAACGAGGAACTCCAGGAGCGCCTTCTGCGCATGGCGCCGGTTCTCGGCCTGGTCCCAGATCCGCTGGCGGTCGCCGTAGAGGACGTCCTCGGTGATCTCCTCGCCCGGGTGCGCCGGCAGGCAGTGGAGCGCGAACGCTCCCGGCGCCGCGCGGTCCAGCAGCGCGTCGTCGAGCCGGTACGGCGCGAGCGCGTCGCGGCGCGCGGCCGCCTCGTCCTCGTCGTCGCTCATCGAGACCCAGACGTCGGTGTACACGCGCGTCGGCGCCCTCGACCGCCTCCGCCGGGTCGCTCGTGAGCCGCGCGCCGTGGCCGTCGTCGAGCTGGAAGCCGTCCGGCGCGGCGACCGCGACCTCCACGCCCGCGAGCCCGCCGAGGATCGCCAGCGAGCGGGCGACGTTGTTGCCGTCGCCCACGTACGCGACGCTTGCGCCCCTCGATCGCCCCGAACGCCTCGCGCAGTCGTCATCAGGTCGGCGAGCGCCTGGCACGGGTGGTGCAGGGGCGAGAGCATGTTCACCACGGGGATCGTCGCGTGCTCGGCCAGCTGCCGGAGCCGCTCGTCGCTGCCCGTGCGCAGCCCGATCGCGGCCGCGTGGCGGGAGAAGACCAGCGCCGTGTCGCGCACGGACTCCCCGCGCGTGAGCTGGAGCTCCTCCGCGCGCAGCGTCATCGGGTACCCGCCCATCTCCACGATCCCGGCCTCCATCGACGTGCGCGTGCGGGTCGACGGGTGCTCGAACAGCAGCGCGACGCTGCGGCCGGCGAGCGCGTTGGAGCCGGCGGGGGACTCCTTGAGCGCCAGCGCGCGATCGAGGATCGACGTGAGCCGCGTCTCGTCGAGCTCCTCGCCGGTGAGGAAGTGGTTCGGCAAGCGCGGGAGTGTACGGTCGGCGGTCATGCGCGTGCTCACCTGGAACCTCTTCCACGGCCGGACCGTCCCGCCGTCCGGCCGCGACCGCCTCAACGACTTCGCGGGGGCGCTCGACGGCTGGGACTGGGACGTCGCGCTGCTCCAGGAGGTGCCGCCCTGGTGGCCGACGCGGCTGGCCGCGGCGTGCGCGGCGCACGAGCGGACGGTGCTGACCTCGCGCAACTGGCTGCTCCCCATCCGCCGCGCGATCTCGGTACGCAACCCGGACATCCTCAAGGCCAACGGCGGCGGCTGCAACGCGATCCTCGTGCGCGGCAGGATCGGCGAGCACCGCACGGCGCGCCTGGCCACACGGCCCGAGCGCCGCTACGCCCACGGCGTCAGCCTCGCGAACGGCTGGTGGGTCGTGAACCTGCACGCGAGCCGCGGCAGGCCGTCGACCGTCGACGAGTGCCGGCACGCCGCGGAACTGGGGCTCGAGTGGGCGCAGGGGGCGCCGGTGGTGCTCGGCGGCGACCTCAACAAGCACCGCGCGCCGGAGCTCCCGGGCCTGGGTCGCGTGGCCGGGCACTTCGTCGACCACGTCTACACCGGGCCGGGGCTGCGCGCCGACGGGCGCGGCGAGGTGCTCGACCGCGGCGACCTGTCCGACCACTCGCCGGTCGCGGTGACGGTGGAGTCCGTTTCACGATGAACGGCCCGACCGGGGTGGTCGTGGACCGAGCCGGGCGCCGCACGAATCCGAAGGGAGTACGGACGTACTTCCGAGTAATTCGGGTGGCGATCCGGCGAAGTGTCCACGGCCGCATCCGGGCGTGCCGGGATCGTGAAATGGGCTCCCTACCCGCGTAGGCCGAAGCCGCGCAGCATCAGCAGCGCACGGTGGCCCGCGGTGCCGGGCTTCGGGAACAGACCGAGCTGGACGCCCGCGTCGTGGAGGTCGAAGAACGCCCGCGCGCGCAGCAGCCTCCCCTCGTGCAGCTCGGCGTAGACGACCACGTGGACGGTGAGGAAGCGCCCGGTCGCCGCGATCGTGCCGAGCGGGTGGCGATGCGTGCCGAGCAGCTTGGATGGGGCGCAGGCGTACGTGCCGTCGCTCAGGCGTGCGCCCGTCCGGTTCAGCCGCGCGTCCGGGAACGCCTCCCACAGCCGCGTCGCGTGGTGGGCGAGCGCGTCGGCCCCGTGCAGCGGCTCGGGCGTGAGCGGGTCCTCGTACTGGAAGCCGTCCGCGCACAGTGGCTCGAACCCGGCCGGGTCACGGCCGGACCACGCGCGCTCCCACTCGTCGAACAGCTCGTCCACCTTCACACTCGGAGGGTTGCAAGTTCTCAGGCATCCCAACTTCCGGAACCTCTTCTTCGGGCAGGCGGCCAGCGCGATCGGCGACCGGATCGTGTACGTCGCGCTGGCGCTCTACGTGACCGATATCGGCTCGCCGAGCGACGTCGGGCTCGTGCTGGCCGCGCACGCGCTGCCCATGGTCGGCTTCCTGCTGCTCGGCGGCGTGTGGGCGGACCGGCTGTCGCGGACGCGCGTGATGATCTCCACCGACCTCGTGCGCTTCGTGCTGCACGCGCTGCTGGCGGCCCTGATCTTCACCGGCGCGGTGGAGATCTGGCACATCGTCGTGATCGAGGCGCTGTTCGGGACCGCCGAGGCGTTCTTCAGGCCGGCGCTGACGGGGCTCGTGCCGCAGACCGTGCCCGAGGACGAGATCCAGCCGGCGCGCGCGGCGACCGGGACGCTGGAGACCATCGCGGAGTTCGCGGGCCCGGCGCTGGCGACCGCGCTGGTGCTCGGCCTCGGCGCGGGCTGGGCGTTCACGCTCGACGCGCTGACCTTCCTCGTCTCGGCGGCGTTCCTGACGCGCATCCGGGCGCGCGATCGCGGCGAGCGCGGTCGTCGTGCAGTCCGTCGCGGTGGAGCTGCGCGAGGGCTGGGCGGCCGTGCGCTCGCGCGCGTGGGTGTGGTCGATCGTGCTCGCGTTCTCGCTCTCGCTCCTGCTCTCGTTCGCGCCGTGGACGACGCTCGGCCCGACGGTGGCGGAGGAGGGCTACGGCAGCGCCGGCGTGTTCGGCGTCCTGACCGCCACGTTCGGTGCGGGGACGATGCTCGGCGCGCTGATCGGCTTCCGCTGGCGGCCGCTGCACCCGATGCGCGTCGGCATGGTGCTGGCGCTGACGTGGCCGCTGGCGATGCTCACCTTCGCGCTGCTGCTCCCGCTCCCGCTCGTGGTGGCGGTGTGCTTCGGCAACGGCGTCGGCCTCGCGCTGTTCGACATCTGGTGGCACACCGCGCTCGCCGAGCGCGTCCCGCCGCACCTGCTCTCGCGCGTGAGCGCGTACGACTGGATGGGCTCGCTCGCGCTGCTCCCGATCGGCTACCTGATCGCCGGGCCGCTCGGCGAGGCGCTCGGCAGCCGCGAGGTGCTGATCGCGGGGTCCGCCGTCTCGATCGCCGTGCTCGCGTCCGCGCTGCTCGTGCGCGAGACCTGGACGCTCCGGCGGCTCGAGCAGGCAACCGCCTAGAAGTCGGCGGTGCCCTCTTCCGGCGTGGAGGCCTGGGCGTAGAGGCGGCGCGGGATGCGGCCGGCGCGGCGGGCGAGGCGGCCGGCCTCGGTGGCGAGGCGGATCGCGCGCGCCATCGCGACCGGGTCCTCGGCGCGCGAGATCGCGGTCGCGCAGAGGACCGCGTCGCAGCCCAGCTCCATGGCGAGCGCCGCGTCGGAGGCGGTGCCGACGCCCGCGTCGAGGATCACGGGGACGTTCGCGCGCTCCTCGATCATCCGCAGGTTGTACGGGTTCAGCAGGCCCTGGCCGGAGCCGATCGGGGAGCCGGCGGGCATCACCGCGGCGCAGCCGACGTCCTCGAGCCGGCGGGCGAGGATCGGGTCGTCGTTCGTGTACGGCAGCACGGTGAAGCCGTCGTCGACCAGCTCCTCGGCGGCCTCGAGCAGCGCGGGCGCGTCCGGCAGCAGCGTGCGCTCGTCGCCGATCACCTCGAGCTTGACCCAGCTCGTCTCGAACGCCTCGCGCGCGAGCCGGGCGGTGAGCACCGCGTCGCGGGCGGTGAAGCAGCCGGCGGTGTTGGGCAGGAGCTGGACGCCGGCCTCGTCGAGCACGCCGACGATCGAGCCGCGCTGCGACGGGTCGATGCGGCGCAGCGCGACGGTGACGAGCTCGGTGCCGCTCTCCTCGATCGCCGCGGAGAGGACGTCGAGCGAGCGGAAGCCGCCCGTGCCGAGCAGCAGCCGCGAGCGCAGCTCGCGCCCGGCGATGACGAGCGGGTCGGCGGTGGTGTCGGTCGCGCTCATCTCAGCCTCCCTGGATCGCGCGCAGGACCTCCACGCGCGCGCCGTCCTTCAGACTCGTGCGCGCCCCACTGGCCGCGCGGGACGACCTCGGCGTCGACCGCCACGGCGACGCCGCGCCCGGCGCCCGGGAGGTCGAGCGTCTCGAGCGCGGTCTCGACGGTCGCGCCGGCCGACAGCTCGGTCTCGGCGCCGTTGAGCAGGACCCTCATGCGGGCACCCCGGTGCGGGCGAACCGGAGCGGATCGGCGGCCGCGGCCCAGTCCGGCAGCGGCTCGCCGGCCAGCGCGCCCGCCACGAGCTCGGCGGTGACGGGCGTGAGCAGGATCCCGTTGCGGTGGTGGCCCGCCGCCCACAGCGAGCCCGTCGAGCGTGCCGCGGCCGATCGCCGGCAGGTTGTCGGGCGTCGCCGGACGCAGCCCCGCCTCCAGCTCCTCGATGTCCAGCTCGAGCACGCCGGGCACGATCTCGCTCATGTCGCGGAGCAGCTCGTACACGCCGCCGGCCGTCGGCGCGGTGTCCCAGCCGCGGTCCTCCATCGTCGCCCCGAGGACGTAGCGGCCGTCGCCGCGCGGGACGAGGTAGCGACTGCTCCCCGCGGATCACCCGCGTGACGAGGCCGGGCTCCCCGCGCGGGTCGCGCAGCCGGAGCACCTGGCCCTTGACGGGGCGGACCGGCACGCGGGCCGCGTCGGGCAGCCCGCCGAGCCGGGCCACGTGGACGCCGGCGGCGACCACGACCGCGCCCGGCGGCGACCGTCGTGCCGTCGTCGAGGACGAGCCCGGTGACGCGCGTGGACTCGGTCGCGACCGCGGCGGCACGGCCGCGGCGGATCTCGCCGCCCGCGCGCTCGACCGCGTCGGCCAGCGCGGCGACGAGCCGGCGCGGGTCGATCGAGTGGTCTCCGGCGACGTCGAGCGCGAGCCGCACGGTCGGCGCCAGCGCGGGCTCGGCGCGGCGCGCCTGGCTCGGGCGCAGCCGCTCGCACCTCGAGCCCGAGCGAGCGCCGGAACGCGATCAGCCGGTCGAGCGCCTCGGCCTCGTCGGCGTCGCGCGCGACGACGAGCGTGCCCGTGCGGCGGTGGCCCGGGTCGCGGCCCGAGGCCTGCGCCAGCTCGGCGCAGAACGCCTCGAAGGCGCCGCCGCTGCGGAGCCCGAGCTCGAGCAGCGCGCGCTCGCCGAACTCCGCCTCGGCGACCGGCGCGAGCATCCCGGCGGCGACGTGCCAGGCCCCGGGCTCGCCCGAGTCGACGACGACGGTCCGCAGCCCGCGCTGGGCGGCGCGCCAGGCGCACGCGAGACCGATCGCCCCTCCGCCGGCGACGGCGACCTCGTACGACTGCGCTGCGGCCACTGACTGGCTTCCCTTCCTACGCCGGTACGACCCGGATCAGGTTCGACGGTCGGCGGCCCGGTGCCGCCCTCTCAGCCCGTCCGCGGGCTCCCGTTGTGGATGGCCCATTCTAGCCCGCGCCGCCCGGCCGGCTGCCAGACTGGACGCGCGATGAACCCACGCGATCGCATCGCCGGCGCGCGGCTGTACCTCGTCTGCGACGCCCGCCCGCGCGCGTTCCTGGACGCGGCGCTGCGGGGCGGCGTCGACGTCGTCCAGCTGCGCGACAAGACGCTCGCCGACGACGAGCTGGTCGCCGCGGCGGCGGAGTTCCGCGCCGCCGCCGACGCGCACGGCGCGCTGTTCGTGCTCAACGACCGGCCGGACCTCGTGGCCGCGTGCCGCGCGGACGGCGTGCACGTCGGCCAGGACGACGCGACCCCGGCGGACGCCCGCGCGCTGGTCGGCCCCGGCGCGATCGTCGGCCGCTCGACGCACGCGCCCGCGCAGGCCGACGCCGCGGACGCCGACCCCGACGTCGACTACCTCGCGGTCGGCCCGGTGCACGCGACGCCGACGAAGCCGGGGCGGCCCGCCGCCGGGCTCGACTACGTCGCCTACGCCGCTCGGAACGTGAAGAAGCCGTGGTTCGCGATCGGCGGGCTCGACGCGGGCAACGCCGCCGAGGTCGCCGAGCGCGGCGCGCGGGCGATCGTCGTCGTGCGCGCGATCACCGAGGCCGCCGATCCGGAGGCCGCCGCGCGCGACCTGCGCGCCGCCGTGGAGGGCCGCGTTGGCGCAGCGCGCGCGTAAGAAGCGCCGCGCTACGGCCGCGCGGCCGGGGCGGCGACGCCACGGCGCGCGGCTACGCGCGCTCGCGCGAGCGCGACGAGGCGGTCCGCGCGAAGCTCGAGCCGTACGGCCCGGGCGAGCGGCCGCTCGTCGTGACGATCTCCGCGGTCGTCTGCGCGCTGATCGCCGTCGCCAACCTCGGGCTCTACCTGGCCGGCTGGGACGTCCAGGGGCAGGAGCCGAAGCTGTTCAGCACGCTCGCGCTGTGCGCCGTGCTCGTGGCCGCCGCGGCCGGCATGTGGCGGATGCGCTACTGGGCGGTGCTGGGCTTCGAGATGCTGCTCGGCATCGTGATGATCTACGCCGCGCTGTCGCTGCTCGTCGCCTCGAACGTGCAGGGCGCGCTGCTCGCCGTCGCGGTGCTCGCGGCGTCCGGTCTGCTGTTCTGGAAGCTCGTCCGGGTGATGGCACGGATGAACCTGCCGGAGCGAAAGCAGACTCTGTACTAGCCTCTCGCGCCAATGCCTGAGAGCGCCTACGACTGCATCGTCATCGGCTCGGGTCCGGGCGGCTACGTCGCCGCGATCCGCGCCGCCCAGCTCGGGATGAGCACCGCCGTGATCGAGAAGGACGCCGTCGGCGGCCGCTGCCTCAACTACGCGTGCATCCCCGCCAAGGCCGTGCTCCGTGTCGCCGACATCCTCCACGACATCGACGAGGCCGACGACTTCGGCATCTCCGTCCCCGAGCGCACGGTCGACTTCGCCAAGGTCTTCGAGCGCCGCAACAAGGTCGTGAAGACGCTCACCGGCGGCGTCTCCGGCCTGTTCAAGAAGAACAAGATCGAGTTCATCGAGGGCGTCGGCTCGCTCACCAAGGACGGCAACGTCAAGGTGGGCGACCAGGAGATCGAGGCGCGCAAGGCGGTGATCCTCGCCACCGGCTCGGTCCCCAAGCCGATCCCCGGCACGGAGTTCGGCGGCCGCGTGATCGGCACGGAGGAGGCGTGGGCGCTCGAGGAGCTGCCGGCCACGCTCGCCGTCGTCGGCGCGGGCGCGTCGGGCGCGGAGATCGCCTCCGCCTACGGGCGGCTCGGCACCGACGTGCTGCTGTTCGAGGCGCTGGACCGCGTGCTGCCCACGGAGGACGCGGACATCTCCAAGGCCGCCGGGCGCCAGCTCGCCAAGCAGAACATGGCGATCCACACCGGCACGCTGATCGAGAACGTCCAGAGCCAGGACGACAAGGTCACGTTCACGTTCGGCGACCAGCAGGGCGAGGCCGACTACCTCGTCATCGCCGCGGGCCGCGGGCCGGACGTCGAGGCGCTCAACCTCGAGGAGGCCGGCGTGAAGCTCGACGACCGCGGGCTGATCGAGGTCGACGGCGCGCTGCGCACGTCGGCGGCGAAGGTCTACGCGATCGGCGACCTCGTGCTCGGGCCGGCGCTCGCCCACAAGGCGTCCGACGAGGGCGTGATCGCCGTCGAGGACGCCGCCGGGATGGAGACCCACCCGATCGAGTACATCGACATCCCGCGCGCGACGTTCTGCACGCCCGCCGTGGGCTCCTTCGGCCTCACCGAGGAGCAGGCGCGCGAGCAGGGCATCGACGTCGTGGTCGGCAAGGTCAGCTACGGCGCGGTCGGCGCGGGCACCGTCTACGGCGACCGCACGGGCGTGATCAAGATCGTCGGCGACAAGAAGTACGGCGAGCTGGTCGGCGGCCACATCTGCGGCGCGAAGGCGACCGAGCTGATCCAGGAGCTGGTGAACGCGAAGTCGCTCGAGGGCGGCTATCCCGAGGTCGCGCGCATCATCCACGGGCACCCGACGCTCGCCGAGGGCGTGATGGAGGCCGCACGGGCCGCCGACGGCTGGCTGATCCACGGTTAAGCCCGCGCAGCCCCGCTTCTACTACGACTTCGCGTCGCCCGAGGCGTACCTCGCCGCCGAGCGCGTGAACCACGTGCTCGGGGCGGTGCCGGAGTGGATCCCGGTGCGCCTGTCGGGCCTCGCGGCCGGCGGCGTCGGCGCGTTCCGCTGCGCCGAGGAGGAGGACATCTTCCGCGCCGAGATCGAGGCGCGCGCCCGCCGCCACGAGCTCCAGGCGCTCCGCTGGCCGGAGCCGTTCCCGGCCGACACGGAGTTCGCGCTGCTCGCGGCCACGTACGCCAAGCAGGTCGGCCGCGCGGTGGCGTTCTCGCTCGCCGCCTTCCGGCAGGCGTTCGCCGGCGGCCGCGACCTGTCCGAGCCGGACAACGTCCTGATCGCCGCCGCGGCGTGCGAGATGCACCCCGTCGCGGTGCGGAAGGGGGCGGGCCTGCGCTCGATCGCGGAGCGGCTCGAGCGGGCGACCGCCGAGGCGGCGGCGGCCGGCGTGCTCGACGTCCCCGCGGTCGTCACCGGCGACGGCCGCGTGTTCCACGGCGACCGCGAGCTGGAGGCCGCGGCCGGCGCGCTCGCGCCATGAAGGCGAACCGCGAGTACGAGCTGCTGGTGCGCAAGGGCGGCCGCGCGCCGGGGCTGCTGGCCAGCCCGGACCGGACCGATCACGTCGAGGTCGTGGAGATCGCGACCGGCGAGGTGGCGCTGTTCTGGGACACCGCGCCGGCGCAGACCGGCCGGCTGGCCCGCGCCCTGCGCGCCGACCTCTCGCAGCTCGACGCGGACGCGTTCCTGGCCAAGTGGCGCCGCTGGCAGACGGACTGAGGGCGGCGGGCGCCGCCCACGCGCGCTGACGCCGCGTAGAACAGCGGTCTAGAGAGGTCAAGAGCTCCGCTTTCCCGCCGATCACGCGGGCGTGGACCTGTTCACGGCATTTGCCCTGCTCTTGTGCGGTTCCCTGGCGCTGCTCGCCGGGCTCGTCGCGCTGGTGGTGGGGCGCAAGCTCATGCGCGACCGGCGCGAGACGGCCGCCGTGCGCCGCCGCAAGCGCTATCGCCGCGCCTTCGAGAGCGGCGACCGGCGCCGCCTGCGCCGCGCGCTGGGCAGCGTCCGCAGCCGTGACGCGCAGATCGACCTCGCCGTCGTGCTCCAGGACCGCACGGTGGCCCGCCCGTGCGCCGGGATCCTCGAGCGCGACGCCCGCCGCGCCGGGCTGATCGCGCGGCTCGAGGAGCAGCTCGGCGCGCGCTCCGGCCCCACGCGCGGCCGCGCCGTGCTCATCCTCGCCCACCTGCGCGTGCCCGAGTCGGTCGCCCGGCTGGAGCGCATGCTCGACGACTCGGACCCCGACGTGCGGCTCGTCACCGTCGCCGGGCTCCCGCTCGCGGAGGACCCGGACGCCGTCGACGCGCTGGTCCGCGCGCTGTCGCGCCGCCGGCTCGCGCCGGAGCGGGTGATCGAGCGGCTCGGCCAGCCGTGGGCCGTCGACCAGCTGCTCGCCTCGCTGCGCAAGCTCGACGAGGCGGGCGAGCGGCGCGCCGCGCCGCGCGTGGGCGTCGCCCGCGCGCTCGGCGTCGCCGGCGACCGCCGCGCGGAGCCCGCGCTCGTGCGGCTGCTGCGCCGCGGCAGCCTCGAGGAGCGCATCTCGGCCGCGCGCGCGCTCGGCAGCGTGGGCGGCCGCCGCTCGCGCCCCGAGCTGGAGCGCGGGCTCCGGGACGAGGCGTGGCCGCTGCGCGCCCAGGCCGCCAAGGCGCTCGGCGCGATCGGCATCAAGCGCGCCGTGCCCGCACTCGAGGCGGTCCTCGACGACCCCGCGTGGTGGGTCCGCGCCAACGCGGCGACGGCGCTGCGCCGGCTCGGCGAGCCGGGCCACGACGCGCTGCGGCGGGCGCTCGACCACGACGACCGCTACGCCCGCGACCGCGCACGCGAGGCGCTGGCGATGCTCGAGATCGGCGCCCCGGTCCGGTCGTGAGCGCGCTCCACCACGTCTTCGAGGGCGGCTTCATCGTCTACTTCACGGCGATCAACCTCGCCTACACCGTGCTGCTGCTGCTCGGCTCCGGCCAGGTCACGGAGTGGGTCAGGCGGCGGCCGCTGCGCGACTTCCGCAGCGTCGCGGACTCGCCGCTCTCGCTGCCGGTGACGGTGCTCGTCCCCGCCTACGACGAGGAGCCCGTGATCGTGCACTCCGTGCGCTCGCTGCTCGCGTCGGACTACCGCGAGCTCCAGGTGATGGTGATCAACGACGGCTCCAAGGACGGGACGATGGACGCGCTGCGCGAGGCGTTCGACCTCGTGCAGGTCGAGCGTGTGCCGCGCGCCAAGCTGCCGTCCGCCCCGGTGCGCGCGGTCTACGCCTCCCCGCACGACGACCGGCTGCTGGTGATCGACAAGGAGAACGGCGGCAAGGCCGACGCGCTCAACTGCGGGATCCGCTACGCGGCGTACCCGCTGTTCTGCGCGATCGACTCCGACACGATGCTCGACCCGGCGGCGCTGGCGCGGCTCGTGTGGTCGTTCCAGGCCGAGCCGGAGACCGTCGCGACCGGCGGGATCGTCCGGATCGTCAACGGCTCGCTGCTCGAGGACGGCCGCCTGCGGCAGGTCCGCACGCCGCGCTCGGTGCTCGTGAACGTGCAGATCGTCGAGTACCTGCGCGCGTTCCTGGCCGGCCGCGCGGGCTGGTCGCGGATCAACATGCTGCTGATCATCTCCGGCGCGTTCGGGCTGTTCCGGCGCGAGACGGTCGTCGAGGCCGGCGGCTACGACACGACGACGGTCGGCGAGGACGCGGAGCTGATCGTCCGGCTGCACCGCCACTGCCGCGAGCAGGAGCGGCGCTACAAGATCACCTTCGTCGCCGACCCGATCTGCTGGACGGAGGCGCCCTCCACCCGGGACGCCCTGCGCCGCCAGCGCGACCGCTGGCAGCGCGGCCTGCTCGAGACGCTGTGGCGGCACCGCGGGATGCTCCTGCGGCCGCGCTACGGCGGCATCGGCATGGTCGCGATGCCGTTCTTCCTGGTCTTCGAGGCGCTCGGCCCGGTCGTGGAGATCTGCGGTCTCGCGTACTGCGTCGCCGGCCTGGTGTTCGGCTGGGTCGACCCCGGCGTCGCCGCGCTGGTGTTCGCGCTGGCCTTCACGTACGGGCTCGTCCTGTCGTTCGGCGCGCTGCTGATCGAGGGCCGCGCGTTCGCCCGCTACCCGGGCTGGCACGACCTGCGGCGCCTGATGGTGGCCGCGATCATCGAGAACTTCGGCTACCGGCAGTGGCTCGCGCTCGTGCGCACCTGGGCGCTGTGGACGGTCCTGCGGCCCGGCACCGGGTGGGGCGAGATGGCGCGCGTGGGCTTCGGCGAGCCCGTGCCGGCCCAGGCGGGCATGGCCACGCGCCGCGTTGGGTAATCCCCCACGCAACCGTTCCTTAAAGGGGGCCTAAGGGAGATGGCGACGAAGACTCCGCAGCAGATCGCCGAGGCAGCCGTCGAGACCGGCACGACCAAGGCGAAGCTGGGCTGGGACAAGGCGTTGGTCGGCGGATTCCTCGCCGGCGCCTATATCGCGTTCGGCGGCCTGGTCGCGATCGCCGTGAGCTCCGGCCTCAAGCCGGAGACGTGGGGCACGCTGCCGACGCTCTTCTCCGGCGCGGTCTTCGCGCTCGGCCTGGTGCTCGTCGTGCTCGCCGGCTCCGAGCTGCTGACCGGGAACATGGCGCTCGTCCCGATCGCGATGCTGCGCGGCCGCGTCGGTTTCGCCCATCTGGGCCTGAACTTCACGCTCGTGCTGGTCGCGAACCTGATCGGCTCGCTGTTCGTCGCCTACTTCCTGGCGGTGAAGGCCGGCGTGATCGGCACCAACGGCGTCGACCCGTCGAGCCCCGCCGGCATGACCTTCGAGCGGCTGAAGACGATCGCCGTGCTCAAGGGCGACACGGAGGGCGCCGACCAGATCTTCCTGCGCGCGCTCGGCTGCAACTGGCTCGTCTGCCTCGCCGTCTGGGTCGCGATGTCGGCGGAGGACACCGCCGGCAAGATCCTCGGCATCTTCTTCCCGATCATGGCGTTCGTCGCCATCGGCTTCGACCACGTCGTGGCGAACATGTTCTTCCTGCCGGCCGCGATCTTCGCCGAGGTCCCCGGCATCACCTGGGGCGACGCGCTGAACAACTGGCTGTGGGCGTTCCTCGGCAACCTCGCCGGCGCCGCGATCTTCGTCTCCACCGCGTACTGGTTCCTGTACCTGCGCGACGCGCGACGACGAGGACGTCGGGCCCGACCGACGCGGAGCCGGCGCAGGCGCGGACCGGAAACGGCCGCACGGCGCACCGCCCGTTCAGCCCGCGCTCGTAGCGCCCAGCGGGGCGGCCGTCGGTACTGTCCCCTCCGATGGCGGACGCCACGCAGGAGCAGAGGGCGGGCCGGGAGCTGCCCGAGCCCGAGGCCGCGCGCGAGTGGCTGGAGGCGATGATCCTCATCCGCCGCTTCGAGGAGCGCGCGGGCGAGATGTACGCGAAGGCGAAGGTCGGCGGCTTCCTGCACCTCGCGATCGGCGAGGAGGCGACGATCGTCGGCGCGGTGCGCGCGATGCGCGACGAGGACTACCTGATCTCGACGTACCGCTCGCACGGCCACGCGCTGTCGCGCGGCTCGGAGCCCAACCGGGTCATGGCGGAGCTGTTCGGGCGCGAGGACGGGGTGTCGCGCGGCCGCGGCGGCTCCATGCACATGTTCGACCTCGACCGGCGCTTCATGGGCGGCTACGGGATCGTCGGCGGCAACCTCCCGCTCGCCGCGGGCATGGGCCTGGCGTCGGACTACAAGGGGACCGAGGAGGTCACGCTCTGCGTGTTCGGCGACGGCGCCGCCAACCAGGGCACGTTCGGCGAGACGCTCAACCTGGCCGCGCTGTGGCGGCTGCCGATCGTCTTCATGGTCACCAACAACCAGTTCGGCATGGGCACCGCGCTGGAGCGCCACTCGGCGGTGACCGACCTGCACCGCCGCGGCGAGGGCTTCGGCGTGCCGGGGATGCGCTGCGACGGCATGGACGTGGTCGACACCCACCACGTGATCGGCGAGGCGATGCGGCGCGCCCGCGAGGAGCGCCAGCCCGTGCTCGTGGAGGCCGTCACCTACCGCTTCCGCGGCCACTCGATGGCCGATCCCGAGGAGTACCGGAGCAAGGAGCAGGTCGAGGAGTGGCGCAAGCGCGACCCGATCGCGACCTTCGCCCGCCGGCTGGTCGAGGAGGGCGTGCTCGACGAGGGCGACCCCGAGCGGATGGACGAGCAGGTCGTGGGGCGGATCGACGAGGCCGTCGCGTTCGCCGACCGCTCCACGTTCCCGCCGCCCGAGTCGCTGTACGACGAGATCTACGTGCTCGGCGACCAGGTGCGCGGCTGGTACTCGGTCGACGAGCGGTCGGCCGGCGTGCACCGCGGCGAGCACGAGCGCGAGCTGGCGGCGCGCGAGCGCGGGCCCGAGGGCGCGTACGAGGAGGCGGTCAAGCAGGCCAAGCGTGAGGACGTCGGGCTCGAGAAGGGCGCCGACGAGGCGCAGGCCGAGTCCGACGACGCGGAGGAGGCGGAGCAGGACTGATGGGCGTCGTGCGGTACCGCGAGGCGCTCAACCAGGCGCTGCGGGAGGAGATGGAGCGCGACGAGTCCGTCGTGCTGATGGGCGAGGACATCGGCGTCTTCAACGGCGCCTTCAAGGTGACCGCGGGGCTGCTCGACGAGTTCGGCGAGAAGCGGGTGCGCGACACCCCGATCTCCGAGAACACGATCGTCGGCATGGGCGTCGGCGCGGCGATGACCGGCCTGCGCCCGGTCGTCGAGCTGATGACGATCAACTTCTCGCTGCTGGCGATGGACCAGATCGTCAACCACGCCGCGACGATCCACTACATGTTCGGCGGCCAGGTGCGCGTGCCGCTGGTGATCCGGATGCCGCAGGGCGCGGGCCACCAGCTCGGGCCGACGCACTCGCACTCCTTCGAGGCCCTGTACCTGCACGTGCCCGGGCTGCTGGTGGCCGTCCCCTCCACGCCCGCGGACGCGAAGGGGCTGCTGAAGTCGGCGATCCGCGACGACAACCCCGTGGTCTTCATCGAGCACGAGTACCTCTACGGCCAGCGCGGCGACGTCCCGGACGACGACGACCACACCGTCGACTTCGGGCACGCGGCGATCCGGCGCTCCGGCGAGGACGTCACGATCGTCGGCATCTCGCGGATGGCGCTGACCGCGGAGAAGGCGGCGAAGATCCTCGCCGACGAGCACGAGGTCGAGGCCGAGGTGATCGATCCCCGCACCCTGCGGCCGCTCGACCTCGACACGATCCTCGAGTCGGTGCGCAAGACCAACCGCTGCGTGATCGTCGAGGAGGGGTGGCCGCACGGCGGCGTCGGCGCGAACCTCGCGGCGCTGATCCAGGAGCAGGCGTTCGACCACCTCGACGCGCCGATCGGGCGCGTGACCGGCGCCGACCTGCCGATGCCGTACTCCAAGCCGCTCGAGCAGATCGCCTACCCGCACGAGCCGCAGGTGGTCGAGGCGGTCTTGGCGTTGTTCTCCGACCTGTAGCGCCGGCGAACGTCAACGGCGCCGACCTATAGCGCCGGCGAACGTCAACGGCGCTGGTTAGGGAGGTGGTGACGCCGACGCACCGGTTTCGCGTGGGAACGCTTTGCGGGCTATAGGGGGGTCAATCGACTCCACTCCGTCCCGTCACCTCCCCACCCAGCGCCGTTGACGTTCGCCGGCGCGACGCGAACGGCTCGCAGTTGCAGACCGGCCGCAGAAAGCCTCGGTTTGCAGGGAAAATTATGTTTCCGGGCCGGGGTCCGGTGCGTAGGAACGAGCGTCCCCCACCCAAGGAGCGCTCATGCGCAGATCCGCGATCCTGGGCGCGGCCACGGCGGCCGCGCTCGCCGCCGGCACGCTGGCGGTCACGCTGGCCCCCGGCTCCAGTCACCGCGAGGCCCCGAAGATCCTCGCCGACCCCACCGCCGACAACACCGACGTCTACGCGTTCACCGCGCCTGACGCGCCGGGCAGCCTGACGGTCGTCGCCAACTGGATTCCGATGGAGGAGCCGGCGGGCGGGCCGTACTTCGGCAAGCTGGACCCCAGGGCCCGCTACTACGTCAAGATCGACAACACGGGCGACGGTCGTGCCGACGTCGCGTACCGCTGGAAGTTCAAGCAGCGCTTCCGGAACCCCAACTCGTTCCTGGACGCGGCCCCGACCGTCGACTCGGTCACCGACCCGGACATCAACTTCGTCCAGACGTACGACCTCTACCGCGAGACCTACGGCGCTCACCGCCGCACGCGGAGGATCGCGGACGACGTCCCGGTCGCGCCGGCCAACACGGGGCCGAAGACGGTCCCGGACTACGCGAAGGTCTCCAACCAGGCCGTGGCGCCGGTGAACGGCGGCGGCAAGACGTTCGTCGGGCCCGTCGACGATCCGTTCTTCCTCGACCTGAACACGATCTTCGACGGCCTGAACATCGACAAGCCGGGCCGCCCGGGCATCGGCCTCGGCAACCAGGGCGGCGGCAAGGACGACGTGTCGGGCTACAACACGCACGCGTTCGTGCTCCAGGTCCCCGAGTCGAAGGTGACGCGCGACGGCCGCCAGGTCTCGGGCCCGAACGCCGGCAACGCCGTCATCGGCGTGTGGGCGACCACCGAGCGGCGGAAGATCTCCGTCCGCCGCCACGGGCACGCCCACAAGCACTGGGTGCAGGTCAGCCGCCTCGGCAACCCGCTGATCAACGAGGTGATCATCCCGATCGGCTCGAAGGACAAGTTCAACCGGACGACGCCGGCGAACGACGCGGCGAACTTCGGGACCTTCGCGCTGAACCCGGAGCCGGCGCGGCTCCTGAACGCCCTGTTCAACCTCGGCGTGAAGGAGACGAACCGGACGGACATCGTGCAGGCGCTGCTCACCGGCGTGCCGGGGCTGACCCAGATCGGCTCGAACCCGGCCGCCGCCGACACGCTGAAGCTCAACCTCGGCGTGCCGCCCGCGGCGCAGCCGAACCGCTTCGGCGTGCTGGCCGGTGACGTCGCCGGCTTCCCGAACGGGCGCCGGCTGGCCGACGACGTGACGGACATCGAGCTGCGCGTCATCGCCGGCGCGCTGCTCAAGCCCGAGGAGGGCGGGAAGCAGCTCCCGCTCGGCGACGGCGTCGACCAGAACGACAAGCCGTTCCGGGACGCGTTCCCGTACGTCGCACTGCCCACGGACGGGTTCACGGGGCTCGTCAAGCGGACGGAGCCGGCGCACGCGCCGGTGCCGCAGCCGCCGAACTAGCCCGCACCGCCACGCGGGAGCCGCCACCGACGGCGGCTCCCGCGAGGCACGGCCGATCACGCCATGACCCTCACTCCGAACCTCCGCCTCGTCCTCGCCGCCGGGCTCGCCTTCGCGCTCGCCGCCGCCGCTGTTCGCCGCGACACGCGGCACGGCGCCCACGCTGCCCGCGACGTCCGGCGCTCCGGCCGCGATCCGGCCGCAGACCACGATCGCCTCGCTCCAGGCCGGCGTGCGGGCCGGGCGGGCGGGCGCGCACACCGCTCTGGCGTCCGCCTACCTCCAGAAGGCGCGCGCGACGGGCGACACGGCCTACTACGCCCGCGCCGAGGCGCTGCTGCGCGAGGCGCTCCGCCGCGACGCGCGCGACGCCTCCGCCGTCGTCGAGCTCGGCACGCTCGCCGCCTCCCGCCACGACTTCCGCTCGGCGCTGCGCCGCGCTCGGCGCGCGCGCGAGCTCGCGCCCGGCTCGCTCGAGCCGTACCCGCTGCTGGTCGACGCGCTCGTCGAGCTCGGCCGCTACGGCGCCGCCGAGCGCGCGCTCCAGCGGTTCGCCGACCTGCGTCCCGGCCTGCCCGCGTACGCGCGGGTGTCCTACCTGCGCGAGCTGCGCGGCGACCTCGACGGCGCCGCGGCGGCGATGCGGCTCGCCGTCGCCGCGGGCGCGGCGGCGCCGGAGGACGCCGCGGCCGCGCAGGTCCTGCTCGGCGACCTCGAGCTGGCGCGCGGCCGGCTCGCCGCCGCCGGAGCGCCAGTACGCGATCGCGCACGCCGGCGCGCCGGACTACGTGCCGGTGCTGGCGGCCCGGGCGCGGCTGCGCGCGGCGCGCGGCGACCTGCGCGGCGCGATCGCCGCGATGCGGCGCGTGACCGCCCGGCTGCCGCTGCCCGAGCACGTGATCGCGCTCGGCGAGCTCCAACTGGCGGCGGGTCGTGACCGGGCCGCGCGCGAGACGCTCGCCCTCGTCGGCGCCGAGCGCGCGCTGCTGGCCGGCGCCGGTGTCGACACGGACGCGGAGATCGCGCTCTTCGAGGCCGACCACGGCGACCGGCGGCGAGCGCTGCCGCTCGCGCGGCGGGCGTGGCGCGCGGCGCCGAGCGTGCGGTCGGCCGACGCGATGGGCTGGGCGCTGACCGCGAACGGGCGGCCGCGGGAGGGCATGGCGTGGATGCGGCGCGCGCTGCGGCTCGGCTCGCTCGACCCGGTGATCCGCTTCCACGCGGGGATGACGGCGGTCGCCGCGGGCCGCGCCGCCGAGGGGCGGCGGCAGCTCCAGCTCGCGCTCGCGCACGGCCTGGCCGCGCGGCCCTGGCTCGCGCAGCGCGCAGCGCGCGCCTTGGCGCCGCCAGGCGGCGCGCTGGAGGGATCGGGGTCATGAGAGTCGCGATCTGCGTGGCGGTGCTGGCGGGGCTCGCCTGGCCGGCGGGGGCGCAGGCGCACCCGCTCGGGAACTTCTCCGTCAACCACCAGGCGCGGGTGGCGATCTCGGACGACCGCGTCGACGTGACGTACCTGCTCGACCAGGCCGAGGTCCCGACGTTCCAGCAGCGCGGGCTCGGCCGTGACCGAGTGCTGGCGCGGGTGCGCGACGAGGTCGCGCGCGGGCTGTCGCTCGAGGTCGGCGGGCGGCGTGCCTCGCTGACGCCGGCCGCCGGCGGCCGGATCGCGTTCCCGGAGGGCCAGGGCGGCCTGCGTACGACGCGGGTGGAGCTCCGGCTGTCGGCGCGCACGCCCACGCTCGGGCGGACCGTGCGCCTGCGTGACACGACGTACGACGGCCGCGTGGGCTGGAAGGCGATCGTCGTCGCGCCGGGCGCCGGCACGCACGTCCGCTCGAGCGTCCCTGCGCAGGACCCCACCGGCGGGCTGCGCCGTTACCCGTCCGACGCGCTGGACACCCCGGCCGACGTCCGCGCCGCGCGGTTCCAGGTGACGGCCGGCGAGGGGACCGTCGCGGCGCCCGGCGCCCGAGGCGGGAGCGAGCGCCGCCGGCGCCGAGGACGGCTTCGCCGGCCTGCTCGACGGCGCGGCCGGGTTCTCGCTGGTGCTGCTGCTGGCGGCGATGGGCTGGGGCGCGGTCCACGCGCTCTCGCCGGGTCACGGGAAGGCGATGGTGGCCGCCTACCTCGTCGGCGCGCGCGGCACCCCGCGCCACGCCGTCGCGCTCGGCCTCACGGTCACCGTGACGCACACGATCGGGGTCTTCGCGCTCGGCCTCGTGACGCTCGCGCTGTCCGCCTACGTCGTGCCCGAGGACCTCTATCCGTGGCTGAACCTGGTCGCCGGGCTGCTCGTGCTCGGCGTGGGCGCGGCCGTCCTGCGCCGGCGGCGGGCGGCGCGGCGGCACCACCACCATCACCATCACCACCACCACGGCCCGGACCGGATCACCTGGCGCGGGCTGGCCGCGATGGGCGCCTCCGCCGGCCTCGTGCCGTGCCCGTCGGCGCTCGTCGTGCTGCTCGGCGCGATCGCGCAGCACCAGGTCGCGCTCGGCCTCGTGCTGATCGCCGCCTTCAGCGCCGGGCTCGCGGCGACGCTGACCGTCCTCGGGCTGGCGGTCGTGCACTCCGGACGGGTGCTCGCGCGCGCCGCCGGGCCGTCGCGGATCGTGGCGGCGCTGCCGACCGCGTCGGCGTTCGCGATCGTGCTGCTCGGCTGCTTGCTGACCGCCCGCGCCCTCCCCGGCATCGCGTGAGTGATCCGCGGCGGCGGCTCGCGCGCACACACGGTCGTCCACCCTGGCCGCGCGGGAGCGGCGCTGACCGAAAGGCCCGGCATGACCGTTCCGCATCGCCCCGAGCGGGCGTTCGCCCCTGCGACCGTCCAGGCCGCCGCCACCGCGCTGCGCGCCCGCGGGCATCGCGTGTCCTCGGCGCGCCGCCTCGTCCTCGAGGCGCTGTTCGCCGCCCGCGACGAGCCGCTCAGCGCGGACGAGATCGCGTCGCACACGGGCGACCTCGCGTCCGTCTACCGCAACCTCGACACGCTCGAGCAGGCCGGCCTCGTCCACCACATCCACGTCGGCCACGGACCCGGCCGCTACCTGTTGGCCCGCGGGGCCGGCGGCTACGCGGTCTGCGACCGCTGCGAGGCGCACGTGGCGCTCACGTACGCCGCGCTGGCACCGGTCGCCGCGACCGTCCGCGACGCGTGCGGATTCGAGCCGGACTTCAGCCACTTCGCCATCACGGGCCGCTGCTCGCGCTGCGTCTCGACGAATCAATGACACCCGGGTGCCGCCGTCTGCCGTACCTTTTCCGGTTCGATGCAGAGCCGCGAGAGTCGCTCAGCCTCCTTCACCGATAAGCCCTCGCTGCCGGACGACCCGACCGCGGCCGCGCGGCTCGTCGCGCTCTCGCACGACCTCATGGGCGCGCTCGACGCCCACGGCCGCCTGGTCTGGACCAACCCGGCATGGAAGGAGGTGCTCGGCTGGGAGCCGGCCGAGCTCGCGGGCGTCGTCTACTCCGACCTCCTGCATCCGGACGATCGCCCCTCCGCGGAGACCGCGGAGCGCGCGCTGATCGCGGGCGCGGGCCGTTGGCCGGAAGCCGAGCTGCGCGTGCGCACGCGCTCCGGCGACTACCGCTGGATCCTGTGGAGCGGGGTCGCCGCGGCGGACCAGGGACTGCTGTACGTCTCGGGGAAGGACGTCTCCGCGCGCAACGAGGCCATCGCTGAGCGCTCGGCGCTGTACGCGCGCTACCGCACGGTCGTGGCCAACCTGCCCGACGCGATCGTGACGGTGTTCGACCCGGACCTTCGCATCGTCGCGACGGAGGGCGGCGGGCTCGCGCGCCGTGGGCTCGATCCCCACGCGTACGCCGGCCGGCTGCTGTCGGAGACGCTGCCGGCCGAGCGCTACGCCGAGCTGGAGCCGCGACTGCGCGCGGCGCTGGCCGGGGAGCCGCAGAGCTTCGACTTCGAGTCGGTCGACGGCACGACGATCTACCGCGTCCAGGCCGTCCCGCTCGGCGACGACGACGGGCGCCTGCCCGGCGGGCTGATGGTGAACCGCGACGTGACCGAGCTGCGCCTGCACGAGCGCGCGATGGGCGAGCGCGCGGACGAGCTCGAGCGCTCGAACGCCGAGCTCGCGGAGTTCGCGTACGTCGCCTCGCACGACCTGTCCGAGCCGCTGCGGATGGTGTCCAGCTACCTCCAGCTGCTGCGCCGCCGCTACCACGGCCGGCTCGACGAGGACGCCGACGCGTTCATCGACTACGCGGTCGACGGGGCCACCCGCATGCGCACGCTGATCGAGGACCTGCTCACCTACTCGCGCGCCGGGCGCTCCGAGCGCCCGCCTGCGCCCGTCGACATCGGCGCCGTCGTGGCGCAGGCGGCGGAGACGCTCCAGTCGCAGACGCACGCGGAGCCGCCGGTGATCGAGTGGGACGATCTGCCGACCGTGATGGGCGACGCGGCGCAGCTGAGCCAGCTGTTCCACAACCTCGTTGCGAACGGTGTGAAGTTCGTCGCGCCGGGCACGCGCCCGCACGTCCGCGTGTCCGCCGAGCGCCATGACCCGGGCTGGCGGTTCTGCGTCGACGACAACGGCATCGGGATCGACCCGCGGCACATCGAGCGGGTGTTCGGCATGTTCCAGCGCCTGCACACGCGCGAGCAGTTCCCGGGCTCCGGGATCGGCCTGGCGATCGCCAAGAAGGTCGTCGAGCGGCACGGCGGGCGGATCTGGGCCACGGCGCGCCCCGAGGGCGGCACCCGCTTCGAGTTCACGATCGCGGCCACGGAGGAGCGGGGATGAGCGTGCTGCCCGCCGGCAGCGTGGCGCGCGTGCTGCTGGTCGAGGACAACGAGGCCGACGTCCGGCTGACGCGCGAGGCGCTGCGCGAGAGCGGCGACACGATCCGCATGTCGTCGGTCGGCGACGGCGAGCTGGCGCTGTCCTACCTCCGGCGGGAGCCGGGCTACGAGGACGTCGCGCGCCCCGACCTGGTGCTGCTCGACCTCAACCTCCCGCGCAAGAACGGGCTCGAGGTGCTGGAGGAGATGCGGGCCGACCCCGACCTCGCGAGCATCCCGGTGATCATGCTGACGACGTCAGCGGCCGAACACGACATCGTGGCCTGTTATTCGCGCGGCGCGAACTGCTTCGTGGTGAAGCCGCAGGAGCTCGACGCCTTCATGGACCTGATCGAAGCCATTCGGACATTCTGGCTGGGGGTCGCGCGGCTACCCTCCGGCTAGGCCATGGGGGAGATCCTGATCGCAGGCGTCGTCGGGGCGGTGATCGGCGCCCTCGTCACCGCGCTCGTCGCGGCCCGCCGCCCGGCCCGCGGCGAGCCGGAGAACGGCAACGCGGAGGAGCAGCGCGCGATCCTGGACTCGCTCCAGGACGGCGTCGTCGTCTACGACGAGCACGAGCGGATCCTCTTCTTCAACCCCGCGGCGCAGGAGATCCTCGGCGTGCCGCACGAGGACCTCGCGGCGGGGATGCGCACCTGGGAGCCGCTCGGCCTGGACGGCCGCCCGATGCCGGCCGAGGAGCGGCCCGTCGTGCGCACGATGCGCACGGGCGAGGCGTGCGTGGGCGTGGACGTCGGCCTGCGCCGGCACGACGGCGGCGTGCGCTGGACGACGGTGTCGACGCGCGCGCTGCACGAGACGCCGGCCGAGAACGGGCGCTACTCCGTGGTGGTCGCGTTCACCGACATCACGGAGCGGCGCGAGGCGCAGGAGGCGCTCGAGCGCTCCAACGCCGAGCTCGCGCAGTTCGCGTACGTCGCCTCGCACGACCTGTCGGAGCCGCTGCGGATGGTCTCCAGCTACCTCCAGCTGCTGCGCCGCCGCTACCACGGCCAGATCGACGAGGACGCCGACGAGTTCATCGACTTCGCCGTCGAGGGCGCGAACCGCATGCGGGCGCTGATCGAGGACCTGCTGGCGTACTCGCGCGCGGGCCGCTCCGCCGAGCCGCGCCCGCTCGACTGCGGCTACATCATGGCCGACGTGCTGTCCTCGCTCGCGGCGGCGATCTCCGACGCGCGGGCGCAGATGCACGTCTCGGCGATGCCGCTCGTGCTCGGGGACCGGGTGGCGGTCGCGCAGCTGTTCCAGAACCTCGTCGCCAACGCGCTGAAGTTCCGCCACGGGCCGGGCGTGCACGTGTGGGTGACGGCGGAGCGCGACGGCGCGATGTGGCAGTTCGCCGTCGCCGACGACGGGATCGGGATCGACGCGCGGCACCGCGAGCGCGTGTTCAAGATGTTCCAGCGGCTGCACGACCGCGAGAGCTTCGAGGGCACGGGCATCGGGCTCGCGATCTGCCGCAAGATCGTCGAGCGCCACGGCGGGCGGATCTGGGCCGAGGGCCGCGACGGCGGCGGCACCGTGTTCCACTTCACGCTGCCGGCCGTGCCGGCGCCGGCCGAGGTGCCCGCCGAGGGCGCGGGCGGCGCGCGCCGCGGTGACGCGGTGCTTCCGGCCTGACGACTATCTTCCGGCTATGGCCGACGTCGCGATGCCCCGCCTGTCCGACTCGATGGAGGAGGGCACGATCCTCAAGTGGCTGAAGTCCGACGGGGACGAGGTCAAGCGGGGCGAAGAGCTGGTCGAGATCGAGACGGACAAGGCCAACATGACGTACGAGGCCGATCAGGACGGCGTCCTGAGCATCGTGGCCTCCGAGGGCGACACGCTGCCGGTGGGCGAGAAGATCGCCACGATCGGCGAGGGCAGCGCGGACGGCGGCGGCGAGTCGGACGAGGGCGGTGAGTCGGAGGCCGAGGCCGAGGAGCAGGACGACTCGGCGGACGAGGCCGAGGAGGAGGAGTCGGCGCCCGAGGCCGAAGAGGGCGACGACTCGGCGGACGAGGGCGACGAGGAGCCCGAGGCCGAGGACGAGGGCGAAGAGGAGCCCGAAGCCGAGGAGGGACGAGGAGCGAGGCGAAGGAGGAGCCGCGAGGCCGAGGCCGAGGAGGAGGAGTCCGCGCCGCAGGCCGAGGAGGAGTCGGCGCCGAAGGCCGAGGAGGAGTCTGCGCCGGAGCCCGACGAGGCGGACGACGAGGGCGTCCAACGGGCGGATCAAGGCGTCGCCGGTCGCGCGGCGGATGGCCCGCGAGATGGGGCTCGAGCTGGCGCGCCTGGAGGGCACGGGCCCGGGCGGGCGGATCGTGAAGGCCGACGTCGAGGCGGCGGCCGGCGGCGGCGAGCAGCCGGCGGCCGAGGAGGAGAAGGCCCCGGAGCCGGCGGCCGAGAAGAAGCCCGAGAAGAAGCCGGAGGGCGTGCCGGCGCCCGTCGTGTCGGGCGACGCCCAGACCGGCCGCGGCGAGACCTCGACCCACGATCTCACCCGGATCCAGCAGACCGTCGCCCGCCGGATGGCCGAGTCCAAGGCCACGGCGCCCGACTTCGTGCTCCACGTCGAGGTCGACATGGACGAGGCCGTCGAGCTGCGCAAGCAGCTCAAGGCGGCGGCGGGCGACCAGCCGGCGCCGTCGTTCAACGACTTCGTGGTGAAGGCCTCCGCGCTCGCGCTGCGCGAGTTCCCGCGCGCCAACGGCGCCTACCGCGACGGCAAGTTCGAGCTCTACTCGCGGGTGAACGTCGGCGTGGCGGTCGCGGCGCAGGACGCGCTGGTCGTCCCGACGGTGCTCGACGCCGACTCCAAGTCGCTCGGCCAGATCGCGCGCGAGTCGCGCCAGCTCGCCGAGCGCGTCCGGGCCGGGGCGATCACGCCCCCCGAGCTGTCGAGCGGCACGTTCACCGTCTCCAACCTCGGCATGTTCGGGATCGACGACTTCGTGGCGGTCATCAACCCGCCGCAGGCCGCGATCCTCGCGGTGGGAGCGATGAAGCCCACGCCCGTGGTCCGCGACGGCGAGGTGGTCGTGCGGACGATCATGAAGCTCACGCTCTCCTGCGACCACCGGATCCTCTACGGCGCCGACGCCGCCGAGTTCCTGGCGCGGATCCGCGAGCGGCTCGAGAACCCGCTCGCCCTCGCGCTCTGAACCGGCGGCGGCGGCCCGTGGGCGGCGCCAGCCGCGCACGGACGGCGGGCGGCGGTGGCCCGTGGGCGGCGTCGGCCGCCCACGGGCCGCGGGCGGCGTCAGCCGCGGCGCTTGAGCCTGGTCACGACGGTGGCGGTGCCGATCGCGAGGCCCTCCTCGAACGAGGTGCCGAAGGCGCCGTTGAGGGCGGCCGCGCCCTCGTCGCTGAGCGTGGCCTTGACGTTCGAGACGCGCAGCCGACGGCCGTCGCGGTCGATGTCGGCGTCGCTCAGGTCGAGATCGAGCAGGGAGATGCGCGGGCCGCCGACGACGCGGGCCGTGAGGTCGGGCGTGTCGTCGATGCGGATGACGAAGTTGCGCACGCGCACGACGGTGTCGCCGGCGGCGAGCCGGAGGCCGCCCGAGTGCGCGATGCGGCCGGCGTAGGTCTCCGGGTTCAGGCGCTGCGTCGTGATCGGGAACGCGATGCCGCCGGAGCGGGCGGCCGCCGGGCGCAGCGGGCTGACGGCGACGCCGAGGTCGGTCAGCGCCTGGGCGGTGCCGGGATCGAGCGCCAGCGTGGTCGCGCTGCGCGCGTGCTTCGCTTGAGCGGCCGGCGCGAGCGCGAGCACGGCGACGAGCGCCAGCGCGGTCAGGAGCAGCCTCTTGGATGCGGACATCGTTGACCTCCGGGACGGGGTGCGGACGTCCCGGGTACGGAGGCCGGCGCGCGTTCGCTCGCGAGCCTGGCGTGCAGGCGCTAGATGATTGATTCCGCGACCCGCGCGGTCACTCGGACCTGGATCGTGGATGCCGGGCGGTGCCGACCGACGGGGAATAGTGGCAGCGCCACAGGCCCCTTCGGGCGGTGCCGATCCGGCGCCGCGCGAGGCAAGCGAAGCGCGCCGGTGACGAGCGAAGCGAGGCAGGAGCTCCGAGGGGCCGTGGGGGTCGTGGAATCAGTCATCTAGGGAGGACGGCGCCGGTGACGCCGTCGACCGCGTCGCCGACTGCCGGCACCGATTCGACGACGCCGTCGACGGTCCCCGCGGTGTCCTCGACCGTGTCGAGCACCTGATCGACGGGCTGCTGCACCGCGGGCGGGACGGGAAGGGGCGCGGTCACCTGATCGACGACGCCGCGGCCGGTGCCGACGACGCGGCTCACGGGGCCGGGCTCCGGCGCGGAGCCGCCACCACCGCCACCGCCGCCGCCACCACCACTGCCGCCGCCGCCCGAACCGCCGCCGCCGCCGCCGCTCGAGCCGCCGTTGCCGCCGGGCGTCGAGGAGACGGGCGTGTCGGGTGCGGGCGAGCCGGCCACCGGCGTGCCGCCGCCCGCGGGCGCCTGCGGCGACGTCGGGCGCGGCCGCGAACGACCGGAGCCGCGCGGCGCAGTCACCGCGCGTGCGAGTTCGGGTCGCGGCATCGCCGGCAGCGCCGCCGGTGGCGGCGACCGGCGCGGTCGCCGCGGCGGGCCCCGAGGCGGACCGGCCGGCGGCCTTGCCTTCCGGCACGCGCACGATCAGGGTGCCTTCCGGGCGCCCGGCGTCCGTGCCGGGCCAGTCGCGGTACGCGAGCATCGCGGAGACCACGATCAGGCAGACGAGACCTGCTCCCACCAGGGAGCTCCCGGCTCCGACGCTCGGACCGAGACCCCTCGCCCGCGCCTTGGACAGGTGTGACATCCGCATGCGGATACCACCAGCGTGGCTTGAGCCACACCTCCGGTCCATCGCACATCCGTCCAGTAGATCGAGCGAGCGGGGGAGAAACGTGCCGCGGCCGGGGTCGTGAGACGCGCGCGGCCGACTCCCGACGTTGGGGGTCGCTATAGCACGCACAACGTCGGGAGCTCCGGTCACGGCGTCGCCTGACCCGAGCGCGCGCGGGCTAGCGGAACCCGCCGTGGAGGCGGTAGGTGCTGTTCGGCGCCTGGTCGGTATCCGGGGTCACGCGCGGCGGCTCGCGGTCGGTGGCGACGAACACGCACAGCGCGCGGTCGGGCTCCGGGCCCGGCACGCAGGCGCGGTAGAGGTCCTGCTCGATCCGCATCGCGTCGATCCCGGACAGGCCGGCGCGGTACTCCGCGCCGCCCTCCGTCGCCGCGTACTCGTGCGTCGCGGCGACGACGGCCGCGACGTCCGCCTCCTCGGCCGCCACCGCCGGCCGGTGCACCAGCCCGCCGGCCAGCAGCCCGGCCGTGACCGCGAGCAGCGTGGCCGCGCCCGCGTAGTCGGCAGCCACGAGCCGCGGCAGGTCGGGCCGCGCCCGGCGCACGCGCCGCCCCGCCAGCGGCCCCACGACGGCCACCACGATCAGGTTCGCGAACGCCGCCAGCAGCAGGCCCGCGACGAAGCCGCCGGGCCCGCGGGCGTAGAACGGCAGCTCGCTGAGCAGCACCGCATCCAGCGGCGTCAGCGCCGCGAACGCGGGCCACTGCCAGGCGCCCCGCATGCGCCACCTCAGGCGCGGCCACCACAGCCGCTCGACCTGCCCGGGCTGCTGCATCCTCTGAGACTAAACCCCGCATGCCGTACCCTGGCGCACCAAGGAGAGTGAACGCCGGCCACCGCGGAGATCCCGCGCGCCGGCTCTTGAAGGGCGGCGCACCGGCGATCCCGGGCCCGCCGGACTACCGAAAGGAACCAACGCCAGATGGCGACCGAGACCGCTCAGAGCTCCGCGGTCCCCGCGGACGTATCGGAGCACCTGACCATCGAGGACCGGGTCGGGCTCCTGCGCGCGATGCTGATGATGCGCGGCATCGAGGAGCGCGCGATGACGCTGTACCGCCAGGGCAAGGTGCCCGGCTCCTTCTACGACGGGTTCGGCCAGGAGGCCGTGTCGGCAGGCGCCGCATGGGCCATGGCCGCCAACGACCGCCTGTGCATCCTGCACCGCGACCTCGCCGCCCACATCATCCGCGGCGTCGCCCCCGCGCGGATCCTCGCCCAGTACATGGGCCGCGACACCGGCATCACCGGCGGCCGCGACGGCAACGTCCACTTCGGCGACCGCAAGGTCGGCTGCGTCGGCATGGTCTCGATGCTGCCCGACATGATGCTCGTCGCCACCGGCATGGCGATGGCGTTCAAGATGCGCGGCGAGCAGCGCGTGGCGCTGACCTGGTTCGGCGACGGCTCGACCTCGCGCGGCGACTTCCACGAGGCCATGAACTGGGCCGGCGTGCAGAAGCTGCCGGTGATCTTCGTGCTGGAGAACAACCAGTACGCGTACTCCACGCCGCTCGACCAGCAGTTCGCGGTCGACCCCGTGGAGCGCGCCGCGGCCTACGGCTTCCCGGGCGTGAAGGTCGACGGCAACGACCCCGAGGCGATGTTCGAGGCCACGCGCGTGGCGCGCGAGCGCGCGCTCGCCGGCGACGGCCCGACGATGCTCGAGGCCGTGACCATGCGCATGCACGGCCACGCCGCGCACGACGACATGAAGTACGTGCCGAAGGAGCAGGTCGAGGAGTGGCGGGCGAAGGACCCGATCGACCGCCAGACCCGGCGGCTCGAGGCGCTCGGCGTCGACGTCGAGGCGGTCCGCGCCGAGGTGAAGGCGGAGATCGAGCGCGGCGTCGAGGAGGCGCTCGCCTCGCCGATGCCCGACGGCGACACCGCCACCGACCGCGTGTTCGCCGACGAGCCCGCGCTGCTCGAGGACGGCAACGGGCCCTGGTCCGGGTTCGCGGCCAAGGCCGGGAGCTGAGCCATGCCGACCATGACCTACCTCCAGGCGATCTCCGACGCCATGCGCGAGGAGATGCGCGCCGACGAGCGCGTCTTCGTGATGGGCGAGGACATCGGCGTCTTCGGCGGCGCGTTCAAGGTGACCGACGGCTTCATCGAGCGAGTTCGGGCCGGCGCGCGTGATGGACACGCCGCTGGCCGAGTCCGGCATCGTCGGCACCGCGATCGGCGCCGCCGTCGAGGGCATGCGCCCGATCGCCGAGATGCAGTTCGCCGACTTCATCTCGTGCGGCTTCGACCAGCTGGTCAACGTCGCGGGCAAGATGTACTACCGGCAGGGGCTGAGCGTGAACATCACGGTCCGCCTGCCGTCCGGCGGCGGCTTCTCCGGCGGCCCGTTCCACTCCCAGAACCCCGAGGCGTGGTTCATGCACGCGCCCGGGCTGAAGGTCGTCGCGCCGTCGACGGCCGAGGACGCCAAGGGCCTGCTGATCACCTCCGTGCGCGACCCCAACCCGGTCGTCTTCCTGGAGCACAAGCACCTCTACCGACGCGTGAAGGGCGAGGTCGCCGAGGGCACGTACGAGACGCCGTTCAGCGCGCCGGATCGCCCGCGAGGGCACCGACCTGACGGTGATCGCCTACGGCGCGATGGTGCACACCGCGCTCGAGGCCACCGCCGACCTCGACGGCGCGTCGGTCGAGGTGCTCGACCTGCGCTCGCTCGTGCCGCTCGACGAGGAGGCGATCCTCGAGTCCGTCCGCAAGACGTCGAAGGTCGTGATCGTCGACGAGGCGAACCAGACGTGCGCCGCGGGCGCCCAGGTGGCCGCACTGATCGCGGAGCGCGGGTGGGAGGACCTGGACGGCCCGGTCGTCCGCGTCTCCACGCCCGACGTGCCGATCCCGTTCTCGCCCACGCTCGAGCAGGCCGTGCTCCCGCAGGTCGACGATGTGAAGGAGGCGTGCCGTGAGCTCCTCGAGTACTGAGACGACCGTGGACGTGGCGATGCCCCAGATGGGCGTCTCGGTCGCGGAGGGCACCGTCGTCGAGTGGAAGAAGCAGCCCGGCGACTGGATCGAGGCGGACGAGATCATCGCCTCGATCTCGACGGACAAGATCGACACCGACGTCGAGTCGCCGGCCACGGGCCGCGTCCAGGAGATCCTGGTCGAGGTCGGGGCGACCGTCGAGGTCGGCACCGTGATGGCGCGGATCGCGACGGACGCGAAGCCCGGCGAGGCGCACGCGTCCGAGAGCGACAGCGCCGCCGCGGGCGGCACGAGCGAGGCCGACGCCGCGATGGAGGCGGCCGGCGAGGCCGCGGAGTTGCAGGGCGACACCGCCGAGACAGCACGCCGGGACCGCGCAGCGCGGCACGCCGGCGGCGCGCCGCAGCGGCTCGCGCCGCTACTCGCCCGTCGTGATGCGGATCGCCGCGGAGCACGGCATCGACCTCGAGCAGGTCGAGGGCACCGGCCGTGGCGGCCGCGTGCGCAAGCAGGACGTGCTCGCGTTCATGGAGATCCGGCGGGAACGGCGACGCGGCGGCGAAGAGCCGCCGATGCACATCGAGTCGCCCTACAAGCCCGACGCGCCCGCGGCGCCGCGCAAGCCGAAGTCGCGGCTCGGCCGGCCCGAGGCGGCGCCCGCGGCCGCCGCGCCGGCCGAGATGCCGGCGGGCACGAGCGGGCCGCTGTCGCGCATGCGGCAGTCGATCGGCAAGCACATGTGGGAGTCGCTGCACACCGCGGCGACCTGCACCACGATCGTCGAGGCCGACGTCTCGCGGATCGCGGCGCTGCGCGCCCAGAGCGGGCTCACGTACCTGCCGTACATCGCCCGCGGGACGATCGAGACGCTGCGCGAGTACCCGCAGCTGAACGCGACGCTCGAGGGCGAGACGTTCACGACCTACGACGGCGTGCACCTCGGGATCGCGGTGTCGCTCGGCACAGGCGGGCTGATCGTCCCGATCATCCGCGACGCGCAGAACCTCAGCGTCGAGGGGCTGGCGGCGGCGATCAAGGACCTGGCGAAGCGTGCGCGCGAGAACCGCCTCACGCCCGACGAGGTCCAGGGCGGCACGTTCACGATCACCAACCCGGGCGGCTACGGCTCGGTCATCGCGACGCCGGTGATCAACCAGCCGCAGGTGGCGATCCTCGACACGGAGGCCGTCGTGAAGCGCCCGGTGGTGATCACGGACGAGCTCGGCAACGACTCGATCGCGATCCGGCACATGACGTACCTGTGCATGTCCTGGGACCACCGCGCGCTGGACGGAGCGCTCGCCGCGAAATTCTTGTCCAGCCTGCGAAAGAAGTTGGAGTCCTGGCCGATCTAAGGGATAGGTCTGACGGACACCCGGCCGGGCTCTCGCAAGAGGCCCGGCCGGGCAGACTGCCTACCATCGGTGGAGTGACGCCGGACCTGCTCGTCTCCCACCTCGGCCGCGTCCGCTACGAGGATGGGCTGGCGCTCCAGGAGCGCCTCCGCGCGCGGGTCGTGGCCGGCGAGATCGGGCCGCTGATGCTGCTGCTCGAGCACGACCCGGTCTACACGCTCGGCCGCCGCTCGGAGCCCGGCGACCTGCCGATGGGCGAGGACTGGTGCCGCGCCCAGGGGATCGACGTCGTCAAGACGCCGCGCGGCGGGAAGCTCACCTACCACGGCCCCGGCCAGCTCGTCGGCTACCCGATCATGCCCGTGGAGGACGTGCTGGTCTTCCTGCGCACGATGGAGCGGGCGATCATCGCCGCGCTGGCCGAGGCGGGGATCGAGGCGCGCTCGCGCGAGGCGGAGGGCCGCGACTACACCGGCGTGTGGGTCGAGGACCGCAAGATCGCCTCGATCGGCGTCCACCTCTCGCGCGGCGTCTCCGCGCACGGGTTCGCCGTCAACGTCACCAACGACCTCGCGCCGTTCACGTGGGTGGTCGCCTGCGGGCTGCCGAGCGTGAACATGACCTCGCTGGCCGGGGAGGGCTCGGGCGAGGACCTCGCCTGCTTCCGCAAGCGGATGGCCTACGCGTTCGCGCGGGCCTTCGGGTACCGCCAGCGGCTGATGTCCGCCGAACGGCTGGGCGCGAGGGTCCCCGAGCCGGTCGGTACGCTGGGTACGTGAGCGAGTCGCCGCTGCGGATCCACCAGACGCGCTCCCGCGCCAACCCGGGCGGGATGGACGTCGCGAAGGTCCTGGGCGAGACGACGGAGCCCTACCGCGGCCGCAAGCCGCCGTGGTTCAAGGTCCCGCTTCCCGGCGGCCCGAAGTACCGCGAGCTCTCGGAGATGATCACGTCCGAGGAGCTGCACACCGTCTGCCAGGAGGCCGCCTGCCCGAACGTGGGCGAGTGCTGGGAGCGCGGCACGGCGACGTTCATGATCCTCGGCGACACGTGCACGCGGCGCTGCGGCTTCTGCAACGTCAAGACTGGCAAGCCGACGTGGAACGACCCGCTGGAGCCCGCGCGCGTGGCCCGGTCCGTCGCCCGCATGGGCCTCCGCCACGCCGTGATCACGAGCGTCGACCGCGACGACCTGCCGGACTACGGCGCGTCCGCGTTCGTCGGCGTCATCCGCCAGATCCGCCGGCAGGCGGCCGGCTGCAAGGTCGAGGTGCTGACGCCGGACTTCCGCGGCGAGGAGATGCCGCTCGCGAAGGTGATCGCCGAACGGCCCGACGTCTTCAACCACAACGTCGAGGTCGCGCCGCGCCTGTACCCGGTCGCGCGCCGCGGCTCGACCTGGCAGCGGTCGCTGCGCGTGCTGCGCAACGCGAAGGAGATGGGCGGCGACGAGGTCGTCACCAAGTCCGGGCTGATGGTCGGGCTCGGCGAGAACCACGACGAGATGGTCGACGCCTTCGCGCAACTGCGCGAGCAGGGCGTGCAGGTCCTCACCGTCGGCCAGTACCTGCGCCCGACCGAGCGCCACCTGCCCGTCGTCCGCTACTGGCACCCCGACGAGTTCAAGGCGCTCGAGACGGCCGCCTACGACCTCGGCTTCGAGCACATCGCCGCCGGCCCGCTCGTGCGGAGCAGCTACCACGCCGACGAGCATGTGAAGCAGAGCCGCCCGGGCGTCGGCCCGGTCGCCGCAACCGGCTGACCCATGGCCTCAGCGGGTAGCCTCCGGCGCCGGGTGTTCCCCCTCAAGGACAACATCCCGACCGAGCACTTCCCGATCGTCACGGTCCTGCTGATCGCGGCGAACGTGCTCGTCTACCTCTTCCTCCAGGACGCGTTGCTCGGGCTGCCCAGCGGCGGCAACGGCGGCGACTGGCCGGTGGGCCAGTACGCGTTCATCCCGTGCGAGCTGACCGGCGAGGGGCCGTGCCGCACGCCGCCCGGCGGCCCGGCGGACTGGGTGACGGTGTTCACCGCCATGTTCATGCACGGCTCGATCCTGCACATCGGCGGGAACATGCTGTTCCTGTGGATCTTCGGCAACAACGTTGAGGACTCGATGGGCCCCGTGAAGTTCCTGATCTTCTACCTGCTGGGCGGGATCGCGGCGACCGCCCTGCAGACCGTCGTGAACCCGGACTCCGAGGTGGCGAACCTCGGCGCGTCGGGCGCGGTGGCGGCGGTGCTGGGCGGCTACCTGCTGCTGTTCCCGCGCGCCCGCGTCGTGACCGTCGTGTTCATCGTGATCTTCTTCACGATCATCGAGCTGCCGGCCATGATCTTCCTGGTCATCTGGTTCGCGCAGCAGGCGCTGTTCGGCTACTTCGACCTGGTCCAGCCGACGGAGGGCGGCGGCGTCGCCTACTTCGCGCACATCGGCGGCTTCGTGCTCGGGCTGGCGCTGGTGAAGCTGTTCGCGAGCGAGCAGCGGCGACGACGCCAGATCGAGCGCGTCGGGGGGCTGACGTGACGCGGACGGCGGTCACGCTCGTCGCGCTCGTGTTCGTCTGCGCGATGTGGTTCGGCACGATCTACGTGCTGCTGTCCGAGGGGGTGGACCTCATCAGCGTCATCGGCGTATTGGTGGCGGCACTGCTCTCGTTCGGCATCTTCGGCGCGCTCGGAGAGCCGTCGGAGCGCCGCCGCCGCTGATGCCCTACACGCTCTTCCAAGGAGGACGCCGCCGGCGCCGCCGGCGCGCGCCCGCGCTGCTCGTCCTGCTGCTGCTCGTCGCCGGCGCCGCGGCAGCCGTGGCGCTGACCCGCGACGAGGGCCCGGAGCCGCGGGCGGTCGCGCCGCCCGAGGCGCAGCCCGACGACCCGTCGCTGCCGCTGGCCGGCGGCGGCACCGCGCCCACGCCGCTCGACGTCCGGCTCGACGACCCGCGCGACGCCGTCGCGCTGCGCTTCAAGCGTCCGCCGAGGGCCGGCCTGCTGTTCGACATCGACACAGGCCGGGTCCTGTGGCGCCACCACCCGACGCGCGTGCTGCCGATCGCCTCGCTGACCAAGATGATGACGGCGCTGGTGGTGGCCGACCGCGTGCCGGTCGGCGGCAAGGTCCTGATCACCCGCGAGGCGCTGCACTACCGCGGGTCCGGCGTCGGCCTGCTCCCGCGCGGCAAGCGGATCGGCGTCAGCACGATGCTGCACGGCCTGCTGCTCCCGTCCGGCAACGACGCCGCGATCGCGCTCGCCCAGCGCGCCGCCGGCAGCGTGCCCGCCTTCGTGCGCCTCATGAACGCGCGGGCCGAGCGGATGGGCCTCGTGTGCACGCACTACTCGTCACCGCACGGGCTGCGCACGCGGGGGACGCACTCCTGCGCGGCCGACCTCGCGGCGCTGGCACGCGCGGTGCTGCGCGTCCCGCGCCTGGCGCGGATCGTGCGCCGCCGGCAGGCGATCCTCCCGTTCCCGATCAAGGGCGGCCGGCTGTACCTCTACAACTCCAATCCGCTGCTGCGGCAGGGCTACCGCGGGGTCACCGGGCTCAAGACCGGCTACACCGTGGCCGCGGGCCGCTGCCTCGTGGCGACGGCGCGGCGCGGGCCGGTGAAGCTCGGCGTCGTGCTGCTCAACTCGCCGGACCCCGCCAGGCAGGCCCGCCGGCTGCTGGACCAGGGGTTCGCCGCCAGCCGGGGCGCGCGCTAGGCGCGCTCGTCCCCGGCGACCCTGAGCTCCTTGATCTGCGCGTTCTCCGCACTGACGACCTCGAACCGCGCGCCGTCGAGCTGCACCTCCTCGCCGGGCTCGGGCAGGCGCCCGAGGCGCTCGAGGATCACGCCGCCGATCGTCGCCTCGTGGTAGGGCTCGAGATCGAGGCCGAGGCGCTCGGCGACCAGCCGCACGGGCGCCCAGCCGGCGATCACGAGCGCGGACCCGTCCTCGCGGATCGGCTCGCGCTCCTCGGGATCGAACTCGTCCTCGATCTCGCCGACGATCTCCTCCAGGACGTCCTCGAGCGTGATCAGGCCGACCGCCGTCCCGTGCTCGTCGACCACGAGCGCGAAGTGCTCGCGCTGGCGGCGCAGCCGCTCGAGCAGCTCGTCGATCAGCATCGACTCGGGGACGCGCTCGAGCGGGCGGGCGAGCTCCTCGAGGTCGCCGCCGCCGGCGATCAGCAGGTCCTTGACGTGCAGGAGCCCGACCGCCTCGTCGAGCCCGCCCTCGGGGCGGCACAGCGGCACCCGCGTGAGGCCGGTGCGGCGCACGACCTCGACGACGTCGTCGAACGTCTGGTCCGTGGTCACGAAGACCGCGCGGTGGCGGGGGATCATCACCTCGCGGACGCGCCGGTCGCCGAACGTCAGCACGTTCTCGCCGAAGCGCTGCTCCTCGTCCTCGATCTCGCCCCCGGCCGCGCTCTCGCGCAGCAGCGTGCGCAGCTCGTCCTCGGACGCGGGCGCGTGGCCGGCCTCGCGCGCCGGCGGGATGCCGAACGGCTTCAGCAGCAGGTTCCCGAGGCCGTTGAAGAGGTCGACCACCGGCCGCGTCACCAGGTAGAAGCCGCGCATGATCGGCGCAACGAGCAGGACGACCTTCTCCGTCCGCGAGAGGGCGAGGCTCTTGGGCGCCAGCTCGCCGACGACGACGTGCAGGAGCGTGATGATGCCGAACGCGATCGCGCTGGCGACGCCGATGCCGGCCAGCTGGGCCGCCTCGCCGAACACCGGCTCCAGGATGTGGTGGAAGGCGGGCTCGCCGAGCGCGCCGAGGCCCAGGCTCGAGATCGTGATGCCGAGCTGGCAGGCGGCGAGGTACGCGTCGATGTGCTCGACGGCGTGCTTGGCGGAGCGCGCCCCCGGCCGGCGGTCGCGCACCCACGCGTCGACCTGCGCGGGCCGGGCGCGCGTGACGGCGAACTCCGTCGCGACGAAGAACCCGTTGGCGAGCACCAGCACGAAGGCCAGCGCGATGTTCAGCGCGTCCACGTGGCATTGACGATAGGACGGCGGGTGGCGGGTATCCGGGGGGCGTGAGCTCGCGAACGGCCGGGCGCCCGTCGGGGCGGGACTTCAGGCGGCGCCGCGGCGTCGCCCTCGGCGCCCTGGCGCTGGTCGCCGCGCTGGCCGGCGTGGCGACCGGCGCCGGCGGCGGTGACGACGGCTCGCGAACCGCGCGCGAGGCGTCGGCGCGCGCCCTGCCGCCCGCCCCGCCGCAGCTTCCGCGCGGCGGGCGCAGCATCTTCCCCGGCTTCCGCGTCGTCGCCTTCTACGGGGCGCCGCAGAGCGAGGAGCTGGGTGAGCTCGGCATCGGGACGCCCGTGAGCGCCGCGCGCCGGCTGGAGCGCCAGGCGAAGGCGTACGCGCGCGAGCGCCGGCCCGTCCTCCCCGCGATGGAGCTGATCGCGGTGATCGCGGCCGCCCACGAGGGCGCCGACGGCATGTACCGGACCCGCCAGCCGGACGTGATCGTCCGGCGCTACCTGCGCGCGGCCCGGCGCGCGAAGGCGCTGCTGCTGCTCGACATCCAGCCCGGCCTCTCGGACTTCTTCACCGAGACGACGAGGCTCGAGCGCTGGCTGCGCGAGCCGGACGTCGGGCTCGCGCTGGACCCGGAGTGGCGGGTCGCCCCCGGCGAGGTGCCCGGGCAGGTGATCGGCCGCGTCGACGCGCGCGAGGTCAACGCCACCACCGCGTGGCTGGAGCAGCTCACCCGCCGCCACGGGCTGCCCGAGAAGCTGGTGGTGATCCACCAGTTCACCGACGACATGGTCGACGACTCCCAGCTCCAGGCCCGCGACGGGCTCCAGATCGTCCTGAACGCGGACGGCTTCGGCAGCCAGCCGGTCAAGAAGGCCAAGTACCACGCCTTCACCCGCCAGGCCCCCGGATTCGAGCCGGGCTTCAAGCTCTTCTACCGCGAGGACGTCGAGCTGATGACGCCGCGGCAGGTGCTGCGACTGAAGCCGCCGCCGGACTTCGTCGTCTACGAGTAGGTCAGCCGGGCGGCGCGACGAGCCCGGAGGTCTTCGGCGAGGCGGCGAGCAGCGCGCCGCCGATCGCCCCGCCGAGGTCGCCGAGCGCGGCGAGCCGGATCGCGGGCGGGCGGTCCGCGGCGAAGATGACGGGCGCCATCGCCTGCCGGATGCGCTCCGCGTAAGGCTCGCCGAGCTTGAGGCCGAGCCCGCCGCCGATGACCACGGCGTCGACGTCGAGCACGTTGACCGCCGAGCCGACGCCCGCGCCCAGCGCGCGCACCGCGCGGTCGACCAGCTCGTGCGCCAGCTCGTCGTCGCGCTCGAGCGCCCGCTTCCAGATGCCGCTGGTCAGCCGCGGGCGGCCGCGCTCCTCCATCAGCTTGAACAGCACGGTCCGCCGGCCCTCGTCGGCCAGCTTGCGGGCGCGCATCTCCATCGCGCCGCGGCCGGCGTAGGCCTCCATGCAGCCGCGCCGGCCGCAGGGGCACTTCGCGCCGCCCATCTCGACGACGACGTGCCCGATCTCCGCCGCCGCGCCGCGCCCGGCCCACATGCGGCCGTCGAGCACGATGCCGCCGCCCACGCCCGTTCCCCAGAACACGCCGAGCAGCGACTGGAACTCGCGCGCGGCGCCGAGCTCGAACTCGGCCTGGGTGGCGACGTTGACGTCGTTGTCGATCGAGACGGGCACGCCCAGCTCGCGCTCGAGCGCCTCGCGCAGCGGGAAGGTGCCCGCCCAGTCGGGCAGGTTGCGCGCGCTGGACACCGCGCCGGTGTTCTCGTCGATCACGCCCGGCGAGCCGACGCCGACGCCCTCGAGCGATCCGGGGTCGGCCCCGGCCGCCTCGGCGGCCTCGCGCAGCGCGGCCGCCATCGTTGCGGCGACGTCGGCCGGGCCGCCCTCCGTCGGCGTCGGCGCGCGCGAGTCCCCGAGCACCTCGAAGGCCTCGTCGACGACCACCGCCTGGATCTTCGTGCCGCCGAGGTCGATGCCGCCGAAGAGGGTCATGGCGAAACCATACGCCGCCCCGGCGAGACTGGCGTCAGCGCACGGACCGCTCCGGCTTGCCATCGACGGACCCCCGACTAGGGTGGCCGAGCCCCGGACGGGAGACCGGGGCGTCACGCACAACACGACAGGGGAGAAGAGCGTGAGACGCATCTTCACCGCGCTACCTGCCTCGGCCAGGGGCCTCGTCACCGCTTCGCTCGCGACGGCGTGCGCACTGCTGGCCTTGGCGGGCACGGCCACCGCGGCGGGTAAGGCCGGGGACGCGATCCCGGGCCGGTACATCGTCGTCGTCAAGAGCGGCAGCGAACCGAGGGCGGTCGCGAAGTCGCACGGCGCCACGCCGAATCGCGTCTACCGGCAGGCGATCAAGGGCTTCGCCGCGAAGCTGAGCGACGCGCAGGTGGCCAAGCTCCGCAAGAGCGACAAGGTCGCCTACGTCGAGCAGGATCGCGTCTACACGGCGTCGGTCACGCAGTCCGGCGCGACCTGGGGGATCGACCGCATCGACCAGCGGAACCTGCCGCGGTCGGGCACGTACACGTACACCCGCAACGGCAGCGGCGTGACCGCCTACGTGATCGACACGGGCATCGCGACGGCGCACCCGCAGTTCGGCGGCCGCGCGAGCTACGCCTACGACGCCTTCGGCGGCAACGGGCAGGACTGCAACGGCCACGGCACGCACGTCGCGGGCACGATCGGCAGCACCACGTACGGCGTCGCCAAGGGCGTCACGCTGCGCGCCGTGCGGGTGCTGAACTGCTCCGGCAGCGGCTCGACGTCCGGCATCATCGCCGCGCTGAACTGGCTCGCCGGTCACCACGCCGCGACGTCCGTGGCGAACATGTCGCTGGGCGGCGGCTACTCGGCGTCGCTGAACTCGGCCACGACGAACCTCGTCAACTCCGGCGTGTTCGTCGCCGTGGCGGCCGGCAACGAGAGCCAGAACGCGTGCAACGTCTCGCCGGCGAGCGCGCCGGGGACGTACACGTCGGCCGCGTCGAGCAGCACCGACACGCGCGCGTCGTTCTCGAACTACGGCGGCTGCGTGGACGGCTACGCGCCGGGCGTGAGCATCACGTCGACGTGGCTCAACGGCGGGACGAACACGATCAGCGGCACGTCGATGGCGAGCCCGCACACCGCGGGCGTGGCCGCGCTCTACAAGGCCACCTACGGCAACGCCGCGGCGTCGACGATCGTGAGCTGGATCAACACGAACGCGACGGCGGGCGTCATCAAGAGCAACGTGTCCGGCACGCCGAACCGGCTGCTGTACAAGGCCGTCGCTCTAGGAACCGTCAGCGGGTGCAGGTCTTGCAAACGGCCCAGCTCGTGACCGAATGCAGGGCCTGACCCGCGTCTGTACGGTTCGCGGATGGACCTCAACGACACGCCTGAGCTGGCGGAGTACCGGGCGCGCGTCCGGGCGTGGCTCGAGGAGCACGCGGCCGATGCGCCGCAGCGCGGCGGCCGCGACGAGGCGGACTTCGTGCCCGCCCATCGCGAGTGGCAGCGCAAGCTCGCCGAGGCGGGCTTCGCCGCCGTGACCTGGCCGGCCGAGTACGGCGGCCAGGGGCTCGGCCCGCTGCACCAGGTCGTGATCAACCAGGAGATCAGCCGCGCCGGGGTGCCGGGGCTGTTCGACGTCATCGGCGTCGGCATGCTCGGCCCGACGCTGATCGCGCACGGCACCGAGGACCAGAAGCAGCGCCACCTCGGCCCGATGCTGGCGGCCGACGAGGTGTGGTGCCAGCTGTTCTCGGAGCCCGCCGCGGGCTCGGACCTCGCCGGCATCCAGTCGCGCGCGCGGCGCGAGGACGACGGCACGTGGCGCGTGTCCGGCCAGAAGGTGTGGACCACGAACGCGCAGCACGCGTCGTTCGGCATGCTGCTCGCCCGCACCGACCCCGGCGTCCCCAAGCACCGCGGGCTGACGATGTTCGTGCTCCCGATGGACGCCGAGGGCGTGTCGGTCCGGCCGCTGCGCCAGATCTCCGGCGAGGCGCACTTCAACGAGGTGTTCCTGGACGACGTCCGGCTGGAGCCGGGCAGCGAGGTGGGGCCGGTCGACGGCGGCTGGGGCGTCGCGATGACCACGCTGATGTTCGAGCGCGTGGCGATCGGCCTCGGCGGCGAGGGCTTCGGCTGGCGCGCCGACCGCTTCGCGACCGCGCTGGCCGAGGACGACGCCGCGACGCGCGACCGCGAGGTGCGCCACCGCTTCGGCGCGATCGCCGCCGAGTTCCTGGCCCTGCGCTTCACCAGCTACCGCATGCTCACCACGTTCCAGCGCGGCGGCGTGCCCGGGCCGGAGGGCGCGCTCGCGAAGGTCACGACCGTCCGCGCGGCGACCGCCGCGGGCGAGCTGATCGCCGACGCGCTCGGGCCGGGCGCGCTGGCCGAGGACAAGGCGGGCCGGCTCGTGTCGGACATGCCGGGCATCAAGTCGGCCGGCGGGACGGAGGAGATCCTGCGCTCGATGGTCGGCGAGCGGGTGCTCGGCCTGCCGCCGGAGCCGCGGCTCGACAAGGGCGTCCCGTTCGCCGAGCTGCGGGCGCGCGAGCGTGAGGCCGCACGATGAACTTCGCGCTGAGCGACGAGCAGGAGCTGCTCCAGGAGGCGGCGCGCGGGGCGCTGTCGCGCGTCAAGACCGTCGAGGCGGCACGCGCGGCGCTCGACGGCGGCGAGCTGCCCGACCTGTGGCCGACCGCGGTCGAGGCGGGCTGGGCCGGGATGCTGATCGGGGAGGAGCACGGCGGCGCCGGCCTCGGCGCCATGGACGCCATGCTCGTGTTCGCGGAGCTCGGCCGCGTGCTGGCCAGCGTGCCGCTGCTCGGCCACCTGCCCGCCACGATGCTGCTCGCCGACGAGGCGCTGGCGAGCGGCGAGCGGCGCGCCGCCTTCGTTCCCGCCGAGCCGCCGACGGCCGTCGAGGAGGCCTGGACCGTGGATCCCCGCGCGGGCCTGCGGCGCGGGCCCGCGCCGGTGATCGCCGGCGGCCGCGTGACCGGCGACGTCGGCTGGGTGCCCGGCGCGCCGGGCGCCGACTTGCTCGTGGTCGTCGGCGCCGACGGCGTCGTCGCCCGCGTCGACGCCTCCGATGCGGAGATCGAGCCGATCACCGGCTACGACGCGACGCGCTCGCTCGGCCACGTCGCGTTCGGGGACGCGCCCGCGGAGGTGCTGGACGGCGACGGCGCCACGGCCTGGTACGTCGCGCAGGCGCTGCTCGCCGCCGAGGCGGTCGGCGCGATCGAGGTCGCGCTCGAGACGTCTGTCGCCTATGCCAAGGAGCGCTTCACGTTCGGCCGCGCGATCGGCTCCTACCAGGCCGTCAAGCACGAGCTGGTGGAGATCCTGCGGCGGCTCGAGAACGCCCGCTCGCTCATGTACTACGCCGGCTGGGCCGCGCAGGACCGGCCCGAGGAGCTGCCGGTGGCCGCGTCCGCGTTCCGGCTCGTCGCCAGCGAGGCGCTCGACCACGCGGCGCGCACGCAGATCTCGGTGCACGGCGGGATCGGGGCGACGTGGGAGCACGACGCGCCGCTCTACTACCGCCGCGCGCAGCTGGACAAGCGGCTGCTCGGCGGCACCGGCGACGCCGCCGATCGCGTGGCCGACGAGCTGTTCGCTCAGGCCCGCGCGGCGGCGTGACTTGAGGGTCTGGACGCACGACCGCTGGCGCTTCCCGCTGCCCGGCGGGCACCGGTTCCCGATCGACAAGTACGCGCTGCTGCGCGAGCGGGTGGTGGCGGACGGGACCGCGGCGCCAGGCGAGGTGGTCGAGGCGCAGCCGGCGCCGTGGGAGTGGCTCGCCGCCGTTCACGACGCCGGGCTGCTCGACCGGATCCGCACCGGCACGCTGACGGTCCGGGAGCAGCGCGGGCTCGGCCTGCCGTGGTCGCCCGCGCTGGTGGAGCGCGCGCGGCGGGCGGTCGGCGGCAGCGTCGCCGCGGCGTTCCACGCGCTCGAGCACGACCTCGGCATGAACCTCGGCGGCGGCACGCACCACGCCGGCCGCGCGTTCGCGCGCGGCTACTGCCTGTTCAACGACGTCGCCGTCGCGCTCGCGCGGCTGCGCGCGGAGGGCGCGGCCGAGCGCGCCCTGGTCGTCGACTGCGACGTCCACCAGGGCGACGGCACCGCCGACCTGCTCGCGGGCGACCCGCGGACGTTCACGCTGTCGCTGCACGGCGCCCGCAACTACCCGTTCCAGCGCGTCGCCTCCGACCTCGACGTCGACCTCGCGACCGGGACCGGCGACGACCGCTACCTCGAGGCGCTCGACGAGGCGCTGGACTTCGCGATCCCGCGCGCCGAGCCGGAGTTCGCGTTCTTCCTCGCCGGCGCCGACCCGTGGACGGGCGACCGGCTCGGCCGGCTGGCGCTGACCAAGGCCGGGCTCCGGGCGCGCGACGAGCTCGTGCTGGACCGCCTGCGCGCCGCGGGCGCGTCGGTCTGCGTCGTGCTCGCCGGCGGCTACGCCGACGACGTCGGCGACACGGTCGACATCAACGCCGCCACGGCCGCGGCCGTCGCACACCGGCTCCGCGCGACTACCCTGGGTGGCCTCCCGGGGGCGTAGTGGTAATGGGAGCACGCAGGTTTTGCATACCTGAAGTGGGGGTTCGATTCCCCCCGCCTCCATAGGGGTACAGTCCCGCGCGATGTCCGAGGTCGCCGCCCGTCGCGCCGACATCTCCTCCTACGAGACGGTCAACCACTGGTTCGACCTCGCGGCGGACAGCCTCGGCATCCCCGACGACCTGCGGGCGGTCCTGCGCTCGTCCTATCGCGAGGTGCGGGTGCAGATCCCGGTCAAGCTCGCGGACGGCAAGATCCACGTCTTCTCGGGCTACCGCGTCCAGCACAACGGCGCGCGCGGGCCGTACAAGGGCGGGATCCGCTACCACCACGAGGTCGACCTCGACGAGGTGCGCGCGCTCGCCACGCTGATGAGCTGGAAGACCGCGATCGTGGGGATCCCGTTCGGCGGCGCCAAGGGCGGGATCGACATCGACACCGTCGATGTGCGATCGCGCCGAGCTCCAGCGGATCACGCGCTCGTTCATCGACAAGATCGAGAAGGTGCTCGGGCCGACGCGCGACATCCCGGCGCCCGACGTCGGGACGAACGCCCAGACGATGGCGTGGATGATGGACGAGTACGGCAAGCTGCACGGCCACACGCCGGCGATCGTCACCGGCAAGCCGATCGCGCTGGAGGGCTCCTACGGGCGCGAGGCGGCGACGGGGCGCGGCGTCGTCTACATGTTCCGCGAGGCGGCGGGCCAGCTCGGGCTCACGCCGTCGGCGACGCGGGTGGTCGTGCAGGGGTTCGGCAACGTCGGCTCGTGGGCGGCGCGGATCATCCACCAGCTCGGCGCGAAGGTGATCGCGGTCTCCGACGCCGAGCGGCGCCGTGCACTCGGCGGCCGGGCTCGACCCGCACGTGCTCCAGGACTACGTCGCCGGCGGCGGCAAGCTGCCCGAGTACGACGGCGAGGGGGCCGAGCCGATCTCCCCCGAGGAGCTGCTCGGGCTCGAGTGCGAGGTGCTGATCCCGGCCGCGCTCGGCGGGATGATCCATCGCGACAACGCCGACGACGTGAAGGCGCAGCTGATCGTGGAGGGCGCGAACTCGCCCACGACGCCGGCCGCCGACGAGATCCTCGGCTCCAACGGCGTGACGATCATCCCGGACGTGATGGCCAACGCGGGCGGCGTCGTCGTCTCCTACTTCGAGTGGGTCCAGAACCTCCAGCACTTCCGCTGGGACGAGCGCGAGGTCAACGACAAGCTCGGCACGATCATGCGGCGCGCCTACCGCGAGGTGAACGCGCGCAGCCGCGAGGAGGAGACGACCCTGCGCGTGGCGGCGTACGAGACCGGCATCGAGCGCGTGGTCGAGGCGGCCCGCACCCGCGGCTACATCGACTAGACGCCGACCTCAGCGCGCACGGCGGCTCACGGGCCGCGCGGCGGCAACCGCGCGGCCCGCGTCGAGCGAGCCGTGCCGGAGGACGAGGGGGTTCCGGGGCAGGAGAACCGATCCGCGCCCTGAGGTCCGGCATCCCGCCCGGGAGTGACGGGAGACGAGAGCCCCGTAGGCCGGGCCTCCGGATGCCTGCATCGGCTGCGCCGCGCGCGCGCTGAAGGCGTGCGGACCGGAAATCGGTCAGAAGTCCAGGTCGAGCGTGCCGTCGAGGATCGTCACGACGTCGCCCTCGACGCGCACGCGGTCGCCCTCGATCGCCGCGCGCATCCGGCTCGGGCGGCCGATCGCGGCGCCCTGGTCGATCTCGATCGCGGAGGCGCCGCCGCGGGCGGCGACGTAGGCGCACAGCGGGCCGGCGGCCGAGCCCGTCGCGGGGTCCTCCCCCATCTCGGCGGTGCGCATGAAGCTGCGGGCGCGGACGTGCCCGCTCTCCGGCTCGACGACGACGAGGTAGTAGACGATCGCGCCGTGCTCGACGAGCAGCGGCTCGATCGCGTCGTAGTCGGGGCGGGCGCGCGGCGAGCGCTGTCGGTGTCGGCGACCGGGACGAGCACCTGCGGGACGCCGGTGGAGACGACCTGGGCCGGCAGCGCCGGGTCGGCGTCCTCCGGCGTCAGGCCGACGAAGCGCAGCACGTCCGGGTCCAGTTCGGGGCCGAACGACGGCGGCTCCTGGAGCATCGAGGCGCGCGCCGCGCTGCCCGCGAGCTCGACGTCGACCCGCTGGAGCCCGGGCCGCGTCTGCTGGACGAGCGACGCGTTCGGCCTCGCCGCGGGCCCGCGCGACGGCGACCGCGGCGCCGAGCGACGGGTGGCCGGCGAACGGGATCTCGCCGTCCATCGTCCAGATCCGGTGGCGGTAGTCGGCGCCGTCCTCGCTCGCCGGCTGGACGAACGAGGTCTCGGACAGCCGCGTCTCGCGCGCGAACGCGTGCATCACCTCGTCGGTGAGCGCGCCGGCGTCGTGCACCACGGCCAGCGGGTTGCCCTGGAGCGGCCGGGCGGTGAAGACGTCGAGCAGCGTGTAGGCGGTGCCGGGGCAGGCGGGCTACTTGTCCCAGTCGAAGTCGCGCGGCGGCTTCTGCTCGAACCAGAGGCGGTCGTGCTCGGGCGTCTCCTGGAGGAACTCCGGCGTCTCCTCCAGCACGTCTTCGCCCTCCGCGTCGGGCGGCACGACCTCGCCCGGCGGCTCCTCCTCCTGGACCTCGTCGGGGAACCAGGGGTCCTCCTCGCCGGCGCGGCGACCGCGGTCGGGCGGGCTCGTCCTCCTCGCTCGCGCAGCTCGGCCTCGACGGCTCGGCTCGCGGGCGCCTCGGGCGGCTCCTCGTCGAGGGCGGGCTCGGGCGCCTCGGCGGCCTCGGCGCCCCCGGGCTGGGCGAACTCGGCGCGCGCGGGCGCGCCGAGCGCCTCGCGCTCCTGGCGGGAGACCTCGTCGGGGTCGGCCCCGTGCCGGCGCTTCAGCTCCAGGTGCTCGCGGATTGCGTCGTCGAGCAGTCCCATGCCTCCCCGAAAGGTTACTCGGCCCGGACCGTGCGGTTCTTGCCCGAGCGTTTGGCGCGATACAGCGCGGCGTCGGCGGCGGCGACCAGCGCGTCCTTGCCGTCGCCGCCCGACGTGCCGAGCGAGGCGACGCCGAACGAGGCGGTCACCTTGAGCACGCCGTCGCCGTCGAGCAGCGCGAGGTCGAGCGCCTCGATCCGCCGCCGGACGCGCTCCGCGAAGCGGTAGGCGCCCTCCATGTCGGTCTGCGGCAGGGCCACCGCCATCTCCTCGCCGCCGTAGCGGGCCGGCTCGTCGATCTCGCGCGAGGACTGGCGCAGGACGTGTGCGACCTCGCGCAGGACCATGTCGCCCTGGAGGTGGCCGTAGGTGTCGTTGACGCGCTTGAAGTTGTCGATGTCCAGCATGATCAGGCCCATCTCCTGGCCGTAGCGCTTGGCGCGCTCGACCTCCTGGGTCATGACCTCCTGGAAGCGCCGGTGGTTGAACAGGCCGGTCAGCTCGTCGGTCACCGCCTGGCGCTGCACGGTCTCGTGCAGGTCGACGTTCTCGACCGACACCGACGCCTGGTTGGTCAGGTAGGAGAACAGCTCGCGCTCGACGGGCGTGAAGCGGTCCGCGCGGGCGACCGACACGATGCCGACGGCGCCGCCGCCCTCCTCGGCGCTGCCCAGCGGCGCGGCGAGCGCGCTGGCGCCGCCGAGCTCGATCTCCGCGATCTGCCCGGCGTCCAGCGCGGCGGCCTCGGCGGCGTGCAGCGCGCGCTCGTAGGCCGTGGGGTCGCCCGTGCGCGCGACCTCGTGCAGGCGGTCGTCGGCGCTGCGGCTCATCGTGGCGCGGCCGGCGGCGGCCTCCAGGCCGTCGACGGCGGTCTGGACGACGATCTCCAGCAGGCCGACGCGGTCCAGGCTCTTGGTGAACGACTCGCCGACGCGCCGGATCGCCTCCTGCAGGCGGCCGCGCTCGCGCTGGAGCTCCTCCAGCCGCGCCTCGAGCTGGCGGGCCATCGAGGTGAACTCGCTTGCCGAGCGCGGCGAACTCGTCGTTGCCCTCGGTCGGGACGTCGACGGCGAAGTTGCCGCGCCCGATCTCGCGGGCGGCCCTCAGCAGGCGCGCGACCTCGGCCTGGAGCGTGCGCGAGACGGTGTAGGCGAACGCGATCGCCAGCAGCAGGAAGCCGAGCAGCGAGCCGATCACGATCAGCGACGTGCGTGTCGAGCAGCGAGCTGTCGTCGTCCTCGGCGAGCGCGAGCCGGACCTCCAGCGGCGCGTCCGTCGAACCCCGTGACGTTGAGCGTGCTGACGCGGTAGTCCCTGCCCTCGATCGAGACGTCGCCGCGGTCCGGGAGCTGCTCGCGGCGTGAGCCGCTCGGCCGCGAGGAGGCGATCACCTGGTCGCCGGCGACGATCACGACGCCGACCTCCGTGATCTCCCGCACCGCCGCGGCGAAGCTCTGCGCGGTCTCGACGGCGGTGACCAGCCGGCCGAGCGGGCGCTCGTCCTGGTCCTGGAGCGCGTTGCGCGCGGCGCCGACCGCCGGTCCGGTCCCGACCTCGAACGTGCCCTGGCCGGTGAGCTGCGAGGCGCACCCGCCGGCGCCTGCTTCCTCGCGACGCGGCGGCCAGCCGGTCCTGGATCACGCGCGTCCTGCCCGTCGGCGATCGCCCGGCTCAGCGCGGCGTCCTTGCGCGATCTGCTTGCCCGCGTCGTCCGCACGGTCGGTGGCCTGCTCGAGCATGTTGCGCGTGACCCGCTGCGCCTCGCTGAGCTGCGCGTCCGTCTGGCTCTTGTCCGACTCGGCGACGAGCCGGAACAGCACGAACGCGACGGCGATCATCGGGATGATCACGATCACCACGAAGAAGAGCCGCAGGCGGTTGCGGAAGCTCGGCGTGAAGAGGTTGCGTAGGCGCATGTGGCCGGCGCATCCGTGAGCGTCTCGCCCGCCGGCTACAATCGGGCGTTCACGGCGCGGGCATCGAATTCCTGCCGCCGCGTGCCGGGGCTATAGCTCAGTTGGGAGAGCGCCTGGATCGCACCCAGGAGGTCGGGGGTTCGAGTCCCCCTAGCTCCATCGCCCGGAATTCGCGGCCTCTACGCGGGTTTGCGGGCGTTTCTTCGTTCTCGGCGCGCGTCGTCGTTCGCCGGCGTCGGGGAACTGAGAGGGAACACGAGTCGCGCGGCCTGGATCGCCGTCTCGGCGTCGATCCGCGGCTGGTCGTCGAGCTCGTCGATGACGTGGCCGTAGCGGCTCAGGGTCAGGCGCGCGTCGTGGCCGAGCTGGCGGGCGACGTAGATCACGCTGCGGCCCTCGTGGAGCAGCAGCGAGGCGAAGCGAGTGCCGGAGCGCGTACGGCGTCGTGTGCTCGACGCCGGCGGCGCTGCGAGGCGCGCGCTGAAGGCCCGCCGGCGCCACGACTGGTACGCCGGCAGCGACCACGGCTCGCCGTCGTGGCCGGGGAACACGAGCTTGTTCCCGCGGCCGCCGAGCGGCGCCAGGCCGTCGAGGTCCTCGCGCAGCGGCGCGAGCAGCCGCACGGTGCGGTGCTGGTGCGTCTTCGTGTCGGCGTCCTCGCCGAGCGACAGCGCGCGCTGCGACGAGCATGCGTCTGCGCGCGCACGTCGCTCCAGTGGAGCGCGAGCGCCTCGCTGCGGCCGCAGACCGGCGTAGGCGAGGACGGAGAGCAGCGTCGCGTCGCGGGGCGACGCCGCCGCACGCATCGCCTCGACGGTCGCGCGGCGCGAGCGGCCGGACCTCCTCGCGTCGCGGCCGCGGCGCGCGGCGCACGAGCCGCACCGGGTTCGCCGCGATCCGCTCGCCCTCGACGGCGCGCTGCAGCAGCGTGCCCAGCAGGTCGAGCGCCTGCCGGACGGCGACCGCGGCCGGCGCCGGCCGCGAGCCGGTCGGCCTGCCAGCGGGCGATCCGCTCCGGCCTGCAGCTCGCGCAGGCTGAGCGCCGCCGAGGTCGGGCGAGATGTGGCAGTCGTAGAGGTTCGCGTAGTGCTGCCGCGTCTTCGGCGCGAGCGTGACCGCGTACGTCGGCGCCCAGGTCTGCGTCACGAAGTCGTCGAGCGACTCGCGGCCGGCGTCGAGCGCCGCCAGCTCGCCGAGCTGGCGACGCCGGGTGACCTCGGCGTCGAAGCGATCGGCGTCGCGCCGGCGGTCGAAGGTCCGCGAGCGGTTGCGATCGCCCTCGCGGTACCGGACCGCCCACTTCGTGCCCTTCCGATGCACGCTCACAGGAGGTCATAGCGGCCGGCCGCCCAGAATTCGCCCCCGGCAGGAGGGCGATCGCGGAGCCGAGCGGGCGACGCGCCTCGTCCGTGGCGCCGCCGCGGCCGCGACGGCCGGCGACGCGCCGTCGAGCTGCGCCCACGCTCGCACGGCCTCGGCCGAGATGATCCAGCGCCCGCCGCGCTTGACGGCGGCCAGCTCGCCACGCGTGATCGCGCCCCGCACCACCTTCGGCGACACGCGCGAGGGCCGCGGCGAGCGAGGCGACCGTGTAGACCGGTGTAGTGGGCTCCGTGTGGATCGGCCGCTGGCCTCGAGCAGCTCGACGAGCCGCGCCATCGCGGACGGGACTCGACGCGAGGAGCTCGATCGAGCGCCGCCGCGAGCGCTGCTCGCTCGGCTCTCATCCGGCTGCCTGCGCGGCCGGCGCACGTGGTCTGCGGCATCGGCGACGCGGTCACAGCTCCCGTCCCATCCCACGCTCTCGTCGCAGCACGCGCTCGGTGGCTCGTCGAGCTGGCGCTCGTGCTGCGAGTCGACGCTCTCGCCGAACTCGGCTTCGGTCGCGAACGGACGTCGCGCCGTGCTGGCGCTCGAGCCGCTCGCGGCGGAGTCGGCTTCCCGCGGCGCGAGCCGCTCGAGCTCGCGCCGGCGCCCGGGGAGCCAGCCGAACCGGCGGTGCTCCGAGCGTCGACGTTCGCGCGTCGCTGCTCGAGCCCGGCGTCGGAGTCGAGACGGCCGCTGGCCGGAGTCGATCGCGAGGACCTGGGCGCTGCTGCGCTCGAGCTGGCGGGCGAGGCGCTCGATCGGGTCGGCGCGATGCGCCGAGCCGGCGCGTACTCGGCGCGGTCGTCGTCGGGCTGCGGCGGCGACGTAGAGGCGGTTGCTGTGGCGGCCGCGGCTGAGGGCGACGTACGCCCATTCGCGGTCGATGCCGCTCGTCGGCGAGCACGAAGGCGTGGTCGACGGTGAGGCCCTGGGCGACGTGGCCGGTGATCGCGTAGCCGTGCACGAGCGGCGGGTCGCCGGCGCCGGTCGGTTCGGCGAGGAAGCGCGCGGTCGAGCCGACGCGGTCGTCCGCGCAGTTCGATCTCGAGCGCGCCGCGTGCGGGTCGACCGCGACGACGCGGGCGCGGTCGCCGTTGTTGACGCCGCGGCGGCGGTCGTTGCGCTTGACGACGACGTGGTCGCCGACGGCGAACGCGCCGGCGGGCGTGTCGAGCTCGGGCCCGAGCGCCCGGCGGCGCGCATGCGCTCGCGCGCGCGCGCGTTGAGGTCGGCGACGTCGGCACGGCGGTGGGCGATCATCACCGCGCCGTCCGGGTCGCCGCGCGCGAACCAGTCGGCGACGAGCCGATCGCGCGTCGCGTCGCGCGGTCGGCTCGACGGTCAGCCGCGTCGTGCGCGGCGTACGCGGCGAGCGCCGCTCGGCTCGGCCGTCGCGGAGCTGGTCGAGCGCCGCGCGCTCCCAGGCGTGGACCTGGCGGACGTTCTCGCGCAGCTCGAGCGCGAGGCCGCGCTGCACGAGCGCGCGGAACGTGCCGCCGGCCTCGCAGCTCGGGCAGCTGGCGATGGTCGCCGACGAGCACGAGCTTGCCCTCGACGGCGCGCGACGGCGTCGACGAGCTCGGCGATGTCGCGGGTCGGCGACCATGCCCGGCCTCGTCGACGACGAGCACGCACCGCGCCGGCAGCGGCGCCACGCGCCGCAGGTCGGCGAGCAGCGCGAACGTGCTCGTGCTCTGGATCCCGGCGCCGTCCTGGAGCTCGGCGGCCGCGCGGCGCGCCGTCGCGACGCCGAGCACCGGATGGCCGGCGGCCTGCCACGCCTCGCGCGCGGCGGCAAGCGCGAACGTCTTGCCCGGTGCCCGGCCCGCCCGGCGACGACGGCGACCCGTCGCCGTCGCGGCAGAGCCGCTCGACGACCGCGCGCTGCTCGTCGGTCAGCGTCGGCCGCGCCGCGAGCGCGCCGCGCACCGCTCGCGCTCGCTCGGCCACGCCCGCGCGTCGCCGCGCGCGCGCGTCGAGCACGCGGTCGAGGAGCCGCTGCTCGAGCGCCAGCTGCGCCGGCGTGGAGTAGCGCAGCCGCTGCCGGTCGACCGGCACGACCGGCCGTCGCGCCGACGGAACGCCTCGCCGCTCGCGCGCGCCGCGCCGGCGACCAGCGGCGACGCGTGTCGCGACGCGAGGAAGCGATCCGCGGCCGCCTCGAGCGTCGCGCGATCGACGCGCGCGCCGGCCGGCAGCTGCTCGCAGAGCGCCTGTAGGACCTCGTCGCGCGTGAACGTCGCGCTGCGACGGGTCAGACCGTCGGGGCCGGCGAGCCGCTCGAACAGGCGCTGCCAGCGCGCGCGTCGGCTCGCGTCGACCGGGCGCCGCGCCGATGATCAGCGCCGAGCTCGTCGCCGCCCGAGCCCGAGCTCCGCCGCCCGCCGCGCCACTCGCCGGCGAGCTCGTCGGCGCATCGCGCCGCGGTCCTTCGGGCGCCGCGTCGCCAGCGCCGCGGCCTCCGCCGCGCGCGCGCCCGACGTCCCGCGCTCGTCGAGCGCCGCCTCGATCTCCGCCCGCCGCCGGCTGAACGCCGGCCAGCACCCGCCGGCGCACACCGACGACCTCGGCGATCCCCTTGCGCACCGGCGACCACTCGACCCCGAGCGTGCGCGTGAGCTCGCCGCGCAGCACCGCCTGGTAGACGAAGCTCGCCGTCCGCGCGTGCGCGTACAGCCGCCGGCCGTCGAGCGCCGACCAGCGCCCGTCGAGCCCGCGGCCGAGGTTGGCGACCAGCACGTGCGTGTGCAGCTGCGGATCACCCGCCCGCGACGTCCGATGCCGGAACGCCGCCGCGACAAGCCCCGACGCCTCCTCCACCACGGCGCCGCCATGGCCGCGCCGACCGCGGCCGCCGACGCGCTCGAGGTAGCCGACCGCCGCCCGCATCGCCGCGTCATGCGCCGCCCGTACCCGGCCGCGCATCTCCGCGTCGCCGACGCCGAAGAGCACGCTCACGCACTTCGGCGCCGAGAACGTCAGGTCGAAGCCCGCCGACCCGCGTCGGGCTCGAGGAGGACCGCAACGGCGACCCGTCGCGCGGATCGAGACCGCCAGCACCCGCCGCAGCGCCTCGCCATCGACCGGCCCGCGCGAGCCCGAGCTCGCGCGCCGCCGCGCCGATCCACTCGCCGCGCGCCTCGGCGCCGCCGGCGTAGTAGTCCTCGATCCCGTCGCCGACGCTGTCGACCACGTCGACGCGCGCCTTGCGCCTGGTCGAGGTAGTACCTGGCCTGGCCGGCCCCGAGCTTTCCGATCGACAACACGAACGCGTCCTCGACGGTTAAGCCGCCGAGAACCCGTTCGGGCAATCGAGTTCCTAAAGATGCCTAAAGGCGCCTATGCGGAGCTGCGAGTCCGGCGCCCAGCTTCGCGCGCAATCGACAGCAAACCACACCGCCGAGGGCGTTTCGCCCGCGCTGGCTAGACAGGATGTGCG
>CAVSJY010000010.1:0-60478 GCA_963728465.1 uncultured Solirubrobacteraceae bacterium
GAGGTGCCAGTCCGAGTAGCGGCCCGAGAGCTGGTCCTCGCCCGCGACCGCGGCCGAGTTGGGCAGGCCGCAGCCCGTGTCCTCGAGCGAGTTGCCGAAGTCGTCGCCGCCGGGCAGCTTGCGCTCGATCGCGATCTGCTCGTAGGCCTCGATCGGGCCCGCCCACTGGAGGAAGTACGGGACGCCGTCCTGGAACTGGTGGTGGTACATGGACGCCAGGCCGGCGCTCGGCACGATCGTCTCCAGGCCGGCCGGGTTCTGGGCGGCGGCCACCGACGGGGTCGAGCCGACGTAGGAGTGGCCGGTCATGCCGACGCGCCCGTTCGACCAGCTGCGCGAGGCGGCCCACTCGACCACCTGCTTGAGGTCGCGCCCGTCCTTGGACCCGAGGTGGTCCAGGCAGCCCTGCGAGCGGCCGGTGCCGCGCAGGTCCATCATCACGACCGCGTAGCCGCGCGGCGCGAAGTAGCCGGTGAGGCCGACGGACTTGCCGTCGGCGTCGCGCGGCTCGGGCAGGATCCGCGTGCCGTCGCGGTCGGCGAGCGTGCCGTGGTACGGGCTCGCCTCGAGGATCACGGGCACGGGCTCCGTGGTCTTCGGGCGCGTGATCTCGATGTACAGCTGCTCGCCGTCGTACGCGGGCAGGCGGACGACCTCGCGGGTCGTCTCGAAGCGCGGCTGCGAGAGGTTCTGCGTCTGGGTGTAGTCGGCCGGCGGCCCGGCGGTCGGGAGGGCCGCGGGCGCGTCGGCCGCCTGCGCGGCGGCGGGCACGCTGAGCGCCAGGGCGGCGGTCAGCGCCGCGGCGGCGCGGCGGAGCGAAGACGGTTGCATGGAATCCCAAACGTGAGAACCGCGTGATCCTTGCGGCCCGTAGGGTTCCGCCATGCGGATTCGTGCTGCGGTACTCGAGGAGTTCGGGGCGCCGCTCGCGGTGCAGGACGTCGAGCTCGCCGGGCCGGGCCCCGGCGAGGTGCTCGTGCGGCTGCTCGCGTGCGGCGTCTGCCACACGGACCTGTACACGGCGTCGGGCGCCGACCCGTCCGGCTACTCGCCGTGCGTGCTCGGCCACGAGGGCTGCGGCGAGGTCGAGGCGGTCGGCGAGGGGGTGAGCTCCGTCGCGCCCGGCGACCGCGTCGTGACGCTGTTCTCCCCGCAGTGCGGCGAGTGCGTCCACTGCCGCAGCCCGAAGACGAACCTCTGCCTCGCGATCCGCGAGCAGCAGAACAAGGGCTACCTGCCCGACGGCACGACGCGCCTCTCGCGCGACGGCGAGGACCTGCGGCACTTCATGGGCACGTCGACGTTCGCCGAGGCCACGGTGATGCCCGAGATCGCGCTCGCCAAGGTCTCGCAGGACGCCGACCCGGCGATGGCGTGCCTGTTCGCGTGCGGCCTGTCGACCGGGCTCGGCGCCGCGATGTTCACCGCCAAGGTCGAGCCGGGCTCGTTCTGCGTCGTGTTCGGCGCCGGGCTCGTCGGCCTCGGCGCGGTGGCGGGCGCCCGGCTCCAGGGCGCCGAGCGGATCGTCTGCGTCGACCTGTCCGAGGACCGGCTCGAGCTCGCCCGCGGGCAGGGCGCGACCGACGTGATGGCCGGCGGGCCGGACGCCGTCGAGAGGATCCTCGAGATGACGGACGGCTTCGGAGCCGATTACACGTTCGAGGCGACCGGCAACGTCGGAGTGATGCGACAGGCGGTCGAGTCGGCGCGGATGGGCTGGGGCCTGTGCACCGTCGCGGGCGTGGCCGGGAAGGGCGAGACGCTCGACGTCGTCCCGCGCTTCCTGATCACCGGCCGGCGCGTCTGCGGCTCCTCGTTCGGCGGCGTCAAGGGCCGCGAGCAGGTCCCGCAGCTGGTCGATCGCTGGCTGGCCGGCGAGATCGACGTGGACCCGCTGGTGTCCCGCCGCATAGGGTTGGACGACGTCAACCACGCGTTCGAGCTGATGGAGGCCCAGGACGGCATCCGCAGCGTGATCCGCTTCTGAGGAGACCCATGGGCAACGACGCTCTCGCCGTGCACGAATCCGAGGTGGACGGCGTCCGGCTGCTCGAGGTGTTCGGGGAGCTGGACCTGGCGACGGCGCCGAGGCTGTGCGCGGCGCTGGACGCCGCGCGCGCCGGGCGCGCGAAGCGGCTGGTCGTCGACCTGACCGGCGTGGACTTCTGCGACTCGACGGGCCTGCGCGCGCTGATCGGCGCGAGCAACGAGATCCGCGTCGGCGGCGGCCGGCTCGCGATCGCGTGCCTGCCGGCCGGGGCGGTGGGGCGGCTGTTCGACGTCGTCGGCGCGCGCGAGTCGCTGCGGGTGTTCGACTCGCAGGCCGAAGCGCTGACGTCGGTCGCCGTCCTGCCCCGTTAACCGGCGCTCGCTGATCCCGGCTTGACCGCGCGGTCGCGGTCGGGTCTGATCGACCCCATGGAGAAGTACGACGCGTTCGGCCGCGAGATCGGCGAGGACCCGCTCGCCGCGTGGCGCACCGAGGAGGGCGCGCCGCGCGAGGCGCTGCCCGCGGACGAGCCGCCGCCGCCCGCGGCCGAGCCCGCGCCGCCCGCAGCCGAGCCGCGCGCCGCCCGCGGCCGAGCCGGCGCCGGCCGCCGCTGCACAGCCGGCGCCTCGTCGCGCCGCCCCGCCCGAGCGCGTCGTCCGCGTCCACATGCCGGCGGCCCGCCGCCGGCGGCCTCGCGTCGTCTCGCGGCTGATCGTCCTGCTCGTCGTGCTCGGCCTCGGCGCGACGCTGGTCGCCAACGCCGGCCGGGAGATCGAGGACGCGATCCGGGACGTCCCCGGCGTGGAGGCCGAGCCGGCGGGGCCGCCGCCCGCGGGCCTTCAGAGTGGGTCGCTGGTCCGCCCCGGCGAGCTGCGCCGCGCGCTCGCGCGGCTGCGCTCCGAGGACCTCGGCCGCGCCTACACGCTGCGGCTCGAGCCCGAGCGGATCGACGCGCAGCTGGTCACGCCGCGCGGGGTGATGACGTCAGTGCAGCTGCGCCACGACGGCGGCTTCGACGAGTTCGCGCGATCGCGCGGCGGCGGCCACCTGGACACGATCCCGTGGAACCGGCTCGACCCCGACGCGCCGGCCAGGCTGGCGCGACGGGCCGCCGCACGACTCGGGCGGCCCGTCACGCGCCTCAACTACCTCGTCGCCTCGCTGTTCGACGGCCGGGTGATCTGGGGCGCCTACTTCAAGGGCGGCCAGATCTTCCAGGGCGACGAGCGCGGGCGGCTCGTTCCGCCGGATCAGCTAGAGCGGCTGATCCAACCTCAGCCCGCAACCCCTGTGGGCGCCTGCGAGCGGATCCAGTCGCGCAGCGTGTCGTCGCCGACCCGCGCGTAGACGCCGGGCTTGCCGGGCCGCGCGCAGCCCTCGCCGTAGCTCGTCGCGCCGACGACGCGCAGCACGCCCGCGGCGGTGCGGCCGAACATCGGGCCGCCCGAATCGCCCTGGCAGGTGTCGACGCCGCCCTGGGGATAGCCCGCGCAGATCTGCGTCTGCGCCTCGAACGAGTCGTACGCGTTCGCGCAGTACGCGTCGGTGGTGACCGGGACCTGGGCCTTCTGGAGCGTGTCGGGCGTGTCGCCGCCCTCCTCCGTGGTGCCGAAGCCGGCGATCGTCTCCAGCGTGGTGGGCGCCCACAGCGCCTCCTCGGAGGCGCCCGAGACCTGCGTCGGGGCCTTCGTCGACGCGCGCGTGAGCTTCAGCAGCACGATGTCGTAGCCCGCGCCGAGCAGGTAGCTCGGGTGGTTCGTCACCTTCGAGACCGGCACCTTCTCGCCCTGGCCGGGCTTGTTGGAGCCGATGTAGACGTCGATCAGCTGCGGCGGGTACGACGCCGGCGAGGCGACGCCCGCGCCGCCGGTGATCGAGCCGCAGTGGCCCGCGCTGAGCACGGTGTCCGGCGCGATCAGCGTGCCGGTGCAGAGGAAGCCCTTGGCGATGACGACCTCCGTGACCGACGGGAACTCGTTCGGCCCGGCGTCGGTGCCGCCGACGACGGCCATCGACGGCGAGGCGGAGAGCGCCAGCGCCGAGAGGGCGGCGGCCAGCGCGAGTGAGAGTCTGCGCGGAAGGTTCATGGCCGCTGGAACGCGCCCGCGCGGCAAAACTGGCGGCCGCGCGCGCCGCCGCCGCGCAATTGTCAGAACGCGACGAAGTCGCCGGCGCCCGGCGCGGCCAGCGGCGTCGAGAGCATGCCCACGTCGGACAGCGAGCAGCAGCCGGCCGCCGACGGCGACCGACCGGTCGAACCCCAGCGCCAGGCCCGGCGGGTGCACGAAGCGCGCCGCCTCCTCGATGCCGGCCCGCGCGGATCGACCCGGAACGCCATCGCGCCGCTGAAGTCCCCCTCGTCGGCGTAGCCGTTGAACGGGATCACCGCGAGGCGCTCCGGCCCCCACCAGAAGAACGCGTGGTGGTCGTTCTCGATCGGCGTGTACGTGTAGCGGCCGAGGCCGCGCTGCGCGAGCCGGACCGGGTTGCGGAGGTCCGAGACGTCGAACAGCGAGACCTGCACGCCCGTGGTGCGGCCCTGCTCGTCCGCGTTCTGGCCGACGCCGAGCAGCAGCCCGTCGCCGAGCGGGTGCAGGTAGGCCGAGTAGCCGGGGACCTTCAGCTCGCCCACCACCGCCGGCGCGCGCGGGTCGGACAGGTCGAGCGTGTAGAGCGGATCGACCTGCCGGAACGTGACGACGAAGCCGATCGGGCCCATGAACCGCACGGCGTAGATGCTCTCGCCCCGCCCGAGCCCGCCGACCCTGCCGATCTCGACCAGCCGCCCGCCGCGCTCCTCGAGCGTCCGCACGGCGCTCTCGCTGCGGGCGTCGGACTCCCACGGCGGCATCGACGTCGTGGCGGCCCGCAGCACGCCGCCGTGCTCGGACAGCGACCACTGGCTCAGCAGGTAGCCGGGCACGTCGCCGCTGCCGACGTATGCCGTCTCGCCCGCCTTCGTGGTGTCGAACGCGTGCAGCCCGGTGGCCGCCTGGTCGAGCACCTCGGCGCGCGACGGGTCGCTGCCCAGCCAGCGCTCGGACGCCACGTACAGGCGGTCCTCGGACGCGTAGACCGTCTCCCCGCTCGTCATCAGCGCGTCGGCGTCGACGGCGGGCAGCATCGGCTTCTCGCCGCTCATGTCGAGCGTCAGCACGGTGAGCGTGCCGAGGCCGGTGAACGCCTGGGTGCGGCGCACCTGGCGGCAGCGCACGAGCGGCCGGCGCTTCTTGCGCCCGGTGCGGCGGTTCCTGACGACCGACGACGGCAGCCAGCTGACCGTCCGGGTGCGGCGCACGGACCGGCGCCAGCGCCGCCGCACCGCGCCGACCGTCGTCGCGCGCCGCAGCGTCGGCATCGCGAGGCCGCGCGGATCCGTCTGCACGACGACACGCGCCGTGGCGCCGGTGAGGCGGGCGTCGACGTAGCTGCCCTCCGCGTCGAGCGTGCGGACGACGCTCGGCGCCGCCGGATCGCGGACGTCGACCTCGAGCAGCCGCACGCGGCCGAGCCAGCTCCGCGGCGGGACGACGCCCACCTGGGCCGGCACGGCCACCGGCACCGGCAGTCGCCGCCGTCGCCGAAGCCGATCTGCGAGATCACGAGCAGGCGCGAGCCGCGCAGCAGCAGCTGCTGGCCGAAGCCCGGGAGGTGCAGCGACCCGAGCACGCGCGGCGGGTTCGCGCCCGCGTCGACCACCTGGAGCCGGTTGCCGGCGACGACGTAGACCCGCGAGCCGTCCGCCTTGACGCGGTCCGGCTCGTCGACCCCGGCCTCCTGCACGTTGGTCGGCGAGCTGACCGGCGCCGCCGGCGCCGGCCCGCCCTGGCCGCCGGCGCCGCCCTCGCCGCGGCCGCCGTCCGACAGCGGCGGCGCGGGCGGCGGCAGCGGCAGCCGGCCGCGGCCCGGCAGCGCGTCGCGCACCACCCGCACGCCGTTCGAGCGCGCGTAGGTCAGGAGGTTCGTGCAGGAGCGGAAGGCGTGCAGCCGCGGGCTCGACTTGCGGCCCTTCGCCTCGGCGGCGACGGCGAACGTCCCCATGAGCAGGACGACAACGAGCACGCCGGTCCATCGCCGTAGCATCGACTGCCGAACGTATTCGACCACCAGGGGAAGGGCAAGCCATGCACAAGCGCACGCTCGGCAGCGAGGGGCTGGAGGTCTCCGCCCAGGGCCTCGGCTGCATGGGGATGTCGGAGTTCTACGGCACCGCCGACGAGGGCGAGGCGATCGCCACCATCCACCGCGCGCTCGAGCTCGGGGTCACGTTCCTCGACACCGCGGACATGTACGGGCCGTTCACGAACGAGCGCCTCGTGGGCCGCGCGATCGCCGGCCGCCGCGACGACGTCCAGCTCGCGACGAAGTTCGGCAACGAACGATCCGAGGACGGCGGCTTCCTCGGCATCAACGGCAGGCCGGAGTACGTCCACCGGGCGTGCGACGCCTCGCTCGAGCGCCTCGGCACCGACCACATCGACCTCTACTACCAGCACCGCGTCGACAAGACCGTGCCGATCGAGGAGACCGTCGGGGCGATGGCCGAGCTGGTCCAGGCAGGCAAGGTGCGCCACCTCGGGCTGTCCGAGGCGTCGGCCGAGACGATCCGGCGCGCCGGCGCGGTCCACCCGATCACCGCGCTCCAGACGGAGTACTCGCTGTGGACGCGCGATCCGGAGGAGGAGATCCTGCCGACGGTGCGCGAGCTGGGCATCGGCTTCGTCGCCTACAGCCCGCTCGGCCGCGGCTTCCTCTCCGGCGCGATCACCTCCACCGACGACCTCGCCGAGGACGACTTCCGGCGCCGCAACCCGCGCTTCCAGCGCGACAACATGCGCCAGAACCTCGAGCTGGTCGACCGGGTGCGCGAGATCGCCGCCGAGAAGGACGTCACGCCCGGCCAGCTCGCGCTCGCGTGGCTGCTCCACCAAGCCCGGGACATCGTCCCGATCCCGGGCACCAAGCGCGTGCGCTACCTCGAGGAGAACGCCGCCGCCGACGAGATCGAGCTGACGGACGAGGACCTCGCGCGGATCGACGAGGCCGCCCCGGCCGGCGCCGTCGCCGGCGAGCGCTACCCGGACATGTCGAGCATCGACCGCTGACGCCCGAACGCCTCGGCGGCCGCGGCGAGCTCGCGCTCCGACAGGACGCGCGGCTCGCCCGCGGCGGCCGCGCGCCAGTAGACCTCGCACACCCACTCCAGCAGCAGCGTGCGGTCGAGCGCCTGGCGCGCGTCGGCCCCGAACGCGATCGCGCCGTGGTTCGCCATCAGCGCCGCGCTGCGGCCCTCGAGCGCGCCGAGCACGTTGGCGGCCAGCTCCGAGGAGCCGAACGTCGCGTACGGGGCGACCCTGATCGGCCCGCCCAGCAGCATCAGCTCGTAGTGCACGCACGGCAGCTCGTCGAGGATCGTCGAGAGCGCCGTGGCCAGCGGCGCGTGGCAGTGCACGACGGCTCCGGCGTCGTAGCGCTCGTAGACGCCGAGGTTGAGCTCCAGCTCCGAGCTCGGCGCGCGGGCGCCCTCCACCACCGTGCCGTCGAGGTCGACGACCACGACGTCGTCCGGCTCGAGCTCCGCCAGCACGGAGCCGGTCGGCGTGATCGCCACGAGGTCGCCGGCGCGGACGCTCGCGTTGCCCGCGCTGCCGTGGACGAGCCGCTCCTCCGCGAGCCGCCGGCTCACCCAGGCGACCTGCTCGCGCGCGGCGTCCACCGTGAGCTCCATGACTCGGCAGCATGCCAGCCGGTACGCTCGCGCCGGGGCGCCGGGCAAGGAGACCCATGACGGACCGGACCTACCACGAGGGCAGCCGCGAGCTCCAGGACGCGTTCGACACGCGGCGGCTCGCCGACCGGCTGGAGGAGCGCAAGGTCCACGCGGAGATCACCGACGAGGACCGCGCGTTCATCGAGGCGCGCGACTGCTTCTTCCTCGCCACGGCCGACGAGCAGGGCCGGCCGACGTGCTCCTACAAGGGCGGCGACCCCGGGTTCGTGCGCGTGCTGGACCCGGGCGCGCTGGCGTTCCCGAACTACGACGGGAACGGGATGTACCTCTCGATGGGGAACGTGCTGCGCAATCCCGAGGTCGGCCTGCTGTTCGTCGACTTCGAGCGCGGGCGGCGGCTGCGCGTCCAGGGGACGGCGTCGATCGAGCGCGACGGGCCGCTGGTCGAGACCTGGCCGCGCGCGCAGTTCGCCGTCGTCGTCCGCCCGCACGCCGTGTTCCCCAACTGCCCGCGCTACATCCACCGCCGCGTGCTCGTGGAGCGCTCGGAGTACGTGCCTCGCGGGACGGAGCCGCCGCCGGTGCCGAACTGGAAGCGCAGCGACTGGGCCCGCGACGTGCTCCCGGCGCGCGACGCGTAGACAACGACCGGTTACTTCGACTCACCGAAGAAGCCCCGTGGCCCTACGCTTGTGAACGTGCACCGCGATCGCGTGACCATCCTCGCCACGCTGGCGGTCACTGCCGCGCTCACCGGCGTGCTGTTCCTCTTCGAGCCGATCCGCGACGCGGTGGCCGCGGCGCTGCACGGCAACCTCGGCAAGATGCGCTGGGAGCTGGAGTCGCTCGGCGCCGTCGCGGCGCTGGCGCTGGTCGGGATCGCGCTGGTCCACGTGGTGATCCCGTTCCCGGCCGAGTTCCCGACGGCGGCGGCCGGGTTCGTGTTCGGCTTCGGGATCGCGTTCCCGCTGATGGTGTTCGCGTGGACGCTCTCGTGCGTGGCGGCCTACTACTTCGCGCGGATCGTCGGGCCGCCGGTGCTGGAGCGATTGTTCGGGGCCGAGCGGATGCGCTCGGCGGAGGCGATGATCGAGCGCGGCGGCTGGCCCGTGCTCCTGTTCGGCCGGCTGATCCCGATCGTGCCCTACAACGTCGTCTCGTTCGCGGCGGGCGCGACCGGCGTGCCGCTGTGGCGCTTCACCTGGACCACCGCGGTGGGCGTGATGCCGCTCACCGGGCTCACCGCGCTGCTCGGCGACCGGCTCCAGACGCCGCGGGCCGACGACCCCGTCGTGTGGGCGATCCTGGTCGCCGTCCTCGTGCTCGTGGGGCTCGCCCGGCCGGTCGGCCGGCGCCTCCGCCGCCTCTAGGAGTCCGGATCAGCGCGTCGACGGGTTGAGGAAATCGTCTCGCGGCGCCAGGCGCCACCCGTGGGGATCAACGATGTTCACATCGCCTCACCCCACGTGCGGCCCCTGGCATCCACGATCCGGTTCCCTCCGGCACGTCGCCGATCACTGATCCGACCTCCTAGGATCTCCCGCCGTGGAGGGCTACCCGCACACGCGCGCGATCCCCACGCGCTGGAAGGACAACGACGTCTATGGCCACGTCAACAACGTCGAGTACTACTCGTACTTCGACACGGTGATCAACGAGTACCTGATCACGGAGGGCGGGCTGGACATCGCGGCGGGCGACGTCATCGGCGTGTGCGCGGAGTCGCACTGCTCCTACCACGGCGCGATCACGTTCCCGGAGACGATCCAGGCCGGGCTCCGCGTCGGGCACCTCGGGCGTACGAGCGTGCGCTACCAGATCGCGCTGCACCGCGAGGGCGTCGAGGAGCCGGCGGCGACCGGCTGGTTCGTTCACGTCTTCGTCGACCGCGAGACCCGCACGCCCGTCGAGATCCCGGCCCGGCTGCGTGCCGCGCTCGAGGCGCTGCTGGTCGCGGAGCCATCGCCCGCGAAGTGAGCGCCGCGGGCGTGTCGCGCCTGGGAGGCCGGTTCAGGCGTCGGTCGCGGCGGGTTCGAGGCGGGGCGCGAGGCGGCGCGGCGCGAGCCGCGTCCACTGGCCTGACGCGCGCAGGGCGGCGAGCCCGAGCAGGCCGGCGACGACCGGGCCGAGACCGGCGACCGCGAGCGCGCTGCGCGCGCCGAGCGCCGCCACGAGCAGGCCGCCCGCGGCGAGCGCGCCCAGCTCCGCGGCGTTGCGCGCGGCGTTGTAGGCGGCGAACGCGCGCCCGTGGACGCCGCGCGGGACGCGCGCGGCGATCACCGTGCGGATCAGCGTGTTCTTGAGCCCGTGGCCGATGCCGCCGATCGCGCAGCCGAGCACGGCCAGCGGCAGCACGGCCCACACGGTCTGCCCGCCGACGCCGGCGCCCTGGACCGCGAGCGCGACGAGCGCCGCGCCGGCCATGGCGCGCGCCGGGACGCGGCCCGGCAGCGCGATCGCGCCGAAGACCATGCCGGCCATCCACGTCGCCATCAGCAGCGCGTAGGTCGTGTCGCCGGCGCCGAGCACGTCCTTGACGTAGAAGACCTCGGCGGTCATGCAGGCGGAGATGAACAGCAGCGCGCCGACCGCCGCGAGCACGACGGGGCGCAGCACCGGGTCGTCGACGAGGTGGCGCCAGCCGGCGCTGGCGCGCTCGTGCGAGCGGTCGGCCGCGCGGCTCGGGGTGGCGGCGGGTGCGGATCAGCGCGGCGGCGACGGCGACGGCGCAGAAGCTCGCGGCGTTGAACGCCAGCGCGAGGCTCGTGCCGCCCGCGGCGACGAGCGCCGCGGCGAGGACGGGTCCGACGGCGAAGCCGGCGTAGCGCGCGGCCTCCATGCGGCCGGTCGCGGCGGCGAGCCGGTCCCGCCCGGCCGCCGCGGGGACGAGCGCGAACTCGGCCGGCTGGGCGATCGCCGCGCCGGCGGCCAGCAGCGCGGTGAGCGCGAGCACGGGCGCGAAGCCGCCGGCCGCCACGAGCGCGGTCGCGACGACCGCCTGGCCGAGCGAGGCGGCCAGCAGCACGCGCGAGCTCTCGAAGCGGTCGGCGAGGCGGCCGGCCAGCGGCGCCATGAGCACCACGGGCGCCATCGTGGCGCCGAACTGCGCGGAGACGGCGAGGCCGCTGCCCGTCAGCTCGTGGACGTACAGGGCGAGCGTGACGAACGCGATCATGTCGCCGGTCGCCGAGACGCCGACGGCGAACGCGAGCAGCGTGATGTCGCGGCCGCACCGCCACCCCGAGCTCATGAGGCCGGCGTCGGCGGCACGTTCTGGTTGCCGCGGAAGACGTTCTCGGGGTCGTACTGCGCCTTCACGCGCGCGAGCCGGGCGTGGTTCGCCGCGCCGAACGCCGCGCGGACCCGTGCGCCGCCCTCGTCGCCGATGAAGTTCAGGTAGCTCGCGCCGGTCGCGTACGGGCGCATGTCCTCGCGGTGCGCGCGCGCCCAGCCGATCGCGCGCTCGTCGTCCGCGGCGTCCTCCCAGAGGGCGAGCGGGTGGACGACGAACGGGGCGTCGCGGCCGGTGAGCGGCGAGGCGGCGGGATCGGCGCTCCGCGACCGCGCCGCCCCAGGCGGCGAGGAACAGCTGCGACGGGCCGGCCGGCTTCTCGCGCGCGAGCGGGCGACGAGCGCGTCGACCGCGGCGTCCGGCAGGTCGCTGACGTACTCGGCGGTCCAGTAGTTGCGGTAGCCGGGCGGGTCGTCCAGCGAGCACTGGAAGTCCGCGTAGCCCATGACCTCGAAGGCGTCGAGCGCGGGCGGGCCGTACGAGCGCAGCCCGCGCAGCGCCCGCTCGCCGTCGGCGGGGTCGCCGGCCCACATGCCGGCCACGACGACGGCGGGCTTGCCGTGCAGCTCGGCGGGGACGTCGTCCTCCTCCGGCGCGGTGATCGCGAGGTAGGCGAGGCTCAGCTCCGGCGGGGCCTCGCGCATGACGTCGCGCCACAGCCGCAGCACGTCGGCGGCGCGGTCGGCGGGATACAGGACGAGCCCGCCGAGGATCTCGGGGCCGACCGGGTGCAGCTGCATCTCCAGCGCGGTGACGACGCCGAAGTTGCCGCCGCCGCCGCGCAGCGCCCACAGCAGCTCCGGGTTCTCGTCGGCCGAGGCGCGGACGAGCTCGCCGCTCGCGGTGACGAGCTCGGCGCCGATCAGGTTGTCGCACGCGAGCCCGTGCTTGCGCTCGAGCCAGCCGGAGCCGCCGCCGAGCGTGAGGCCGGCGACGCCCGTGGTGGACACGCGCCCGCCGGTGGTGGCGAGGCCGTAGGGCTCCGTCGCGCGGTCGAGCTGCGCCCACGTCGCGCCGCCGCCGACGCGGGCGACGCGCCGCTCGGCGTCGACCTCGATCGCGTGCATCGGGCGGACGTCGATGACCAGCCCGCCGTCGCACAGCGACAGGCCGGCGACCGAGTGCCCGCCGCGCGCGGACCGCGACGTCGAGGCCCAGCTCACGGGCGAAGTCCAGCGCGGTGGCGACGTCGGCGGGCGAGGCGCAGGTCGCGACGTAGCGCGGCCGGCGGTCGATCATCGCGTTGAAGAGCGTGCAGGCGTCCTCGTAGGCGGGCGAGCCCGGCTCGTGGAGCAGGCCCGAGGAGGAGCGGATCACCGTGGTCATGGGGCGACGGTACGGCCGCCGCCGCCCCGTGACTTCGCCATTTGCGGCCATTCCGCGCCGATGGCCGGAACCGGCCACCCGGGGGTCAGGTCTTACGGTCATCCGCGATCTGCCTCGACGCGGGCGGACGCGCCGCGCCATCGCGTCCTCGAGCAGGACGGCCACCGCGCCGGACGCGACCTCCGCCATCCCTGGCTGCGCCTCGGCGCCCGCCTCGAGCAGCAGCCGCGCCGCCTCGCGGTAGCCGTCGAGCCGCTCGCCGCCTTCGTCGAGCGCGCGCGAGCCCCAGGCCGTCCACGCCAGCGGCGTGGCCGGCGCCGCCTCGGGCGGCCCGGCCGTCGCCTCCACGTCGGCACCGCGCGCGAGCAGCAGGGCGACGGTGCTCGCGCGGCCCCACATCCCCGCGTAGTGCAGCGCCGTGCCGTCGTCGACGCCGCGCGCGTCGAGCGGGAGCCCGGCGTCGAGCAGCCGCGCGACCCCCGCGTCCTCGCCCGCGCTCGCCCACATCGGCAGCAGCTCGTCGTCGGCCGGCCGCAGCCGCCCCGGCAGGTCCGGGTGCTCCGCGAGCAGCGCCGCCGCGCGCGCCTCGTCGCCGCCCACGAGCGCGCCGAGCCAGAGGTGCAGCGGGTCGACGTCGGTCGGCGCGCCGGCCCGCTCGAGCATCGCCATCAGCGACGCGTCGCCGCGCCGGGCGGCGCGGGCGTACGCGGTCAGCCCGTCGCGGTCGCGCGCATCGAGCGCGCGCCGTGCTCGATCAGCAGCTCGGCGACGGCGTCGCGATCCGTCATCAGCAGCGCGCCGCCCAGGTCCTCGGGCCGCAGGTCGCCGCGCTCGAGCAGGATCCGCATCTTGCGCGCGTCGCCCCGGGCGATGCCGAGCGCGTTCGTGCCGCGCACCGTCGCGCCGTGGTCGAGCAGGATCTCCAGGCAGGTCGTGTCGTCGGCCTCGGTCGCGTGGTAGACCGACTCGCCGTCGTCGGGATCCGCCCCGCGCGCGAGCAGCAGCCGGGTCGCCTCCGGGTCGTGCGCGACGCCCGCCGCCCCGTAGAGGACCGACATGTCGCCGTACTCGTTGCGGAACGTCTCGTTGGGATCGGCGCCGCGGTCCAGCAGCAGCGCGATCGTGCGGCGAACGCCGGGCGCGCGCGGCGAGGCCGGCCGCAGGAACGCGGAGTGGCAGGCGCACGAGAGCGGCTTCTTGCCGGTGCCGGCGACCTCGCGGCGGACGAGGTCCGGCGCGGCGTCGAGCGCCTCGGCGACCGCGTCCGCGTCGCCGAGCACGAGCGCCGCGCCCAGGCCGGCCCGCGCGAGCGACGGATCGGCGGCCAGCAGCCGCTCGGCGACGTCGTCGCGCCCGTCGAGCGCGGCGGCGACCAGCCGCTCAGCCCGATCGTCGAGGTCCAGCTCCATCACGATCTCCTCTTCGGCGCCGGCGCGCGGCGCCGAGGCTACAGGAGCCCGGCGCGCGCGGCATACGCCACGGCCGCCGTGCGCGACGGGAGCCGCAGCTTGTTGCGCACGTTCGCGACGTGCCGGTGGATCGTGTGCGGGCTGAGGACGAGGCGGCCGGCGATCTCGCCGTCGTTGAGGCCCTGCGCGACGAGCTGGAGCACCTCGAGCTCGCGCGGGCTGAGGTCGCCGAGCTCGCGCGCCGCCGGCGCGGCGACGAGAGGCGGCGAGACGATCGCATCCGCGCGCGCGAGCTCGCGGCCGGCGCCCAGCTCGGCGAACGCGTCGCGCGCCGCGCGCGCCTCCGCCGTCGCGCGGTCGCCGCGGCCCAGCGCGGTCAGCGCTCGCGCCAGCGCCAGCCGGGCGACCGCCGCGTCGTACGGGGCGCCGCTGTCGGCCAGCCGGTCGACGGCGTCCTCGCTCGCCCGCCGCGCCTCCTCGTGGTCGCCGCGCGCGAACGCCAGCTCACCGGCCGTGCGGCGCAGCCGGCCCAGCAGGTACGGGGTGCCGAGCCGCTCGCCGGCGGCCGCCAGCAGCGCGTACGCGCGCTCCGCCGCCTCCAGCTCGCCGAGCCCCGCCCGCGCGCGCACGAGCAGCCTCGAGCGCGGGGAAGCGGCCGAGCACCGCCGCGTCGGGCAGGCGCCGCAGCACGCGCTCGGCCGCGTCGGCGGCGGCGGCGAAGTCGCCGTCGTCGAGCGCGAGCTCGCCGAGCCCGAGCACGCCGCCGCTGCCGGCGCGCTCGAACAGGTCACGCGCCTCGTCCGTCCGGCCCTGCCGCGTGCGCAGCTCGCCGAGCCGCGCGAGGCCGCCGGCCGCCTGGGCCGGCCGGGTGGCCTCGAGATCGGCCACCGCGGCCACCAGCTCGCCCTCGGCCTGCTCCCAGTCGCCGCTCTTGGCCAGCACGCGGCCGTACGTGCTGCGGCAGACGCCCATCAGCGTCCGCCCGTTCCACTGCTCCGCGACGCCGCGCATCGCCTGGCACCACTGGGTCGCGCGCGGGAAGTCGCCGACGCCGTCGCAGGCCGAGATCAGGTAGCAGAGCGCCCAGCCGTGCGAGAGCGGCAGCTGGAGCTCCTCTCCCGCCGCGACGGCCGACGCCTCGTCGAGGTGCCGCATCCCCTCCTGCACGCGGCCGCAGACGACCTCGGCGATCCCCTCCTGCGCCAGCCCGACGGCCTCGAGGTCGGCGACGCCGAGCTCGCGCCCGAGCCGGGCGGCGAGCCGCGCCAGCCGCGCGGCCTCCACCGGGTCGCCGGCCACGTTGAGCGCGAACGAGCCCTCGTTGAGCGCCAGCCAGCCGTGGTCGGCGGACTCGGGCAGCGCGTCGAGCAGCCGGTGCGCGCGCCGCAGCCAGCCCAGCCCGACGGCGTCCTCGCCGCGCATCTCGCGATAGTCGTTGGCCAGGAACGCGGCCACGCGGCCGGCCGAACGCGGGTCGCACGCCTCGCGGTAGCCGCGGTAGGCGGACTCGCGGGCGCGCAGCGTCAGCGCCTCGTCGGCGAGCCACCACCCGGCCCAGCCCAGCCCCTCCCACGCCTCCGGGAGGTCGTCGATCGCCAGCACGGCCTCGAACGCCTCCCGCGCCGTCTCCCAGTCCCCGCGCGCGAGCGCCTCGCGGGCTGCGCCGATCCGAGTCGAGGTGAGTTGCACGTGAAGACGCTACGGCCGCGAGGCGGCCCGGGGCAATGGGGGCAGCCGTACGCCGCTAGAGCGCGCGCAGCGCCGCAGTGACCGCGGCGGCGACGACGACGCAGCCGATGATCGAGCCGGTGCGCCAGGCGACGAGCCCGCCGGCGGCGACGCCGGCCGTGTCGGTGTCGACCGTCAGCCGGTCGCCGTCGGCCAGCGCCTGCGTGACGATCAGCGCGGCCAGCAGCGCGGGAGCGAGCAGGATCACGATGCTGGTGAAGCGATGCGGGAGCTCGCGGCCGCCGAGCGCGACCGGCCCCACCGCCTTGATCGCCGCCGTGACCAGCGCGCAGCCCACGATCAGCGCCACGCTCGTGCTCACGACCGCCGCTCCGCGGCCTCGCGCTGCGCGGCCTTCGTCAGCCCCAGCAGCGCGCCCGCGCTCGCGACCAGTACGGGTACACCGGCGGGCGCGAACGGCACCAGCGCGAGCGCGATCAGGGCGCCCAGCGCCGCGGCGCCGCGCGCCCGCTTGCTGCGCGCCTCGCTGATCAGCAGCGCCAGGAAGAACGCGGGGTAGATCGCGTCGAGCCCGAGCTTGTCCGGATCGCCGAGCACGTCGCCGGCGAGCGCGCCGAGCGCGGTCCCGGAGAGCCAGGTCGTGTACTGGACGGCGCTGGAGCCGAACAGCAGCTTGCGGTCGAACGTGCCGTCCTCGCGGATCGCCAGCGCCCACGACGCGTCGACGACCGCCTGGCCCTGGAGCGCGCGCCACAGCGCGTGCCCGCGCAGCGACGGGTGCGAGCGCCACGCCCATCGGCAGGAAGCGCGAGTTCATCATCCCCGCGGCGCCGACCGCCGCGCCGACCCCGCCGCCCTGGGCGAGGATCGCGATCGCGGCGAACTGCGCCGACCCGGCGTACACGATCGCCGACATCACGATCGTCGCCAGCGGCGACAGGCCCGCCTGGCGCGCCACGACGCCGAACGAGATCGCCAGCAGCCCGCCGGCGACCGCGAACGGCACGCCCGCGCGCAGCCCGTCCGCCCAGGTCGCCTCGCGCGGCGCAGCGTCCGTCTCGGTCGCCTGCGCCGGCACTACGACGCGGGCGTTCCGGCCTGCATGCCCCGTGCGACCGCCGCCTCGCGCGCGAGCGTGATCTCCGTGACGACCGAGGCGGCGATGTCGGTGAGCAGTTGGACCTGGTGGCTCGTCCAGTGGCGCGGCTGGCTGTCGATGACGCACAGCGTCCCGAGCGCATGGCCGTCGCCGTCGATCAGCGGGATGCCCGCATACGCGACCACGCCCATGTCGCGGATCGCGAGGTTGTCGTGCAGCAGCGGGATGCTCGCGCGCGTCCGTGACGAGCAGCGGCTCGCGGATCGCCACGGCGTGCTGGCAGAACGAATGCGTGAGCGGCGACTCGCGGCGCGACGCCCACGGCTCCGGCAGCCCGAGGCAGGCCTTGAAGAACTGCCGGTCGGCGTCGACGAGCGACACGAGCGCGACCGGCGCGTTGAGCACGTGCGAGGCCAGCCGCGCCAGGCGGTCGAACTCCGGCGAGATATCGGAGTCGAGGAGCCCGGTCGCGCGGAGCGCCTCGAGCCGGCCCGGATCCTCCGTCGCCGCCGCGGCGTCGAGCAGCGCCCTCCGGCGCTCGCCCGCGTCGAGCTCGTCGACGGCCGGTGCGCCACGGTCCGTCACGTCGGCGATCGCCGCCCGGAAGCCCGGGTCGCCGCGCTGGCCCATCGCGAAGGCCGTGCGGAGGATCGTGGCGTCGCGGATGAACTGCGCCGCGCTGACGCCTTCGCGCTCGGCCTCGCGCTCCAGCATCGCCCACAGGGAGTCGCTGAAGCGCACGGTGGTGGCTCGCATCGGCATGCCACGAGTCTATGCGACATCGCATGCGCTACCGCCGTGTCAGAAACTCGTCACTCAGATCGGCGCGGAGCGTTCAGAGCAGATACCGGATTGGGGAGCACGCAAGGCGAACCAACACTCTTTGGAGGTACTCCATGTTCTTCGCCGCCGTGGACATCGGCGCCTCGATCCAGCAGGGGCTCGACGCGGTCTTCGCGTTCATCCCCAAGCTGATCGGGTTCCTGCTGATCCTGCTGATCGGCTACATCATCGCCCGCGTCGTCAAGGGCGTTCTCCGAAGCTGCTCCAGAAGGTCGGCATCGACCGGGCGCTGCACAGCGGTTCAACCGGCTCCTACGTGAACAAGGTGGCGCCGGACGTGAAGCCGTCGAGCCTGATCGGCTCGCTGGCGTTCTGGTTCCTGTTCCTCGGCGCGGTCGCGATCGCGGTCTCGCAGCTCGGCATCGCCGCGCTCGACAACTTCGTCGCCGCGATCGGCGCGTACATCCCGAACATCATCGCCGCGGTGCTGATCTTCGTGATCGCCGGCGTCGTCGCCGCCGCCGATCGGCGGGCTCGTCGCGCGGACGATGGGCGACACGCCCGACCGGCAAGGTCGTCGGCTCGGTCGTCCCCGTGCTCGTCATGGCGATCGCGACGTTCATGATCCTCAACCAGCTCCAGATCGCGCCCGAGATCGTCACGATCACCTACGGCGCGCTGATCGGCGGCGTGTTCCTCGCGATGGCGCTCGCCTTCGGCCTCGGTGGCCGCGAGGTCGCCGGGCGCATGCTCCAGGACGCCTACGACAAGGGCCAGCAGGAGCGCGACACGGTCCGCCGCGACATGCAGATCGGCAAGGAGCGCGGCAAGCAGGACGCCGAGCGAGTCAAGGGCGAGGCCCAGCAGCGCGCCGGCAACGGCGCGCCCGCGACCGGCACGCCCGGTTCGCGCGGCGCCTTCTAGACAACCGATACACAACGGGAGGAACCCGAATGAGCACCATGCACAAGGAGCAGCTGCTCCAGCAGAGAGGCCAGGGCCTGTTCGACAGCTCGGGCGAGAAGATCGGGACGATCGAGGAGATCTACCTCGACGCCCAGACCGGCGAGCCCGAGTGGGCGCTGGTGAACACCGGCATGTTCGGGACGAAGTCGAGCTTCGTGCCGCTGCGGGACGCCAGCGAGGACGGCGAGTCGCTGCGCGTGCCCTACGACAAGGCGCAGGTCAAGGACGCGCCGCAGATGGACCCCGACGGCCAGCTCTCGCAGAGCGAGGAGAGCGAGCTGTACCGCCACTACGGACTCGACGAGGGCGCCGGCACCGCCGGCCACGACGTCTCCGGTCCCACCACCGACGACGCGATGACGCGCTCGGAGGAGGAGCTGCGGGTCGGCACGACCGAGCGCGAGGCGGGCCGCGCGCGGCTGCGCAAGTACGTCGTCGAGGAGGAGGTCACGCAGACCGTCCCCGTCAAGCGGGAAGAGGTCCGCGTCGAGCGCGAGCCGATCACGGACGCCAACGTCGACGCCGCGACCGACGGCCCGGCGATCTCCGACGAGGAGCACGAGGTCGTCCTCCACGAGGAGCAGGCCGTGGTCGACAAGCAGGCCGTCCCGAAGGAGCGCGTCAGCCTCGAGAAGGACACGTTCACGGAGGAGGAGCAGGTCTCCGACACGGTCCGCCAGGAGCGGATCGACGTCGACGACGACACGCCGCGCCGTTAGCGGCGCCCGCGCGCGCCGGCGCACGCCTCCCCCCTGTCCGCCGGCGCGCCGCCTCCGCCGCGGCGTTCCCGCTCAGCCGAAGAGCGGGAACGCGCGGCGGCGGGCCAGCGCGTCCATTCCGTGCTGGATGCTGCGCCGGACCTCGCGGTACATGCGGTTCACGTAGTCGCTGTCGCTCGCCCGCTCCGGATCCGTGTCGAGCTCGATCGGCTCCTGGAACGCCGTGCGGATCTTCGTCGGCAGCGGGAACTCGGGCAGCATCGCGGGGCTCAGCCCCCACGGCGCCTGGATCGCGATCGGGAACATCTTCAGCCGCGCGACCTTGTCGAGCTGGAGCGCCCGCGCGAGCCGGCGGCCGCTCAGCAGCACCGGCATCGAGTCGGGGCCGCCGACCGTCGCGATCGGCACGATCGGCACGCCGGCCTGGATCGCCATCCGGATGAAGCCGGTGCGGCCGGCGAGGACGGCCTCGTCGCGCTTGACCCACGGCCGCAGCGAGTCGATCTCGCCGCCCGGCCACAGCGCCACGTCGCGGCCCGCCGCGAGCGCGCCGGCGATGCTGTCGGGCGCCGCGGGGAGCACGCCCATCTTGCGGAAGTAGTCGCCGATGCCGGGCGCGGCCATCAGCGCGTCGTGCGCGGTGCCGTGCAGCGGGCGCTCGGCGCCGAAGTGCCGCCACCACTGGATGCCGACCGTCCACGCGTCCCACACGAACGGCGCGCCGGAGTGGACGCCGATCAGCAGCGCGGGCGGCTTCGGCAGCCGCTCGAAGCCCTCGATCTCCATCCGGAACCAGTAGTCCATGAGCGGGTTCCAGAGGTACTTCTGCCGCTCCATCCAGCCGAGGTCCTGCGCGTCGAGCGACCAGTCGCCCGCGCGATCGGCGACCCAGCCGGCCGCGCCCGAGGCCTTCGCCCGGCGGTCGTCGGCCTTGCGCGCCGCGCGCTCGGCATGGCGGATCGCCTGGCGCTCGCGCGCCTCGCCGCGGCGCGCCTTCTGCGCCGTCCCGCCCTTGCCTCTGCCGTTGGACGAAGCCATCCGTCGGTCGCCTCCTCGATCGCTGGCGTTCACATTCGCCTACCCACCGGGAGACGGAGTGACACGACCGCGTGGCTCAGCGCAGCCCGGCGCGGCGGAGGTCGCGCCGCAGCGCCTTCTTCGAGCGCGCGCGCGTCACGGCGACCCAGCGCACCTTGCCGCGCCGCACGCCGATCGCGATCCGCCGGCCGCCGCCGACCTTGCGGGCGCGCACGCCGCGGCCGAACGGCTTCGTGCGCGCCTTCGCGCGCCGCGCCTTCATCCCCGGCCGCACGCGCAGCGCCCGGTGCCGGCGCGCGGTGCCGGCCACCGTGGTCACGCGGCCCGCGCGCGACAGCACGGCGACGACCCGGCGCTTGCCGCGCGCACCAGGTCCATGCGCGCTTGCGCTTGGCCGGCTGCCCGGCGCGGCGCAGCAGCGCGCCGCTGGAGGCGCCGAGCCGCACGCGCCCGAGGCCGCGCCGCGTGACGCGCCCGCGCGCCGGCTGGCAGCGGGTCGGCGGGACGCCCTGCGCGCGCTCCCACATCTGGAGGTACGCCTCCGCGCCGCGGCCGAGGTCCTGCACGACCTCGTCGCCTCCGATGTGCCGCAGGTCCTCGACCCAGTCGGGGAACAGCCCGTAGTGGGCCATGCCGTCGACGTTGATGTCGTAGACCCGCTGGCCCGTGCGCTGCTTGTCGAGCGTCACGCTGCCGTCGAACGACTTGAACGGATAGGTCACCGGATTCTCGCCGCCGCGCGGCGCGCCCTGGTGCGCGAAGCCGTTCATGTCGGCGCCCCAGCCGACGCCCCAGTAGAAGCGCGGGTCGCGCACGGCCTTGGTGTCCTTGTACTGCTGGAGGAACTCCGTGGTAGAGCCGGCCATCGGCGTCACGACCCCACCGAGGCGGAGGATGCGCGGGATCGCGTCCGGGGTGCTCCAGCTGTGGCTCGAGACGATCCCGGAGTAGCCCGCCGACTCGACCACGTTCAGCAGCTGCCGCCGCGCGAGCACGCTCAGGTGGTCCGGGTCGACGATCATCTTGCGCTCGATCATCCGCCGCACGAGGTGCTCGCCGAGCCCGGACAGGCCGCGCGAGTTGCAGTGCGGCGGCGGGCCGTAGATCGGCGTCGCGCCCGGCCCGAGCAGCTGGGCGAGCGCATTGCCCAGCAGGGCGTCGCGGTCGGGCGCGCCGGGCGCGGTCGGCTGCTCCTTGTCGTGGTTGTGCGGGTCCTCGCACGGGCCCATCGCCCAGAAGCGGCCGGTCTCGACGCGGTTGCCGCCGTTGACCGCGATCCCGGTCGAGCCCGTGTCGCCCGCGACCCCGCCGAGCGCGTTGTCGAACTTGTTGACCAGCTCCATGTCGCGCACGCCGAGCTCGTAGACCTCGGCGAGCCGCTGGTCGATCTGCTCGGCGGTGCACTCCGGCTGGTCGTTGTAGACGCCGCAGTCGAACAGCTTCGACACCTCGATGCCGAGGATCACCGCGAGCTTGCCCTCGTTGGCCACGCGGCGCGCCTCGAAGGGGTCGGTGACGATCCGGAACCAGCCCTTGCCGGGGCCGCCGTTCTGGGCGTCGATGTAGTCCTGGAGCTCGCGGATGCGCCTGGCCTGGAGCCGCACGCCGTCCATCTCGTTGCAGGAGTTCTTCTTGTACGGATACGCCGTGCAGAGCACCTCGTTGTCGACGAGCAGGTTCACGAAGATCCGCAGGCCGCCGCGCCACGAGCGCTCGAGCCACTTGTAGTAGCTCTGCTCGTGCGTCAGCGAGGCGTGGTGCGGCCAGTCCTTGAGCGTCGGCCAGCCGCGCGTGTCGTGCGTGCCGACCGGGTTGCCGTAGGAGATCGTGTTCTCGCCGATCGCCCCGACGCCGTTGGGCTCGTGGTCCGGGCAGTCGACGAGCGCGCTCGGCGCGCCGAAGCGGTGCCACGGGCGCCCGCAGTGGATGCGGCCGCCGAGGAACTCGAAGGCCATCATGTGCATGTGGGCGTCGACGAAGCCTGAGACCTCGCCGAAGGCGGTCGGCCCCTGGGCGGGCTCGCCGGTCGCGTTGACGTCGGCCTCTGGGTAGGTGGCGCAGCCGTCGGCCGGCTCGAACGTGAACAGCGCGCCGTTGCCGGCGGCGCCGCGGTCGGCGATGACGACCTCGCCGCCTGGGCTCGTGGAGAGCACGCGCCCGCTCGGCGGCAGCGAGATGACGAAGGCGCCGCCGCCGGCGCCGTCGACGCGCCAGTCGGCCTTGTCGCTCGGCGACGCCGCGCTCTCGATCCGCTCGCGGGTGGTGACGGGGAGCGTCGGAAGCTCGGGCACGACCGACTCCTCCCCGAGCGCCAGGAAGTCGCCCGCGCGGCCGTACAGCAGGTAGTGGCCGAGGTCGGTGGCCTGCATGCGGAACGTCTCGGCGGGCGTGGCGGACGACGCGCGGTAGCCCCCGTCCTGCGTCTTGGCGACGAAGCGGCCCAGCGCCTGCGACTTCAGCGCGTAGCAGCCGTTCGCGAGCGCGTAGCGGGCGGCGTCGTCCTGGGCCGGCGCGGCCGCCGGGACGGCGAGCGCCAGGGCGGTGACGGCGAGGATCGTCGCGGCGGACGAGCGCAGCACGCAGGCGAACGTACCCGTTCAGGCGGGATATTGCGCCGGTTTGTCGAGCGGGCCCGTTGAAGGCCAGCGTGCGCGGCTGCGCCGGCGTTCTGAACGGCGGCGGGGTGGGGTGGCGTGGGCGCCGCGCGCCGCGGCTGCGCCGGCGTTCTGAACGGCGGCGGGGTGGGTGGCGTGGGCGCCGCGCGCCGCGGCTGCGCCGGCGTTCTGAACGGCGGCTGGGTGGGGTGGCGGTGGGATTGACCGGGGCGACGAAGTGGAGTCGATTTGCGGGCTATAGGGGGGTCAATCGACTCCACTCGCTCGTTCACGCCCGACCCACCCCCTCAATGCCCGCCGTTGAACCGGCACGCGGCCGCGCGCCACCTCGATGCCCGCCGTTGAACCGGCACGCGGCCGCGCGGCTCACCCCGTCGGCGGCCCACCCAGCGCGAGCACGTCGACCAACAGGAACAGCGCGACGAGGGTGACGACGATCGCGAACGCGCGCCCGAGGGCGCCCTGCGGGACGCGACGACCGGCGGTGCTGCCGACCAGCGCTCCCGCCGCGGTGCCGCCGGCGAGCGCGGCGGTGACGTCCCACGAGGGCTGGGCGCCGGCCAGGAGGTGGCTGACGAGCGCCGCCGACCCGGAGATCGTGATGATCACCAGCGAGGTCGCCACCGCCCGCCGGAACCCCATGCCGAGCCACAGCGTGAGCACCGGCACGATCATGAAGCCGCCGCCGACCCCGAAGAACCCGGTGAGCGCGCCGACCGCGAACCCGGCGGCGGCCGTCCGGCCCGGCGACAGCGGCGGGCACCGGTCGTCCTCCTCCGAGCGCTCGGCGCCCGCCCGCTGCCACGTCGCGCCCGCGGCGACGAGCATGACCGGCACGAACGCGAGCACCAGCAGGCGCGCGCTCACCTCCGCATTGGCGATCGCGCCGAGCAGCGACCCGGCCGCCGCCGGGACGGCGAACACGGCCGCGATCCGCCGGCACACGTGGCCGTGCCGGGCAAGCGCGCCCGCCCCGACGGCCGCCGCGACCGCCACCACGATCAGCGAAGCCGTCGACGCCGGGCCCACGCCCTCGCCCAGCACGTAGACCAGCACGGGCAGCGCGAGGATCGCGCCGCCGCCGCCGACCGCGCCGACGATCAGCCCGATCGCGAAGCCGAGCGGGACGGCGAGCAGCAGCACGCCGCCGTCAGCCACGGGCCGCGCGCGTCAGCCGGCCGGCGCGCCGACCCACTGCACCAACTGCACCACCACGCCGCACGGGTCGGTGACCTGGAAGTACCGCTCCCCCCACTCCTCGGTCTCGATCGGGGTCGTGATCTCGACGCCCGCCTGCTCGAGCCGAGCGTACTCGGCGTCGATGTCTTCGACCTCGAAGACCACGAGCAGGCCGTCGGCGCGGTGACCGGCGAGCGCCGGCGGCTTGAACGTCGGCAGGCCGGTGCGCAGGTAGACGAGGTTGAAGCCGGCGTCGGGCCGGCCGAGCGACACGAACCCGTCGGCGGCCATCTGGCGCTCGAAGCCGAAGTGCTCGGCCGCGAAGGCGGCCGAGGCCTCGGGATCGTCGACGTTGAGGGAGAGCGCTGAGGCGGTGATGTGCATAACTCTGTACACTGTACAGGAAATGACGCCCGCGCGCACAGGAGAGGGAGACCCCGCCCGCACGCTGAAGCTCCTGTGGCGTGAGCCGGCGCCATCCGGGCGCCGCGGCCCCCGTCCCGAGCCTCGACGTCGACGCCGTCGTGAACGCGGCGATCGCGCTCGCCGACGCGGACGGGCTCGAGGCGGTCTCGATGCGCGCCCTCGCCGCCCGGCTCGGGGTGACGGCGATGACGCTCTACACGTACGTCCCGGGCAAGGCGGAGCTGCTCGACCTCATGCTCGACGCCGTCTACACGGCGATGCCGCGCGAGCCGTGGCCGCCCGGCTCCGGCCGGCGCGCGCGCCTGCGCGCCGTGGCCGACGCCAACCGCGACCTCTACGCCGCCCACCCGTGGGCGGCCCGCGTGTCGACCTCCCGCCCGCCGCTCGGCCCGGGCCAGCTGGCGAAGTACGAGCACGAGCTGGGGGCGCTCGACGGCCTCGGGCTCGACGACGTGACGATGGACGCGGCGCTGACGCACCTGCTCGGCTTCGTGGCGTGGAGCGCGGCCGCGGCGCAGGACGCCGCGGCCGCGCCCGACACCGACGAAGCGTGGTGGGCCGAGGCCGGCCCGCTGCTGGCGCGGGTGGCCGACCCGGCCGACTACCCGCTCGCGAGCCGCGTCGGCACCGCCGCGGGCGAGTCCCAGGGCGCGGCGTTCGACGCCGCGCGCGCCTACGCGTTCGGGCTCGAGCGCACGCTGGACGGGCTCGCCGCGCTGATCGGCCGCTCGACCGCCTGAGGCGCGCGCCGGAAGCGCGCGCGGCGCGCCGGCGCGGACCCGGCCGCCACCGCTGCGGACAGGCGGTGCAGCCCCCAGGCCAGCAGTGCCAGCAACGACAGCGCGATCGCGACGACGACGGCGTACGCGAGGACCGTCAGCCCCGGCGCGGCGGCCTTCTGCTCGCGCTGGAGGATCTCGTGGTCGGCGACGAACGGCCGCTCGAAGCTCGCCGAGGCGGGCACGCCCTTCGCCGGGATCGCCGGATCGTCGGGCAGGTAGATCGGGACGGCGGTCAGCGAGTCGCCGCGATGGAGGCGGACGAGCGCCTTCCAGTTGCCGTGGACGGGGATCGGCTGCGTCGTGCGGTAGTGGCCCGGGCCGACGCGCTGGAGCCGGTCGACGACGAGGCCGCCGCCCTGCCACGCGGTGGCCGTGAGCCACTCGGCGTCGTCGGCGGCGTCGCGCGGCGACAGCGTGACGTCGGCCTGCACCGTGCGCGCGGCGCCGCCGTCGACCTCGGTCAGCCGTACGGCAGCGCGCGGCGCCGTCGTCGGCGGGCTTGTAGAGCGAGTAGGAGACGAGCAGCGCCACGATCGCCGCGCCCGCGACGGCCGCCGCGCGCAGCGCGGTGATCGCCGCGCGCCGGCTCGACCGACAGCCGCGCGCCGATCCAGGCGCCGAGCAGGCCGCCGGCCACGGCGCCCGCGAAGCCGAGGATCGCGGCCTCGGGGAACAGCTCGGCCGGCCACGGGATCGGCATCCAGACGTGCGACCAGCCCCACTCGGCCGCGAGGCCGAAGGTGCCGATGCCGAGACCCGAGACGAGGCCGAAGGCGAGCGGCCGGCGGTCGGTGGCGAGCCGCAGCGCGACGAGCTCGACGACGATCGCCTCGACGATGTACAGCGGCAGGTGCGGGGTCGTCTCGCCGAACACCGGGCCGATCGAGCAGCGACAGCAGGCCGCGCACGACGAGGAAGAAGGCGACCGCGCCGAGCGCCGCGCCGCGGCCGCCCCACATGCGCGTGGTGACGAGGCCGACGCCCGCCGCGAGCATGATCAGCAGCGGCTGGAAGACGAAGCGGAACTGCGGGACGCCGAAGTCGAACTCGGCCTGGAAGGTGGAGAGGCCGAGCAGGAACCCGCCGGTCAGCGCGACGGCGAGCAGCAGCCGCGTCAGCGCGGGCGCCTGCTCCGACCGGCCGGCCGCGCGGTTCGCGCGCATGCCCTCGACCGACAGCACGGCGATGCCGACGAGCGTCATCGGCGGCGCCGCCGATCAGCATCAGGTGCGTCGGGCCCCACAGCGTGACGTCCTGGCCGAACAGCCGGTGCCAGACGTCGTCGAGCGGGAAGCCGATGAGCGAGAACGCGCCGCACGCGCAGATCAGCACGCCGCCGAGCGGCGCGTACCAGTCGTTGGTGAGGCGGATCGCGGACGCGCTCGGGCGCTCCTTCGGCAGCACCATCGCGACGAAGCCGGCGGTGAAGATGCCGAACAGGCCGGCGAGGATGAAGTAGTGGGCGGGGTTGGCGAGCGGGCCCTGGTCGCGGCCGACGCCGATGTGCAGGGCGATGTCCCAGTACATCCCGAACACGGCCGTGAGCAGCGACGCGGTGGCGATCGCGCTCGGCAGCGCGACCCAGCCGGGCATGCCGGACCGGCGCGACGCGAAGGCGGCGAGCTTGCCGAGCGAGCGCGACGCGGCCGGAGCGGTGGCCCATGCCGAGGACGAGCAGGATCAGCGTGACGACGAGCGCCGCGGTCGAGGCGATGATCGACCTCGTCGAGCGCGGCGCCGCCCGCGGGCGGGCTTCCGGTGCCGGATTGCGCGATGAAGAACATATGCACGAGTAAACGTTACCTCGGCCGAGGTTACATGAAACCCGGTACTCTTCTCAGTGTGTCCGACGCCACGCTGACGATCGAGCAACTCGCGTTCGAGACCGGCATGTCCGTGCGGAACATCCGCAACCACCAGTCGCGCGGGCTGCTCCCCCCGCCCGAGGTGCGCGCGCGGACGGGCTACTACGGCCCCGCACACGTCACGCGCCTGCGGCTGATCCAGGAGCTCCAGGCGGACGGGCTGAAGCTGTCGGCGATCCAGAAGCTGCTCGGTGCGGACGCCGGCTCGGCGGAGCACTTCGTCGGCCTCCGGCGCGCGATCACCGCCCCGTTCGAGACCGACGCGCCCGAGATCCTCACGGCCGAGGACCTGGTGGAGCGGTTCGGCCCGGTCGAGGAGAACCCCAAGGCGCTCGAGAAGGCGCAGCGGCTGGGACTGCTCGTCCACCTCGGCGACGGCCGCTTCGAGGCGCCCTCTCCGGCCCTGCTGCGCGCCGCGGAGGAGGTGACCCGCGCCGGCGTGCCGCTCGACGCCGCGCTCACGGTGATCGAGGAGGTCAAGCGCCGCTCGGAGAGCATCGCCCGCGCGTTCGTCGACCTGTTCCTGGTGGAGGTGTGGCGGCCGTTCGAGAAGGCGGGCCGCCCCGAGGACCGCTGGGACGAGATCACGGAGTCGATCGAGCGGCTGCGGCCGATGGCGTCCGACGTCGTGCTGGCGATGTTCAAGCAGACGATGGCCGCCGAGGCCGAGGACGCCTTCGGCAAGGTCCTCGCCCGCCAGGCCAGGCGCTAGAGCACCGGGATCTCGCGCGTCAGCACGTCGGGCGCGCCGTCCGTGACCAGCACGTCGTGCTCGATCCGGATGCCGCCGAAGCCGGTCATGCGGTCGGCGAGGTCCCAGTCGACGGCGTCGCGGTGCGCCCGGCGGCGCTCCTCGTCGCCCAGCAGCGCGGGCACGAAGTAGATCCCCGGCTCGACGGTCATGACGTGGCCGGCCTCCAGCGGGAGGTCGACGCGCAGGCGCGGGAACGCGTCCGGGTCCTGCGGGCGGTCGGGCAGGAGGCCGCCCGCGTCGCGCACGCCGAGCCCGACCATGTGGCCGACGCCGTGCGGGAGGAAGAGGAAGACGCTGCCGCGCTCGACGAGGTCGTCCGGGTCGCCGCGCAGGAGGCCGAAGCGGGCGAGGCCCTCGGCGATCACCCGCGCCGCCGTGCGATGCACGTCCCGCCACTCGGTTCCGGGCGTGCAGCGGTCGATCGCCGCCCCGACGGCGGCCTCCACGAGCGCGTGCAGTGCCTGCTGATCCGCGCTGAACCCATCACCGACCGGATACGTGCGGGTGACGTCGGCGGCGTAGGCGCGGTGCTCCGCGCCCGCGTCGACGAGCACCAGCTCGCCGGCCGCGAGCGCGCGCTGCGAAGGCGGGAAGTGGAGCACGGCGGCGTTGGGGCCGCTGCCGACGATCGTGTCGAACGCCAGCGCGTCGGCGCCGGCGCGCATGAACGCCGCCTCGAGCTCGATCTGGAGCTCGCGCTCCGTCCGCCCGGGCTCGACCAGCTCGCGCAGCACGGCGAAGCCGGCGCGCGTGGCGTCCACCGCGCGGCGCATCCGCTCCAGCTCGACCGCGTCCTTCACGCGCCGCACCGCATTGAGCGCGAACCGCAACGGCCCGTCGTCGGCCCCTGCGCCGAGCCGCGCCACGGGCCGCCCCTCGCGCGCGGCCAGCCAGCCCGCGAGCCCCTCGACCGGCAGCCCCTCCGCGTCGGCCGGCGACGCCCCCTCCCACAGCATCTCCTCGGGCGTCACCGGCACGACGAAGTCGGACCAGCCGTCGGCGGGATCGAAGGCCAGCACCCCGCCGGGCCGGTTGCGATCGGTCAGGTACAGGTACTCCGAGTGCGCCTTGAACGGGTACGTCGGGTCGCCGCGCCCAGGGATCGGGACCGGCTCGCCGGCGGCGACCAGCACGACCTCGTCCGCCAGCTCCCAGGCCCGCGCAGCCGCCTCGCGCCGCCGCGCGAGCTGCTTCGAGCGATGCGCCTCCACGCGCGGAATGAGTACGATCTGGCCGGCAAGCGAGGGGAGGCATCATGCATCTCAGGGGTGTCCGGCGAGGGGTCGCCGGAATGGCCGTGCTGTGCGCGCTCGGCGGGACCGGCGTCGCATCGGCAGCCGAGGACGAAGGGCGCGGCATCGATCCGCACCAGGGCGAGAGCCTGGTCGAGGTCGGATTCTCGAGCAAGGGCGCCGCGATGCGGCTCCAGCTCGCGGCCGAGGACTACGGCATCGAGTTCAACGAGCACTACCTGCGCCGCAACGGCGACGGCACGGTGACGGCGACCGTCTTCGGCACGGAGCAGGAGATCGACGGGCTCGCGGCCGCCGGCTACGACATCGGCGCGACGATCGAGGGTCCCGCGATCTGGCGCGAGCGGATCGAGGACCGCGCAGGCGGCGGTGCGCGCCGAGAACCGCGCCATGAACGCCGCCGAGGGCGACACGGTCGGGACGCAGTCGCACGCGGAAGAGGTCGTGATCCTGCGCGCGGACTACTTCGAGAACCGGGACGGGCGCTTCCTGTCCGTCGAGGCCAAGACCCGCGACGGCGGCGTCGGCCCGAACGGCGACTACGCCGGGCCGACGCTCGCCCTCTCGTGGAACGACGGCGCCGGCACGCCGATCGCCAACCAGGCGCGGATCATGTCGACCAACGTCGACCCGGACACCACGCCGAACACGTACATCGAGCACCGCGAGCTGGTGCGCATCGGCGAGCCGAGCACGGCGACGCCGGCGCGCCCGAGCCGCATCCGCGTCGGCTCGAGCACCGGCGAGTCCGCGGAGCGCGCCGTGGAGACCTGGCTCGGCGGCGGGCTGCCGCCGATGAGCAGCACCTTCCAGAAGGACTTCACGACCCGCTACATGGATCCGACGGAGGTCTACGACCGCTTCCAGGCGCTGGCCGACGAGTTCCCGAACATCAGCGAGCTGATCACGCTCCCGAACAAGACGAACGGCTACCAGCGCCGGGCGCAGGCCACGATGGCCGGCACGACGCCGGCCGGCAACACGCCCGCGGGCAGCCAGCAGGCCGGCGCGGTCGTGCTGACCTCGCGCGCGTGGGGCCACGAGGGCGGCAACGCCGTCGCGGCGGAGTTCCGCAATCCCAACGCGCCGAGCTCGCCGCTCAGCGTGAGCGTGACGGGCACCGACATCGTGGTGAACCTGGCGACCAACGCCGCCGGCGCGCTGACCAGCACGGGCGCCCAGGTGGTCGACGCCATCAACGCCCACGCGGACGCGAGCCGGCTCGTCAAGGCCAACGTGTTCACCCGCGTCAACAACTCGAGCATCGTCCCGGGCACCGGCATCGTGCAGCCGCGCGCGCGGGTCAACCTGTCCGATTTCCTCACCAGCGCGACGAACGCCCACGTGGAGCGCGGGCCGTTCGAGTACTCCGTGATGCGGATCGGCAAGCGGCGCGACGGCTCGGACGTCGGCGTCTTCCTCTACTGCCAGCAGCACGCCCGCGAGTGGGCGACGCCGCTGACGTGCCTGGAGACCGCCGAGCAGCTGCTGCGCAACTACGCGACGGACAACGCGACGCGGAAGCTCGTCGACAACCTCGACATCTTCATCCTGCCGTCGTCGAACCCGGACGGCGCGCACTACTCGATGCACAACTCCGCCGGGCAGCGGCGCAACCTGACCAACCACTGCGTCGTCGGCGGGAAGGAGACCGACGACCCGTTCGCGGCCAACTTCTGGCAGCCGCGGGCCAATCCCGAGACCGGCGTGGCGTACACGGCCCTCGATCCGGCCGCGCGCACCGCGTGGGGCGTCGACCTCAACCGCAACAACACGGTCGGGACGATCTTCGACGGCTACATCGGCGCGTCGTACTCGTGCATCAGCGACGTCTACGCCGGTCCCGAGCGAGGCGTCAGAGCCGGAGATCCAGAACGAGCACTGGATCGCGGACACGTTCGACAACATCAAGTTCTCGAACAACATCCACAGCTTCGGCGGCTACTTCATGTGGGCGCCGGGCGCGTACCTGACCGACCGCGGCGAGGGCGACCTCGACCACGCGAACATCGGGGTCGAGAAGTACTTCTTCGCGGCGGGCGACCGGATCCTCAACCGGATCAAGGAGCACCGCAACACGGCGATCCTGCCGGAGCGGACGGGGCCGATCGCGGACGTCCTGTACTCGGCGGCCGGCAACAGCGCCGACGAGCACTGGTACAAGCGAGACGTCATCGCCTACTCGTTCGAGACGGGCGCGGACCTGTTCTTCGTGACGACCCAGACCGCAACCGCGGCGGGCGCGACGGGCATCCGGATCAGCCCGAACGCGGGCGGCATCTTCTACCTCAAGCCGGGTGACACGCTCACCGTCGGGGCGGAGACGGCCGACGCCGAGACGCGGACCGTGAAGGAGGTGAACCGGACGGCCAATCCCAACGTCGTCTTCACCCAGGCGCTCGACAAGGCGCACCCGGCGAACTCGCGGGTCGAGGGCGCGGCGCTCCAGACCGGTGTCGGGTTCCAGCCGGTCTACGCGGAGGGCAAGGACGAGGCGCTCGAGTTCGCGGCGGGCAACTACGGCCTGCTGGAGTCGGCGTACGACTACGCCAAGGACGCCAAGCCGCCGAAGGTCACGATGACCGGGGCGAAGCAGTCGAGCGGGCCGGTCGATACGACGTTCGAGTTCGGCGAGGAGCCGGCGGTGATCCGGTACACGACCGACGGCTCGAAGCCCGGCGCGTCGTCGCCGGCGTGGGACTCCACCGGCCCGCGCGAGCCGGGTGAGGTGTTCCACGTGACGGAGACGACGACGTTCAGGTGGAGCGCGACCGACATCAAGGGCAACGTCTCCTACGGGGTCCAGAAGTTCACGATCACCGGCGGCACGTAGCCGCCGGGCGCCGGCCGTGAGCAGGCGCGCGCTCCTCGTGGTGGCGTGCCTGCTCGCGGCGACCGGCGTGGCCGGGGCGGTGTTCCTGGGCGACGGGCGGCCGGAGCCGCCGCCGTCGCTGCGGGCGCTCGACCTCGAACCGTGCCGCGCGATGCAGGGCTCCGAGGCGCGAGCCTGCTTCGCGCGCCGGTTCCAGACCGTGCTCGCCGGCCGCGACGACCCGCGGCCCGGCGTGCAGGCGATCTCCGACCTCGCGTGGAGCGAGGGCGGCTTCCTGCTCACCAACTGCCACGTCGTGATGCACACCGTCGGCCGCACGTACGCCCGCGAGGAGGGCGTGACGCTCGGCTCGCTCATGGACCACCTGCCGACGAGCAACGACCCCGGGTGCAGCGCCGGCTTCGCGCACGGCCTCGTGACCGGCGTCGCCGGCGACATCGACCCCAAGCACCCGCGCGAGGCCGCGCAAACGTGCGCGGACGCGGCCACGCGCTGGCAGCGCTACAGCTGCGTGCACGGCTTCGGGCACGCGTTCATGCGGCTCTACGCCGATCAGCTCGAGCCGGCGCTGGAGCTGTGCGTGGCGCTCGGGCCGGACACCGCGCCCGACTGCGCGCAGGGCGCGTACCACGACTACTGGTTCGCGGTCGTCGGCGCCGACGACGCGACGCTGCGCGAGCGCCCGATCACGGACCCGCGGCGGTTGTGCGGCGAGCAGCCGGACGAGTTCGTGCGTCCCTGCTGGTACCGCGCGTTCCTCGAGACGCGGCCGGACGGCTTCGTCGCCGAGGCGCCGGAGGACCTCGACGATCTCTGCGCGGACCTCGAGGGCGTGCAGCGCGAGGGGTGCATCACCGGCGCGGCGGTGATCGGGCCATCGGATCCCGCCGCGCAGCTGGAGATCTGCGCCGGTCTGGAGGCGGCCGACGCCGCCGCGTGCGTCCGTGGGACGAAGGTCCAGAACCTGCTCTCGGCGCCGCCGGGCACCTACGTCCGCCTGATCGAGCGCTGCGGATCGTTCCCGGCCGACGCGGTCGCCGCGTGCTACCGGTGGCTCGGCAAGGCGATCACGGTAGTGACGGACGGCCGGTTCGCGCAGACGGGCTGCCCGCGGCTCGCCGAGCCCGCCGCCCGGCGGGAGTGCGCCGCCGGCGCGCGCACGATCGACGAGCCGCTCGTGACGTTCAGCTGATGCGGCGCGGCCGCGCGGGCGGCCCACTATCCTGTGGCCGCGTGAGGGGAGAGCGTCGTGCTCTGATCCTGCTGGCCGCCGCGGCGGTCCTGCTCGCCGCGCTCATGGGCGCGACGGGCTCGGTCGACCTCGTGTTGTACGGCGGCCCCGCGCTGCTGATCGCCGGCGCCCTGCTGAGCGGGCGCTATGTCGGCGAGGAGCGGATCCTCGCCCGCCGGCTCGCCACGCCGCCGCGGCTGCGCGCCGCCCGCCAGTCGTGGGCGCGCCTGCCCGAGCGCGCGCTGGCGTCGCTGCTCGAGCGCAGCCCGAGCCTGCTCCGCGGGCCGCCCGCGCCCTCCGCCGCCTGATCGACGTCCTCGCCCTCGCGGCGCGCTGACGCGCGTCCGTCCGCGGCGTCGCCGGCCGGCGGCCATCCCAGCTCCCGTTCCCGACGACGAAGGAGTCCCATGCGGACGTTCATCGGCGTCGCGGCCGCCGCCCTCCTGCTGGTCGGCGCGGCCGCTGCGCCGGCCCACGATGGCAACCCCAACATGCGGTCCGACGTGACCGCCGTGACGCCCCGGACCGAGGGCGTCAGCGTCACCGTCCTCAACTACGACGACCGGCTCGAGCTGCACAACACGAGCGGCAAGGACGTCGTCGTCGACGACTACCGGAAGCAGCCGTACGCGCGGGTCCTGGCCGACGGCACGGTCGAGGTCAACACGAACTCCGAGGCCTTCTACCTCAACGACGACCGCTACGGCCAGGTGCAGGTGCCGAAGGACCTCGGCGGCGAGCCGAAGTGGAAGCGCCTGAGCGGGAGCGGCCGCTTCGAGTGGCACGACCACCGCATGCACTGGATGAGCAAGTCGCTGCCGCCGCAGGTCAAGGACAAGGGCGAGCGGGCCCACATCTTCGACTGGAGCGTGCCGATCACGATCGACGGCCGCCCGGGGACGATCGCCGGCACGCTCGACTGGGTCCCGCTGCCGGGCGGCTCGCTGCCGACCGGGCTGATCTGGATCTCGGCGCTGGTGCTGATCGCCCTCTCGCTCGGCGTCTTCGTCCTGCGCCGTCGCCGGGCCGCGCCGGCCGAGGGCGGCACGCCGTCGGAGGCCTGGTGACGCGACGCCTGCGCATCGCCGCGGTCGCGCTGGCGGCGCTGCTCGCCCCGGCGGGCACCGCCCACGCGCACGCGCTGCTCGAGGGCACGATCCCCGAGCGCGGCGCGGTGGTCGAGCGCGCGCCCGACCGCGTCGTCCTGCGCTTCAGCGAGCCCGTGGAGATCGCGTTCGGCGCGGTCCGGGTGTTCGACGCGAAGGGCGAGCAGGTCCAGGCCGGCGAGCCGTTCCACCCTTCCGGCCGCGGCAGCGAGGTCGCCGTCCGCGTGGCGCGCGACCTGCCGGACGGCGGCTACACGGCGACGTATCGCGTCGTCTCCGCCGACTCCCATCCGGTCAGCGGCGGCTTCGTCTTCAGCGTCGGCAGCGAGGCGGCCGCGCCCGCCTCCAGCGTCGCCGACCTGCTGGGCGACGACAAGGCCGGGCCGGTGACGTCGGTCGCGTTCGGCGCCGCGCGCGCGGTCGAGTACGCCGCCATCGCGCTCGGCCTCGGCGTGCTCGCCGTGCTGCTGCTGGCGTGGCTCCCCGCGCTGCGCGCGACCGCCGGCGCGGACGCGCCGTGGCGCTCCGCCGCCGGCGGCGTTCGCCCGCCGCGCCCAGCGGCTGCTCGTGATCGCCGCCGCCGCCGGTGCGGCGGCCGCGCTGCTCGCGCTCGCGCTCCAGGCGGCGACGGCCGAGGGCGCGTCGCTGTGGGCGGCGCTCGGCGACACGCCGCAGGTCCTCGACACGCGCTTCGGCGTCGTCTGGGGGCTGGGCGCGGTCGCGTGGGTGCTCGCCGGCGTGCTGGCGGCGGCCCGCCGGGCGGCGGTGCCCGCGCTGCGCCCCGCGACGGTCGGCGCGGCCGGGAGCGCGCTGCCCGGCCCCGGCCCGTGGACCGCGGCGCTCGCCGTGCCGCTGCTCGCGCTCGCGCTGCTGCCCGGGCTCGGCGGCCACGCCGGCGTCCAGGACCCGGTCGCCGTCCTCCTGCCCGCCAACGTGCTGCACGTGCTGGCGGCGGGCGCCTGGATCGGCGGCCTCGCCGTCCTCGTGCTCGCCCTTCCGGCCGCGACGCGGGAGCTGGAGCGCGCCGAGCGCACCCGGCTGCTGGCCGCGACGCTCGGCCGCTTCTCGGGCGTGGCGCTGGTCGCGGTGGCAGCGCTGCTGATCGGCGGCATCGCGCAGGCGCTGCTCGAGCTGGGCGCGGTCGACGACCTCTGGGACACCGCCTTCGGACGGGCGATCGCGATCAAGGCGGCGCTCGTCGTCGTGCTGCTCGGGTTCGGCGCGCTCAACCGCCGGCGCGTCGTCCCCCGCCTGCGGCGCGCGGCGGCCGGCGGCGACCCGCCCGGCGCGACGGGCGTCCTCCTGCGCCGCACGCTGCGCGCGGAGGTCGCGCTCGGCGTCGCCGCGCTGGCGGTCACCGGCGCGCTCGCCGGCTACCCCCCGGCCACCGCGCAGTCGGCCGGCCCGTTCTCCGGCTCCGCCGACCTCGGCCCGGCGCGCGCCGAGCTGACGGTCGAGCCCGCCCGCGCGGGCGCCAACGAGATCCACGTCTACCTGTTCAACCGCTCCGACGGGCGCCAGTACGACGCGCCGAAGGAGCTGCGCTTCGAGGCCTCGCTCCCCGACCGCGCGATCGCGCCGATCCGGCTCGACGCGCGCAAGGCGGGCCCGGGCCACTACGTCGTCGGCGCCGCCGCGCTCGCCCCGCCGGGCGACTGGCGGCTCGAGCTCGATCGCCCGGATCACGGAGTTCGACGAGCTCCGCACCACCTACACGGTTCCCATCGAATGAACGAGGAGGCACGCACCGTGCGCAGATCGATACTGGCCGCGGTGACGGCGGCGGCGCTGCTCGCGCCCGCCGCCGCCCAGGCCCACGTCACGCTCCAGCCCGACACCGCTCCGGCGGGCGGCTTCACCCGGCTCGACGTCCGCGTCCCGAACGAGCGCGACGACGCCGGCACGACGAAGGTCGACGTCCAGCTCCCGCCGGGCTTCGTCGCGGCGTCGTACGAGCCGGTGCCCGGCTGGGACGTCAAGGTCACGCGCTCGAAGGCGGCCGAGCCGATCGACGCCGGCGAGGGCCTGAAGTCCGACGAGCAGGTCTCCCGGATCACCTGGACGGGCGACGGCAAGCAGGGCGTCATCGCGCCGGGCGAGTTCCAGGACTTCGGCCTGTCGCTGAAGATGCCCGACGGCAAGGCCGGCGACGAGCTCACCTTCAAGGCGCTCCAGACCTACGACGACGGACAGGTCGTCCGCTGGATCGGGCCCGAGGACGCCGAGGAGCCCGCGCCGATCGTCACGCTCACCGCCGGCAGCGCCGGCGGTGGCCATGGCGCGCCGGCGTCCACGGCCGGCGGCGCGGCAGGACCAGGCCTCGGCGCCGGCGAGCGCGCCGGCCGCCTCCGACGACGACGGCGGCAGCGACACGCTGGCGATCGTCGCCGTCGTCCTCGCCGCGCTCGCGCTGATCGCGGCGCTCGGCGCGCTCGCCGCGGCGCGCCGGGGCGCCTCGTCCGCGACGAGGCGCGAGGAGGTGGCGGCATGACGCCGCCGTCTCGTCTCCGTCGCGGGCGCCTGCGCGGTGCTCGCCCTCCCGGCGAGCGCCGCCGCCCACACCGGCATCAAGAGCCGCTCGCCCGGCCCAGGAGCGACGGCCTCGCGCGCGCTGACGGTCGTGAAGGTCAACTTCGAGGCCCGCATCAGCGACGCCACGCTGACCGTCAAGCGCAACGGCGCGAAGGTCAGCCGCGGCGACGGCAGGCTCGCCAACCGCAAGCGCCAGGTCCGCGCCCGCCTCACCTCGACGCGCTCGGGCCGCTATCGCGCGAGCGTGCGCTGGCTGAGCCGCGACGGCCATGTCCTCAGCAAGAGCTGGTCCTTCCGCGTCCGATGACGACCACGATCCAGAGGAGCACTCGCATGAGCAAGCCCGTTCTGGCGGCCGCCGTCGCCGCGGCCGTCCTGGCGGCGCCCGCCGCCGCGCAGGCGCACGTCACCCTCAACCCGCGCGAGGTGACCGCCGGCGCCTTCACCGTCTTGACGGTGCGCGTGCCGAACGAGCGCGACGACAAGGGCACGGTCAAGGTCGACGTCCGCTTCCCGGACGGCTTCTACAGCCTGGCCTACAAGAAGGTGCCCGGCTGGAGGGTCAAGATCTTCCGCGAGAAGCTCGACCAGCCCGTCGACCGCGAAGGCCTGAAGATCACCGAGCAGATCGGCCGCGTCGTCTGGAAGGGCAACCGCCGCAAGGGCGGCATCATCAGGCCCGACCAGTTCGAGGAGTTCCCGATCTCCGTCCAGGTCCCCGAGGGCGAGCCCGGGTCGTTCCTCACCTTCCGCGCGTTCCAGACCTACCGCGGCGGCGAGCGCGTCCGCTGGACCGGCGCCCCGGAGGCGGAGACGCCCGCCCCGCGCGTGAAGCTGCTCGCCCCGGCGACGACGTCACGCCGCGCGGCGGGCGCCTAGGAGGCGCTGGGGGTCGAAGCCCTCTGGCAGCTCGAGGTCGTGCGCGGCGAGCAGGGCGTCGTCGCGCAGGACCTCGGCGCAGGGCGCATCGGCGACGATGCGCCCGGCCGACAGCACCACCGCGCGCTCGCACAGCCGCGCCGCGAGCGGCAGGTCGTGGGTGACGACGAGCATCGTCTGGCGCAGGCGGTCGAGCACCTCGATCAGCTCGCGGCGCGTGCGCGGGTCGAGGTTCGCGGACGGCTCGTCGAGCACGAGCAGCTCGGGCCGCATGGCCAGCACCGTGGCGATCGCCACCCGCCGGCGCTGCCCGAGCGACAGCTGGTGGGGCGCGCGGCCGGCCACGTGCTCCATCCGCACGGCGGCCAGCGCCTCGCCCACCCGCTCGAGCGCCTGCTCGCGCGAGCAGCCCTGGTTGAGCGGGCCGAACGCCACGTCCTCGCGGACCGTCGGCATGAACAGCTGGTCGTCCGGGTCCTGGAAGACGAGCCCGACGCGCGACCGCAGCTCGCGCATGTCGTCGCCGCCCACGCGCAGCCCGGCGACCTCCAGCTCCCCCGCGCCGGTCAGCAGGCCGTTGAGGTGGAGCATCAGCGTCGTCTTGCCGGCGCCGTTGGGCCCCAGGATCGCGACGCGCTCGCCGTGGGCTCACGTGCAGGTCGAGGCCGGCGAGCCCGCAGACGCCGTTGGGATAGGTGAAGCGCAGGCCGCGGATGTCGACGGCGCAGCTCACGCCAGCACCCGCACCGGGAGCAGCGCGAAGAGCAGCGCGACGAGGAACACGGCGTCGGCCCGGCGCAGCACGAGCGGATCCAGCCGCGGCATGGCGGTCGACCAGCCGCGCGCGAGCATCGCGAGGTGGACCCGCTCGCCGCGCTCGTAGCTGCGCAGGAACATCGCGGTCGCGACGCGCCCCATCGCCGCCGCGTGCAGCGCGTGCCGCGGCCGGTAGCCGCGGGATGCGACCGCGGCGCGCATCCGGCGCCCCTCGCCGGCGATGACGTGCAGGTAGCGGTACATGAACGCGGCGATCAGGACGAGCAGCCGCGGCGAGCGCAGCCGCTCGAGCGCGTGCAGCACGTCGGGGAAGCCGGTGGTCGCGCCCAGCATCACGGCGCTCACCGTCCCGAGCACGGCCTTGGCGGAGACCGTCGCGAACGTCGCGAGGCCGGCCTCCGAGGCCGACAGCGGGCCGAGGTCGACGGTCGCGCCGCCGCGCCGCGCGAACGGCAGGAACAGCGCCACGAACAGCACCACCGGCAGCACGACGCGCGCGCGTGCCCAGATCGTCGCCGGCCCGACGCGCGCCGCGGCGGCCGTCGCCGCGAGCACGAGGGCGCAGGCCGCGTACGACGCCCACGCCGACAGCGGCGCCGACACGGCGACCACGGTGACGGCGGCGAACCCGAGCAGCTTGGCCCGCGGGTCGAGCCGGTGGATCGGGCTCGCCGGATCGCCGGCGACGCCGGTCGCGTGCAGGTCGTGGGCGCAGCCGAGGCTCATGCGGGCCGCCGTGCCACCCGCGCCACGCCGTAGCCGGCCATGAAGACGATCAGCGTGCCGGCGAAGCCCGCCAGCCCGGTCGCGAGCCGCTCGTCGCCGACGCCGGGGATCGCGTAGTCGGGGATCGGCGACTCCTGCGCCGCCTTCGCGGCGCCCGCGAACGCGTTGTCGTCGGCGACCCGCTCGAGCCCGTCGGGCGAGCTGGACGCGAACGGGGAGGCCGCGGTGGCGAGGCCGATGGCCAGCGCGAGGGCGAGGATCGTGAACAGGCGCATCCTCATCACCGGGCGGTCGCGGGGACGGGGGACAGGGGCAGCGGACGGCGGCCGCCGATCAGGTCGGGTCGCGTGGTCAGCACCGCGCTCACGGCGGCGACCGTCACGACCGCCTCGCCGACGCCGATCAGCGCGTGCACGCCGAGCATCGCCGGCAGCACCGTGCCGAGCGGCACCGTGCCGGACACCGCGAGCTCGACCGCCGTCGCGCCGGCGCCCGCCATCACGGCGAGCCACGCGCCGCCGGCCGCGATCGCCAGCAGCGCGCCGCGGCTCCGGCCGGCCAGCGAGCGGGCGGCGACCATCAGCCCGCCGACCACCAGCGCGCCGACCACGCCCATGTTGAGCACGTTCGCGCCGAGCGCCGTGATGCCGCCGTCCGCGAACACGAACGCCTGCGTGAACAGCACGACGGCCATCACGAGGCACGCGAGCCAGGGCCCGAGCAGGATCGCGGCGAGCGCCGCGCCGAGGAAGTGGCCGCTCGTGCCGCCGGCGACCGGGAAGTTGAGCATCTGCGCCGCGAACACGAACGCGGCGGTGACGCCGAGCAGCGGCACGCGCCGCTCGTCGAGGTCCACGCCGGCACGCCTGACGCCGTAAGCCACGGCCGCCGCGGCGGGCACCGCGCACGCCAGCGCGACCTCGGAGCTCAGGAAGCCGTCAGGGATGTGCATGCGTGCGCCCCTCCTCGGATGTCGTGGCGGTGGAGCAGGCCGGGCAGAGCCCGACGATCGGGAAGTGGGTGAAGCGGGCCCGGTAGCCGAGCTCGCGCTCGATCACCGCGCGCGCCCGGTCGAGCCGCTCCGCCGGCACCGCCTCGTACGCGCCGCAGCGCTCGCAGGTCACGTACTCGACGTCGCCGGACGTGGCGACGAGCGCGTAGAGGCCGGGGCCGTGGCCGAGGTGCACGTGCCGCACGACGCCGATCGACTCCAGCGTCTCGAGGTTGCGGTAGACCGACGCGAGGTCGGAGCCGAGGACCCGGCCGCTCAGCTCCTCCGCGCCGATCGGGCCCTCGACGGCGTACAGCTCGGCGAGCAGCAGGCGCCGCGTGGTGGTGACGCGCAGCCCGTGCTCGCGGACGATCGCGAGCGCGGCTTCGAGGGTCGGGGCGGCGGTGGCGGGAGTGTGGTGCGCGACGGTCATGGACTGCTCTCGTGGCGTCCGGTCCGCTCCCGCACGAACCGTTGCGTCCTCCTTTCGCACGACCCTCGCGGTGCGGATCACTCGCTATTGCAAACGTATCGCAACAAGCGGTTCTCAGCGAGATCCCAGGCAGCTCTCGGCGGATTCACGCGCGGCGCCTCGAGCATCGGCCGAGACATCAACCCCAAGGAGAAACCGCTCCCATGTTCAGCACCATCCGCAAGTCCGCCGTCGTCGTCGCCGCTCTCGGGGCGTTCGGCCTCGGTGGCGCCGCGATCGCCGGCGCAGCCGGCAGCGGCACCGACTCGTCCGGCGATCGCCAGGAGCGCGCCTTCCCCGGCGGCCCCGGCGGCCCCGGCGCCGGCGAGACCGCGTTGACCGGCGACACCAAGACGAAGGTCGAAGCCGCCGTCAAGGCCAAGTACCCGAACGCCACGATCGAGCGCACGGAGACCAACGCCGGCTCCGGCGCGCCCTACGAGTCGCACGTCACGACGAGCGACGGCACCGAGCTCGAGGTCCTCGTCAGCACGGACTTCGCGGTCGTCGGCGCCAACGAGCACCCCGCGCGCCCATAGCGCGGGGTCCCTCAGCCGCTCAGCGCCCCGTCTCGACGGGGCGCTGGGTGTTGCTCCACTGCGAGTACGAGCCCGGGTACAGCCGCGCGGACGGCAGTCCCAGCGCCTCCAGCACGAGCAGCGTGTGGCAGGCGTTGACGCCCGAGCCGCACGACGCCACCACGTCGTCCTCCCCGCTCACGCCGAGCTGCTCGCGCAGGACGTCCGGCGCCAGCAGCCGGCCGTCCGGGCCGAGCATCTCGCGCGCCGGCGCGTTGCGCGCGCCGGGGATGTGACCGGGCCGCGGGTCGACGGGCTCGAAGGCGCCCTCGTAGCGCTCGCGGTCGCGCACGTCGAGCAGGACGCGGCCGGCCTGCTGGAGCTCGTCGATGCCGGCGAGCCGCTCGGCCGGCCAGGGCCGCGCCGTGAAGCGCGCGGGCTCGGGATCGGCCGGGTGGGCGGGACCGGATTCCCGGGCGTCGCCGCCCGCCGCCAGGCCGCCGTCGAGCAGCGCCGCCTCGTGGCCCGTGGCGCGCAGCATCCACACCAGGCGCGCGGCCACGACGCCGCCGGCGTCGTCGTACGCGACCACCGTCGCGTCGTCGCCGATCCCGGCGCCGCGCATGCCTTCGCGCGAACACGTCGGGATCCGGCAGCGGGTGGCGGCCGTGCCGCGGGTCGGCCGGCGCGGCCAGCCAGCGGTCGAGGTCGACGAACACGGCGCCGGGCAGGTGGCCGGCCTCGAACTCCGCCCGGCCGGAGCGTCCGTCGAGGTACCAGCGCACGTCGGCCAGCACGACCTCGTCGCGATGGGCGGCCAGCCACGCGGCGTCGACGAACGGCGCGATCATCCGCCGTGAAGTGTCGCGCCGCGACTTGACCGCGCGATGGCGACCGGACCGGCGTCTAGCTTCCGGGCGTGCTCGCCTTCGCCCGGCGCCAGCCCTCCGCGATCCTGCTCGGCGCCCAGCTCGCCGGGGTGCTGCTCTACCCGTTCATGGAGGGCGGCGCGGGCCGGGCGCTGTTCAGCGCGTTCGGCATCGCGATCCTCGGGCTCGTCGTGCTCGCCGTGCGCAGCTCGACGGGCCTCACGTGGGTCGCCGTGCTGCTCGGCGGCCCCGCCACGGTGCTGCTGCTCATCCAGGCGATCACGGGCAGCGACGACCTGCTGCCCTACTCGTCGGCGCTGGAGGCGGTCCTCTACTTCTACGCCGCCTACGCGCTGATCACCTACATGCTCGCCGACCACGTGATCACGCGCGACGAGCTGTACGCCGTCGGCGCGACCTTCACGCTCGTGGCGTGGGCGTTCGCCTACGTCTACGTCGTCTGCCAGGCGATCGAGCCGGGGAGCTTCACCGCGGCGGTCGACCCGAAGGCGGACCGCACGTGGATGGAGCTGTTGTTCCTGAGCTTCACGACGCTGTCGAGCACGGGGCTGAGCGACGTCGTGCCGGTCGAGCCGTTCGCGCGCGGGCTCGTCATGCTCGAGCAGGTGGCCGGCGTCGGCTACGTCGCGATGGTGGTGTCGCGCCTCGTGGGCCTGCTCGTCATGCGCCGGCGCGGACGTGGACTGATCGGCGGCCAGGCGACGCCGGCCGCCTCGCGCTGTCACCATCGGCGCTGCACGACATGGAGATCACTCGCAACTCGCTCGACACGACGCCGGGGCCGGGCGACTGGTTCACCGGCGTGGTGTACCTCGACCCGGTGGCGGCCCCGTCGCCGCCGTCGCGCGTCGCGGCGGCGAGCGTCCACTTCACGCCGGGCGCCCGCACCGCCTGGCACACCCATCCCCTGGGGCAGACGATCTACGTCACGGAGGGCGCGGGCCGGTGCCAGCGCCGCGGCGGGCCGGTCGAGGAGATCCGCCCGGGCGACAGCGTGTACTTCGAGCCCGGCGAGGAGCACTGGCACGGCGCCGCGCCGAACCGCTTCATGACCCACATCGCGATGCACGAGGCCGACGAGTCCGGCAGCACCGTCACGTGGGGCGAGCACGTCACCGACGAGGAGTACGGGGCGCGATGACCACACGTCGCCTCGCCGCCGCGCTCGCGGTGCTGACCTGCGCCCTCGCGGCCGCTCCCTCCGCGAGCGGCGCCGAGCCGAAGCTGACCGTCGCCAAGTCGAAGCTGCGTGCGGCGCTGAAGTGCACCGACGGCGTCCGGAACGCCGAGCGGACGCCGTTCATGCTCGTCACCGGCACCGGGGCGAGCGGCGACGAGGCGTACGCGATCGGCAAGCCCGCCCTCGATGCCTACGGCGCGCCGGGCTGCTGGGTCAACTTCCCCGACCACACCACGGCGGACATCCAGGTCTCCGTCCAGTACCTCGTCTACGGCCTGCGCACGCTGTCCAAGCGCGCCGGCCGCCCGGTCGCCGTGTTCGGGATCAGCCAGGGCGGGCTGCTGCCGCGCGTCGCGCTGACCTACTGGCCGAGCCTGCGCAAGAAGGTCTCCGACGTCGTCGCGGCGGCCGGCACGCAGCACGGCACGACCAACGTGCGCCTCGCGGAGTGCCGGCAGTCGGGGTGCCCCCCGGCCGGCTTCCAGCAGGCCGCGGGCTCGAGGTTCCTGAAGGCGCTCAATCGCCGCGGGCGCGACGAGACGCCCGGTCCGACGTCGTGGACCACCGTCCGCTCCTCCACCGACGCGACCGTGGTGCCCACGACCGGCCCGCACCCGAGCTCCGCGCTGAAGGGCGCGACGAACGTCCTGATCCAGGACGTCTGCCCAGGGCGCACCGTGAGCCACATCGGCACCGCGCTCGACTCGGTGACGTTCGCGCTGATCGTCGACGCGAACAGCCATCGCGGGCCGGCCAAGGTCTCGCGCCTGCCGGCGGACGTGTGCGACCACCCGTACGCCCCGGGGCTCGACGAGGCGGCCACGACCAACATCATCGCCGCCGCCGAGTCGCTCACCGCGGGGCGGGGCGACAGCGAGCCGAAGGTCCGGCGGGAGCCGAGGCTCCGCCGCTGGGTCAGGCGCTGAACACGCGTCTGGACTCGGCGCCCGAGCCGGGTTAGGGTCGGTCCGACGGCAGGCTCCACCCACCAGGAGGGGAGCGATGAGGAAGCTGCTTCAGGTCTTCGCCGGCGCGCTGATCGCGGCGCTGCTCGTCCCGGTTCCCGCGGCCGGGGCGAAGGACGCCGATCGCCCGCTGCGATGGGTGAGCTGCCACGCCGACGTGGGCCCGAACTTCCAGTGCGCGAGCGTCCGGGTCCCGCTCGATCACGACCGTCCGAACGGGCGGCACATCACACTGGCGCTCGCGCGTCTGCCCGCAGCGGATCCGGGCGCCCGGATCGGCTCGCTGTTCCTCAACCCGGGCGGGCCGGGCGGCTCGGGCGTCGACTTCGTCCTCGGCGCCGGCCCGTTCCTGTTCACCGACGAGGTGCGCGCGCGCTTCGACCTGGTCGGGTTCGACCCCCGCGGCATCATCAACAGCTCCCCGCTGCTCTGCTTCCGGTCGTTCGAGGACTCGCTCGACGTCCTGCCGCCGTTCGCCTTCCCCGTCACGCCTGGCGAGGAGGCGCTCGTGCAGACGCTCGACACGCGGCTGAACGCCGCGTGCCAGCGGCGAGGCGGCGCGATCGCGGACCACATGGCGACAGCCGACGTGGCGCGCGACCTCGACCTGCTGCGCGAGGCCGTCGGGGACAGCCGGCTCACGTATGCCGGCTACTCGTACGGCTCGTTCCTCGGCGTCACCTACGCGAACCTGTTCCCGTCGCGGGTGCGGGCGGTCGTGGTCGACGGCGTGCTCGACCCGATCGCGTGGACGACCGGCCGCGGCGGCGAGGCCGCGACGCAGCCGTTCTCCACGCGGCTGCGCAGCGACGCCGGCGCCCGGGCCACGCTCGGCGAGTTCTTCCGCCTGTGCGACGCGGCGGGAGACGATCGCTGCGCGTTCGCCGGCAATGCCGCGGGCCGGTTCGCCCAGTTGGCCCAGCGGCTGCGCGCCGCGCCGGTCGAGGTCACCGACCCGGAGACGGGCGAGACGTTCCTCGTGACCTACGCGGACCTCATCGGCATCTCGCTGGGCGCGATGTACGACTCCGTGATCTGGCCGGACTTCGCCGCGCTGCTCGCCGACCTCGAGGCCGCCGCAGCGAGCCCGGCCGCCGCGGGCGCCGCGCTGGGGGCGTTCGCGCGCAACGTGCGCTATCCGAACTTCGTCGAAGGCTTCCCGGGCGTCGCCTGCTCGGACAGCGTCAATCCGCACGGCCACGCGGCCTGGTCGGCGGCGGGAGCCGCCGCCGAGGCGCAGTTCGGCTACTTCGGCCGGCTCTGGACGTGGGCGTCGAGCCCGTGCGCGGTCTGGGAGGGATTCGACCAGGACCGCTACCTCGGCCCGTTCAACCGGACGACCGCCAACCCGGTGCTGGTGGTGGGCAACCGCTTCGATCCGGCGACGCGCTATCAGGGCGCGCAGATCGTCGACGACCTGCTGCCGAGGTCGAGCCTGCTCACGGTCGAGGGCTGGGGCCACACGTCGATCCTGCTGTCGCGCTGCGCCGATGAGGTCGTCGCCCGGTACCTGCTCGCGGGGCTCACCCCGCCGGCGGGGACGACCTGCGCACAGGACTTCGGCCCGTTCGACGCGGCAGCGGCACGCGGAGCGGCCGGTTCCCGCGCGCGGGTGCGCGCCCGCGCCATGAAGGAGATCGCCCCGCGGCCGCTCCCCTAGCCGAGCGCCGGCGCACGATCCCCGCGCGAGGCGGCCACCCGCGCCGCCTAGACTGCGGTCGCGTGGACGTCCTCCGCCGCCACAACGTCAACGTGTCCGGCCGCGCCGACGGGCCGGCGATGATCTTCGCTCACGGCTTCGGCTGCGACCAGAACATGTGGCGCTTCGTCGCGCCCGCGTTCGAGGACGACCACCGGGTGGTGCTGTTCGATCATCTCGGGGCCGGCGCGTCGGACGCTTCGGCCTACGACCCGGCGCGCTACGAGCGCCTGGACGCCTACGCGGAGGACGTGCTCGAGATCTGCCGCGCGCTGGATGTCACCGGCGCGACCTTCGTGGGGCACTCCGTCAGCTCGATGATCGGCGCGCTGGCGGCCGAGCGCGGGCCGGAGCACATCGCCCGGCTCGTGATGGTCGGCCCCTCGCCGCGCTACATCGACGACGAGGGCTACACCGGCGGCTTCTCGCGGGCGGACATCGAGGAGCTCCTGGAGTCGCTGGACAGCAACTTCCTCGGATGGTCGAGCGCGATGGCCCCGGTGATCATGGGGAATCCCGACCGGCCGGAGCTCGGCGCCGAGCTGACGGAGAGCTTCTGCCGCACCGATCCGGCGATCGCCGCCCAGTTCGCGCGCGTGACGTTCATGTCCGACAATCGCGCCGACCTCGAGCGGGTCCGCGTCCCCACGCTCGTGCTCCAGTGCAGCGACGACGCGATCGCCCCGCAGGCGGTCGGCGAGTACGTCCACCGCGAGATCGCCGGCTCGACGCTCGTCCATCTGAAGGCCGTTGGGCATTGCCCCAACCTGAGCGCCCCCGAGGAGACGACCGAGGCGATCCGGGCGTTCGCCTGACCATGGGCGGTCCGGATTTCGAGAGCGCGGAGGAGCTGATCGAGAATGCCCCGTGCGGCTACCTGTCCGCGGCTCCGGACGGCACGCTCCTCCGCGTCAACGGGACCTTCCTGCGCTGGACGGGCTACCGTCGCGAGGACCTCGTCGGCGTCAAGCGCTTCCAGGACCTGCTGAGCGTCGGCGGGCGGATCTACCACGAGACCCACTACGCGCCGATGCTGCGCATGCAGGGGATCGTCCGCGAGATCGCCGTCGACATCGTGTCCGCCGACGGGCGCAAGCTCCCGGTGCTCGTGAACTCCGTCCTCCTCCGGGACGACGACGGCGCCCCGCGCTCGGTGCGGACGACGGTGCTGGACGCGACGGAGCGCAAGTCCTACGAGCGCGAGCTGCTGGCCGCTCGCGACCGCGAGCGGACCGCGCGGCAGAGCGTCGAGCGCCTCCAGCGCATCACGGCCCTGCTGGTCACGAGCGCCGATGCGAACGCGATCTCGTCGGTCATCGAGGGTGAGCTGCGCGCGGCGTTCGGCGCGGCGAGCGTCGCCGTGATCGCCACGGACGATTCCGAGGTGGCCGCCGAGTTCGACGACGGCGAGCCCGGCCGCCGCGGCGCATCGGCGCGGGTGCCGCTGGGAGCGACCGGGCGGCTCTGGCTGGAGCTCGAGGAAGCGCGCGCCTTCACCGCCGACGAGCGCGCCTTCCTGGAGGCCTGCGCGACGCAGACGGGCGTCGCGCTCGAGCGCGCGCGGCTGCTCGCCGAGGCGCGCGACGTCGCCCACACGCTCCAGCAGAGCCTGCTCGCCGGCGCGCCTCCGCGCGACCCCCGCTTCGAGCTCGCGACGCTCTACCACGCCGCCGTCGAGCACCTCGAGGTCGGCGGCGACTGGCACGATGCGTTCATGCTCGCGGGCGGCCGCGTCGGCATCGTGGTGGGTGACGTCGTCGGCCGCGGCCTGCGAGCGGCGAGCGCGATGGGCCAGCTGCGCAGCGCCGTCCGCGCGCTGGCGGGCGCCGGCCTGGAGCCCGCCGCGGTGCTCGCCCACCTCGACACGTTCGTCGAGCAGGTCGACGACGCCCGCTACGCGACGCTCGCCTACGCGGAGGTCGATCCGGACACCGGCGAGGTGCTGCTGGCCGCCGCGGGCCACATGCCGCCGGTGATCGTCGAGCCCGGCCGCGAGGCCTGCGTGTTCATGGAGGGGCGCTCGCCGCCGCTCGGGGCCGTCGACCCCGGCACCAAGCGCGCGCAGGCGCGCCTGGAGCTGTCGCCGGGCGCCGGCTTCCTCCTCTACACGGACGGCCTGGTCGAGCGCCGGACGGAGCCGATCGACGCCGGGCTGGAGCGCCTGCTGGACGTCGTCCGCGCCGCGCCGGGGGCGTCACCCGCCGAGCAGATCGAGCTCGTGCCGGCGGCGCTGCTCGAGCTCGGCACGACCGACGACGACGTCTGCCTGCTCAGCTTCCGCCTCGCACTCAACCGACCTGCGCCCACACGCGCGTCGGTCCGGCGACGGCGCGCACCAGCCCCCACCGTTCGCTGAGCGCCTGCACGAGGTTCAGCCCCATGCCCGAGCAGGCCATCGGGTCGGGCTCGCGCGGGGCGATGACGCCGTCGTGACCGGCGTCCTCGACCTCGATGCGGCAGTGATCGCGCCACATCCGCAGTCGCAAGATCAGCTCGTCACCGGCCGGCACCCCGCTGTGGCGCACGCTGTTGGTGACCAGCTCGGAGGTCAGCAGCTGCGCGTCCGCGAGCATTGGCTCGGCGACCCGCTCGGCGAGCGCCGCGGCGACGGCCCGGCGCGCGATGGCGGGCGCTCGTGGGCCGGCCTCGATCGCCAGCTCGAAGAGCCCGTCGCCCTCGCGCGATCCGTTGCGTGGCGCCGCCAGCAGGCGGCGGCGGAGGTCCTCGCTCTCGGCACGCAGCTCGACGTTCTCGGCCTTCAGGGCGCTCGCTCCGCGGCGAAGATGCGATACCGCCTCGCCGAGCGTGGCGATCACGATCGCTTGGCGCCGACGTTCGACGCGCAGCCGCTCCTCGGCCGACCGGGCGCGGTCCGGCTCCATCTCGTTAACGCCTCCTCGGACCCCCGATCGACCCATGGCCGCGGCCACAGCCGAACAGCGTTCCACTCGTGGGCAGAAACCTCCCTATTGGGGCTACCCGGCAGCGCGACGGGTTAGTCGCCTCGTCTACTCCCCGCGGCGCGGCCGACACAGGCTGAAGACCACCGGAGCGGGTCTTCAGCCTGCGATCGGGAACGGGTCAGGCGTTGCTGTGCTCGCGCTCCGCGGCCTTGAGGACGCCGGCGCGGTTCTTGTGGGCGCGCTCGTAGGAGCGGACCTGCTTCGCGCGCTCGTCGTCGCCTTCGGCGAGGACGGCCTGCACCTCGGCGGCGGTCAGCTCGTCGTAGCCGGCCCAGGGCTCGTCGCCACGCAGCGAGGCGATCCGGTCGAGGACCGTGGTCCGGTTCTCGTGCTTGCGCTCGTAGGAGTCGACCTTGGCGAGGTCGATCTGCGAGAGCGCGCTCAGCCGGCTGATGATCGCCTCGGCGGTCAGCGCGTCGTAGCGGGCGATCGCGAGATCCCCCTCGGAGGCGACGGCGCCCTTGAGCTGCCCCTCGGCCCGGGCGACGCCCGGGACCTTGCGGGCCTGGCGCGAGCTGCGCTTGGCCGAGGCGGTCGTCTTGCGCGTCGTCGACGCGGCCTTCTGGCCCGTCGCCCGCGCCGCGTCGGCGGCGCCGGTCGTCGAGACGTCGAACGAGTGCTCGCCCTCGAGATCCGCGCGGACCACCGCGTCGGTGAGCTTCGGGAGCTCGCGCCGGACGCGCTCGAGCATCCGCTCCTCGTCGGCGCGGATGGAGGCGGCCAGATCGGCGGTCTCCTTGTCGCCGACGACACGGGCGAGGCGCTCGAGCGCGTCGTACGTGGCGATCTCGAGCGCCTCCGTGGCGCACGCGTCCTTGGCGTTCTTGAGGATCTTCTCCTCGCCGCCGGAGCCGCGGAGCATGTCGATCGGCGTCTTCGACAGCGCGAGCGCCTGTCCGGCGACGGTCTCGGCGAGCCCGACGACCGACGCGAGCGGCCCCGTGCCGCCGCCGATCGCCTTGCGCCGGCGACCGACGCGGTCGGCGTGATCGCGCGTCTCGCGCAGGTGCGTCTCGAGGGCACTGCGGTAGGACCCGCGCGACGTCATCGCGATCTGCGACGTGAGGACGCTCGACGAGCGCCCGCTCGTGGGCGTGCGCCTCGTCGAGGTACTGCACGACCTTCTTCTGGGAGGCGTTCAGGTCATTGGCCCGGGCGGGGTTGCGAACTGCGCTCATGGAGGCGCTCCGATGGATCAGGGGGTGGAACTGGACCGTCTCCCGACCTCCGCGATACGGCGAGCGAGTCGTTCCCAGCAACAACAGAGGACGCGCGGGGTGCTCGGCGCGTCCTGGCCCCGCCCTACCCAACGCCGCGCCGCGATCAAACATGCGTCCGCAACGACTTCAGCGACTGACGCCGAGAAGCCTCGAGCTCCCGCCGGCCGGCCGCCACGCGCCGCGCCGTCTCGCGGAGCGCCTCCCGGACGGCGAGGACGGCCGGCGCCTCCGAGCGTGGTCGCGCGCGTCGCGGTGAAGATCGTCCGCTGGAGCCGCTCCTCGCGCAGGCGGCGGGCGGTGAGCTGCGGCATCGCCGCGGCGAGCAGCGCGGGTAACAGCGCGACGGCCCTGCCGGAGGCGACCAGCGCGCTGAGCACGAGCCCGTCGTCGCTGCGATGGCGGACGTCGGGCTCGAAGCCGCCGAGGCGGTTGCAGACGTTGCGGACGACCGCGTCGAGGCCGGTCCCGACGGTGGCCGGTGGCCCACGCGGCGTCCTCGCAGGCGCCGAGGCGGACGGGACCGCGCTTCGGCGCCGCCGGATGCTCCGGGTGCGAGCGCGAGCAGCACGTCCTCGCGGATGAGGTCGCGGCGGTCGACGTCGCGGCTGGCGTGGAACCGGCACCGGCTCGTACTCGACGCCGACGACGAGATCGACGGCGCGCGAGCGCAGGTCCTCGAGCGCCGGCGCCGTCTCGCGCTGGACGACCTCGACCTGGAGGTCGGGCGCGCTTCCGCGAGCAAGCTCGAGGACGCCGGGGAGCAGCGCGAGCGCCGGGGTCTGCACGAACGCCATCCGCAGCCGCCCGCGCGGCGCGTCGCTCGAGCCCCGCGAGCTCCGCGCGCACCGCCTCGTCCGCGGCGAGCGCCTAGCGCGGCGTAGGCGGCCAGGCGCCGGCCGGCCGGCGTCAGCTCGACGTTGCGGCCGGCGCGGCGCAGGAGCTTCGCGCCGGCCTCGCGCTCGAGCTGGGCGAGCTGGACGGAGACCGAGGACGGGCTGTAGGAGAGCGCCTCGGCGACGGCGGCGACCGTCCCGAGCCGGGACAGCTCGTGGAGCAGGCGCAGGCGGCGCAGTTCCATCGTTCGGATTCTCGCATGAATTCTCGTCATAAATCGGCGCTTGTATCGAACGGTGTTCCGGCCGAAGCTGGAGGAGGTGATCTTCTTCTCCCTCCTGCTCGCGCCGATGGTCATGGCCGCGGCCGCGCTGATGGAACGCCGGCTCGGCGCCGCGGCCGCCGGATGGGTCGCGGCGCTCCCGGTGAGCTTCGCCGTCGCGGTCGTCGCCGTGACGCTGGAAGCCGGAGCGGCCGACGCCGGCGCCGATGGCGCTCAGCGCCGCGACCCACGTTCCGGCTCAGGTCGCCTTCGCGGTCGTGTTCGCCGGCGTCCTCATCCGCCGCGGGCTGGTCCCCGGCGCGGCGGCCGGCGCGCTCGCCTACGTCGCCTGCTCGCTCGCGCTCGCCGAGTGCCCGGACGCGCTCGATGCTGACCGCGGCCGTCCCCGCGCTGGCGCTCGCGCCGCGCGCTGATGCCCGGCGGGCGGGCGCGCGCCGCATCGCCACGCCGCTGGACGGCCACCGCGCTCACCTGCGCCGCCGCGTGCGCCGTCGTCGGCGCGCGCCGTGCTCACGACGCGGCTGGCCGGGCCGGAGGCGGCCGGCGCCGTCGCGGCGTTCCCGACGATGAGCACCGCGCTCGCCGTCGCCGATCGTGACGCGCGACGGCGCCGCCGCCGGCGCGCACGCGCTCGCCGGCCTCGTCCGCAGCCTCCCCTGCTACCTCGCGTTCTGCCTCGTCGTCGTCCTCGCGGCGCCGTCGTTCGGCGTCGCCGCCACCGCGCTCGGCCTGCTGGCCTGCGTGGCCGCCGCCTGCACGACCTGGCGGGCCGTGCCCGTCAGCCGGCAGCCTGCCCTGGCGTCCGGACGGATCGCCGTCATACGACGAGTGCGTCAACACGCGCTGCGGGGTGATCGGCAGGGTGCGGATCCGCTTGCCGGTGGCCGCGAAGACGGCGTTGGCGACCGCGCCGCCGAGCGTGCCGATCGCCGGCTCGCCGGCGCCGAGGGCGGGCTCGCGGGGGCGGTCGATGAGGATGATCTCGATCGGCGGCACCTCGTCGAAGCGGATCGGCGTGTACTGCGGCAGCGGGTTGAACTCGTTGGACTCCCAGACCGTCGTGGTGATCCGGTCGCCGGCGTAGTTCACCTCCTCCCTGAGCGCACGCGAGATGCCCTGCGACGACGTTGCCCTCGATCTGGTTGCGCAGGCCGTCCGGGTTGACGATCAGCCCGCAGTCGTGCGCGACGACCGCGCGCGTGACCCGCACCGCGCCCGTCGCCGCGTCCACGGTCACCTCGAGGTAGGTGGCCACGTGGGCCGCTTCGGTCTCGTACTGCTGGTACGCGACGCCGGCGCCGCGCCCGTTCCCGCCGGCCGGCCGTGAGCCCATGCCGGCCGGAGCGCCTCGCAGACCGCCTTCGCCCGCGGGTCGGGCAGCGACGCGATGCGCAGCTCGAGCGGGTCGTGCCCGCCGGCGTGCGCGAGCTCGTCGAAGAACGACTCGTTGGCGAACGAGTTCGAGTAGCCGCCGAGCGAGCGCAGGGCGGTCGTGCGCGGGAACCGGTGGCGCAGCGGCGTCGCCGGCCGGCCGCCGGACGAGGTGTCGAAGCTCTTGACGAGCTTGCCCTCGACGCGCTGGCGCGGGAAGCCGTAGGTCACGGGCGCGTTGCGGCCCGAGGAGTTGCGGAGCGCCGGCAGCGTCATCCGGCGGCAGGCCGCCCAGCTCGCCCGGCAGCAGCGAGCCCGGCGCTGGCCGTCGGGCGGCTGTTCGCGGGTCAGCGCGTAGATCCGGTGGAACCAGGCGGTGATCCCGCTGTCGTCGACGACGCCCTCGACGTCGTGCGCCATCGCCGCGCCGAGCGGCTCCCAGCCGTGCTCCTCCTGGCGCCTCCACTGGACGCGCACCGGCTTGCGCACAGCGTGCGAGAGCAGCGCGGCGTCCGCCGCGCAGTCGTCGGCGCCGTTGTGGCCGTAGCAGCCCGAGGCCTCTTCGTAGAGCACGCGGACGAGCGGCCGTCGATGTCGAGCAGCCGGCGACGGTGGCCGCGCAGCGCGGTGACGTTCTGCGTGCCCGAGTAGAGCGTCAGCTGGATGCCGGTCTCGGGATCCGGCTCGGGTACGGAAGTCGGCGACGGCCGCGGACGCGCCCATCCCGGCGTGCATCTGGAACGGCGTGAAGTAGCGGCGCTTCAGCGCCGCGTCGCCCGCGGCGGCGATCGCCGCCTCGGCGGCGCCGGGGTCGCTGGCCGGGACGGCCATGTCGGTGACGGTCCCGTAGTGGTTGTCCGGAGCGCGCAGCGCGCCGTCGAGGTCGGCCTGCGGCTCCAGGGCGGGCCCGGCGGTCCACGTCACCAGGCCCTGCGTGGCGGCGGCACGCGACGCCCGCCACTCCGACGGCGCGACGACGCCGACGAAGCTGCCCCGCTGCACCACGGTCACGCCCTCGGCCGCCAGTTGCGCGACCTTGGCGGCGTCGAGCGAGGCGAAGCCGCGCGTTGCGGCCGGGCGGGCGGATCACGCGGCCGTGCAGCGTGCCCGGCAGGTAGACGTCGTGCGCGAACCCGAACGTCGCGTCGAGCTTCGACGGCAGCTCCACGCGCGGCTCGCTGGTGCCGACGACGCGGTAGTCGTCCGGGTCCACGACCGGCGCGCCGGGGTCGAGCGGGACGAACGTCTCGCCCCGGCTCAGGAGCTTCGCGTACGTCACGCTGCGGCTCGGGTTGCTGCCGGCGACCCGGAACCGGCCGCCCTCGGCGACCAGCCGGCCGGCGGGGACGCCGAAGTGCTCCGCCGCCCGCGTCAGCAGCGCCTGGTAGGCGGTCGCCGCGGCCTGGCGCAGCTCGACGCCGCCGTTCTGGAGCGACTTGCTGCCCGCCGTGACGCCCTGGCCGACGCTGAGCCGGGTGTCGCCCTGCACGTAGCGGACGTCCGCCACGCCGAGGCGCAGCTCCTCGACGACGACCTGCGTGAGCGCGGTCTGGATGCCCGTGCCGAGCTCGACCTTGCCCGAGTAGACGGTGATCGCGTCCTCGGTGAGGATCAGCCACGACTCGGTGGCCGAGGGCTGCGCGCCGGTCGCGAGCACGCGCACGACGCCCGTGGGGTCGGCGGCGAGCGCGGCGCCCGCGCGGCCGAGGAAGGAGAAGCCGACGGCCATCGCGCCGGCGCCCGCGAGGAAGCCGCGGCGCGTGCTGGTGAGCTCCTGGATGTCGAGCGCGCTCACTTGACCATCTCCCCGGCCGCCTGGCGGATCGCCGCGACGATGCGGTTGTGCGCGCCGCACCGGCACAGGTAGTTCTCCGGCTCCACGTCGGGCGTCGCGGCGGTCCTGCCTGACAGGAACCCGCGCACCTCCGCGTCGGAGGGCACGCTGCGGTTCCCGCCCGCGATCCGGTGCTCCAGCCAGCCGAGCGAGCCCATGACCATCCCGTTGATGCAGAACGCGCACTGCGCGGCCTGGTGGTCGACGAACGCCTGCTGGAGCGGATGCGGCCTGCCGGACGCGAGGCCGTCGAGGGTCCGCACGTCGGCGCCGTCGGCGACGGTGTGCAGCTGGCGCGTGCACGAGCGCACGGGCGCCCCGTCGACGAGCACCGTGCAGGCGCCGCACTGCGCCACCCCGCAGCCGAACTTCGCCCCCCGCTGGCCATGGCGCTCGCGCAGCCAGTACAGCAGCTGCTCGGATGCCTCTGGCGAAGTGCCCTGCGCGGGCACGTGGCCGTACTCGGCCGTGACCTTCTTGCCGTTGAGCCGGATCGTGCGCCGCGGCACGCTGACCTCCCGTTCCCCTGACTGCACCCATGCCCGGGCCCCCCGGGACCCGAGCGCGTCAGGCGATACGGCGCGCGCGCGGCGACGGTTCGGCCGCGGCCGCGTTGGCGCGTTGCCGCTCGGCCTCCGGCAGCTCGTGCGACAGCCCGACCTCGGGCAGCAGGCGATCCAGCCACGCGGGCATCCACCACGCGCGCGGGCCGAGCAGGCGCAGGACGACCGGCTGGAGCAGCAGGCGGACCAACGTGGCGTCGAGCAGCACCGCGACGGCGAGGATGAAGCCCATCTCCTTGGGCGGGAGCGGGCCCGCGAGCGCGAACGTCATGAAGACCACGACCATGACCGCGGCGGCGGCGTTGATCACGCGGCCGGTGCCGGCCAGACCCTCCACCAACGCGTGACGGGCGTCTCCGGTGCGGTCGTGCGCCTCCTTGATCGTGGCCAGGAGGAAGACCGTGTAGTCCATCGCCAGCGCGAACACGAGCGCGAAGAAGAAGATCGGCGCCCACGCGTCCACGAAGCCCTGCGACTCGAAGCCCAGCAGCCCCTCGAGCGCTCCGTCCTGGAAGACGAGCCTCGCGACGCCGAAGGCCGCGGCCGTCGCGAGCAGGTTGAGCGCGACGGCGGCGGCGGCCGCGAGCGGCGCGCGCAGCAGCACGACCAGGAGCAGGAACCCGAGGCCCATGATGACGCCCACCACCAGCGGGAGGCGCGAGACGAGCGCCGCCTCGAGGTCGCGGCTCTCGGCGGCCGGGCCGCCGACGAGCGCGCTCGCGGGGAGCTCGGCGCGAACGGCGTCGATCGTCGATCGCAGCTCGCGGCTCCCCTCGCCCGCCGTGGGCACGGCGGTGAGGAGGGCGCGGCCGCCGGCTCGCTGCGCGGGCGTCACGGACGCGATCCGCGGATCGCCATCGAGGGCGGCGATGGCACGGGCCAGGTCGCGCTCGTCCACCACGACCTGGAGCCTGCTCGGCGCGCCCACCCCGAACGCCCGCTCGACGAGGGCGTGACCTTCGCGTGAGTCGGCGCCGGGCGGCACGACCGTGATCGTCGGCATCCCCGTCCGCAGCCCGAGCGCGGGCGTGGCGAGCAGCACCAGGATCAGGACCGCGGCGGAGCCGTACGCCAGCGGCCGCGCCCAGAGGCGGCGACCCCAGGCGGCGAAGCGCTCGCTGCGATGGTCCGAGGCGCCGCGCAGGCGCATCCGCCCGCCGTTGATCCGGTGACCGAGCGCCGACAGCGCGGCGGGCAGGAGCGTGAGCGTCGCGGCCAGCACGGCCAGGACCGCCAGCACGATCCCGAGCGGCACGGAGCGGAAGGTCGGAACCGGCACGAGCATGACCGCCGTCAGCGCGGCGACCACGGTGAGCCCGCTCGCGAGCACGGCCTTGCCGGCCGTGGCCATCGTGTGCACCGTGGCGTCACGCGGCGACAGCCCGGCCGCCAGCGCGCCGCGGAATCGGACCACGAGGAAGAGCGCGTAGTCGATCCCGAGCGCGATCGCGAACATCATCGCGAAGTTCATCGCCCAGATGGACACCTCGAAGAGCTGCCCGGCGACGAAGAGCAGGCCCCCGGCGCTGACGAGCCCGGCCATCGTGAGCACCAGCGGCAGACCCGCCGCCACCAGCGTTCCGAACGCGAGCACGAGCAGCGCGAGCGTGAGCGGCCAGGACAGCGCCTCGGACTTCATCATCGCCGCCTTGTTGGCGTGGTTGAAGTCGGACCACATGGCTGCCGGCCCGGTGAGGCGAACGGCGATCCCGGAGCCCGACAGCGCGGCGAGGCGATCCTTCAGCCGTCCGGCCGCATCGACCATCTCCGACGGCGCCGCGCCCGCCAGCCCGGTGACGATCGCGGTCCGGCCGTCGCGCGAGACGGTGACCCCCGGCTCCGGCGGGAGCACGCCGCTCACGGCGCGGTCGCCGCGAAGCACGCGAGTCACGCCGGCGAGCGCGGCGCGCATGGGCCGGTCGTCGATCCGGGCGCGCTCACCGGCCACCACCACCGACAGCGCATACGTCCCCTGCCCGGGGAAGTGCGCCTCGATCGCGCGGCGTGCAGCTCCGGACTCCGATCGTGGAGCCTCCCAACCGGCGCCCGAGAGCGCTCGGTCGGCGAACGGCGCGAGCGCCCCGAGGCAGAGGACGGCCGCGGCCCACACGATGACGACGAGCCGGCGGTGGTCGACCGCCCATGCCCCCAGGCGACCCAGGGCCGTCCCGGGTGTACGGCCCACTTCGATCGGATTGCTCATCGAGCGACCGTACGATCGGCGGGCCGCACGCGCATCGGGTATTCGCCCGATCTTCGGCGCTACGCGCCGCTCATCAAGCCGTGCTTGACCGCGAACAGGCTGGCCTGCGCGCGATTGGAGACGCCGATCTTCGTGTAGATGTGCTCGACGTGGCTGCCCGCCGTCCTGCGCGAGATCACGAGTCGCTCGGCGATCTCCTTGTTCGACAGCCCGCGCACCAGCAGCCTCAGAACCTCGATCTCGCGGCTCGTGAGACCTCCGGGCCACTCGCGCCGGCGCTTGCGGGGATGGCCCGCCGCTTCCAGCACGGCCGCCGCCGCCTCGCCGTCGAACAGCGCCGCGCGGACTCCGGAGCGCAGCTCGGCCGCGGCCGCCGCGGCGCTGAGCGCCTCACGGTGAGGCCGCGCCTCGGTCATCGCGTGGTAGGCGTCGGCCGCCGCGAGGATGCGTCCCGGCGGCGTCAGCGCGTCGCCCGACAGCCCACGGGGATACCCCGAGCCGTCGAGGCGCTCGTGGTGCTGGCCCGCGATCTCCCGGACCGGGGCCAGCGCCCCGGATGACGCCAGCATCCGCTCGGTCAGGTACGGATGCAGGCGCACCCGTTCGAGCTCGGCCGCGGTGAGCGGCCCGCGCTTGTCCCAGATCGCGTTCGAGACGCCGAGGCGCCCGAGGTCGTGCACCAGCCCCGCGAGACGCACGAGCTTGACGTCGTCGGCCGACAGCCCGTAGATCTCCGCCGCCGCGCGCGCCAGGTCCGCCACGCCGCGGGAGTGGCCGATCGTCCAGGGGGACTTCAGGTCGGTGAAGTCGCCGATCGCCTCCAGGGCGGACTCGAGCTCTTCGTCGGACAGCACGATCTCCAGCGCCGGCTCCGCGTCGATCACGGCGGGCCAGGTCGTCAGCGAGTCGATGTCGTCGAACAGCAGCGGAGCCTCGGCGCAGAAGAGGTCGACCAGCGCCGGGTCGAACTGAGAGCCGCTGCGCTCGCGGGCGACCGCGATCGCCGCGTCGACCCCTCCGGTCCGGTGGAAGACCTCGACGACGTCCGCGAGGTTCACCAGGCGCGCCGGCATCAGGATCTCCTCGCCCTTGACCTCCGCGGGCACCCCCTTGCCGTCCCAGCGCTCGAACGTCTGGTAGAGGCTTTCACGCACCTTCTCGCCGAGTCCGAGCCGATCCGCCAGCTCGTTGGTCGCCAGCCAGTGGTTCTCGATCATCTGGCTGACGGCGCGCCGGCCGTCGCCGGCGAACTCGAAGCCCAGCCGAGCCCGGTCCAGCAGCCCCCGGCCGGCGCCGACATGGCTCATCACGAACACCCGCGCGGCCACGCCCGCCATGTCCACGTGGCGAGCGTCGGTCTTGAGCGCGAGGTCGTCCCCGAACCACTTCGCCTGCTCGTACGCGTCGACGTGACAGCCGACCCACGAGATCAGGCCGACGTAGTAGACGACCGCCCGCGTCGTCTGGTCGAGTCCCAACCGGTCGGCGAGACGCAGCGCGATCAGCGATTGCCGCATCACGTGCTCCATCGGCTGGCCCATGCCCAGGTCGGTCCCGAGCGAGATCATCGCGATCAGCTCGGCCAGCCGGACGCGCGTCTCTGCCGGACGCGCCGACATGGCCGGAGTCTAAGTCCCGGCGATCTCCACGGCCTCGGCGGCGTCTCAGAACGGCAGCGGCTCGCCGAGCACCTCTTGCGTGAGCTCCCACAGGCGCGCGGCCGTCGCCGTGTCCGCGGCGGAGGCGTAGACGTCGAGCAGCTCGGGCCGGCCGCGGAGCTGCCCGAACCTCGCGGGGCCGACGAACGCGCCGCTCGGCGTGTCCGGGTCGAGCGCGCGGAGCGTGGACGCCGCGCCTGCGGAGGCGGATTGGAGCAGCACCGCGGTGACGAGCTTGCTGACCCGGGCCAGCGGTCCGCGACCGCCCCGCTCGAGCTGGCGGGCGAACAGGTTGGTCGCACTGGCGCCCGGATGCGCCGCGACGACGCTGACCGGCGAGCCGGCGCGGCCGCAACGGCGGTGCAGCTCCTGCGCGAACAGCAGGTTGGCCTGCTTGGTGTTCCGGTAGACCTGGCGGCCGTCGTAGGGCGCCGGATCGACCAGCTCCTCCCGAGTCGTCCGCGCCGTCAGCTTCCCGTCGCGCGCTTCGGTGCTCGACACCACGACCACGCGCGCGGCGCTCGCGTCGAGCAGCGGCCACAGCCGCGCGACCAGCGCGGCGTGACCCAGGTGGTTGGTCGCCATCTGGCGCTCGAAGCCCTGCGCGCTGCGCAGCAGCGGCCCGCCCATGACGCCGGCGTTGCAGATCAGGGCGGAGAGCTGGTCGTGACGGTCGAGCAGGGTCTTCGCGCAGCCCGCGACCTGATCGAGGTCCGACAGCTCGAGGTCGACGACGCTCGTCGAGCCGGGCCCGGCGATGCCTGCCGCGGCCTCCTCGCCCCTCGCCCTGTCGCGCACCGCCAGCACGACGTGCGCACCGAGTCGACGAGGCCTCGGGCCGCTTCGAGGCCGATGCCGCTGTTGGCGCCGGTCACGACGAAGGTTCGTCCGGCCGCGCACGCCGAGTTCATAGAGCCCCCACAGGCTGAGTGTCGCGTAGCGGTAGCGTTGGCGCAGTCCACGAGGAGGGTCAGATGGCGCTCGCACGGGTCGTGTCATTCGATGGGGTCACCAAGGACCGGATCGAGGAGATGAGAGGCGAGATGAGCGACGGCGCGCCGCCGGACGACCTTCCCGCGAAGGAGATCGTCGTCCTCCACGATCCCGACGCCGAGAAGTCGCTCGTGATCCTCTTCTTCGACAACGAGGACGACTACAAGCGGGGCGACGAGACGCTCAACGCGATGTCGTCCGACGATACGCCGGGGCAGCGCAGCGCCGTGGCGAGATACGACGTCGCGATCCGGATGGCCGTGTAGCCCTTCGCTAGCCCAGAGCCAGACGAGGCGGTAGCAGCATGAGCGATCCGGCGCTGATCGTCGTCGACGTCCAGCAGGCGTTCGACGACCCTTCATGGGGCACTCGGAACAACCCCGACTGCGAGCGCAACATCGCTGCCCTGATCGAGCACTGGCGCGCGCACGGTCGCCCGCTGGTGTTCGTCCGCCACGACTCCGACGAGCCCGGTTCGACGCTCGCGCCGGACCACCCCGGCAATGCGTTCAAGGACGTCATCACGGGCGAGCCCGACCTGCTCCTGACGAAGTCCGTCAACTCGTCCTTCCACGGCGAGCCATCGCTGGCGACGTGGCTCGACAACGAGGGCATCCGCACGATCTACGTCTGTGGCATCACCACGAACCACTGCTGCGAGACCACCGCCCGCGTGGGCGGCAACCTCGGCTACGACGTCCGCTTCGTGCTCGACGCCACGCACACCTTCGACCGCGCGGACCCGTTCGGCGGCGTCGTCGTCGCCGACGAGCTCGCGCGCGTGACCGCGACCAACCTCCACGACGAGTTCGCCACCATCGTCGACACCGCGACCGCGCTC
>CAVSJY010000011.1:0-103482 GCA_963728465.1 uncultured Solirubrobacteraceae bacterium
ACGGGCGGTACGCACCCTTCCAGCCTACCGCCCCTCACGCGACCGTCCGGGCGGGCACTTTCCCAAGCTTTTCCCTTCGCTTGCGGGCTCCTTGGGCGGCGGGCGCCGATGGTGGCCGCGTGACCTCCTCCGACCGCCATCTCGTCATCGCCGGCGGCGGCCTCGCGGCCCAGCGCTGCTGCGAGCTGCTGCGCGCCGCCGGCGACGACGCGCCGCGTGACCATGCTCGCCGCCGAGCCCGTCCGCCCCTACGACCGCCCGCCGCTGTCCAAGGACCTGCTCGCGGGCAGCATGGAAGACGCCGCGTTCCGGCCCGCGGGCTGGTACGCCGACCACGCCGTGGAGCTGCGCCTCGGCGGCGTGGCCCGCACGCTCGATCCGCTGCGGCGCACGGTCGTCCTGGCCGGCGGCGAGCGCCTCCGTTACGACGACCTGCTGATCGCCACGGGCGCGGACGCCCGCGAGCTGCCGCCGCTCGCGGGCTACGGCAACGTCCAGACGCTGCGCACGCTGGCCGACGCGCAGCGGCTGCGGGGCGTGCTGGCCGGCGGCGCGGCCGCTGGCCGTGGTCGGCGCGGGCCTGATCGGGCTCGAGGCGGCAGCCACCGCTTCGGCGCTCGGCGTGGACGTGACGGTGATCGAGGCGGCCCCCCGCCCGTTGCAGGGCATCCTCGGCCCGCGCGCGGCCGCCTGGCTCGTGGCGCTGCATCGCGCCAACGGCGTCGTCGTGCGCACCGGCACGACGATCGCGAGCGTGTCGGGGCGCGGCGAGGTCGACGCGCTGGAGCTCTCGGACGGCACGCGCGTGGAGTGCGCCCACGTGCTCGTCGCGATCGGCGTGCGCCCGGCCACGGACTGGCTCGCCGGCAGCGGCCTCGATCCGGAGTGCGTCGCCGTCGACGAGGACGGCCGCACCCGCCTGCCCGGCGTGTTCGCCGCCGGCGACGCCGCCTCCACGTTCGACGCCCGCACCGGGCGCCACCGGCCCGGCGGCCACTGGGAGGCCGCCTCGCGCGGCGCCGCCGCGGTGGCCGGAGCGCTGCTGGGGCGCGACGCGCGCCCCGCCGGCCCGCACTCGTTCTGGAGCGACCAGCACGGCGTGCGCCTGCGCTGCGTCGGCGACACGCGCGACGCCGAGGAGCACGTGGTCCACGGCAGCCTCGCCGACACCGAGTTCGAGCTCGACCACCTGCGCGACGGCCTCACGACCGCCGTCCTGCTCGCCGACCGCCCGCCGTCCGCGCTGCGCGCGGCGCGGGCTCGCATCAGCACCGTGTCCACCACCCCCGCAAGGAGCGCAGCATGACCCTCATCGCCACCATCGACGAAAGCGCCTGCGCCGCCCACGGCGACTGCGTCGACGTCGCGCCGGAGGCGTTCCGCCTCGACGACGTCGCCGTCGTGATCGGCCAGACCACCGACGAGCGGCTGATCGCCGCCGCCCGCGCCTGCCCGGCCGGCGCGATCCTGCTGCACGACGCGGACACGGGCGAGGAGGTGGACCCGTAGGCCGCGCGGGTGTAGCGTCGGCGCGCCATGCGCGAGCACGAGCGCGCCCGGAAGGACCCGGAGCGCACCGACGACGAGCGGCGGCCGGACGTCCCCGGCCCGGCCGCCGACCTGCTCGCGCTCCAGCGCACGGCCGGGAACCGCGCCGTCGGCGCGCTGCTGGCCCGGCAGCCGAAGCCGACGGCGCCGAAGGAGAAGCCGAAGGCGCCCGCGCCCGCCGCCACCGGGAACCGTGTCGTGTTCCCGGGCGTCGGGACGATCCCGATCGAGTCGATCCAGATGGGCGGGGGCCGGACGCCTCCCGGGCCGGGCTCGGGCGGCGACCGGGAGGCGCCGCCCTCGGTGTCCGAGATCGTCGTGACGTCGCTCCAGGGCGACCACTCGCCCGCGCTGTTCCGCGCCTCGATCGACGGCAAGGGCGTCGACGTCGAGATCATCCTCGAGCACGGCAAGGAGGCCGTCGTGATCGAGCTCACCAACGCGATCGTCAGCAACTACAGCGTCAGCGGCTCCGGCGGCGAGGGCACGCCGCGGGAGAGCTGGACGCTGAACTTCACCGGCATCAAGTTCCGCCGCGCCGGCGAGAAGGCCGACGACGGGAAAGGGCCCGGGGCGGAGTGGAGCTTGGACTAGCGCCGCCGGGCCGGCGTGACCGCCGGCCCGGCACGCTGAACGTGGCTACGGCGCGCGGAACGCCAGCCAGGCGTCGCGCATCCGCTGCGTCTGGCCGGCCGTGAACTCCGTGTAGCAGTTGTCGTAGGAGTAGTCCATGTAGTTGTGGATCGGGTCCAGGCCCGGCTCACGGCAGGTGTCCTTGCCGGCCGGGCAGCCGGAGGTCGGCGTCTTCATGGGCGGCGTGTCGGACACGAAGTCGCCGTTGGCGCTGCACCCACCCTGGAACGTGTGCTCGAGCATCAGCCAGTGGCCGGCCTCGTGCGTGGCCGTCTCGCCCAGGTCGTAGCGGCCGGCGTACTCGGTGGACGCGCCGGGGACCGTCGCCCAGTCGAACACCACGCCGTCCAGGTACTCCTGCCCCGGCTTGGTGAGGATGTCGGGGAAGTACGCCCAGCCGAGGTAGGCGCCGGCCGTCGTCGAGTAGAGGTTCAGCGCGTCGTCGCCGCCCGAGCGCAGCGTCCGCTTCATGCGTGTGCTCGTTCGTGCCGCCGATGCCGCCGTAGAACCAGGCGGCGTTGTCCGTGCGCGTGACGCCGGCGAGCATGAAGCGGAAGCCGGTGTTCGCGCCGCCCTCACCGCCGCCGAACGTGTTGTTGAGCACGGCGATCTGGGCCGCGATCTGCTGGTCGGTGAGCGCGCCGATGGCGCCGTCCGTGACGACGTGGAAGTAGACCGGCACGGTCGCGCTGAAGCGCTTGCCGGCCTTGCCCTTCGCCGAGGCGGGCAGGTCGCTGTGGGCCACGCCCAGGTCCGCGGGCTCGCGGATCTCGCCGCCGCGCGCGGCGACGCCGCTGCTCGGCCCGAACGTGGTCGCCCGCCAGCGGATCGCAGAAGCTCGCCTGCTCGGCGGCGCCCGCCGGCGCCGTGGCCGCGACGGCCGTGATGACGACGGCCAGCGCGACCGCCGCCAAGGACTTCCCTGTACGCATGCCTTCCCTCCTGAAATCTGACCGGGGCGCAACTGTAGCCAGCGGTCGGATGAAGAAGGTGTGGATTGCGACACCTGGAGTGCCTAGCCGCAGCTCCGTCCAGGGCCGAGCATCTCCTTGCACAGCCCGCCCCGCCCCTCAGGAGGACAGGATGCACCAGGAACTTCTCATGCACGTCGCCGCCGCCCACATCCAGGATCGCGTGGACTACGCGGCCCGGCAGCGCGAGGCCCGCGCGGCGCGCCGCAGCGTGGAGACCCGAGCGGCACGATCGCGGATCAGCCTCCAGTGGCTGCTCCGCCGCTCGCCGGCCCAGCCGATCGCTCCTGCCCGTTGAGCCCGTTCAGGGCTTCCGCCACACGGACACGTGCGACCGGCTCGTGTCCGTGAACGGCTCCCGCCCCCAGCCGGCCCAGCGGTGCTCCAGCCGCATGCCGGCGAGGCGGGCCATCAGGTCCAGCTCGGCCGGCCAGACGTAGCGGAACTCGACCGGAAACGACTCGATCTGCCCGCCGTCGACGTAGAAGTGGTGGTTGGTGCAGCGCTGCGTGACGACGTCGAAGGTCGAGAACGAGAAGCCCTCGCGGTCGGCGCGGATCGGGAGCACGGTCTGGCCGGGCGGCAGGTTGCGCAGCGGCGGCACGCCCGTCTCGATCACGAACTGCCCGCCGCTGCGCAGGTGTGCCGCCGCGTTCTCGAAGCAGGCGACCTGGGCGTCCTGGCTCGTGAGGTTGAAGATCGTGTTGAAGATCAGGAACACGAGCGAGAAGTCGCCCTCGACCCGGGTCGTCGCGAAGTCCCCGGCCACCGCCTCGATGCCGGCCGCGCCCGGCTTCTCGCGCAGCCGCTCGAGCATCGCCTCCGAGCTGTCGATGCCGGCGACCGTGACGCCTCGCTCCGCGAGCGGCAGCGCGATCCGTCCCGTGCCGATCCCGAACTCGAGCGCGGCGCCGTCGCCCGCCAGCTCCGCCAGCAGGTCCACCGTCGGCCCGACGACCGCCGGGTCGTACACCGAAGCCGAGCGCGCGTCGTAGCGCGCCGCCACCCGCTCGCCGAAGAAGCCTTCGTCCCCTCCCACGTCAGGGAAGTGTGCCAGCCCGCGCCCCCAGGCCGGTTTTCTGCTCTTTGGCGGCGGCGGACGCGGTCTGGGAGGCTCGGCGCATGGGTCACGAGCGGTTGGCGAGCGACCGGCTTGACGAGCGCGGCGAGCGGACCGCACGCGCCCGCGCGCCGGAGGCGCCGGCGCAGCAGCTCGCACACGCGATCGGCAACCGGGCGTTCGCGCGCCTCGTGGCGCCGGGCGGGCCTGTGCTGGCGCGCACGATGGCGGCGAAGATCTCGTTCCAGTCCCGCTTCGCGCAGGGCGCGCAGGTGACGCCGGCGGTGTTGCGGGCGATCCATGCCGAGCTGACGCAGGCGTGGACGGACATGCAGGCCGACGAGGTCCAGGTCAGCTTCGTCGAAGACCAGGCGAAGGCCGACATCGCGACATGGTTCACCGCGTACGGCACGGCGCTCACCGCGTTGATGGCGGAGATCCAGAACGGGAATCCGGCCGATCCGGAGCAGGTCGGGCTGGCCCTGGCCGCGGTCGGGACACCGCAGGGCACGCTCGCGCAGCGGTTCAATGCCACGCTGACGCCGCTCGGGAGGATCCGCGACGCCCTCAACAAGGGATGGACGGACTGGAACAAGCGTGGAGTCGTCGAAGTACGACGAGGCGACCGAGAAGAAGCGCGGGGCGACGCCGGCCGCCGCCGCGCCACAGCCGCAGGGCGAGGACTACTCGGGCTTCGCGCTCCAGTTCGACACGCACGGCGAGAAGCACTTCGTCGGCCAGGACTCGCAGTGGGACGTCGGCATCAACGCGGCCAAGACGAAGATGGAGGACGCGATCCGGGCGATCGTCCCGCAGCTCCCCGCGGTCACCAAGGCGTTCTACGAACGGTTCCCGGCCGTCAAGAAGCAGCGCGGCGCGGTGGCGCTCTACTACACGCTCAAGGACGATGACCGCGTCGGGACGCTGGGCTCGGCGAAGGGGGACCCGACGAAGGTCTGGACGATCCAGGTCGACGTCTATCCCCACAGGCAGACGATCGTCTACCACGGCTACCCGGACGACCACAACGTCGCGCTCGGCCTGAAGATGACCAAGAAGGACAAGTGAGCGGGCCTCAGGCGCCGGGCAGCGTCCGTGGAAGGCCGAAGTGCCGGAAGACGCCGGTGTCGGCGAACCAGGTGATCGCCGCGATCGCTTCGCCCTCGAGCGTCAGCACGAACAGCCCGTAGGGGCGCGCAATCGGCGCATGGGCGTCCGGTAGGTAGCAGCCGAACGCCGGTTGGGTGTTGGCCCGGGTCGGAACGAGGCGCAGCGGCGCGCCGCGCAGCTCGGCCCGATGCCGCAGGAAGGCGGCGATCGCGTCGTGGCCCTGGTACTCGAGCGGCTGGGGCGGCATCGTGACGAGGGCGTCGTCGGTGAGCAGCGAGACCATCTCGTCGACGTCGCCGTTCTCGACGGCGTCGGCGAAGCGCCCGACGAGCCTGCGCTCGCCGGCGGAGCCCGGCCGCGGCGCGCGCTCGCGGTCGGCGGCGGGCAGCCGCGCGCGGAGCGTCGCGCGGGCGCGCTGGAGCGCGCCCTTGACCGAGGCCTCGCCGGTCTCGAGCAGCTCGGCGACCTCGGCGGTGCGGAAGCCGAGCACGTCGGCGAGCACCAGCGCCGCGCGCTGGCGCGGCGGGAGGTGCTGGAGCGCGACGATGAACGCCAGCTCGATCGACTCCCTGGCCTCGTAGCGCGCTTCGGGGCCCGGGATGCCGTCGAGCAGCACGTCCGGGTACGGCTCGAGCCAGACCGGCTCGACGCGGCGCGTGGGCTCGAGCGGGTCGCGCATGGCGCGGCACCTCCCTTGGGCGGCGCGAGCGGGCGCGCAGCGCGTTCAGGCAGCGGTTGGTCGCGATCCGGTACAGCCAGGAGCGCACGGACGCGCGGCCCTCGAACGCCTTCGATGCCCCGCCAGGCGGCCAGCAGCGTCTCCTGCACCATGTCCTCGGCGTCCTGCACCGAGCCGAGGATGCGGTAGCAGTGCAGCTGGAGCTCGCGCCGGTGAGGCTCGGTGAGCTCGCGAAAGGCCGCCTCGGTCATCACGCGTAAGGACACCGGCTCGTCGCGGAACGGACCGGCCGTTCCATTCTCGTCGCCGCCGGTGTCTGAACGGACATGCTGCTTGAAGACAAGACCGCCGTGATCTACGGGGCCGGGGGCGCGATCGGCGCCGCCGTCGCCCGGGCCTTCGCACGCGAGGGCGCAAGGCTCTTCCTGACCGGACGCGATCCGGCGAAGCTGGATGCCCTCGCCGAGGAGATCGCCGCCGAGACGGCGCGCGTCGACGCGCTCGACGAGCGGGCCGTGGAGGAGCACCTCGACACGGTGGTCGAGCGAGCGGGAGGCGTCGACATCTCGTTCAACGCCATCGGCCCGGGCCCCACGCGTCACCGCATCCCGCTGACGGAGATGACCGCTGACGACTTCGGCCGCCCGATCGACTTCTACACGCGCTCCAACTTCATCACCGCGACCGCCGCCGCCCGGCGCATGAGCGGCCAGGGCTCGGGCGCGATCGTGACGCTGACGGCCGTCCCGGCCGGATGCCGGCCAACCTGCTCGGCGGGGCGTCGGCAGCCTGGGGCGCCGTCGAGGCGTTCACGCGCTCCCTCGCCCTCGAGGTGGGGCCGGCCGGCGTCCGGGTCGTCTGCCTGCGCGCCCACGCGATTCCGGAGACGCCCCTCATCGAGGAGAACTTCGCCACGGCCGGCGCGGCCGCCGGAGTCACGCCCGCCCAGTTCCGGGCGCGCGTGGAGCAGAGCACGCTGCTCGAAGCGGCTCCCCACGCTCGCCGAGGTCGCGGACACCGCCGCCTTCCTCGCCTCCGACCGCGCCGGAGCCATGACCGCCACCGTCGCGAACGTCAGCGCCGGCGGCATCGCCGACTGATCAGGCGGCGGCGTCGGCTCGTGGTCGATGCCCCGAGCCCGCCCGCGCCGCGTCCGGCGGCAGCACTACTGTCGCAAGATCGCAACGACCGGATCCGCAGTGAACGAGATCCGGCCGTGGCGCGTCCGCTCTGCGACTACTCCAGCCTCAGCGAGGCGCCGCAGTGCGTTCATGGCCCCTTGGTGGCTGACGTTATGGCGTTTCGCGACCTGGCTCGCTCGGAGAATGGGCGCGCCGATTAGCGCGCCCGCGACGCGTTCGGCTACACCGGAGATCCCCGCAGCCCGCACGCGCCTGAGTGTGTCGTCCTGCCACGAGAGCAGCGCATCGACCCGCTGGTGGGTCGTGGCAGCAGCCGCCGCGACGCCGAGTCCCGAAGAAACGCACCCACGCGTCCCATTCGCCAGTGATGCTGAGACGGAGCAATGCTTCCTGATACTCCGTCCGACGCGCCTCGAACCACGGAGACACCACGAGGATCGGATGCCTCAGCACGTTCCGTTGCATCAGCTGCAAGACGATGAGGAGGCGACCGATGCGGCCGTTGCCGTCAGAGAACGGATGGAGCGTCTCGAACTGGTAGTGCGCCAGGGCGGCCTCGACCACTGGCGGCATGTCATCGCGCGGTTGATTGACCGAGTCGACCCATTGCTCGAATCCAGCTCGCAGCTGATCGCCGAAGGGCGCGGGCACGAAGCGAGCCTCCGGAATCGGTGCGTCCCGCGGCCCAATGAAGACCTGCCGATCACGCACACCGCCAGCGTCGCTGTACTCGCCAGGAGTGCCCTGGACCAAGATGCCCTGGAGGTTCCCGATCAGGCCTGACGTGACTGGGCGTTCTGCGATCCACGAGAAGGCCTCCTCCGCCGCTACGACGTAATTGAGGATCTCGCGCACCTCGAGGGAGAGCTGCGCGCGATCCTCGACCTCGGACTCGAGGACGTCCTCGAGGGGCGCGAAGGTTCCCTCGAGCGCGCTTGTGCTCTGAGCCTCTCTTCGGAGGGCGGGCCGACGCAACAGAGCAGGTTCGGGAATCTGGCGAGCGGCTTGGTCCAGCCGAGCGAGTTCGGCCTCGGCTCGAGCCACCACCGTCCATGTGGCGGATCGCAGTTCGACTGCATTGGGGAGCGGAGCCGCAAGATAGGCGAAGTGGTCGTACGGTTGGCCGTTCCGTCCGTCGGTGCCTGAAATGGGGAGCAGGGTGCCGATGGGAGAGCTTTGGAGCGCTTCGAGGTCCACGATCCAAGTATACGGCGTTACCTGTTGGATCCACCTCATCAGGACACTACTCAGGTTGGACAAGCGGGCTTAGGCCCAACTATGAGGCCCCTCAGCTTGGACGTCGGACGGAAACGCCCAACAGCAGTTGGCCTAGCCGCCCGGTCCCGAATTCACCCTCTCGAGCCCAGTTCGGGCCACCGTTCGAGACACGGTTCCCGGCTCGCTTGCGACCGGGCTGAACTCGTCGATCCGTGACGCGGTTCACGGTTCTTCAGGGTCAAAGTACGCGGTCGCGCGGGCGGTCGGAATCGAGACTTGCGGCATGCAAGAGCTCGCCAACTGGCTGCAACATCCCGACCCGCAGGCGTTCCCGTACGACGCCGTCGTCGCAGAGTTCCACCGCGTCGGCAAGCACTTCGTGGACGACGACGTGCTGGCGACTCTGGACCACGCCCGTGGCCAGCTCGACGCCGTTCCTCGTGATTCACTCCTCGCCGGGTTCCTGGACTTCGTGCTGGACAAGCGGGACGGGCGCTACGACAACCCGAGCTATCTAGCCGTCGATCTCCTGGGACTCCCAGGCAGCGCCCCCGGCAGCGGCGGCGACCGGATCCGGGCGGCGCACCGCCGCGACCGGCTCGTGACGCTGCTGGTCTCCGACATGCTCCGCTTCGAGCTCGACGCCATGGAGGGCCGCACCGCTTTGATGCCGCAGCTGCGCCCCGACGCGCGCATCACGGCCAAGCGGTGCCGTCTCGGGCTCCGCGCGCTGCAGCCGTGCCTCGACCGGCTCGGGCTGCGCGTCGAGACCAGCGCGGACGATCCGCTGGCCGCGGCCCGAGCCGTCTGGCAGGCGGTCGAGGCCGACATGTCCAAAGCGGACGCCCGGACGCTGCGGCTGACCATCCTGCCGGTCTCGCAGGTGCACGACGAGTACATGTTCATCCGCATGCTGCAGGCGTACGAGACGACCTTCGCCGCGATCGGTGTGCACATCGCCACCGCCGTGGATGCGCTGGCCGGCGACCGCGCTCCGGAAGCGATCCACGCCCTCGCCGACGCCGAGCGCACGATGCGCGAGGCCGCCCCCTGTGGTCGATCGTCGCCACCATCCAGCCACAGGCGTTCATGACCTTCCGCGAGTTCACCGAGGGAGCCAGCGCGATCCAGTCGCGCAGCTACAAGACAGTCGAGAGCCTGTGCCGGCGCCCTGAGGAGTCGCGCCTCGACTCCCCGGCGTTCCACTCCGTGCCCGAGCTTCGCGAGCGCGTGCTCTCAGGCCACCCGACCTTCGACGATGCACTCCGCGGCGCTCGCGAATCCGGCCGCCTCGCCGCCGACCTCGAGGCCCGCCTCCACGGCGCGATGCACCGCTTCGAGACCACGCTTCTCAGGTGGCGGCAGAGCCACTACCGGCTGGCGGTCCGGATGCTCGGGAGCCGGCGCGGGACGGGCTACACCGAGGGCGTCCCGTACCTGGAGAAGTCACGCACCATCCCGGTCTTCAATCCGGCCTGATCAGGCGCCAACCAACCCGAGAACGACGAAACCGCGCCGTAGCGCGGTTTCGGAGGTGCCCCGCCAGGAATCGAACCTGGAACCTTCGGATTCGAGTGGCTCGATCGGAGTGTGGTTTGGCTCTGAGCGGATGCGGCTGTCGGATCCGGTTGGCTCTATCGGCGCCGGACGGCGGCCTGTCAGTTGCCCAACCCGCCTCACCCCGGCCACGATCGCCCTGCACAGCGGCAGCGTGGGGCCGTAAGGCCCGCCACCGCGACGGCAGGGGCACGCCGGCGTGAGGAAGCACCAGGGGCACATGGGCGGGCTCAGTCGCGGTGGACGATCTCGTACAGGCCGACGCTCTCGGGTCGCATGTCGAGCGCGGGCCGGATGGCGTCGGGGACCTGGTCGGCAAGCGGGTCCGGCATCTTCGTGAGCAGCGCGTCGGCCTCCTCGGCCTGGCCGGCGCTTGCGTAGAAGCCGATGCCGACGAGCCGGGCGTTGTCGCGGTCGACGAGGGTCATCGAACCGCGGTAGCCGGGCAGATCGCCGAAGGGGTCGTTGCCGGACGTCTCGATCCACTGCTTGACCTGCTCTGCGAGTGCGAGGTCGACGTTCTCATAGACGGAAAGGCGAGCGAACATGGTGCTCCTCGAGTGGGATGGTTGGACGTGGCTCGAGTCGGCGCTGCGACGATGAGATGCAGCAGCGCCGCACGCCGCGGTCGTCTGGCCCGCGGCCGGGGTGCGGCGCGTACTGCTCCTCGTCGTCAGCTGGGCGGTGGCAGCGGCCCGATCGCGACCGTCTGCTCCCAGACGATCTGCCAGTTACCCTTGCGCCGCTCGTAGAGGGCGGTGGTCCAGGCCGGGTGGGTGAGGTGTCCGATGCCGGCGACGACGATGTCGATCGTGTGCCGGTAACGCAGGGCCGCCGTGTTCCCGTGCCGCGGACCCTGATCTGCGAAGTGACTTCGTCAGAGAGGAAGTCGATGGCGCCCGAGCCCACGCCACCGAGGATGTCCGCGCGGGTCAGGATCTCGCCGAGCGGGTTGATCAGCTCGAAGTCGCTCGCGATCAGCCGGCCGGCGACCGCGACGTCGGCGTCGACCAGCGCCTGGAGGCGCTTCCTCTCGATCTGGCTCGGCCGCTGGAGCTGGCGCGACTTGCCCGCGGCCTTGGGGTGGTCACCGTTCGCCGTCGCTACCGCCGGCGCCGGCAACAGCACTACCGCGGCTGCGGCGGTCACCAGCGCGCATCGAATCCGTGACACGGGCGAGCCCGAGACTGGTCGCAGGTGAAGATGGAAGTACATCGGTGGCCTCCTCGGAGGTCGGGTTGGTGGAACGCCACGCACGCTCCCGCAACCCGGTCCAGAGCCGGTCGACGCCGGTATAGGAACGGTCAAAATCGCGCGGCTCGGCGCCGCTCAGGGCCGGACCGTCACCCAGACCGCGCCGCCCGCGACCGCGATGGCCTGCGGCCGGTGACCGACCGCGACGGTCGCGGTGACGCCGTTCGTGCGGGGGTCGATGCGCGACACCGAGCCATCACCGCTGTTCGCCACCCAGACCGAGTCCAGGCCGACGGCGAGCGCCGTGGGGCTCTCACCCACCGAGATCGCCTTGGTCACGCGGTCCGTCCGCGGATCGACGCGCGAGACGGAGCCATCGCCGTTGTTGGCCACCCACACGGCGCCGAGGCCCGAGGCCACGGCGACGGGATCGTCTCCCGCCTCGACGAGGCGCACGCGGGCGAGCGTTTCCGGATCGATCCGCACGACGCCGTTTCGCTTTCTGTCCGGGATCCAAACCGATCCCGCCCCGAGCGCGACGGCGTCCGGCACGAACCGCAACCGAGCGGCCCGCGCGACGCGCGCCACGCCTGACGGATCGACGTCGATTCGGGCGAGGCCCGGGGGGATGCTCGTGGCCACCCATACGGACGTCGCGTTCGCCGCCATGCCGCACCCGGGGCCTGTCTGCTGCGGGATCGGCCCGCTCGCGCCCGCGATGCCGGCGAGGGAGATCTCGTCTGCGTCCGTGATGTTGATCGCACCATCGCTTCCCATCACGTATCGGAACACCGAGCCGGGAGTTCCTTCGCCACAGTGCTTCGTGACCCAGAGGTCGTCGGCGGTGACGGCGAGGCTGCCCGGTGATCCCCCCACTCCCGCCGTGGCGACGATCCGTCTGCTCGCGGGATCGATGTGCGCCAGGCTCTGGCTGTTCAGATTCAGCACCGTGAGGCCGCGGGCGCCGGTCGCGATCGGCCCCGGGCCGTCGTCCAGCCCGATCGACCCGGCCACCGCATCCGTCGCGGGGTCGATGATGGCGACCGCGTTGGCGGGCACGGTGGGCGGCGACGAGTCGGAGCCGCTTGCGACGACCACGACCGCTGCGAGCGCCGCGGCGACGAGCAACGCCGCCACGAGTGCGACGGGGCGCCGGCCGCGCGCGCTCGCCGAGGCGAGCGGCGCCAGCGCCGGCGGGGGCGCGGGCGGGTCGAGCGACTGGTCCTGACTCAAGATCGCCGCATGAAGACGGCGCAGCTCGGGACCAGGCTCGACGCCGGCCTCCCGCACCAGGACGCCGCGGGCGTGGCGGTAGGCCTCGAGCGCGTCGGCCTGGCGTCCGGACCGGTAGAGGGCGAGCATCCGCTGGGCGTGGATCCCCTCGCGCAGCGGGTGCGCGGCGACGAGCGCGTCGAGCTCGCTCAAGACCTTGCGATGACCGCCGGCCGCGAGCGCCCCATCGATCGCCAGCTCGCGGGCGCGCAGCCATTGCTCGTCGAGACGCCGGATCTCGGCGCCGGCGAAGGGCTGGTCGGCGATGTCGTCGAGCGGCCGCCCGCGCCATAGCGCGAGCGCCTCGGCCGCGAGCGCGCTCGCCCGGTCATCCGCACCGCTCGCCTCCGCCACGAGGCGCTCGAACCGCACCGCGTCAACCGCGTCGGCGGACAGGCGCAGCTCGTAGCCGCGTCCCCGTGTGATGATCACGCCGTCCCCGCCGTCGAGCAGCCTACGCAGCTGCGAGACGTAGAGCTGGACCATCTTCGCAGCGCTCGGCGGCGCGAATTCGCCCCACAGGCCTTCGATCAGCTGGTCGGTCGCCACCGGCGCGTTCACGTTCAGAGCCAGCAGGGCCAGCAGCGCGCGCTGCTTGGAGCCACCCAGCGCCACCGGCCGACCGTCGAGGCTGGCCTCGACGAGGCCGAGAAGGCGGATCTGCATGCGGCGCGGTCCAGACGTGACCATCGCGAGCCTATCCGCGCCGGACGTTACGAAGCGGGAAACGCGAAAGGCCTGCGAACGCAGGCCTTTCGTAGTGCCCCCGCCAGGAATCGAACCTGGAACCTTCGGATTAAGAGTCCGCTGCTCTGCCAGTTGAGCTACAAGGGCGCGTGGCGGGCATTTTAGCCCAGGTCCATCGGGGTGCGGCGGCTACTTGGGCTCGGCGCTCGGCGTCGCCGTCGGCGAGGCGTTCTGCTGGATCTGCTGGGCGGCCGCGGCCTGCTTGGCCTGGTCGAGCTGGTCCTTGAGGATGTTGCGCTCGTCCTTCTCCGCGCGGTCCAGGGCCTGCTGGCGGGCGAGGTCGCCCTTGCGGGTCTGGCCGGCCTGGTAGGCGTAGATCGCGAGCGTGGCGAACGTCGTCGCGCTGGGCCGCGCCTCGGTGATGATCTCCTGCGCCTTGGCGGCGTCCGCCGGGCGGTTGAGGCCCGTCTGGTCGAACGCGCGCACCATCAGGCCGGCGACGCGATCGTCGGGCTTGTCGGGATCGAGCGCGACGTACCTGTCCCACGCCTCGGCCGCGGAAGCGAGCTTGGCCCGGCCGCTGTCGGTGTACTGCGAGCTGTTGGGATCGAAGTTGTCGCCGATGCCGGCGGCCTGCACGCGGACGCGCGCCAGCTCGGCCCACGCGGCGGCGTCCTGCGGTCGTGTCTGGGTGGCCCGCAGCGCGTCGCGCTCGCGCTTCTCGAAGCGCTCCGTGCCCGTGTCGCCGCCACTCGAGCCGGTGATGGCGTCCACCAGGCCGCCAGACATCGCGCCGCCGCCGCCGATGCCGAACAGCACCAGGCCGCCGCCCATGAGCAGGGCGAGCGTGATGTACACCACTTTGATCGTGCGCCGCCGTCCGCGGCCTCGGAGATCGAACAGCATCGTCAGGTCACTCTCGGTCCAGGTCCACTTCGCCGCCGTCCGCGAGGCGATCCTCGCGAGCGCGGACGCGCGCGGCGCGCCGGTCGAGCAGCGATGCCAACAGGATAGAGCCCTCATAAAGCACGACGAGCGGGACCATCATCAGCAGCATCGTCACCGGATCCTGGCCGGGCAGGAGCATCGCCATCACCGCGATCACCACGATCGCGTAGCGGCGCCCCTTGCGCAGCTGCCTCGGAGTCACGACCTCGAGGCGCGTCGCGGCGAGGATCGCCACCGGGATCTGGAACAGCACGCCCATCGCCATCAGCACGAGCAACGAGAACGAGTAGAAGTCCCGCGCCTGAAGCAGGATGTCGAACGAGTCGTCGTTGAAGTTCTGTAGGAAGTCGATCGCCGCGGGGAGCACGAAGAAGTACGCGAACACGACGCCGCCGATGAAGAGGAACGGCACCATCAGCAGCAGCGGCACCGCGACCTCCCGCTCCCGCGGGGAGAACGCGGGCAGGATGAACGCGTAGGCCTGGTAGAGCAGCAGCGGCAGCGCCAGCAGCAGCCCGGCGTAGATGGCCACCTTGAACGTCGCCGTGAACGGCTCGCCGACCCCGAGCGTCACGGGCCTACGGGGCGATGTCGCGGGAGCCGCGCGCGCCGTGACGCGCGCCGACTCGGCGATCTGCGCCGCCCGCCGGCGCGTCTCCGCGCTGAGGCTGTCGTCGACGGCCAGCGCGGCATAGAACGCGGCCTGCTCCAGGAAGAACTGCTTCTGCGCCTGCTGGTAGGTCGCCGCCTTCTCGAACGGGTCCTGACTGCCTTCCTTGAACGCCGTCTTCTCGAGCGGGCGGTTCATGACGTCCAGCACTCGGTCGTTCTGCCAGAACGCGACCCCGAAGCAGACGAGGAACGCCGCGAGGCAGAGGATCAGCCGCGTGCGGAGCTCGTCGAGGTGCTCGACGAGGCTCAGCCGGTCGTCATGCGAGACCGGCCTCAGCGCAGCGCGGGCCATGCCATCTGTGGCGCGGAAGCGCCGCTAGGGACGCCGCTCGGAGACGACGTCGCCCTCGAGCGGTGCCTTCTCGCCCTCCGGCCGCCCCAGGGCGGCCTCGGTACGGCGGCGCTGCTCCGTGCGGTCGTCGTCCTCGTCGTCGTCATCTTCGTCGCGGCCGCCCTTGCCGCTGATCGAGTCCTTGAACTCGCGCATCCCGCTCCCGAGCTGGCGGCCGAGGCCGGGCAGCCGCTTGGGCCCGAAGATCAGGAGCACGATCACCAGGACGATGATCAGCTCGGTAGGTCCGATGGAGTTGAACACCGCGAAACCCCGCTGGTCGTGGGCCGTCTAAGCCTGCTGAGAGGGTAGCGCCTCGAATCTGGGCGGATGTACTAGTCAAGTCTCACGGCGGCAGGCCGATCAAGTGCCCATCGACGCACCCAGCGAGCCTGAGATGAACCACTCCGACAGCAACAGCCAGTACGTACGCCGCGTGGTCCTTCCGTCCGGCCGGGCGATCGAGGTCGTGTACTTCGAGAATCTCGCCGAGGCGGCGGCCACCGAGCCGCTTCCCGCCCGCGAGCGGGGCCCGCTGAAGGAGCTCCAGGTCTGCCCGGACTGCGACCGCGAGCTGGTGTTCCCGGTCGAGTGGTCCGAGGTCTCGCCGACCCACTGGGAAGTGCTCCTGCGCTGCCCGAACTGCGAGTGGAGCGACCTCGGCGTGTTCGACCAGAGCACCGTCGACCGCTTCGACGACGAGCTGGACCGCGGCACCGAGGCGCTGATGGGCGACCTCAAGCGGCTCACCCAGGCCAACATGGAGGACGAGATCGAGCGTTTCGTCTCCGCCCTGGGCGCCGACGCGATCCTCCCCGAAGACTTCTAGGCGTAGCGGTCGACGACGCCGTCGGCCACGAGCTCCAGCGCTCCCTGCTGGGCCTCCGGTAGCGCCGGCAGCGCGGCCTTCGCCGTCTCGACCATCTCCAGCGCCTCCGCGCGCGCGGTCTCGAGCGCGCCCGTGGCGGCGATGGCGTCGCACACCGCCTCGGCGTGCTCCGGCGTGCGCACGGAGCGCACGTCCAGCCCGGCGAGCTGCGGATCGCGGTCGCGCGCGAGGATCAGGGGCAGCGTGACCGTGCCGTCGAGCAGGTCGGTGCCGCGGTGCTTCCCGGTCCGCGACGCGGGCCCGCTCACGTCGAGCACGTCGTCGAGCAGCTGGAAGGCCAGCCCGATCGTGCGGCCGAAGCGGCCGAGCACCTCCTCGTGCCCGCCGCCGGCCAGCGCGCCGAGCCGGCACGCGGCCTCGAACAGCCGCGCGGTCTTGAGATCGCAGCGCGTCAGGTAGCGCTCCCGCGGCACCGACACGTCCCACGCGTCCTCGCGCTGGAGCAGCTCGCCCTGGGCGAGCGCGGACGAGGCGTCCGACAGCAGGCGCACCGCCTCGGCGGAGCCGCCGCCGGCCAGCTCCGCGAACGCGCGCGAGAACAGCAGGTCGCCGGTGGCCGTGGCCAGCTCGCGCCCCGCCGCGGCCACGACGGTCGGCCGCCCGCGGCGCAGCGCCGCCGCGTCGAGGACGTCGTCGTGCACGAGCGTCGCGGAGTGCACGAGCTCCACCGCCACCGCCGCGCGCAGCACGCCGTCGCGGTCGCGCGGCTCGGGGCCCGCGGCCACGAACACGAGCAGCGGCCGCAGCCGCTTTCCGCCGGCCGCGATCGTCGCGCCGGCGTGCTCCGCCAGCACCGGCCCGTGCGAGCGCGCGAGGACGAGCAGCCGCTCCTCCAGGCGCTCCATCAGCTCGGGGACGTGGGCGCCCCCGGCCTCGATGACGGCGGCGACCGCCTCGGCGGAGGCCATCACGCCACCGTCCCGGAGTGCAGGGCGATGATCCCGCCGGCGGTGAGGATCCAGCGCACGTCGCGCAGGCCGAGGCCGTGCAGGATCGCGCCCAGCTCGCGCGGCGCGGGGAACCGCTTCACCGACGACGGCAGGTAGGTGTAGGCCTCGGTCTCGCCGCCGAGCCGCCCGAGCACCGGCACCACGCGATCGAACCAGAGCGAGAAGAACGTCGACAGCGGCGGGTTCTGCGGCGTCGTGATCTCCAGCACCACCACGCGCCCGCCCGGCCGCACCACGCGCGCCATCTCGCCCAGCCCGCGCTCGAGGTCGGAGAAGTTGCGCGCGCCGAACCCGACCGTCGCGGCGTCGAACGTGTCGTCCTCGTACGGGAGCGCCAGCGCGTTGCCGTGCTCCCAGCGCAGCGCCGGCGCCTTCTGCCGCGCCACGTCGAGCATGCCCTCCGAGAAGTCCGAGCCGACCACCTCCGCGCCGCGCGAGGCCAGCTCGATCGCGAGGTCGCCGGTGCCGGTCGCCACGTCGAGCGCCCGCGAGCCCGGTCCGACGCGCGCCAGGTCCGCCGCACGCTCGCGCCAGCGGTGGTGGAGCCCCGCCGTCATGACGGAGTTCATCAGGTCATATGGCCCGGCGATGCGGTCGAACATCGCCCGGACCTGCCCCTCCTCGAGGGTGCCGCTGCGGGCGGCCGTGCTCAAGTTGTCAGGAGGTCACTCGCCCTTGAGCTGAGAGAGGAAGGCCACGAGCGCCTCCTTCTTCTCCGCGGGCAGGTTGCGGTAGGACGGCATCGGCGCCGTCGGGTTGTCGAGCGTCCGCTCGATGGCGGCGGGGAACAGCTTGTCGCCGATGTCGGTCAGCTCCGGTCCGGGTCCGTCGTTGCCGTTGTGCCCGATCTTGTGGCAGGCCAGGCAGCCCGACTGGGCGACCACGAGCTTGCCCGGCTCGTACTGCGGCGGCCACCTTGATGTCGACCTCGTTCGGCGAGCCGGCCGCCGCGCCGAGGTAGGTCAGGTAGGCCATCGCGGCGATCACGAAGATGCCCACCAGCATCGCGATCGGGCGCCGCTCCGGGCGCCGCTCCGGGCCGCGGTCGACGAACGGCACGAGGATCATCAGGATCATCAGGATCGTCGGCACGCCGATCGTCGCCAGCGGGACGAGCGACGCGGGCTTGATGATCCGCAGCAGCTCGAAGAGGAAGAAGAAGTACCACTCCGGCCGCGGGACGTAGGTGGTCGTCGTCGGGTCCGCCTTCGGCCCCAGCTCGGCGCCGAGGACGATCGACATGGCGATGATCGCGGCCAGCACGACGCACGCCATCAACGAGTCCTTGGCCACCGCGTAGGGGAAGAACGGCTTCCCCTGGGACTTCAGGATCGAGTACTCGCGGAGATATGCCTCCTTCTCGCGCGTGTTCACCTACAACCGCTCCTCGTTCAGGCGGTCGTCGCCGTTGGCCTTCAGCCACGGCGGCGCGGTGGTGCCGAGCTTGGCCACCAGGTACAGGTGCGCGCCGATCAGCGCGGCGATCGCGCCGGGCAGCAGCAGCATGTGGATCGCGTAGAAGCGCGACAGCGTCGTCGCGCCGAACTCCGCCCCGCCGCGCAGGAAGTCCGACAGGTACGGACCGACCAGCGGGCCGGTGCCGTTGATGTTCACGCCCACGATCGTCGCCCAGTAGGAGCGCTGGTCGAACGGCAGCAGGTAGCCGGTGAACGACATCACCATCGTGAGGATCAGCAGCACGGCGCCGACCACCCAGTTCAGCTCGCGCGGGTACTTGTAGGCGCCGAAGAAGAACGTCCTGCCCATGTGCAGGAAGATCAGGATCACCATCACCGTCGAGCCCCACTTGTGCATGCCGCGGACGAACTCGCCGAGGAAGACGTCGTTGGTCACGTGGCGGATCGACTCGTAGGCGCCGCCGGCGGCGTCCGGGCGGTAGTACATCGCCAGGAAGACGCCGGTCACGGCCTGCGAGAGGAAGGCGAACATCGTCGCCGACCCCAGCGTGTAGAACCAGTTGGTGCCCCTGGGCACCTTCCGGAACATGACCCAGCGCAGGCCGCCGGACAGCGACGTGCGCTCGTCGACCCAGTCGATCGCGCTGATCCCGCCCTCCTTGGCCTGCTCGATCGGGCCGGGCTTGGCCGGCGCGCCGGGCTTCTGCGGCCGCGGCTGGAGGACCTTGGGGAGCGGGGGCGTTGGGGGCTTGGGCAGTCGTGGCATCAGTCGAGCTTGGGCGTCGAGAAGCGCCCGGGGTAGAGGTACTGGCCGATTCCGTCGAGGTCCTGGCCGGGATCGCGGTAGCTCGGGAAGCGCTCGAACTCGGAGTTGACCGAGTAGCGCGGCCCGACCTCGACCTGGCCGTTGCTGAGGCGGACGTAGAAGCGATCGAGCGGGCGCACCGGCGGGCCGCCGGACACCTTGCCCGTGAAGTCGTAGACGCCGCCGTGGCACGGGCAGATGAAGCGCGCGGACGCCTCGACGTAGCGGACGGGGCAGCCGAGGTGCATGCAGCGCGTCGAGATCGCGACGAACTCGCCCGTGCCGGGGACCGACTCGTCGACGGGTCCGTCGATGTCCTCGTTGTGCGCGCGCATGTAGACGGTCGTCTTGCCGATCTCGCCGATGCCGGAGGTCTCGGTGATCACCTTCGGGATGTAGGTGTCGTTCGGGAAGTCGTCGGGCGCGCCGACCGCCTGCCAGCGGACCTCCGGGCGGTCGAACAGCGCCGACCCGGCGGCGAAGCCGAGCGTGGGCAGCGCGAACGCGGAGACGGCGATCGCCCCCGCCCCGTGGGTCGTCAGCACCATGAAGCGCCGGCGCGTGACGGTCTCGCCCTCGAAGGAGCCCGGGATCTTCCGGTCGGCGGTGTACTTCGACTTGGGCGTCTTGCGGGGATCAGGCACGGTCAGGAGTTCCGACTCGCGAGGGGCGCCGAACAATATCGCCCAGCCGGGGTAAAGCCGGGTCTCAGGTCGAGTCGGCGCCCCGCCACGCGGCCTTGGCGGCCTCGTGGTCATGGGACGTACCGCGGCCGACCGCCGCGGCGCCCGCCTCCCAGATCGCGGCGGCGCGCTCCGGATCGCCCGCTGCGTGGGCTTGCGCACACAGGGAGATGACGTCCGCCAGCTCGTTCACCGCGTCCAGGTCGCCGAGCTCGGCGAGCCGGGCGAGGCCGAGCGCGTAGAGGCGGTCGCCGGCCAGCAGCGCGAGGTCGGGGTCGGCGGTGCGCACGACGCGCCCCTCGCCGTAGTGCTGGAGGTAGCCCTCGCGGATCGCCTCGACGAGCAGCGCGTACGGCGCGCCGGCGGCGTCGCCGTGCGGGGCCGGAGCGTGACCGGGGTCGGCGACCGTGCCCGCCAGCAGGCCGCCCTCGGCGCGCAGCTCGGCCGCGAGATCCCGCAACGTCACGCGATTTCCTCAAACGCGGCGGCGGCCGCCTCGACCGTCCGCGTCACGTGCTCGCTCGTGTGGGCCAGCGACGGGAACCAGGCCTCGAACTGCGACGGCGGCGGGTAGACGCCGCGGGCCAGCAGCGCGCGGCACCAGGCGCCGTAGGCCTCCAGGTCGCATGCGGCGGCGCCGGCGTAGTCGTGCACGGGCGTGTCGGTGAAGAAGACCGTGAGCAGGCCGGTGGTGTGGGCGATCTGCACGGGCCGGTTGCCGGCCGCCTCGCGCAGGCCCTCGGCCAGCGACAGCGTGGTGTCCGACAGGCTGAGGTAGACCTCCTCGCTCAGCAGCGAGAGCGCGGCGCGGCCGGCGGCGACCGCGAGCGGGTTGCCGCTGAGCGTGCCCGCCTGGTAGACGGAGCCGGCCGGCGCGACCAGGTCCATCAGCTCGACCGGCCCGCCGTAGGCCGCGGCCGGCAGCCCGCCGCCGATGATCTTGCCCATGATCGTCAGGTCGGGCAGCACGCCGCACAGGTCCTGCGCGCCGCCGGGGGCGACCCGGAAGCCGGTGATCACCTCGTCGAAGACCAGCAGCGCGCCGTGCTCCGTGGACAGCTCGCGCAGCAGCTCGAGGAAGCCGGTGGCCGGCGGGACGAGGCCCATGTTCGCCGGGTAGGGCTCGCACAGCACCGCCGCGAAGTCGTGCTCGGCGAACGCCGCGCGGACGGCGTCGGGGTCGTTCCACGGCACGACGACCGTGGCGGCGGTCGCGGCCTCGGGCACGCCGGGCGAAGCCGGGATGCCGTGGGTCGCGAGCCCGGAGCCGGCCTCGGCGAGCAGCCCGTCGACGTGCCCGTGGTAGGCGCCCGCGAACTTGAGCAGCTTGTCGCGGCCCGTCGCCGCGCGGGCGACGCGGATCGCGCTCATCGCCGCCTCCGTGCCCGACGAGGTCATCCGCAGCATGTCGACCGCGGGCATCCGCTGGGCGACGAGCTCGGCCAGCTCGACCTCCCCGGCCGTGGCGGCGCCGAACGTCGTGCCGAGCGCCGCCGCCTCCGCGACCGCCTCGATCACCGCCGGGTGCGCGTGGCCGTGGATCAGCGGCCCCCACGAGCACACGTAGTCGACGTAGGTGTTGCCGTCGACGTCGATCAGCTCCGCGCCGGCGGCGCGCTCGACGAAGATCGGGTCGCGCCCGATCGAGCGCATCGCCCGCACGGGCGAGTTGACGCCGCCGGGCATGACCTTCAGCGCCCGGCGGTAGAGCTCGGCCGAGCGGACGTCCGTCAGCGAGGTGGTCAGCTGTGCTCCTCCTCCCATCGGCGGAAGTCGTCGGTGAAGTAGAGCATCCGCACCTTCTTGAACTCCGTGCTCGAGTACAGCGTGGCGCGCTCGTCGATGCCCGTGGCCTCGGCGATCGAGGACAGGATCGCGTCGCACTCCTCCTTCGAGCGGCCGTGGGCCATCGTGAAGATCGAGTACGGCCAGTCGGGATAGGTGGGCCGCTGGTAGCAGTGCGAGATCCCGCGGAACGCGGCCATCCGGCGCCCGACCTCCAGCTCGGCGCCCTCCGGCACCTTCCAGACGCCCATGCCGTTGGCGGAGAAGCCGGCGCGGCGGTGGTAGAGGATCGCCGCGACACGCCGCAGGCCGCCCCGCTCGCGCAGCGACTCGAGCCGCGCGAGGACCTCGTCCTGGCCGACGCCGAGGCGCTCGGCGGCCGGCGCGTACGGCTCGGGCACGACCGGCATCGGGCCCTGGGTGGCGCGGATCGTGGCGACGTCCTCGTCGGACAGCTCGATCGGGTCGAGCTCCAGCGGCTCGACCGCCTGGCCGGCTGCGCTCAGCGCGTCCGTGCCCTTCTCCATCTCGAGGTCCATCCGGATCTTGAACAGCTTCAGCGTCGGCAGCTGGCGGATCGACTCCGCGCCGGTGATGTCCGCGAGGACGTCGAGCGTGCCCTGGAGCCCGAGCTTCGAGCCCGGCTCGGTGGCGATCGTGAACCACAGGTTGAAGTCGTGGTTGCGCAGGTAGTTGTGCGTGACGCCGGGGTGCGTGTTGATGACCTTCGCGGCGCGGTGCGGGTACTCCGGGTCGACCTTCGCGGCGACGAGCATCGAGGAGTAGCCGAGCGCGCGCGTGTCGAAGATCGGCGTGATCTCGCGGATGATCCGCTTGTCGAGCAGCCGCTGGACGCGCTCCATCACCTCGTCCTCGCCCAGCTCGGCCAGCTCGGCGACGTGGGCGAACGGGCGCTGGACCAGGGCGAACCGGCCCTGCATCAGGTTCAGGAGCTGCTTGTCGGTGTCGTCGAGCGGTACGGCGGCGCCGTCACGGCGGCTGCGGACCTTCATCGAAGCCATGTGGCGACGTCCTTCGCGTGGTAGGTGATGACGATGTCGGCGCCGGCGCGCCGGATGCCGGTCAGCGCCTCCAGCACCGCGGCGCGCTCGTCGAGCAGGCCCTGGGCGGCCGCCGCCTTGATCATCGCGTACTCGCCGCTGACGTTGTAGGCGGCGATCGGCAGCTCGGTGGCCTCGCGCAGGCGGCGGATGACGTCGAGGTAGGGCAGCGCGGGCTTGACCATCAGGACGTCGGCGCCCTCGTCCTCGTCGAGCCGCGCCTCGCGCACCGCCTCGCGCGCGTTGGCGGGATCCATCTGGTAGCCGCGGCGGTCGCCCATCGCGGGCGCGGAGTCGGCGGCCTCGCGGAACGGGCCGTAGAAGGCCGAGGCGAACTTGGCGCTGTAGGCGACGATCGGCGTCTCGGACAGGCCGTGGTCGTCGAGCGCGGCGCGCAGCGCGCCGACGCGCCCGTCCATCATGTCGCTCGGCGCCACGGCGTCGGCCCCGGCCTGCGCCTGGCTGACGGCGGTGCGGGCGAGCAGGTCGAGCGTGGCGTCGTTGTCGACGACGCCGTCCGGCCGCAGCACGCCGCAGTGGCCGTGGCTCGTGTACTCGCACAGGCACAGGTCGGCGATGACCAGCAGGTCGGGGTGCGCCGCCTTGATCGCGCGCGTGGCGAGCTGGATGACGCCCTCGTCGTCCCACGCGCCGCTGCCGTGCTCGTCCTTGGCGGCCGGCAGCCCGAACAGCAGCACCGCGGGGATGCCGAGCGCGTGCGCCTGGCCGGCCTCCTCGACCGCGCCGTCGATGCTCAGGTGGTCGATCCCCGGCATGGACGGGATCGGCGTCCGCCGCTCCCCGCCCGCCACGACGAACATCGGGTAGACGAGGTGGCTGGGAGACAGCTCCGTCTCACGCGTGAGCCCGCGCAGCGGCGCGGTCTTGCGCAGGCGCCGCATGCGGGTGGCGGGGAAGGCCATGCCGTCGAGTCTAGATCCGGGCGATGGGCTCGACGATCTCGATCACGCGAACCGCCGCAGCGCGAGCCGCGCCAGCGCGCCGAACGCGAGCGAGAGTGCGAGCAGGTGGAGCAGCGGCGTGGCCAGGTCGCCGCCGCTGATCGCCGCGTCGAGCGCGCGCAGCGCGGGCTTGAACGGGAACGCGCCCGAGACGACGTTGACGACGTCGTAGAGCCCGTCCGACACCGAGCCGGACGGGATCAGCGCCAGGAACGCGACCGGCAGGCTGAGCAGGAACGCCAGCAGCGAGGCGGCGCGGACCTCGCGGGTGAGGCCGCCGATCGCCACGCCCATCGCGGCGAAGCCGAGCGCGCCGCCCGCGAGCGCGGCCAGCCAGGCCGGCACGCGCGCCCAGTCGAGGTCGACGAACAGCGCCAGGCCCACGAGCAGCAGCACGGAGACCACGAACGAGCACAGCGCGGCGAGGCCGATCTTCTCCCCCAGCAGCGCGGTCCGGGACACGAGGCCGCGGACGAGCCGCCCGAACGCGTGCTCCTCGCGCTCGAGCGCGAGCATGCCGGCGGCCAGCAGCAGCGTGATGAACATCAGCGAGACCGTCACGGCGACCGCGACGAAGAACGCGCTCAGCGAGGTCGTGGCGCCGCTCACGTTGGTCTGCTCGACCTCGACCGGCGAGCCGATCGTGGCCAGGATCGGCCGCGAGACGTCGAGGTTGTCGGCGGCGAGCCGCGCGAAGCGGGCGACCTGCTCGAGCGCCACGCGCTCGGGCGCGTCGCGCGGCAGGCTGCGGATCGCGCCCTCGATGATCGTCTGCGAGCGGCGCAGGCCGAGGATGTCGATCGACCCCACGAGCGGCAGCGCGACCTCGCCGCCGGCGACGATCACGTCGATGTAGCCGGCCGCCTCCTTCAGCACCGCGTCCGACAGCGCCTCGTTGGCGTCGGCCAGCCGCGAGCGGATCGTGGACTCCACCAGCTCGCGCTTCAGCGGGTCGGACGGCGTTGTAGTAGACCTCGATCGTCGGCGGGTCGCCGCCCTGGAGCGCGAGCGTGCGGCGCAGGCGATCGGTGGCGTCGGCGGGGAGCACGAGCGCGCCGAGCGCCTCGCCGGAGCGGACCTTCTCGATCGCCTCCTCGCGCGTCTTGACGCGGATCGCGTCGATCGCGTCGAACAGGCGCGGCGCGTAGTCCGTGACGTCGAGCCGGCGCCCGCCGATCGAGAACTCGCTCTCGCCCGGCGGGACGAGGTTGACGAACGCGACCTTCGGCTTGTCGGGCGGGCGGTCGAGCGCCAGGCCGACGAGCAGCGCGATGACGACGGGGTAGACGACGAGCAGCACGACGAGCAGCGGCGAGCGCCGCAGGATCTGGAGGTCCTTGAGCAGCAGCCAGCGCACGTTCAATGCCCGCGCTCGTGGAGGAAGCGCACGAACGCGGCCTCGAAGTCCTTGGCCTCGCCCACCGTGCGCTCCAGCTCGCGTGGCGTGCCGTGGAACAGCAGCTCGCCGTCGGCCAGCACGAGGATGCGCTGCGCGTAGCGCTCGGCCTCGCCGACGTCGTGGGTGGAGTACACGACCGCCGTCCCGCCCTCGGCGAGGCCGCCGATGAAGGTCCACAGGCGCTCGCGCTGGCGCGGGTCGAGCGCGGCGGTCGGCTCGTCGAGCAGCAGGGCGTCGGGGCTGCGGAGCAGGCCGATCGCGATGTTCACCCGCTGCTGGTTGCCGCCGGACAGCCGCCCGACCTCGTCGCCCGCGCGGTCGCGCAGGCCGGTCTGCTCGAGCATCCCGTCGACGGCATCCGGCGGCGCCTTCTCGAGCCGCGCGAACAGCCGCAGGTTCTCCGCCACCGACAGCTTGCGGTAGAGCGCGGGCTGCTGGGGCACCCAGCCGACGCGCGCGGGCGGCAGCGACACGCGCCCCGAGGTCGGCGCGAGCGCGCCGGCGAGGATCTGGAGCAGCGTCGTCTTGCCCGCGCCGTTGGGGCCGATGATCGCGACGAGCTCGCCGCGGCACGCCTCGAAGGAGACCTCGCGCAACGCCGTCCGGTCGCCGTACCGCTTGCTCACCGCCTCCGCGCTGAGCGCGACCGAGTCACCCGACCACCGTGGCCACGCCGAACGAGGCTACTGCGGGGCGGTCGCAGTGGCGGACGCCGCCTCGTCGGCGCCGCCGAGCTCCGTCCCGCACTCGGGGCACGTCTCAGCGCCCGCGCGCCGCGGCGCGCCGCACTCGGGGCAGCGCTCGCCCTCGAGCTCCGGGGGCGGCGGTTCGGGAGCGAACGATGCCGTGGCCGGCGCCACGGAGGGCAGGTCCCATGGCTCGATCTGCACGTGGCGCTTCATGTACACGACGGTCTCGCGCAGGATCGCCGCGATCGGCAGCGCGAGGAAGGCGCCGATGAACCCGTAGATCTGGCCGCCGAGCAGCAGCGCGAAGATCACCAGCAGCGGGTTGATCCGCAGCGCCTGCGAGAACACCGTCGGCGCCACGACGTGGCCCTCGATCTGCTGGAGCGCGGTGAACGCGACGGTCAGCCACACGGCGTCGAGCGGCTCGCCGCTGAACAGCGCGATCAGCACCGGCGGGGCCGCGCCGATCGCCGGCCCGACGTACGGGATCAGCTCCGCGAACCCGTACCAGGCGCCGAAGAACAGCGCGTACGTCTTGCCGTCGGGGAAGACGCCGAGCGAGCCGATGACCCACAGCACCACGCCCGCGCTCGTGCCCATGATCAGCGAGAACAGGACCTGCCCGCGGACGTAGCCGAACACGGCCGCCTGGATCCGCGTCGGGAAGTCGTCCTCGCGCGAGCCGTCGCCGCGCGGCACGATCGCCCGCACGACGGTGCCGATGCGCTCCCCGTAGAGCAGCATGTAGACGGAGAGCACGACGATCAGGATCAGCGCGATCGACGCCTCGACGAGGCGGACCAGCGCGTCGCTGGTGAAGCTCACCAGCTCGCCCGACCCCTCGGACAGGCGCTCGCCCAGCGTCGCCAGCGCGGTCTGGCCCTCGTCCTTGACCTGGACGTCGATCCCGTTGCGGTCCAGCCAGTCCTGGAAGTCGGCGAGCGTCGCGTTGGCGTCGTCGACGAGGTCCGGCACGTTGCGCTGGAACGAGGACACCTGGTCCGACACCGGGTTGGCGAGCAGGACGCCGATCACCACCACGACGAGGACGACGCACAGCATCACGATCAGCACGGCGACCCCGCGCGGCAGGCCGGTCCGGCGCAGCAGCGACACGGCCGGGTTCAGCAGCAGCGCGATGATCCCGGCGATCGTGAACAGCAGGACGACCGGGCCGGCGGCCTTGAGGATCGCGACGACGCCGAGGATCGCCAGCGGCAGCAGCACCAGCTGGACCCAGCGCGGCAGGATCACCGGCGCGATGTGAGCAGGCGGCGGCTCGGTGGTGTCGGGCAGCTTCGCCATCACGCACAAGTATGCGCCCCGTGGGCGATAGCGTCCCCGCGTCATGGCCGCAGGTCCCTCGATCCTGTTCGTCGGCGACATCGTGGCCCGCGCGGGCCGCCGCGCGCTCGACGTGCTGCTCCCGGTGCTGCGCGAGGAGCTCGAGCCGACGTTCGTGGTCGTCAACGGGGAGAACGCCGCGGGCGGGCTCGGCATCACTCCCAAGGAGGCCGAAGCGTTCTTCGCCGCCGGCGTCGACGCCATCACGCTCGGCAACCACACCTACCGCCATCGCGAGGTCTGGCCCTACCTCCAGGAGCGGCGCGAGATCATCCGGCCCGCCAACTACCTGCCGACGCAGCCGGGCCGCGGGACCTGCATCGTCGAGCGCGACGGCGCCTCGCTCGGCGTGGTGAACCTCAGCGGCAACCTGTTCATGCAGGCGGGCTCGCCCGGCGCTCGTCACCGTCGACGACGCGCTGCGCGAGGTCGCCGGCACGGACCAGGTCCTGGTCGACATGCACGCCGAGGCGACGAGCGAGAAGGTCGCGCTCGGCTGGTACCTGGACGGGAAGGTCACCGCGGTGGTCGGCACGCACACGCACGTCCCGACCGCCGACGCCCGCGTGCTCCCGGGCGGGACCGCCTACATCACCGACGTCGGGATGACGGGCGCGCGCGGGGGCGTGATCGGCGTGCGGCGCGAGCAGTCGATCGCGGTCATGCGCACGCACATGCCGATGCGCTACGACGCCGCCGACGAGGACCCGTGGATCAACGCCGTGCTCATCCGCTGCGGGGAGGAGCCGCGGCGGGCGACGTCGATCGAGCAGGTGCTGCGGCCGATGCCGCCGGAGTGAGGATCGCGATCCAGACGAGCGGCGCGAACCACACGAGGTAGAGGTAGAACCAGTGGTCGACGGTCAGCTGGAGGGCGATCAGGATCGCGGCGGCGAGCGCCGCGAGGGTGGCGATGCCACGGTCGCGCGCCGCCAGCGCGGCGGCGAGCGCGAAGATCGCCGCGGCGGCCTGCGCCGCCAGCTGGAGCGCGTCCGGCAGCTCGTAGTAGCCCCAGACCGAGAACGGCGAGTCGCGGTCCTGCTGGAAGGCGATCGTGCGGTCCCAGGCGTTCGCGAGGTCGAACGGGGCGAGGAAGAGCGCGGCGGTCGCGCCGAACGCCACGGCCGCCGTGAGCGGGCGCGGCCGGTGGGCGACGAACAGCGGCGCCAGCGCGAGCGGCGCCAGCTTGGTCAGGCCGGCGAGCGCCGCCAGCGCGCCGCGGGCGGCCGGTCTCGCCGTCGCCAGCAGCGCGGCGAGGACGAGCAGCGCCACGAGCGCGTCGTTGGCGCCCGAGTTCGCGACCAGCAGCGTGAACGGGAAGGTCATCCACAGGTAGGCGAGCAGCAGCCCGAGATCGCCGTCCCTGAGCCGGCGCCCGAGCAGGAACAGCAGCAGCGCGCAGCCGAGGTCGAAGGCGAGCGCGGCCGCGTGCGCGGCCGGCAGGTCGTCCCACGTGCCGCCCCACGGCAGCGCCGTCTCGAACGGGACGTAGGCGGCGTACGCGGCCGGCCCGTAGGTGTCGCCGCGCGGGTTGTCGGCCGGGAACGCGCCGTACAGCGGCGCACCGTCGGCCATCCGGTCGGCTCCGATCACGCTCGCGTAGCCGACGTCGATCACGTTCCCGTCGGTCACGTTGAGGGCGATGCGGAAGCCCGCGAGGAAGACGATCGCCAGCAGCAGGAACCCGGGCCCGACCAGCTAGCCGCGGCAGCTCGGCCGGCGGCCGCCGCGGCGACCATGCAGCATGCGCGCGAGCAGGTAGGCGAGCAGGGGATAGGCGCTCGGCACGGAGACCCCGAGCTCGGCGGCGTTGAAGAACGCATACGAGACCGAGAACGCGAGCAGGACGGCGAGGTCGAGGTGCAGCAGCCGCAGCGGCGGGCGGAGGAACGGCAGCACGAACAGCACGCAGAGGCCGATCCAGATCGGCGGGCGCGTTGACGGCGCGGCCGAACGCGCCCGGGTAGCCGCGCGCCATCGGCCACTCGACCTGCACGCCCGTCCACGCCTCGCGCACGCGGCCCGTGCGGTCGTCGATCAGCACCTGGGCGACCTCCTCGCGGCGCAGCGCGCCGCGCGCGGGAGGGATGTAGAGCGAGACCTGCCAGCCACTGCGGCCCGTCATGTACGCGCGTGCGTACGCGGGCGGGTGGGCGCGGCGGACCGCGCGCACCTTCGAGAGCGCCTCGGCGATCCGCAGCGCCTCCCGGCCCGACAGCTCGCGCCCCGGCGGCGGCCGGTCGTAGCGGGCGGGCTCGACGAGCCGCACGCCCCCGGCGCGGACGGTCGTCCCGGTCGTCTCCTGAGCGGCCGCGGCGGGCGGCGCCGCGCACGCGAGGAGCGCGAGCAGCGCCGCGACGGCGGCGCGCGTCACGTCTCGATGCCGAAGTGCTCGCCGATCATCGGCACGATGTCGCGCAGCGACCACTGCTCCCGGCTGTCGGCCGGCGGGCCGGTCCCGCACCAGATCAGCGATCCGAGCGAGTCGTTGGCGTGCAGCGAGCCGTGCGAGCCGCCGCCGACGTGGTGCGCGCCGCCCCAGTCGAGGAACTCGTAGCCGGGCGTCGCGGAGGCGATCAGCTCGCCCGCGTTGCGGCAGCGCAGCGCGGCCCACACCCGCCCGAGGGCATCGGGGTAGACGGCCGAGTCGACCCGCCCCTCGCGCACGGACAGCGCGAGGAGGTCGAGGTCCCCTTCGACGCTCCAGCGCTCCCCGCGCAGGTCGGAGAGGTCGCCCCGCGGCGCGAGGCGCAGCTCGCGCACGTCGTCGCCGCGCATGCCGCGGACGACCGCCTCGCCGTCGGGGTGGTCGGTCATCCGCATCACCAGGTCGACGCCGTCGAGCGCCAGCAGGGTGCGCTCGGCGCGCGGCAGCAGCTGCGCCTCCTTGTCGCGGTCCAGCACGTAGACCTGGGCGGAGCGCGACGACGGGCAGACCGCGATCTCGCTGTCCACCCCGCGCGCCCGCGCCCGCGAGGCCGGGAGCACGCCGAAGCCGTCGAACGCCCGGAACAGGTCGATCTCCGCCTCGACCTTCGACTGCGAGTGATCCGAGCAGACGATCACCGCGTGGTCCTCGAGGAACTCGTCCGGGCCGCCGGCCGCGTGCATCAGCCGCTCGATCTGGCGGTCCGCCTCGGCGATCGAGCTGACCTGCGCGAACGGCCCGTTCTTGTGCGAGTGCGTGTCGTTGTCGGGCAGCGAGAGCAGCAGGAAGTCGAACAGGTCGTGCTCGACCAGGTGGGCGCCGACGCAGCCCGCGTGCTGGTCGCGGACGCCCGGGAGCCCGAGCTGCGAGCGACAGCCCGTGCGCCGCGACGCGAAGAGGTCGGCGTAGAAGAACTCCTTCGGCCCGTAGACGGCGTGGCGGAACACCGCGGTGGCGAGCCGCGTCAGCGCCGTCTCGTTCGTCGGCTCGTGGCGGTGGCGGCCGCGGTACATCAGGTAGGTCGTGCCCGCCGTGCGCGAGTCCGCGTCGTCGAGGTGCTCGAACACCGTCTTCACCCCCGAGCTGAGGTGCTCGAGGTTCATGTTGTAGATCGTGTCGGTGAGCGACTGCTTGAAGCCGAACGCCTGCGAGGCCTTGAAGCTCGTCCCGTACTCGACGTAGCGCTCCTCGCCCCGGTGGTACCAGTTCATCGAGGGGATGTCGTGGCGGTCGGGGCCCGTGCCGGTGGCGATCGACGCGGCGCAGACCGGCGTCACCGACGGGAACGCGGCCACGCAGTCGTCCACGTGCTCGCCGCGCTCGATCAGCAGCTCGAGCGCGGGCGCCTTCCCGCCCGCGACGGCCCGCTCGAGCATCGCGGGCTTCATCGCGTCGATGACGGCGAGGACGAGCTTCTTCACCGCAGGACGCGCAGCCCGGCGTACTTCTCGCCCTCGCGGCGGCGGCCGCCGAGCAGCAGCCACGCCAGCGCGGCGATCACCAGCACGGCCAGGGGCGGGAAGAGGATCGACAGGCCGGCGGCGGCCAGCGCCGCGCCCTCGGCGTAGGCGGGCAGCGCGCGGGCCGTCTCGGCGTCGAGCCGGCGGCGCACGCGGGCGAACAGCGAGCGCGCGGCGGCGAAGCCGAGCACCGCGGCGGCGGCGCCGAGCACGACCCCGGCCAGGATCGAGTGGTCGCGGTCCGCCAGCGAGCCCGCGGCCTCCAGGACGCCGAGGACGACGGCGATGGCCGCCAGCGCGTAGACCAGCGGCGGCGGCTCGGGCGCGTCGGGCCGGCGCCTGGCGCCGAAGACCTCGAGGGCGGTGATGACGACGGCCACGGCGATGAGGAACCAGGGCTCCTCGAGGAACGAGAAGTCGGTGCCCTCGAAGTCGAGTCCGACGTCGCCGATCGCCAGCGCGCCGGCGAGCAGCACCGGCAGCAGCGGTCGCACGCCGATCGCGGCGGCCAGGCCGACGCCTTGAAGCAGGTCGAGAACGAAGTCCATGCGCTCTGAGACGGCTCCCGGCGAGGCGCTACGGTGCCGGGGGCGCATGACGATAGACGAGACGCCAAGGGGCCCGGCCCGCGGCGGCGAAAGAGCGGGCATGCCCAAGCCGCGCTCCGGCGCACGCGACATCGAGCGCTACGCCGGCCTGTTCGCGCGCCGCACGCAGGTCATGAAGTCCTCCGCGATGCGGGACCTGATGGCGGTCACCGCCCGTCCGGAGGTCATCTCGCTGGCCGGCGGGCTGCCGGACACGAGCACGTTCCCGGCCGAGGACTTCACCGCGCTGATGACCCGGGTGGGCGTCGACGACGCGGCGCGCGCCCTCCAGTACGGCCCGACGGAGGGCCTCGACGAGGTCAAGGGCCCGATCGCCGAGGTGATGGCCGCCGAGGGGATGGAGGTCGAGTCCGGCGACCTGCTCGTCACGACCGGCGGCCAGCAGGTGATCGAGCTCGTCTGCAAGACGCTGATCGACCCCGGCGACGTGATCATCGCCGAGGCGCCGACCTACCCGGGCGCGGTCCCGGTGTTCGTCTCCTACCAGGCCGACGTCGTCCAGATCGAGATGGACGAGGACGGCATGCGGATCGACGTCCTGGAGGCCGAGCTGGAGCGGCTCGACGCCTCCGGCCGCGTGCCGAAGTTCATCTACACCGTGCCGTCGTTCCAGAACCCGGCCGGCGTGACGATGTCGCTGGAGCGGCGGCGGCGGCTGGTGGAGATCGCGCGCCGGCGCGAGCTGCTCGTGCTCGAGGACAACCCGTACGGGATGCTGCGCTACGAGGGCTCCCCCTTGCCGACGCTCTTCTCGCTCGACGGCGGCGAGTACGTGATCTACCTCGGGACGTTCTCGAAGATCCTCTCCCCGGGGCTGCGGCTGGGCTGGACGGCCGCGCCGCGGCCGGTGCTGGACAAGCTCAACCTGGCGAAGGGCGCGGCGGACCTCTGCTCCTCGCCGTTGTCGCAGCTGTTCGTGCGGACCTACTTCGACGAGCGCGACTGGCTCGCCTACGTGCGGTCGCTGACGGCGCTCTACCGGCGGCGGCGGGACATCATGCTCGAGGCGCTGGCCGAGCACTTCCCGCGCGAGGCGACCTGGACGCGGCCGCAGGGCGGGCTCTTCATCTGGGCGCGGCTGCCCGACTACATCGACACCACGGACCTGCTCGCGCGGGCGCTCCGCGACCACGTGGCGTTCGTGCCCGGCCGCGCGGCCTACCTGGACGGCCGCGGCGGCTCGGAGATGCGGCTGAACTTCTCCGGCGTCGGCGACGACGACATCCGCGAGGGGATCCGCCGGATCGGCAAGGTCGTGCGCGAGCAGGTCGCGCTGTACGGCACGCTCACCGGCGCCGAGCCCGCGTCGCCGCGCGCTCGGGCGCCGACAGCTCCGGCACCGCCGGCCGCCGACGCGGACGGCGCCGCCGAGCCGGGCGCCCGCGCATCGTCCCGCTCCGCCGGCGCGCCGGATGAGGGTCGCCGTCCTCAAGGGCGGCGACTCGCTCGAGCGCCAGGTGTCGCTGCGGTCGGGCGCGCGGGTGGAGGACGCGCTCGAGCGGCTCGGCCACGACGTCGTCCCGATCGACGTCGGCACGGATCTCGTCGACCGCCTCGCCGCCACGGCGCCCGAGGTGGCCTTCGTCGCGCTGCACGGCCGCGGCGGCGAGGACGGCACGGTGCAGGAGCTGCTCGAGCTGCTCGGCGTGCCCTACACGGCGTCCGGCCCCTCGGCGTGCATCCGCTGCATGGACAAGGTGCTCACCAAGCACGCGCTCCAGGACGCCGGCGTGCCGACGCCCGAGTTCTACGCGTTCAGCCAGGCGGCGTTCGAGGAGCTCGGCGCCGCGCGGGCGCTGCCGGCCATCGAGGAGCGGCTCGACTTCCCGATCGTCGTCAAGCCGGCCGGCCAGGGCTCGGCGCTCGGCATCAAGTTCGCCAGCACGGCCGCCGACGTGCCGGGAGCGATCGTCGCGGCGTTCTCGTACGACACCAAGGTCCTGCTCGAGCGCCACATCGCGGGCCGCGACCTCGCCGTCTCGGTCATCGAGGGCCCCGACGGCCCGGAGGCCCTGCCGGTGGTCGAGGCCGTGCCCCACGAGGACGACTTCTACGACTTCGAGGCGCGCTACGAGTTCGGCCGCACGGACTTCATCTGCCCCGCCGAGCTGCCCGCCGAGACCGCTGCACGCGCCGGCGAGCTCGCGCTCGCCACGTACCGCGTGCTCGGCTGTTACGGCTTCGCGCGGGTCGACCTGATGCTCGACGACGCGACCGGAGAGCTGACGGTGCTCGAGGCGAACGTGATCCCCGGCCTCACCGACACCTCGCTGCTCCCGCTCGCCGCCGAGGCCGCCGGCATCGGGTTCGACGACCTCATCGCCCGCGTGCTCGACCTGGCGGTGGCCCGCGCCGCGGCCTGACGCCGCGCGCCTGCCCGCTACTGCTCGCGCGGCTGCCAGCCGCTACTGCTCTCCGGCCTGGAAGTCCTCGGGCGAGACCTGGTCGAGGAACTCCTTGAACTTGTCCACGACCTCCTCGGTGTCCTCGACCTCGTGCTCGAACTCGATCGCGGACTCGGCGATCACGTCCTCCGCGGCGAAGATCGGGGCGCCGGAGCGGACGGCGAGCGCCAGCGCGTCGCTCGGCCGGGAGTCGATCTCGACGTCTCGCCCGTTCACGGTCAGCGTGATCGAGGCGTAGAAGGTGTTCTCCCGGAGTTCGGTGACTGACACACGGCTGCACGCGACGTCCAGCTCGCCGAGCATCTCGAACAGCAGGTCGTGCGTCATCGGCCGCGGCGTCGACGCGCCCTGGAGCTTCATGAGGATGGCCGCCGCCTCGGGATGGCCGATCCAGATGGGGAGGAACTTGTTCGTGTCGACGGCCTTCAGCAGGACGATCGGCTGCTTGCCGACCATGTCGAAGCTCACGCCGTAGATGACCATCTCCTGCACGAAGCGCTCCTCGCGTTCCCGGACGGGTCGGCCAAGTATAGGCGTCGCGCGGACCCCGCCTGAGGCGGCGAACGCGCCTCGGCAGGCGCGACTCACCCGCTTCAGCGGCCGCCGCACACCACCTCGCGGGCGGCCACGGAGCCGGGCTTTCCACCCTGCCGCCACCCGGTCGAATAGGGTGCGCGCGTGAGCGACGCGGCGGGCCAGCGACCCTTCTGGTACCTGCGCGCCGGCGACGCGATCCGGGCGCTCGCGTGCCTCGGCATCGTGACCATCCACGCGTCCATCGGGGCGCTGTACGTCACGGGCAACCTCGCGGGGGCGGGCGGAACGCTGACATGGTCGACGGCCTGGGGCGAGAGCGGGCAGATGGTGCTGCGGACCGCCGCCAGCGGCTTCTACGTGTTCTTCGTCCTGTCGGGGTTCCTGGTCGCCGCACCGTTCGTCTGCGCCTTCATCGAGCAGCGCCCGTTGCCGCGGATCTGGCCGTACTTCCGCAACCGGGCGCTCCGCCTGCTCCCGGCGGCATGGCTCCTCTTCGCCTTCGTCCTGGTCCGGCACGGCACGCGCGACGCCTCCTGGTGGGAGCTGGTGTCGATGTTCGGGTTCGCGGACGATCACGTCGACCACCCGCTGTCGTCGCTGGTCGGGCAGACGTGGACGCTGCGCGTGGACCTCGCGTTCTACGTGCTGGTGCCGATCGCGGCCGTCGTGGCCATGCGCGCGCTGGCGCCCCGGCTCGGCGTGACCGGCCGGCGCCGTGCGGTGTGGGCCGGCGCGGCCGGCGTGACGGCCGTGTCGCTCCTGCTGGCCTCGATCGTCCCCGACACGTTCGGCGCGCGGCGCTCGCCGCCGATCCTGCTCTGCCTGTTCATGCCCGGCGTGGCCGTCGCGGCCGCCCTGGCGGGCCGCACGTCGCGGCCGGCTCCGCGGCACGTCGGCGCGATCGCGGCCGGCCTCTCGGTGCTGGGCATCGCCATCCTCGCGGGGGTCCGCCGCGACGGCATGCCGCTGGCGGTCAGTCTGATGATCCTGGGCGGCGGCGCGGTGATGGCGCTCGGCGGCGTGATCCTGCTCGAGACGGCGGCCGGACGGAGCTGGAGGTGGACCACGAGCCGACCGGTCCGCTGGGTCGGGAAGCGCGCCTACGGGATCTACCTCTGGCACCTCGTGCTGATGTCCGAGCTTATCCGCTCGTGCGCGGGTGGGAGAGCCCCGGCCGGACGTACCTGGTCCTGCTGCCGGTGGTCGTCCTGTCGGCGTGCGCCGCGGCCGCAGTCTCGTACCGCTTCGTCGAGCTCCCGGCGATGCGGCTGCGCCACCGGATGGACAAGCGCCCGGCCATGGCGGAGGAGCCTGGCGGCCCCGCGGTCAGCGGCGCGACCGCGCCGGCATGAGCATCAGCGGCTGAGTGACTGGAAGCGCGAGGGCGCTGCGGACGCGCCGCGAAGCCGGCGGCGCGATGGGCGATGGAGGACTCGAACCTCGGACCTCTTCCTTATCAGAGAAGCGCTCTAACCGACTGAGCTAATCGCCCGCGCGGCGCGATGATAGCGAGCATCGGCCGGCTCCGAGAGGGCGCTGGCGCCACCCGGCGGCCGACGACCGGCGCCCTCGTCAGGCGTGCTCGATCGCGCCGAGACGCTCGGCGACGGCCATCGCGTCATCGAGCGAGTCGAAGGCGAGCGTGACGCGGTAGCCCTCGCCCTTCGGGCTCACCTTGACCTCGGTTCCGAGCGCCTGGCCGAGCGCGTCACCGAGCCGCTCCGCCGCCTCGACCTGGTCCGGGTGCAGTGCGGCCGCCCCGCGGCGGCGCCCGGACGCTCCGGCCGTCGCCCGCCCCTCGAGCTCGCGCGCGCGGTCCTCGGTGTGGCGCACCGTCCAGCCCTCGTCGGCGGCCGTGCGGGCAAGCCGGCGGCGGGCGGCGTGGTCGGACGCCATGAGCAGCGCGCGGCCATGACCCTCGGACAGCTGGCCGGACGCGAGGAGGTCGAGCACCTCGTCGGGCAGGTCGAGGAGCCGCAGCAGGTTGGACACCGCGACTCGCGAGCGCCCGACGCGCTTGCCGACCTCATCCCGCGTGAGACCGAGCTCCTCGACGAGCAGCGAGCAGGCGCGCGCCTCCTCGATCGGGTTGAGGTCCTCGCGGGCCATGTTCTCGATCAGCGCGAGCTCCAGCGACTCGGCGTCGCCGTGCGCGCGCACGACCGCGGGGATCCGGTCGAACCCGGCCGCCCGGGCAGCGCGCCACCGCCGCTCGCCGGCGATGAGCTCGTACGTCCCGCCCGCGACGGGCCGGACGAGCACCGGCTGGAGCACGCCACGCTCGCGGAGCGAGTCCGCCAGCGCGGCGAGCGACTCCTCGTCGAAGTTCTGCCGCGGCTGCCGCGGATTCGGCACGATCAGGTCGACCGCCACGTCGCGCAGCTCCGGATTCCGCGCCTCGTCGTCGCCGCCGGGCGCGGTGGAGGCCAGGATCGCCGCCAGGCCGCGGCCGATGCCGCGCGTGGGCTCAGCCACGGGACGCCACCTCCTTCGCGAGCTCGAAGTACGCCTCCGAGCCCGCGCAATGCGGGTCGTGATGGATGACCGGCCGCCCGAAGCTCGGCGCCTCGCCGAGCCGGACGTTGCGCGGGATCACGGTGTCGAAGACGAGCGACGGGAAGTGCTGGCGGACCTCGCGCTCGACGTCCTGCGCCAGCTTCGTGCGCGCGTCGTGCATCGTGAGCAGCATGCCCGCGACGGTCAGGCGCGGATTCAGCTCGCGCTGGACCAGCGACAGCGTGTCGAGGAGGCCGGCGAGACCCTCGAGGGCGAAGTACTCGGTCTGGACCGGCACGATCACGCGATCCGCCGCGACGAGCGCGTTGATCGTGAGCGGCCCGAGCGAGGGCGGGCAGTCGAGCAGGACGAAGGCGAAGCGGTCGCGGACCGGCGCGATCGCCTCGCGCAGCCGCACCTCCGACCCGGGCAGCCGCGGCAGCTCCATGTTCGCGCCCGCGAGGTCCGGCGTGGAAGGAAGGATCGACAAGTCGTGGATGTCGGTCCCGCGGATCGCGTCGGCGGCCGCGACGTCGCCGCTCAGCACGTCGTAGAGGCCGGGCCCCTCGTCGCGCGCGACGCCGAGCCCGACCGTCGCGTTGCCCTGCGGGTCGACGTCGACGACCAGCGTCGGATAGCCGGCCGCCGCGATACAGGCGGCGACGTTCACTGCGGTGGTCGTCTTCCCGACCCCGCCCTTCTGATTCGCGATCGCGTAGACGGTGGACATCGTGCTTCGACGCTAGCGGCGGGTGCGGCGGATTCGGGCCCGAACGGACCCGATTTCGCGGGTTCGGCACGAAGTCGTGTTCATCTTTTCGCAGTCAGGGGGCGTTTCGTCGCCATTCCGGGCCGCCGTGGAAAGCGGTCGGGCGTGGGCGCCGCCTTGCGGAAGACGTGCAGGGTGTGTTCGCGCGCATCGGGGTACGGCACCGTCCGGCGCACCTCGATCGGCTCCAGGCCGAGCTGCGCGGCGGCCGCGGCGCCGTCCTCGGCCTCCCGAGCGTCGACCGCGCCCTTCCACGCGACGAGCACACCGCCAGGCGCCAGCAGCGGCGCCGCGTACTCGCAGACACGGGCAGCGCGGCCAGCGCGCGCGCCGTGACGAGGTCGTGCCGGCCGATGCCCTCTGGCCAGGACTCCGCCCGGGCGTTGACCACGTCGACGTTGGCCAACCCGCTCGTCTCCACCGCGCGTTCCAGGTAGCGGCAGTGCCGCACCGCGCTCTCCAGCAGGGTCACGCGCGCACGCGGGAGCGCCGCCGCCAGCGCCAGCCCGGGCCAGCCGGCACCGGAGCCGACGTCGACGATGGCGCGCGCGGTCTGGACGGAGTCGAGGTCCAGTGCGACAAGGGAGTCGGCGACATGCCGATCCACCGCAGCCGCGGGATCCCGCACCGTCGTCGAGGCCGCCGGATCCTCGGCCTCGAGCTCCAGGATCGCGGCCAGCGCCACGACGGCGTCGTCGCGCATGCCGTAGCGGCCCGCGAGCTCGCGCAGTCGCCGCATGACCCGGTCCGACACGTTCACGCGCGCCACGCCGTTCGGCGACAAGCCGCTCGCCTGGGGGCGTTTCACGTGAAACACCGGTCCGCCACCACGGCCGGCCGCCCCACGCCGTTTCACGTGACACACGCCCACGACGCCAGACCCGGCGGTACCGGACGGGGGCTTCGAGCCGGGGCGCCGCGCCGACCCGCGCCGGCGCCCCGAACGGCCGCGCGCGGGGAGCCTCGACGACGCCCGGCCTCGCCGCCCAGCGTGGCCGCCGAACTCCAGGTGTTTCACGTGAAACGCTGGGCCGACCCGACGCCAGGCGTTGCCTGGCCGTCACAGGTGGAGCGCCTCGCGGACGGGCGTTTCACGTGAAACGTCCCGGCCAGGGGGTCAGGGACGCAGCGGGGCCACCACGAGGTGGCGGTCTGGCTCCGTGCCCTCCGAGTACGTCTCGACGTCCTCACGGTCCTTGAGGTGCTCGTGGACGACCTTGCGCTCGGTGGCGCTCATGGCATCCAGCGCGACGGGGCGCCGGCCGCGAATCGCGTCGGCTGCCGCCTGGTCGGCCTGGCGGTGCAGGACCTGCTCGCGGCGCGAGCGGTAGCCGGCGGCGTCGATCACGACGCGCACGCCGCCACGGCCGTGCTCTCGGTTGGCGATCTTGAACGCGAGGTGCTGGACCGCGTCGATCGTCTGGCCGTGCCGGCCGATGAAGAGCCCGAGGTCGTCGCCATCGAGGACGCCGTGGATGCCCTCGTCGTCCTGCTCGACCGTGACCTCGGCATCGAGGCCGAGCGCGTCGCTCACCCGCTCGAGCAGCTCGCGCACGCGATCGGCGGGATTGTCTGGCGTCTGGTCGCCCTCGCTCATCGGCGCCTCCCGGAACGTTTCTTCTTCTTGCGCGGGGGCGCGGGCGGCGGGCCCGCCGGCTTGCCCTTCGGCTCACTACCCGCGACGGCGACCTTCTCGCGGCTGCGCGCCTTAGCGGTGTCGCGCTCCTTGGACTTGTCGTCCTCGTCGTGGCCGCCGCTTATTCGCTTGATCATGTCTCCCAACGACTCCGACTCCGTGCCGGGTGGTCGGAGCGGGCCGAGTCGCTTCCGCACGATGGCCTGCTGCACGATCGTCCACAGGTTGGTCGTGATCCAGTAGACGAGCAGGCCGGCCGGGAACTGCCAGACGAACAGGACGAAGAAGAACGGCAGCGCCAGGAAGATCATCCGCTGCGTCCGATCCGTGGTGGTCGACATCAGCAGCGTCGAGAGCAGCTGCGATCCGACGTACAGGACGATCAGCGTGACGAGGACCCAGCCGTAGGCCCGGCTCGTCAGGTCCGGGATGAAGAGGAACGCCGCATCCCCGCCGTCGCCGCACGGCACGGGGTTGGCGCGGCCGGGCGGATTGATGTCCGGGCAGATGTCCTGCCGGAGGTCCGCCCGCAGCATGTAGAACAGCGAGAGGAAGACCGGCAGCTGCGCGACGATCGGGAGGCACGAGGCGAACGGGTTCACCTTGTTCTCCCGGTAGAAGCGCATCATCTCCTGGTTGAGGCGCTCCTTGTCTCCCTTGTACTTGTCCTGGAGCTTCTTGATCTCCGGCTGCAAGCGCGCCATCGACTGCATCGACTTGAACTGCTTCAGCGTCAGCGGCAGCAACGCCAGCCGGACCACGAGCGTGAGCGCGATGATCGATGTGCCCCAGCCGAGGCCGACCGTGTCATGGAAGAACTTGAGGATCGCCTCGAAGAACTCGATGAGCGGCTGGAGCGGGTTGGCGGCGAAGACGTTCACGGGCTCAGGAGTCTGACGAAGGCGGTTGGGGCGACCGGGGTGGGCGGCGGAACAGGGTCTGGGCGGACACCGGGTCGTAGCCCCCGTGACTCCACGGGTTGCAGCGCAAGAGCCGCCATCCCGCGAGCACGCTGCCGCGCAGTATGCCGTAGCCGCTGATCGCCTGCACGGCGTAATCGGAGCAGGTCGGGTGGTACTTGCAGCGCCGCGGGAGCGCCGGCGAGATCACCCGCTGGTAGAAGCGGACGGGAAGCAGCGCCACGCGGGAGAGACGGCCGGCGGCGGCCTGGCGGTGGACCGCCGCGCTCATGCGCCCGAGCCTCCGGACGCGCGCCGCGAGCCGATCCCTTCGACGAGCTCGCCGAGGGCGCGGCCCACGCCCGGCGTGCCTTCGCGCTCGGCCAGTCCCTTGGCCTCCGGGCGTGCGACGACGACGTAGTCGGCGCCGGACGGGAGGCGCTCGGCCTGATCCCAGAACGCCTCGCGGAGGATCCGCTTCACGCGCGTGCGATCGACCGCGCCGCCGACGCGGCGCGAGACGGAGACTCCGAGGCGGGGGCCATCGTCGTCGCCGTCCTCGCGCGGGAACTCGTAGAGCACGAGGTAGCGGTTGGCCTTCGACCGGCCCTGGCGATAGACGCGCTCGAACTCCGCGCTACGGGAGAGGCGGCGCCGGCGCGGCCGGCCTTCGCCGCGGCCCTGGCCGGCCATCAGCCGCGGCCACCGGACGCCGCGGAGCAGCGCCGCGGGCCGGGCACTACACCGTGAGCCGCTTGCGGCCCTTGTCGCGCCGGCGCTTCAGGACGAGGCGGCCGGCTCGTGTCTGCATGCGCGCGCGGAACCCGTGCGTACGGGCGCGCTTGCGCTTCTTCGGCTGGTAGGTGCGCTTCAAATCGGGCTCCTCGAGGTCTTGGCCGGCCGCGAGGCACGCGCGGCGTTACGCGCGCGGTGCGGCGGGCCGAAAGGATACAAGGGCCCCTCCCGCGCGCCGCCCCGGTGCGCTCATCAACACGGTTGCGCACACGCGTCGACAGCCGTGCACAACCGCGGCAGCGAGTCCACTGCCGTGGCACCCGGATGGCCGAGCGCGTCGCGCGAGGCGCTCGGCGACCGGCACGATCCAGCCCGGAGAAGAATCGTGCGGGTTTTGCGAGCTATGCCCGCACGGCGCGCCAGAGCCCGTTCCGGAGCCATCCGGGCGTTGCTATATTCGCCGCCGTCCGGGCCTTCAGGGGCCCTCCGCCGACCAGCTTCGCCCGACCTCGCCCTCCGGAGGAGGCCTCCCCGCGCCCTCGTGTTCGACGACGATCTACCAGACGCCTGGCGGCGCATTCAGGGGGAGTTGCGCCACGCCGTCGGAGACTCGACCTGGCACATCTGGCTCGAGCCGCTGACGGCTCGCGAGCTGGATCGCGGGATGCTCGTCGTCGAAGCCCCGGACAGGATCCGGCCGTGGGTGAGCGGCCGCTTCTCGCGCGTGCTCCACGCGTGCGCGGAGGCGGTGCTCGGCGCGGGTACGGACGTCTCGCTGGTCGCGCCCGCGGGCGACGCCGAGCCGCAGCCGCAGGCCGCCCGGCGCCGGGGCCGTGGTCAACGGGCCGCCGCAGGCCGCCCGCAGCCGAGCGCGCCGGCCGACCTGCCCGGCGCTCAGTTCAACCCGCGGTTCACCTTCGAGCAGTTCGTCATCGGCGACGGGAACCGCCTCGCGCACGCCGCCGCCCTCGCCGTCTCGGAGCTCCCCGGCCTCGCCTACAACCCGCTGTTCATCTGCGGGCCGCCCGGCCTCGGGAAGACGCACCTGCTCCACTCCATCGGCAACTACATCCAGGACCACGGCGACGGCCTGACCGTGCTCTACACGACGGCGGAGTCCTTCACCGACCAGTTCGTCGGCGCCCTCCACGGCGGGGCCATCGACGCCTTCAAGGCCGCGTACCGCCACGTCGACGTCCTGCTCGTCGACGACGTCCAGTTCCTCGAGAGCAAGGCGCGCACCGAGCAGGAGTTCTTCCACACCTTCAACGCGCTCCACGGCGCCGGCGCCCAGCTCGTCCTGACCTCCGATCGCCTGCCGCACGACATGGACGCCCTCGAGGATCGCCTCCGGGAGCGGTTCGAGGCGGGCCTGGTCACCGACGTGCGCCCGCCGGACGCGACCACCCGCCGCACCATCCTCCGCAAGCGGGCGCAACAGGACGGGCTCGACGTCGGCGGCGATGCGCTCGAGCGCATCGCGGAGCGGGTCGACTCCAACATCCGCGCGCTCGAGGGCGCGCTCATCCGCGTGGTGGCCTACGGCTCGCTCACCGGCCAGCCGGTCGACAGCCGGCTCACCGAGGAGGTCCTCCGCGGGCTCTACCCCGAGCTCCGCGCCGCCCGCGCCCGGTCCGTCCGCGAGATCCAGGAGGAGACCTGCGCGGCGTTCGGCGTCTCGCTCGAGCAGCTGCTCTCGACCAGCCGCGCCGCGCCCGTCACGTGGCCGCGGCACGTCGCCATGTACCTCGCGCGCGAGCTCACCGACCAGACGCTGCCCGCAGATCGGGCGCGCGTTCGGGAACCGCAACCACACGACGGTCCTCCACGCCTGCCGACGCACGGCTGAGCGGATGGCCTCCGACCGCGAGGCCTACGACGCCGTCCACCGGCTCACCCAGCGCCTTGGTGGCGACGCGTCGTGACGGCTCGACCCCACGCAGCGCGGCGAATGAGTCCGGCGCGCCTGACAGACTCCGGAGGTTCATCCACAGGTCATGTGCATGCCGGAGACCGCATCCGCCCGCGATTCGCAGGAGCTGTGCACATCATCCACACCCCTAACGACCTTGAAGACTTGGAACTCATTCTCGACATCGGTGACGTGAAGGCGAGGCTCGCGCCATGAAGATCTCGACCCGGCGCGACGCTCTCTTCGCGCAGCTCCAGACCGTGACCAGAGCGGCCTCTACGCGCAGCGCCGTGCAGGCGCTGTCCGGCGTCCAGCTCCAGGCGCGAGAGCGGCGAGATCGAGCTCCGCGCGACGGACATGGAGATCGGCCTGCGCGTGCCGCTCGAGGGCGAGGTCGTGCGCGACGGCGCCGTCGTGCTGCCGGCGCGGCTGCTCGTCGACGTCGTCCGCGCGCTGCCGGCCGACGAGGTCTCGCTCGAGCTGCGGCCGTCGGAGCAGGACGTCGAGCTCGTCGGCGGCGCGGCGACGTTCCACATCCGCACGCTGCGTCTCGAGGACTTCCCGCCGTTTCCGGAGGCGGAGGGGGACGGCCGCGTCGAGGTGCCGGGCCCGGCGTTCGTCGACACGGTCCTGAAGGTGGCGCGGTCCGCGTCGCGGGACGAGACGCGCCCGGTGCTGACCGGCATCCTCGTGTCGGCGTCCGGCGAGGAGCTGCGGATGGTCGCGACGGACTCGTACCGCCTGTCCGTCAAGGAGACGCGGCTCGAGACGCCGCTGGAGGGGTCGTTCGAGGCCAACGTGCCGGCGCGCGCGCTCCAGGAGCTCACGCGGATCGTGCAGCACGGCAACGCCGAGGCGCTTTCGGTCTCCGTGCGCGCCAACCAGGTCGTGTTCGAGGCCGCCGGCGTCGTCCTGTCGTCGCGGCTGATCGACGGGCAGTTCCCGAACTACCGCCAACTGCTCCCCGACGCGTACGAGCACGAGCTTCAGCTCGCCGGCGCGGAGATCACGGAGGTCGTGCGCCGGATCTCGCTGCTGGCCCAGAAGAACGCGCCGCTGCGGCTCGCGTTCTCCGAGGGCGAGCTGACCGTGTCGGCGCGGACGCCCGACGTCGGCGAGGCGCGCGAGACGGTGCCCGTCCCGTTCGCCGGCGAACCGCTCGAGATCGGCTTCAACCCGGAGTTCCTGCGCGACGGCCTCGAGGCCCTGGAGGGCGCCGACGTCCTCCTGAAGCTGATCTCGCCGCTGCGTCCGGGCCTGATCCAGGCGGCCGACGGCAGCGGGTTCCAGTACCTGCTCATGCCGATCCGGCTGAACGTCTGAGCGGCGCCGCCGTGCCCGGGCCATGAGGGTCACCCGGCTCCAGTTGCGCGACTTCCGCTCCTACGAGCAGGCGGAGCTGCGCCCGGGGCCGGGGCTGACCGTGGTGGCGGGGCGCAACGGCGCCGGCAAGACGAACCTGCTCGAGGCGATCTACTTCGCCTGCACCGGGCGGTCGTGCCGGACGGCCAACGAGCGCGAGGTCGTCCGCTTCGGCGCACCGCTCACGCGGCTGGTGCTCGAGGCGGAGGACGAGCGCGGCCAGCACGAGGTCAGCGTCGGGTTCCAGCCCGGCGAGGCGAAGCGGCTGCGCGTCGACGGCGCGCCGGTCGAGCGCCTGACGGACGCTGCGGCGCGGCCGCTCGTGTCCGTCTTCCTTCCCGACCGCCTCGAGCTCGTCCTGGGCGCGCCGGCGCTGCGGCGGGCGCACCTGGACCAGGTCGTGGCGGCGCTGTGGCCCGGCCGGGCGGGCACGCGGCGGGCGTACTCGGCGGCGCTCGGACAGCGCAACGCGCTGATCGCCGGGATCCGTGCGGGCCGTGCGGGCCGCGGCTCGCTCCCGGCCTGGGACGCCGAGCTCGCGCGCCACGGCATCGCGCTGATGCGCGACCGCTCGGAGGCGGTCGACCGGCTGCGGGACCGGTTCACCGCGCACGCGGCGGGCGTGGGGCTCGACGGGGAGCCGCAGCTGTCCTACCGGCCGCGCTCCAAGGCGACCGAGCCGGAGCAGCTCGCCGCGGAGCTGGCCGAGCGCGTGGACGGTGACGTCGAGCGCGGGTTCACGGGCCACGGGCCGCACCGCGACGAGCTGGCGTTCCGGCGGTCGGGCCGCGAGCTGCGCGCCTACGGCTCGCGCGGGCAGCAGCGGCTCGGGCTGCTCGCGCTGCTGCTCGCGGAGCGCGAGGAGCTCGCGGCCGAGCGCGGCGCCCCGCCGCTGATGCTGCTCGACGACGTCATGAGCGAGCTCGACGCCGGCCGCCGCGAGCGACTGGTCGACGTGCTCCGGGCCGGCGGGCAGAGCGTGATCGCGACGACCGACCTCGCGCACGTGCCGGGATCGGACGACGCCGGCGTGGAGCGCGTCGCGATCGCCGAGGGCCGCGTGCTCCAGGCCGCGGCCGGTGAGGAGCGGCGCGCGGGATGAGGCGCCGTGGACCGCGGCCGGTGGGGCTCGCGCTCGACAGCTTCACGGAGGCGATCGCGCCGGCGACGCTGCTCGCGGAGGTCCAGCGGGCCTGGGCTCGCGCCGCGGGCGACGCGTTCGCGCAGGCCGCGGAGCCCGTCGCCGAGCGCGACGGCGTGATCACCGTGGCATGCGCCTCGGCGGTGTGGGCGCAGGAGCTGGACCTGCTCTCGGAGCGGGTCGTCGAGGCGCTCAACGAGGCGCTCGGCAGGCCGGCCGTCCGCCGCCTCCGCCCGCAGGCGGCGCCCGCCCGGCGATGACCCGCCCGGCGGCCCGCTCGGCTCCAGCAGTATTTCGCGTGATTTGCAGCACTTTCTTGACACTTGACCACCGGGTTCCAGGGGGTCTCCCTGCTATAGTCAAGGGCACTGAAGGCCTCGCCCCGGCCCGCGGACGGACCACCGTCTGGCCGCCGGGGCGTCGTCTTGTGAACGACGGAGGCACATGGCCGGCAACGAAGGCAGCAACGGCACGAACGACGACAACTTGAACGAGCAGACCGCGGGCGCGGCCGACCCCCAGACCCCGGACGCGACGAGCGCGGCCGCGGACGGCGCGGAGAGCCCGCGCACCGGCTACGACGCGCAGGACATCACCGTCCTCGAGGGCCTCGAGGCGGTCCGCAAGCGCCCCGGCATGTACATCGGCTCCACCGGCGTGCGCGGCCTGCACCACCTCGTGTACGAGGTCGTCGACAACTCCGTCGACGAGGCGCTGGCCGGCCGCTGCGACTCCGTCGCGGTCACCGTTCACCCGGACAACTCCGTCACGGTCGTCGACAACGGCGCCGGCATCCCCGTCGGGATGATGGAGAAGGAGGGCCGTCCGGCCGTCGAGGTCGTCCTGACCGTCCTGCACGCCGGCGGCAAGTTCGGCGACGGCGGCGGCTACAAGGTCTCCGGCGGGCTCCACGGCGTCGGCGTGTCGGTCGTCAACGCGCTGTCCGAGGAGCTCAACGTCGAGATCATGCGCGACGGCTACGTGTGGCGCCAGACCTACGTGCGCGGCGCCCCGCAGGGCGAGCTGGAGCGCGGCGAGCCGACGCAGGAGACCGGCACGACGATCACCTTCCTGCCTGACGCGGAGGTCTTCGAGACCCTGGACTTCGAGTTCGCGACGCTCGAGCAGCGCCTGCGCGAGACGGCGTTCCTGACCCGCGGGCTGCGGATCTCGATCACCGACGAGCGCGGCGAGGGCGGCCGCAAGTCCGAGTTCCACTACGAGGGCGGCATCGAGGACTTCGTCGTCTACCTCAACGAGAACAAGGACCCGATCCAGAAGAAGGTCGTCTTCTTCGAGGGCGAGAGCGACGAGGGCGCGGCCGAGGTCGCGCTCCAGTGGAACTCCTCCTACCAGGAGTCCGTCTTCTCGTTCGCCAACAACATCAACACGCACGAGGGCGGCGCGCACATGTCGGGCTTCCGCTCGGCGCTCACGCGCACGCTCAACCGCTACGCGCGCGAGAAGGGCCAGCTCAAGGAGAAGGACGAGAACCTCACGGGCGAGGACATCCGCGAGGGCCTGACGGCCGTCGTGTCCGTGAAGCTGTCCGACCCGCAGTTCGAGGGCCAGACGAAGACCAAGCTCGGCAACCCCGGCATGGAGGGCTTCGTCGCCTCCGTCGTCAACCAGAAGCTGGCCGAGTTCCTCGAGGAGAACCCGCAGGAGGCCGGCCAGATCGTCCGCAAGGCGGTCTCCGCCGCCCAGGCCCGCGCGGCCGCGCGCAAGGCGCGCGACGCCACGCGCAAGTCCGCCATGGGCGGCATGGGCCTGCCCGGCAAGCTCGCCGACTGCACGATCAAGAACCCGGAGCTGGCGGAGCTGTTCATCGTCGAGGGCGACTCGGCGGGCGGCTCGGCGAAGCAGGGCCGCGACCGCGCGACGCAGGCGGTCCTGCCGCTGCGCGGCAAGATCCTCAACGTCGAGAAGTCGCGCATCGACAAGGTGCTCCAGAACGCCGAGATCCAGGCGCTGATCACCGCGCTCGGCACCGGCGTCCGCGACGAGTTCGACCTCGGCAAGCTGCGCTACCACAAGATCATCCTCATGACGGACGCCGACGTCGACGGCGCCCACATCCGCACGCTGATCCTGACGCTGCTGTTCCGCGAGATGCAGGACCTGATCGAGGCCGGCTACGTCTACATCGCCAAGCCGCCGCTGTACAAGCTCACCCAGGGCAAGCGCGAGCGCTACATCGAGAAGGACTCCGAGCTCGAGGCGCAGCTCCTCGGCGACAAGCTCGACCGCTTCGAGATCGCCGACCACGCCGGCCAGCCGTTCAAGCTCACCGACACGCGCTGGCAGCGCTACACCCGGCTGCTCAAGCAGTACGAGGGCTGGGCGAGCGCGCTGCGCGCCGAGCACGGGCACGAGATGGTCACGTTCCTCGAGGAGTCGCAGATCCTCGACGAGGAGGTCACGAGCGTGGACCAGCTGCTCGAGCTGATCGGCCGCGAGGACCCGGAGACCGAGCCCTACACGACCGAGCTCGTGTCCGCCGACGACGGTCTGATCCGCATCCGCGCGGTGGAGCGGCGGACGAGCATGGCGCGCACCCACAGCCTGCGGCGCGGCCTGTTCGACACCAACGAGTACCGCCAGCTCGCGCGCGTGCACGCCGAGCTCGTCAAGCTCGCCGGCACGCCGCCGTTCACCGTGCGGCTCGGCGACGAGGCCGAGGACGCGCTGTCGTTCGAGGACCTCCGCCGCAAGGTGATGGAGGTCGCCGGCAAGGGCCTGAAGCTCCAGCGCTTCAAGGGCCTCGGCGAGATGAACGCCGACCAGCTGCGAGAGACGACGATGGATCCCGAGACGCGCACGCTCGCGCAGGTGACGATGGACGACGCGGCGGTCGCGGACCGGCTGTTCACGATGCTGATGGGCGACAAGGTCGAGCCCCGGCGCGAGTTCATCGAGGAGAACGCGCGCGTGGCGACCCTGGACGTGTGAGCTAGATGGCGACCTCCGACATCATCTCCGGCGGCAACGTCGAGCCCCGCGGGCTCGAGGAGGAGATGCGCTCCTCCTACCTGGACTACGCCATGTCCGTCATCGTCGGGCGCGCGCTGCCCGACGTCCGCGACGGCCTGAAGCCCGTCCACCGCCGCGTGCTGTTCGCGATGAACGAGAACGGCCTCCAGCCCAACCGGTCGTACGCCAAGTCCGCCCGCATCGTCGGCGAGGTCATGGGCAAGTACCACCCGCACGGGGACAGCGCGATCTACGACACGCTCGTGCGCATGGCGCAGGAGTTCTCGATGCGCGCGCCACTGGTCGACGGGCAGGGCAACTTCGGCTCGATCGACGACGACCCCGCCGCCGCGATGCGGTACACGGAGGCGCGGCTGGCGCCGATCGCGCGCGAGATGCTGCGCGACCTGGACGCCGACACCGTCAACTTCCAGCCCAACTACGACGGCCAGAACAACGAGCCGGTCGTCCTGCCGGCGCGGTTCCCGAACCTGCTCGTCAACGGGTCGAGCGGCATCGCCGTCGGCATGGCGACGAACATCCCGCCGCACAACCTGCGGGAGACGATCGCGGCGACGATCGCCTACATCGACGATCCGGACATCGACACCGCCGGCCTGATGCAGCACATCAAGGGCCCGGACTTCCCGACCGGCGGCGTCATCCTCGGCCTCAGCGGCATCCGCGACGCCTACGAGACCGGCCGCGGCCGGGTGCGCGTCCGCGCGCGCGCCCACATCGAGCCGCTGAGCCAGGGCAAGGAGGCGATCGTCGTCACCGAGCTGCCCTTCATGGTCAAGAAGGGCGGCGACGGCGGCCTGATCCGCAAGGTCGCCGACCTGCACGCGGAGAAGAAGCTCCCCGAGATCACGAACATCGAGGACCACTCGGACCGCAAGGGCATGCGGGTCGTGATCGAGCTCAAGCGCGACGCCAACCCCAAGGTCGTGCTCAACAAGCTCTGGAAGCACACCCAGATGCAGTCGACGTTCGGCGTGAACATGGTCGCGCTGGTCGACAACGTGCCGCGGACGCTGCCGCTGCGGTCGGTCATCCACAACTACGTCCAGCACCAGCGCGAGGTCATCGTCCGCCGCTCGAAGCACGAGCTGCGCGCGCTCGAGGCCCGCGTCCACCGGCTCGAGGGCCTGCTGATCGCGCTCGACCACCTGGACGAGGTGATCGAGCTGATCCGCGCGTCGCGCGACCGCGACGTCGCGCGCACGGGCCTGATGGAGCGCTTCGGGCTGACCTACATCCAGGCCCAGGCGATCCTCGAGCTGCGCCTCCAGCAGCTGACCGCGCTCGAGGCCGATTCGCTGCGCCGCGAGCACGCCGATCTCGTCGAGCGCATCCGCGAGCTGCGCGAGCTGCTCGGCGACGAGGACAAGGTCTTCGGGCTGATCAAGGAGGAGCTCCAGGAGATCGCCGAGCGCTACGGCGACGAGCGGCGCACGAAGATCACGCCGGCCGAGGACGACCTCGACATCGAGGACCTGATCGCCGACCAGCAGATGGTCATCTCGATCACGAACTCGGGCTACATCAAGTCGCTCCCGCTCGCCACCTACCGCCAGCAGCGCCGCGGCGGCATCGGGATCATCGGGATGGACATGAAGGAGGACGACTACATCGAGCACCTCTTCGTGTGCTCGACGCACGACTTCCTCCTGTTCTTCACGAACCGCGGCAAGGTCTACCGCTCGAAGGTCTACGACCTGCCCGAGGCCGGCCGCACGTCCAAGGGCCGCTACCTCGGCAACGTGCTGCCGCTGCGCGACGGCGAGCGCGTGCAGTCCGTGCTCGCGACGCGCGACTTCTCCGAGACGGACTTCCTGATGTTCGCGACTCGCCAGGGCGTCGTGAAGAAGACGGAGTTCCAGCGCTACAACACGCCGATCAAGGCCGACGGCATCATCGCGATCAACATCCGCGACGAGGACGAGCTGGTTGCCGTGCGGCGGGTCGACCCGGGTGACGAGATCCTGATGGTCTCGCACGAGGGCCTGACCGTCCGCTTCCGCGAGGAGGACGCGCGGTCGATGGGCCGCGACACGAGCGGCGTCCGCGGCATGGACGTCTCCGGCAAGGCCAACTACGTGCTGGCGATGGACGTCGCCCGCCCGGGCCAGGACCTGCTCGTCGTGACCGAGAACGGCTACGGCAAGCGGACCGGGATCGACGAGTACCGGCTGACGTCGCGCGGCGCGAAGGGCGTGAAGACGATCAACTTCACCGAGGACAAGGGCCTGCTCGCGGCGGCGCTGGTCGTCAAGGAGCACCAGGAGCTCGTCTTCATCTCGCAGAACGGGATCGTCCAGCGGACCGGCGTGCGCGGGATCAACCGCTACGGCCGGGCGTCGCAGGGCGTGCGGCTGATGAAGCTGCGCGAGGGCGACGAGGTGTCGGCGGTGGCGCTGGTCGTCGAGTCCGACGCGCCGGCCGACATGCCGGTGGGCGAGCCGGCGTCGCTCGACGCGTCCGGCGTGGCCGACGAGCCGGCGGTCGACGGCGACGGCGACGGCGCTTCCGGCGTCATCGCGGCCGACCCGACCGACGACTCGCTGATCACGCCGCCCGAGGTCTCCGAGGACGACCTCGAGCCGTAGGCCTGAGCCGGTCGCGAGCCCGCCCGTACGGTCAGCGCCCGGCGTGGTGACCGTCCCCTCTGTTCGCTACTCTGGTGCGACCAGAGAAAGGGGGTGGTCCAAAGTTGAGTGACAGTTCTGCCGGGACCCTGGAGGTGTCCGGCCGCTAGCAGCCGGAGCTGGGCCCGCGAGAGCGGAATCCAACCCGAGACACCGCCGGGCACGGTGCTGGAGATGGTCCCCCCAGCCGTGTAGTCAGCCGTTTGCCCGGCTCAGTCCAGCAAGAATGCCCGAGGGCGCCGCTAGGTCGAAGCGGCGCCCTCGGTCGTTAAGGCGGGCGGCGCCGAGAGCGCCTCGGCGCCGTCGCCCTCCGTCCGCGTTCAGCCGGTGCCGCCGCCCCGCCCATGGTCGGGACCTTGTCGCGGACGCGCTCACGGTCGGGCGTTACGACCGTGACCGGCAGGCCGAGCGCCTCGACCCGGCGCGGCAGATCCCGGCGCAGCCAGGCGGACACCCGCTTCGGCAGCGTCGAGATCACGATCTCGTCGAACTGGCGCTCGTCCACCGCCGACTTGATCGCGTCGAAGGGATCCTCGCCCTCGGCGGAGATGCCCTCGACCGGCCCGCCCGCCGCTCGCTCCAGCAGCGGCAGGGCCAGCTCGAGCGTCCAGTCCGCGCTCCCGGCGGCGGCGTCCGGGATCAGCAGCGCGAAGGTCGTCGGGCGCTCGCGCGCCCTGCGCTGCACCTCGTCGAGCAGGTCCGGCGTGGCGGCCGTCCGGTTCGCGACCACGAGGGTCGCTCGCGGTGTGGCTGATTCCATCTGTCCCTCCCCGCGTCGCTCCCCCGAATCGTCTCACCGAGGGCAAACGCGCCGGCGAGATGCGCCGGGGCGGCGCCGGGGGCGGCGGCCTATGCGGTGGCGGCCTCCTTGTCCGCCGAGGTGGCGGCGGGCGGCACGCCGTCGGCCAGCGCGATGTCGCCGATCCCCTCCTGCTCGATCTCGCGGTCGTAGCGCTCGCGGTCGAACGTGGTCCGGTCCCGCATGCCGGCGACCATCAGGTGCGGCGAGAGGCCCACGTCGCCGCGGCGGCAGAGCACCGGCTCGCCGGGCAGCGCCTGGACCGTCCAGCCGTGGCGGCGGAGCGCGAGCACGCCCGCCGAGCCGAGCACCGCCGCGGCCAGCTCCGGCGCCTCGTCCGCCGGCAGGTCGTCGACGCGCCGGTGGAGCTCGTCGCCGAGCCAGTCGAGTCGCGCGGCCGTGTCGGGCAGCGAGGCGAACGTCACGCCCTCGAGGATCCACGGGTACTCGCCGGCCAGGCCCTCGTAGGTCCGCGCGTACACGCGCTCACCGGCGTCCTCCCAGTCGACCGGCTCCAGCTGCTCGCGGCCCTCGGGCCCGAACAGGAACTCGACCTGCGCGCTCTCGAGCGCCGCGGGGTCCTCGACCAGCGAGACCGCGGGCGGCGACTCGTCCGGCTCTCCCGCCGGGGCGTGCTCGATCGCGGCGAGCCGCTCGGCCGGCGCCGGGTGCGAGTCGTAGGGATCCGTCCGGCGCTCCGCGAGCTCCTCCTCGAGGTGCTTCTCGGCCGTCTCCTTGACGGAGCCGGCGAAGCGCGAGAACCCCTCGGCCAGCGGCGGCCGGGCGCCGCTCGACAGCAGCGGGACGACGTCCTGCTGCCAGTAGGCGTCGAACGCCGGCCCGTACGCGCGGACCTGGCGCAGGGCCGTCGCGTAGGCATCGCGGCCCGCCCGCTCGACCGCGCACGCGTCGGCGGCGAACTCCTCCCGGCGCGAGATCGAGCTCGTGATCCGCATGAACGCGCGGCCGTACCAGATGAACGGCTGGCAGATCAGTCGCCGGCCCCAGCGGTCGTCGTTCTCGTCGTCGATGAGCTGCGAGATCGTCCGGCCGATCGCCTCGCGCGTGCGGTAGATCAACGGGCCCAGACGCGTGTCGCCGCCGCGGTAGTGGCCGAGCTCGTGCGCGATCACGCCGCGGAAGCCGCGCTCGGACAGCACGTGCAGCAGCGGGACGCCGACGATCATCACGCGCCGCCCGCGGCCGACCTCCGTGACGGCCGCGTTGACCTCCATCGTGGCGTAGACCTCGTCGGGCTCCTTCTCCTTCATCGCCTTCGCCTCCTCGGCGATGAGCGAGAGCAGCCGCGGCTGCGAGGCGTGGTCGACGCGGACGCCCGGCGGCTCGAAGCGCATGCGGCGCGGGAAGATCGCCCACAGGATCGAGCAGCCGAGGAAGAACGCGGAGATCGTGAAGAAGTTGACGCGGCCGGCGCTGAAGAAGACGTAGAGCGGGCCGCCGACCAGCGCGCCGCCGATCGCGAGCGCCAGCGTGTAGAAGCCGATCGTCAGGGCGATCGCCGCGGCGAACCTCCCCGCCAGCGAAGGTGCCTTCCGCTCGTGCCGCGCCTCGTCACCCATGACCGTGTCTCCTCTCCGCCGCGCGCCGGCCCCGTGCCGGCGCCCGGATGCGCTGGTACCCGGTGCGTCGGCCGGTGAAGCGCGCTGAGCGAACCAGGCAGGCCGTCAGGCCGCTTCGGCGAGGTACTGCTTCCACGTCGCCGGGATCGTCGGCGACGCGAGCTGGATGAAGATGTGCGCGCTCGGCGTCCGCGGCTTGACGCGCGGGTGCATGTTGATCTGGTGCGGCAGCCGGTCGCCCTTGCGGCGGTTGCACGGCGCGCAGGAGGCGACGATGTTGTCCCAGCCCGAGCCGCCGCCCTTCGAGCGGGGGATCACGTGGTCGACCGTGAGGCTCGTGCGGGCGCCGCAGTACTGGCATTCCCAGCCGTCGCGCGCGAACACGGCGCGGCGGGTGATCTTGCGCTTGTGGGTGTCACGCGGGATGCGGACGTACGTGATCAGCCGGATCACGACCGGGCGCGGGAGCGAGCCGTTCGCCCAGTGCAGGTCGCGCGTGCCGATCTCGACCATCTCGGCCTTGCTCTTGAGCAGCAGCACCGTGGCGCGGCGCACGGTGCAGACGTTGATCGGCTCGTACGTCGCGTTGAGGACGAGCACACGACCACCTGACCAACGACCGCAGCCGTCGGAACCGGGTCCGTGCCGCTGGTGGTCGCTCGGCGGCACGGACCCCCGTGGTGGGGGTACGGTGGCTGTGGCCATCGTGCGGCTGAGTGTAGCCGAGCGACCCGGCGTATCCCGCCGCACCACGCCGAATGCGCCGGGTTCGAGCCGGGGGCTTATGGCGCCGCTCAGTCGAGCGTGACGGAGCCGACCTCGCCCGCCAGGGCGAGGCGGACGGCCTCGGCCTCCTCGGGCGAGAGCTCGAGCTCGCCCTCGCCGGCGCGGACCTGCTTGCAGTACAGCCGCGCGGTCTCGCGGTTGGCGATCGAGGAGAGGACGACGCCGCTCTGGCCGGCGTCGAGCAGGGCGAGCGAGGTGGACTGATGGCCCGTGAGCTCGCCGTAGGCGTCGTAGCGCACGAGCGCCCGGTAGGCGATCGCGCCGTCGAGGCGCTCCTCGGCGGCGGCCATCCGCTCGTCGAGCCGGGCGGCGACCTCCTCGACGCGCCCGTGCAGCGCCTCGAACGCCCGGTGGAGCGAGCTCGCGTGGCTCACGAGGTCCTCGCGGCCGCTGGGACCGAGCACGACGCGCTGCTCCGCGCGCAGCCGGCGGATCCGCACCGCCGCGACGGCGGCCAGCACGAGCGCGATGAGCGCCACGCCGCCGGCCGCGAGCGCGGCGATGCCCGCGGGTTGGGTGAGCTCGTCCACGGCGGTGCAGTGTACGAGCGCGCGGGCGCGGTCGGAGCGGCTAGCCCTCGGAGAAGATCGCCTGGTACTCCGACTCGTTGTTGTCCGTCTTCTCCTCGCCGGGCACCGGCGCGATGCGGACGCGGATCGTGACGGCGCTGCCGAGCGGCGGCGGGTCCTCGAGCGCGAGGTTGGCGGTCGCGGCCGCGCCCGGCGCGACCTGGTCGATCGTGTCGGTGAGCACGATCGGCTCGCCGCTCTCGGGGACGATGCGGACGGTCACCTTCACGTCGAACTCGTCGTTCTCGCCGCCGTTGGTGAAGTTGACGGCGAACGTGGTCTCGGCCGTGTAGGTGAGCTGGTTCGGCGCGTCCGGCTGGAGCGTCACGTCGCCGTAGGCCACCGAGTCGATGTTCGTGCCGTGCAGGCCCGGGCCCGTCGGCTCGTTGCGGTCGCGGCCGGCGCCCGCCGACAGCTGCTGGCCGAGCTGCTCGGCCACGACCTCGGGCTGGAGCCAGTCCAGCGACGGGAGGAAGCGCGAGCCGGCGATCTGCTGCCCGCCGATCTTCTGCTCGGCCAGCGCGTCCTTGATGAACGGGACGACGCGCGATTCGTACGAGACGTCGGAGGCCAGGAACACCTGCATCTGGCCGGCGATCTCCTGGATCGCGCGGTCGGCGGCCTCCCCGGAGTCGCCGAGCGCGGTGCGGATCCGCTGGGCGATGTAGTCCAGGCCGTCGCGCCGCCACTCGAGCGCCGTGAGGAACGACGTCTGCGCGCCGCGCATCTCGTCCGGGACCGACAGGCCCTCCGCCTGCTCGAGCTGCTGCTCGGCCTGGACGCGGAAGCTGGAGATCGCGGTCTGGAGGTCCTGCGGCGACTCGCTGCCGCCGTCGCCGAGCAGCCGGAAGAACTCCGCGCCGACCTGCGTGCTCGACTCCGTCGCGATCGACGAGACCTCGCGGTTGTAGTCCTTGAGCGCGTTCTCCTTCTGGGAGTTGCGGCAGCTGTTGACCAGCAGCACGAGCACGAGCAGCACGACGACGAGCACGACGGCCGCGATGGCGCGCCGCACGAGCAGCGTCTGGGAATCGGCGCCGACGCCCCCCGTCGCCGCACGCCGCGGCCGCGGCGCCGTCCTGCGGGGCTCGTCGTCCTCGTCGAAGAAGGACACGGTCGGGTCGTCAGTATGACCGCCGCTTCGGCGGCACGGCTGCCGCGGGCGGCGGAGGGGTCGCCGCGCGGGCGGCGAACAAGGCTCCGATGGAGGCCACGGAGGAGCTCCCGGCGGTCGCGCGGCCCGCGGTGATGGGCCGCTACCGCCTCGGGGCGCGGCTCGGCTCCGGCGGCTTCGGCACGGTGTACGCGGCGCAGGACGAGCGGCTCGACCGTCAGGTCGCCGTCAAGGTGATCCCGGCCGGCGCGCCGGCGCCCGAGCGCGCCACGCGCGAGGCGATGGCGGCCGCCCGCCTGGACCACCCCGGGATCGTCGCCGTGTTCGACGCCGGCGAGGACGCCGGCGCGCGCTACCTCGTCTCCGAGCTGGTCGAGGGCCGGACGCTCGACCGCCTCGCGTCCGACGGCGAGCTGTCCGACCGCGACGTGCTGCGGGTCGGCCTCGCGCTCGCCGACGCGCTCGAGCACGCCCACGGCCGCGGCGTGATCCACCGCGACGTCAAGCCGCAGAACGTGATCGTCCCCGAGCGGCCGCGCTCCGCCCGCAGCGCGGCCAAGCTGACCGACTTCGGCGTGGCCCACCTGGCCGGCGACGAGCCGCTCACGCGCACGGGCGACGTCGTCGGGACGCTCGCCTACATGGCGCCGGAGCAGGCGAGCGGGCACCCGGCGGGCGAGGCGGCCGACCTCTACTCGCTGGCGCTCGTGCTCTACGAGGGCCTCGCCGGCGTCAACCCGGTGCGCGGCGGCAACGCCGCGGCCACCGCGCGGCGCCTCGGCCAGCGGCTGCCTCCGCTCCAGGGCAAGCGCAAGGACCTCCCGGAGGATCTCTGCGCGGCGATCGACCGCGCGGTCGAGCCCCGTCCCGAGGACCGCGGGACGCTGCGAGAGCTGGCCGACGCGCTCGCCGACACGCTGCCCACGGTGTCCGACGAGGGCGGCACCATCCTCGCCCACCCGCTCGAGCGTGCCGGCACCGCCTACGTGCCGCCCGCGGCCGGCCGGATCGGCGCCGCGCTCGCGGCCGCCGGCCTCGCGGCGGCGGCCGTGACGCTGCTGCCGGAGGGCGGCCCGCCCGCCGTGGCGGCGGTGGCCGGCACCGGCCCGCTCGTGGCGGCCGTCGCGGCCGCGCTCGTCGTGGGTGCGCTCCCGCGAGTGGGCTGGCTCGCGCTGGCGATCGCGGCCGTGGCGCTGACCGCCCCCGACCGCCCGGGCTTCGCGCTCGTCCTCGCCGCGGCCGCGGCCGTCCCGCCGCTGAGCCGCGGCACCGGCCGCGCCTGGTCGCTGCCGGCCGCCGCCCCCCTGCTCGGCATCGCCACGCTCGCCTGCGCCTACCCCGCGATCGCCGGCCGCGCCCGCCACGCGCTCCAGCGCGCCGTTCTCGGCGCCGCCGGCCTGTGGTGGCTCCTCCTGGCGGAGCCGCTGCTGGACAGCGAGCTGCTGTTCGGGGCCGAACCGTCCCCGGGATGGCCGAGGAGCGCCCGCGAGGCGTTCGACACCGCGATCGCGCCGGCCTTCGAGAGCGGCCTCGTCCTCGTCGCGCTGGTGTGGGCCGCCGCGGCGGCGATCCTGCCCTGGATCGTCCGCGGCCGCCACCTCGGGCCCGACGTCGTCGCGGCGACGACATGGGCCGCGGGGCTCGGCGCGGGCACCGCGGCCGTGGCGGAATGGGCCGGGTCGCCGGACCCGCGCGGGCTGGCGGGCGGCGCCGTGGTGGCCGGGGTCGTCGCCCTCGCGGGGCCCCGCGTATTGCCGCGGGATATCGTGGACCCATGATCGGGGTGCGAACGGGTACCCGCACCCCGAGCTGAGATGAGCGTCCTCCGCAACCTCGAATCCAAGCTGGCCGGCCTCGTGGAGGGCACGTTCTCGCGCGCCTTCAAGTCCGAGGTGCGCCCGGTGGAGATCGCGCGCAAGCTCACCCGCGAGATGGACGAGAACAAGGTGACGTCGCTGTCGCGCACCTACGCGCCGAACGAGTACGCCATCTGGCTCTCGCCCGACGACCGCAAGCAGTTCGAGGGCTACGAGGACGATCTCGCCACGGAGCTGTCCGGCTACCTGCTCGAGCACGCCCGCCGCGAGCGGATCGCGCTCGTCACGGCGCCGGCCATCACGTTCCGCACCGACGACCGCCTGCGGCTCGGCGAGTTCGGCATCCAGGCGCGGCTCGTCCGCCCCGCCGAGGACGAGTCCGAGGCCCCGAGCCAGGGCGACGAGGGGCACACGATGGTCTACACGGCCTCCGAGCGGCTCGCGGAGCCGCTGCGCGAGCCCGATCCCCGCCGCGGCAACGCCAAGATCCGCTACGAGGGCCGCACGGCCGTCCTCGGCCAGCGCGGCGGCGTCATCGGCCGCTCGCGCGACTGCGACATCGTCCTCAACGACGAGAACGTCTCGCGCCGCCACGCCGAGGTGCGCCCCAGCGGCGGCTCGTGGATCGTCCGCGACCTCGGCTCCACCAACGGCGTCAAGGTCAACGGCCGGCGGATCCAAGGCCCGCAGTCGCTCAAGCGCGGCGACACGATCCAGCTCGGCACCTCGCGCATCACCTTCGAGCAGGAGTAGCCGCGTGGCCCTGGACCCCGTCGCCGTCGCCCTGAAGTTCGGCTTCCTCGCCATCCTGTACCTGTTCCTGCTGTGGATGGCCCGCTCCGCGCTCAAGGACCTGCGCCGCGGCGGCGCCGCGCAGACCGCGTACGCCGACGACGCGACCGGCATGCACGTCGCCTCCTCCGGCCTGGGCGGGGACGGAGCGCTCGGCGAGCCGAAGCTGCGCGTGGAGACCGCGGCGGGCCTGCGGGCCGGATCCGCCTACTCTCTTTCGGACGGGGCCGTGCTCGGGCGGGGAGAGCAGGCCGACATCCGGCTGGAGGACACGTTCGCGTCCTCCCAGCACGCGCGACTCGCGCCGCACGGAGAGGTCATCGTGTTGGAGGATCTGGGCTCGACCAACGGGACGTACCTGAACGAGGAGCCGCTGCGCGGGCCGCAGCCCCTGCATCCGGGCGACCGGATCCGCATCGGCGACTCCCAGTTCACTTTCGAGAGGTAGCGAAGACGCCGTGCTGCGCATCGCCGAGGAGTTCCATGCCTCCGACCTGGGGCGCCAGCGCCAGGGCAACGAGGACAACTACTTCGTCCGCGCGCCCCTGTTCGTCGTCGCGGACGGCATGGGCGGCGCCCAGGCGGGCGAGGTGGCGTCCGAGATGGCCGTCGACTCGTTCGAGACGAGCCTGCCGTCCGGGTCGCCGGGCGAGGCGCTCGCCGAGGTGATCCGCGGCGCGAACCGGCGCATCCACGACCGCTCCCGCTCCAACGAGCAGTACGCCGGCATGGGCACGACGGTCACCGCCGCCTACGTCGGCGAGGCCGACGTCACGGTGGCCCACGTCGGCGACTCCCGCGCCTACCTGTGGCGCGGCGGCGAGCTCACGCGCCTCACGCGCGACCACTCGCTGGTCGGCGAGCTGGTGGCGCGCGGCAAGCTCACGGAGGAGCAGGCCGAGGCCCACCCGCAGCGCAACGTGATCACCCGGGCGCTCGGCGCCGAGCCGGACGTCGACGTCGACGTCGAGGTCTTCCGCGCCCGCGACGGCGACGTCTTCCTGCTGTGCTCCGACGGGCTCACCGGCATGATCCAGGAGCCCGGCGCGCGGCGCGTGCTGGAGAGCATGAGCGACCTCGACCACGCGGGCCGCGAGCTGATCGCCGCCGCCAACGCCGCGGGCGGGCGCGACAACATCACGGTGATCCTGTTCCGGCTCGAGGAGGTCGCGACCGGCGACGCGGCGGGCGCCGCCGGCGCCGGCGGCGGCGGCGGCCGAGGACGCGCGAGCCCGGCCGGACCGCGGAGTACGACACGTTCTCGGGCGAGGCGGTGCCGCGCCAGGGCGTGTCGCGTCCCAGCGCCCACACGCGCGTCCGCGACGAGGAGGCGCTGGATGCCGGCGAGGTCGCCCACGCCGTCCGGGCGACGGACGAGCACGAGGCGGAGTACCGGGCGAGCGGCACCGTGGCGCTGTCGGCCGTGCGGCCGCGCACGGCGCCCGACGCCACGGCCGAGGCCGTGCCGGAGCGCACGGTCTCGCTGCCCAAGGACCGCGCCGCACGCAAGCGCAGGCGGCTGTCCCGCCCGGCGTGATCGTGGCCGTCGTGCTGCTGGCGATGGTGCTCGGCGGCTTCTGGATCGCCACCCGCGCCGTCTACTTCGTCGGCACGGACCCCGAGCGCGCGAACGCCGTCACGATCTACCGCGGCCTGCCGTTCGAGCTGCCGCTCGGCATCGACCTCTACAGCCGTTGGCGCAACTCGGGCGTCACGCTCGAGTCCGTCCCGGCCGCGCGCCGTGAGACGTTCACGAACCACAAGCTGCGGTCCAAGGACGATGCCGAGGACCTGATCATCGAGCTCGAACGCGGACAGCTCTCACCGTGAGCGCCCGCAACCGCGAGCTGATGGCGCTGATCCCGGCGTCGCTGCTGCTCACCGCCGGATTCGCCGCGATCTTCATCCAGCAGTCCGAGCAGCTGTCCGACGTCTCGCTGACGTACGGGGCGATCTTCCTCGCGCTGTGCGTCGGCGGGCACTTCGTGATCCGCTTCACGCTGCCGAACGCCGACCCCTACCTGTTCCCGCTGGTGAGCGTGCTGGCGTGCTTCGGCCTCGTCGTCATCTACCGGATCGACGAGGAGCTGGCGCGCGAGCAGGCGCAGTGGTTCGTGGTCGGGCTCGTCCTGTTCGCGGCGACGATCCTGTTCCTGCGCGACTTCCGGGTGCTCGAGCGCTACCGCTACACGATCGCGCTGGCGGGCCTGGTCCTGCTGCTGCTCCCGCGCGTGCCCGGCATCGGCCAGCAGGTCAACGGCGCCTACCTCGGCGTCAAGCTCGGCCCGGTCGCCTTCCAGCCGGCGGAGTTCGGGAAGATCGCGATCATCATCTTCCTCGCCGCGTACCTGCGCGACACGCGCCAGGTGCTCGTGCAGGGCTCCAAGCGCGTGCTGGGGGTCACGATCCCGCCGCTGAAGCACCTCGGGCCGCTGCTCGTCGTCTGGGGCGCGGCGATGTTCATGCTCGTGTTCATCCGCGACCTCGGCTCGTCGCTGATGTACTTCGGCGGCTTCCTGGCGCTGCTCTACGTGGCCACGAACCGGCTGTCGTTCGTGGTCATCGGCTCGGCGCTGTTCGCGGTCGGCGCGTGGTTCTTCGCCTCGACGGTCAGCCACGTGCGCGACCGCGTCGACATCTGGCTGGACCCGTTCAACCCCGACTGGGTGGACAAGGAGGGCTACCAGCTCGCGCAGTCCGTGTTCGCCCAGGCCGACGGCGGGCTGTTCGGCACCGGCTTCGGCGGGTCGCTGCTGCGGGGGCCGAGCGGGGAGACCCTGATCCCGGCGCCGCATACGGACCTCATCTACTCGGTGATCGTCAACGAGGTCGGGCTGATGGGCGCCTGCGGGCTGCTGCTCGTGTACCTGCTGCTCGTGGAGCGCGGCTTCAAGGTGGCGATGATCTCCGCCGACTCGTTCTCGAAGCTGCTCGCGACTGGCCTCACCGCCGTCCTGGCGCTCCAGGTGTTCGTGATCGTCGGCGGCGTCACGCGCGTGATCCCGCTGACCGGCGTCACGCTGCCGTTCGTCTCCTACGGCGGCTCCTCGATCGTGGCGAACTTCGTGCTGGTCGCGCTGCTGCTGCTCGTCTCCGACCGGGCGCGGCGGCCGCAGGGCGCCGCGCCGCGCAGGGGGCTGCGGTGAACACGCCCGTCACGCGCCTGTTCGCGCTGATCCTGGTGCTGTTCGCGGTGCTCGTCGGCTTCACGTCGCGCTGGACGGTCTTCGAGGCCGAGGCGCTGCGCGACAACCCGGCCAACCGCCGCGAGCTGCTCGCCGAGCAGCTGATCAAGCGCGGCGTGATCCGGGCGGACAACGGCCAGCTGCTGGCCGGCAGCCGGCCGCTCCCGGGGAAGCGCTTCGGCCGCCGCTACCCGACCGGGCCGCTGTTCGCCCACGCGATCGGCTGCACGTCGATCGATCGCGGCCGCTCCGGGCTGGAGGACTACTACAACGACCCGCTGACCGGGCGGGCGACGGACGCCGTCGACGCGCTGAGCCGGCTGCTGGGGCCCGCGAAGGTCGGCGACGACCTGCGCACGACGCTCAGCGCGAAGTCGCAGCAGGTCGCGACGGACGAGCTCGCCAAGCACCAGCAGCGGGGCGCGGTGGTGGCGATGGAGCTCGACTCCGGCGCCGTCAAGGTGCTGGCCGCCAAGCCGTCGTTCGACCCCTCGGGCGACGACTGCGGCGCGAACTTCAACTTCGCCACGCAGGCGCGGCTGGCGCCGGGCTCGACGATGAAGGCCGTCACGGCCGCGGCGGCGCTCGACTCCGGCAAGTACGAGCCGGGGTCCCAGGTGAGCGGCGAGAACGGCAAGGTGATCTCCGGGGCGCCGTTGAACAACTTCGGCGACGAGGACTTCGGGCAGATCGACCTCACGACGGCGCTGACGAACTCCGTGAACACCGTGTGGGCCGAGGTCGCCGAGAAGCTCGGCAAGAACACGATGGGCGACTACATGGAGAAGTTCGGGTTCTACTCGGACCCGCCGATGGACTACCCGGACGAGCAGATGATCGCGAGCGGCGTCAACAAGGGCCGCAAGCGGCTCACGCGGCCGACCTCGGACCTCGTCGACATCGGGCGCGTCGGCATCGGCCAGGGCGACCTCGAGGTGACCCCGCTCCAGATGGCCAGCGTGGCGCAGACGATCGGCAACGGCGGCGTGCGCATGGAGCCGCGCCTGGTCGCCAAGGTGCTCGACCCGGACGGGCGCACGGTCGACGAGCCGCTGCCGGAGGAGGCCGAGCGCGTGATGTCGCAGGAGTCGGCGCAGCAGCTGGGCGACATGATGCGCAACGTGGTCAAGGAGGGCACCGGCACCGCCGCGGCGCTCGAGGGCGTCGACGTGGCCGGCAAGACCGGCACCGCCGAGGTCAACCTCCAGGGGCTCAACAACCCGTGGTTCATCGGCTTCACGGACCGCTTCGCGGTCGCCGTGGTGCTCGAGCGGGTCCAGGGCGGCACCGGCGGCACGGTCGCCGCGCCGATCGCGGCCAAGGTCCTGGAGTCGCTCGGCGAGTAAGCGATGCGGTCGATCGAGCGCGACACGATGATCGACGGGCGCTACCGCGTCCTCAACCGGCTCGGCTCGGGCGGGATGGCGGACGTCTACTGCGCGGAGGACACCCAGCTCGGCCGCCGCGTGGCGCTCAAGCTCCTCTACCGCCGCTTCGCCGAGGACGAGGAGTTCGTCGAGCGCTTCCGCCGCGAGGCGTCGAGCGCCGCCGGCCTCCAGCACCCGAACATCGTCGGCGTCTTCGACCGCGGCGAGTGGGACGGCACCTACTACATCGCGATGGAGTTCCTCGACGGGCACACGCTCAAGCAGCTCGTCCGGGAGCACGGCGCGATGCCGCCCGAGCTGGCGAGCGACATCACCGTCCAGGTCCTGCGCGCCGCCCGCTTCGCCCACAAGCGCGGCGTCGTGCACCGCGACATCAAGCCGCACAACGTGATCCTCGACGACGAGGGCCGCGCGAAGGTCACGGACTTCGGGATCGCCCGCGCCGGGGCGTCGGACATGACCGAGACCGGCTCGATCATGGGCACGGCGCAGTACCTCTCGCCCGAGCAGGCGCAGGGCCAGCCAGTCAGCCCCCGCTCCGACCTCTACTCGATCGGCGTGATGCTGTACGAGCTGCTGACGGGCCGCGTGCCGTTCGACGCCGAGTCGCCGGTGACGATCGCGCTCAGGCACGTGACGCGAGAAGCCGGCGCCGCCGTCCCAGGTCAACCCGGCGGTACCGCCGGCGATGGACGCCGTCGTGATGCGCGCGCTGGAGAAGGACCCGGCGCGGCGGTTCGCCGACGCGGACGCCTTCATCGACGCGCTCCAGGCCGCGCGCGCGCCAGCCGACGGTGGTCGCGCTCGAGGAGTATCCGATGCCGGGCGAGCCGTTCGCGGCGGTCGAGGAGGAGGACCGCGAGGCCCGCCGCTGGTGGCTGTGGCTGCTGATCCTGCTGGCGCTGCTCGCGCTCGGGATCGGCGCCTACCTGCTGCTCGTGCCGCCGAAGAAGCCGGTGCCCGACGTCGTCGGCAACCGCTCGGCGGTCGCCTCGCAGCGGCTCCAGAACGCCGGCTTCGAGGTCAACATCGAGACGGTGATCAACGCCGACGTCCCCACGGACCGCGTCGCCACCCAGCGGCCGCAGCCCGGCGAGGAGGCGAAGGAGGGCTCGACGGTGACGATCATCGTCTCCAGCGGGCCCGGCCAGGCCACGATCCCGGGCGTCGTCGGCGAGCGAAGGCCGGTGGCCGAGCGGCGTCTCAGGCAGGCGGGCTTCCAGACCGACGTGCGGACGGAGAGCTCCGACTCGGTCCGGCGCGGCCGCGTGATCAGCACCTCGCCGCAGGAGAACTCGCAGCTCGAGAAGGGCCGGACGGTGGTGCTCGTGGTCTCCAGCGGGCCCGAGCAGGTCTCGGTGCCCGACGTGACCGGCAAGAGCGAGGACCAGGCGCGCAGCGATCTCCAGGCCGCCGGCCTGAGCGCCGACGTCAGCGAGGAGGAGACCGCCGACCAGGATCCGGGCACCGTGCTGCGCCAGGATCCGGGCGCCGGCGCCCGGGTGGACAAGGGCAGCTCGGTGAAGATCGTCGTGGCCAAGGAGCCGCCCGACGTCGAGGTGCCGGACGTCATCGACCAGGACGAGCAGGCGGCGCGCGACGCGCTGACCGGGGCGGGCTTCCGCGTCCGCGTGCGGCGCGAGGACGTCGACACGGAGGACCAGGACGGCATCGTCATCGACCAGGAGCCCGCCGGCGGCGAGGAGCGGCCGGAGGAGTCGAGGGTGACGATCGTCGTCGGCCGCTTCGTCCCGCCGCTGGAGCCGGACGCGACCGCGACGCCCGAGGCCACCGCGACCCCGGACGTGGTGCCGTGAGGGTCGCGGTCCTCTCCGGCGGGCGCTCGTCCGAGCACGACGTCTCGCTCAACTCGGCCGTCTCGGTGCGCGAGGGCGTCGCCGCCGCCGGCCACGAGGTGCTCGACGTGCTGATCGCGCGATCGGGCGCCTGGGTGCACGACGGCGAGCCGATCGTGCTGGAGCCGGGCGGCGGCCTGCTCGGCGCCGACGCGGTCTTCCCCGTGCTGCACGGCCCGTTCGGCGAGGACGGGACGGTCCAGGGCCTGCTCGAGCTGCTGGACGTGCCCTACGTCGGCGCGGGGGTGCTCGCATCGGCGCTGTGCATGGACAAGGTCGTCTTCAAGGAGGTGATGGCGGCCGCCGGCGTGCCGCAGGTCGGCTACGTCGCGGTGCGCGAGATCCGCTGGCAGAGCGAGCCCTCCGCGGTGCGCGACGAGCTCGCCGCGCTCGGGCTGCCCGTGTTCGTCAAGCCGGCGCGCCTGGGCTCCTCCGTCGGCATCGTCAAGGTCACCGACGCCGACGAGATCGACGGGGCGCTGGAGACGGCGTTCCGCCACGACGGGCTGGTGATCGTGGAGGCGTTCTCCGACGGGCTGGAGGTCGAGTGCTCCGTGCTCGGCCTGCGCGAGCCCGACGCGTCGCTGCCGGGCGAGATCGTGCTCCAGGGCGCCGATTGGTACGACTACGCCGCCAAGTACGAGCCGGGCGGGATGGAGCTGGTCGTGCCCGCCCGCATCCCCGACCCGGTGCGGGAGGAGGTCCGGCGGCTGGCGCGCGAGACGTTCGTGCGCGTGGGCTGCGCGGGCCTGGCGCGGGTCGACTTCTTCGTCGAGGGCGACCGCGTGCTGGTCAACGAGCTCAACACGATGCCCGGGTTCACGCAGACCAGCGTCTACCCGAAGCTGTGGGAGGAGACCGGCATCCCGTTCCCCGAGCTGGTCGACCGGCTGCTCGGGATCGCGCTCGAGCGCTTCCGGATCGAGCGCGGCGGCCACGCGTTCTGATCCCCGCGGGGGTCAGGAGCGCGGCGCGAACAGCGTGATCTCGGAGATCGTCACGCGCTCCTCGCCCTCGGCGAGGCTGGTGATCCAGACGAGGTAGTAGCGGTGGCGCTCGCCGTCGAGCCGGAAGCGCTCGCGGCGGCTCTCCACCGTGCCGCCCGCCACGCGGTCCCAGTCGCCGATGTCGTCCGGCGGCTCGTCGCCGTCCGCGACGCGGATCTCCGCCTTCCAGCCGGGCTCGGGCGTGTCGACCTCGATCGAGCGCGCGGCGACGCCCGGCTCCGCGTCGACGTAGATGCCGACGCCGTCCTTGCCGAGCTGGCCGCCCTGGTAGCCCTCGGTGTCCCACTCGGTGCCCGAGTCCTTGTCGACCGCGTTGAACGCCTTGTCGTGGTGCTCCGCGTCGTCGCCCAGCGGGTCGAAGTCGTTCGCCGACGTGCGCTTGACCGACACGACCTTCGTGCCGGGCTCGGGCTTGACCGTCCCGGCGCCGGTGCCGCGCGTGGTGCGGTCCACGCCCTCCTTGGCCAGCAGCACGATCGCCACGGCGGCGATGGCGAGCAGGCCGAGCATGGCGATGATCGGCATCGGGCGGCGCATCCGCAGCGGCAGGCGGCGGCGGGCGCCCTCCGGCAGCGTGCGCAGGATCGCCGTGGCCTCGCCGGTCGAGCGCCCGGTTCGCGCGAGCTCGAACGCCAGCGCGTCCTCGAGGTCGGCCTGGAGGGTGAGCGCGTCCGAGTAGCGCCGCTTGAGGTCCTTCGACGTCATCCGGTCGAGGATCGCCGCGAGGCCCGCGGACACGTCCGGGCGGCGCTTCTGCACGTCCGGCAGGTCCTCGCGGACGTGCTTCATCGCCACGGACACCTGGTTCTCGCCGTGGAACGGGACGTCGCCCACGAGCATCTCGTAGAGCACGACCCCGAGCGAGTAGATGTCCGACTGGCCGTTGACGTCGTGGCCGAGCGCCTGCTCGGGCGAGACGTAGTCGGTCGTGCCCAGGACGCGGCCGTCGGCGGTCAGCCCCGTGTCGTCGATCACGCGCGCGATGCCGAAGTCCGTGACCTTGGCCGAGCCCTCCTCGTCGACCAGCACGTTCTGCGGCTTGACGTCGCGGTGCACGATCCCGCGGGCGTGGGCTGCGCCGAGCGCTCGTGCGATCTCGATCGCGTAGGCGATCGCCTCGTCGACCGGGAGGCGGCCCATGCGGCGGATCCGGTCCTTGAGCGTCTCGCCCTCGACGTACTCGAAGACGATGTACGGCCGGCCCTCGTCCTCGCCGGCGTCGATCACGCCGACGATGTGCGGGTGCGACAGCTGCGCGACGGCCCGCGCCTCGCGCCGGAAGCGCTCCAGCTGGTCGGAGTCCGACGCGATGTCGCGGTGCATGAGCTTGATCGCGACGCGCCGCTCGAGGGTGGCGTCGAAGGCGCGATAGACCGTCGACATCCCACCGGCGCCCACTTGGGCGTCGAGCCGGTACCGGCCGTTCAGCCGCGTGCCCACCAAAGCGCTCATGCTTGCTTACCTATTGTGGCTGAGTTCGCCGGTGGCGTGGCCGGCACCTTACAAGCGGCGCCGCGGCGGCGGGCCCGCGCCTCACACCGAGGCTACGGGCCGCCTGTCCTGTCGGACCAGATCGCTACGGGTTGATCGCCCGCCCGGACCAGGTCTTCCACTCGTTGGAGTCGTCCCCCTCGGGGTCCTTGTCCGGGAGGGGCTGCTCGGCCGTCGGGTCCTCGGACGCCGGGGGCTCCGGCGAGGAGGACTCGGGCGGCGCGGGCGGGGCCGGCGGCTGCCACGAGGTGGTGGCCGGCGTGACGGGCTCCGTGGCCGGGGCCTCGGTCGGCGGGACGCCGGGCGTCTCGACGGGCGCCGCCTCGGCGTCGGCGCGGCCGCCTCGGGCTCCGGCGCCGGGGCGACGGGCTCGGGGGTCGGCTCGACGGCCTCGGGCTCGGGCGCCGGGGCGACGGGCTCGGGGGTCGGCTCGACGGCTCCGGCTCGGGCGCCGGGGCGACGGGCTCGGGGGTCGGCTCGACGGCCTCGGGCTCCGGCGCCGGGGCGACGGGCTCGGGGGTCGGCTCGACGGCCTCGGGCTCCGGCGCTGCGACGGGCTCGGGCTCGAACGTCTGGGCGACGGGCTCGGGCTCAGCGTCGGCGCGGGGGCCGCGGCCTCGGCGCGTCGGGAACAGCGGCTCGCTCGCGGCGGCCGGGGCGGGCTCGTCGACCGGGGCGGGCTCGTCGACCGGCTGGACCGGCTCGACCTGCTCGCCGGCGAACGGCTGCGCGGCCTCCTCGATCGCGTCCTCGATCTGACGCTCGTAGTCGCTCTGCTCACCCGCGGCGGGCGTGGCGGCGGCGTCGGCCAGCGCGGCCTCGGCCTGCTCCTGGCCCTCGGCGGCGCCCTCGCCGGCCTCGGCCAGCGGGCGGTTGGCCTCGTCGGCCACCGGCAGCGACTCGTCGACCACGTCGGCGTACTCGCTCACCGCGCCGCCGATGTTGGCGGCCTCGGCCGCGGCGGCGGCCTCCTCGGCCTGCTCGTCGATCGCGCCGGTCTCCGTGCGGACCTGCGGCTCGGGAGCCGGCACCGGCGTCGCCGTGTTCGCCACCGGACCCGGGGCGTCGTAGTTGGACGGAGCGGGCGCGGGCGCGGGCGCCCAGCCGGTGTCCTGTCCGCCGGCCTGCGAGCGCGAAGTCAGCAGGCCCGCGACCTTGTCGCGCTTGAGCACCGCCGCGACGATCGCGCCGGCCCCCAGCAGCAGGAGGACCTTCCGAAGCTTGCTCATTGTCGTGCTCCCTCTCGCCTTGCTCTCTCGTTTGATTATTCCTGGTCGCTCGCGTACCCACAGTGCCCCTAGGGACACATCGGCAGGTCAGCTCGCGGTCTCCGTCGGGTGGGGCAGCTGCGCCGGGGTCGACTCGGCGGCAGCGCGGTTCTCGTCGCGGACCGCGGCGTAGATCTCCTCGCGGTACACGGGCACCGAACGCGGGGCCTGGATGCCCACGCGAACGGAGTTGCCGACGATCTCCATGATCTCGACGACGATGTCGTCGCCGATCATGATGCGCTCGCCGGCGCGTCTGGTGATGATGAGCACTGTGCTTCCTCCTTGGAAAGTGCGAAACCGTTCGGTGGCGAACCGGGCGCCTGGCGGCGCCGGCGGCTAGGCCGCCCGCCCGACCGCGTCTCCGGCGAACAGCGGGGCGCGCACCGGAGCGTGGCGCGCCTCGTTGATCACCTGATGACCGCGACCGTCTGCCACCAAGATCGGCGCGCGGAGGTTCGCACTGAAGTCCCCGGCCTCAGAACGTGTCCGAATCATCACCCAGACGTCGGGCCGGAGGTGCGCGTGACCGGCTTGGTTGACAGTGCAAGTTACCCCAGAGGGGGGATGCGGGAGATCGGGCGTAGACCCGATACAGGCCTTGTCCGTCAGTCCTTCGCAAGGAGCTCCGTAGTCCTATGAAGTCGCAGTCCACCAGTCGTAAGCGGATCTCCTCCGAGGACGCGCTCGCGCTCTGGCGCGAGTACAAGACCACCGGCGACATCCAGGTGCGCAACCGTCTCGTCATGACGTACGCGCCGCTCGTCAAGTACATCGTCTTCAAGAAGGTCCGCGAGCTCCCCGCGCGCTGCGAGGTCGAGGACTTCATCTCCTGCGGCCTCGAGGCCCTGATCGCCTCGATCGACCGCTACGACCCGGCCAAGGGCGCCACGCTCGAGCAGTTCGCCTGGACCCGCATCCACGGCGCCGTGCTCGACGAGCTCCGCCGCCTGGACTGGGCGCCGCGCTCGCTGCGCCGCTGGGAGCGCGACATCTCCCGCGTCCGCGAGCAGTTCACCGGCATCCACGGCCGCCGCCCCACCCGCCAGGAGCTCGCCGACTCGCTCGCGATCTCCGTCAAGGAGCTGCGCCGCCGCGAGGACGCCATCGCCGTCTCCGACGTCACCTCGCTCAACACGCTGGTGATCTCCGACGACGAGACCACGGTCGAGCGCATCGACACGCTGGCCGGCGGCGAGGCGGGCAGCGATCCGGAGCACGCCGCGCTGACCACCGAGGCCAAGGACAGGTTCCGCCGCGCCTTCGAGACGCTGCCCGCGCCGCGAGCGCGAGGTCGCCGTCCTGCTCTACGTCAAGAACCTCACGCTGCGCGAGATCGGCGAGATCCTCGGCGTCTCCGAGAGCCGCGTCTGCCAGATCCACTCGCAGCTCAAGCGCACGCTGAAGACGCAGCTCTCCGAGGACGCGCTGCTGTTCTCGGCCGTCGGCTGATCCGGCGGCTCGTCGCTTCAAGTTCCGCGCGGGGGCGGCCGATCAGCCGGGCCATATGGACCTGCGGATCGGTCAGCTCGGCTTCACCACACCTTCCACGGCGCCCCGGCGGCCGGCCGTCTCGCCTGCCGGCTTCGGGCTGCCCGAGCCGGTCGACACGCGCATCCCCGACGCGCCGCCGGACGACGTCCTGCGCGAGGTGCAGGAGGCAGGCCGCCGCGCCGAGGAGCTGTGGCTCGCGCGGCGCGAGCTGCACTTCCAGGTGGACCACGACACCGGGCGCGTCATCGTCCAGGTGCGTGACCTCGAGGGCAACGTCATCCGCACCGTGCCGCCCTCCGCGGCGCTCGACATCATGTCGGGCCAGGGGATCTAGGTCATGTCGCTGGGCGGCCTGTCCAGCGAGCTCGCCTCGCTGAGCGCCTGATCCGCCTCCAGGCGCCGCCGCCCGGCGGCGCCGGCGGCTGGGTCGACGAGTCGCGCTGATGCGACGCTAGGCTCGGCGCGCCATGGACGCGCCGAAGGACCCGGAAGGCTTCGTCGTCGGCGAGTCGTTCGCCCGGATCCTCACCGAGACCACGCAGTCGCTCGTCTGCGTGTTCGACCGCGAGGGCCGGATCCTGCTGTTCAACGAGGCGTGCGAGCGGGCGACGGGCTACCGGCGCGAGGAGGTGCTCGGCCGCGACGCGCGCGACCTCGTGATCCCGCCCGAGGAGCGCGAGGCGTTCGGCGAGTTCCTGGCCTACGTCTGGCGGACCCGGTCGTCGAGCCCGCAGGTCGGCCACTGGCAGACCAAGGACGGGCAGCGGCGGCTGATCGCGTGGTCCAACCACCCGATGGCCGGTCAGGGTGGCGAGCCCGAGTCGCTCGTCACGACCGGCATCGACCTGACCGACCGCGACCCGCCGGACCCGGACGTCGAGGGCGCGCTGGCCGCCGACCCGGACGCCAAGCTCGCCGAGGTGGGCCGGCTCGCGACGGAGCAGCGCGCGCTGCGGCGGATCGCCACGCTCGTGGCATCGGAGGCGCGCCCGGCGCGCGTGTTCACGGCGGTCTCGGAGGGCTGCGCGCGCGTGCTGGAGGTCAACGCCGCGACCGTGGTCCGCTACGAGGGCGAGGGCATGGCGGTGATCGTCGGCCGCCACAACCGCGACGGCATCGACGTCTTCCGCGTCGGCGACACCATGCCTCCGGACGAGCAGTCGGCGGTCGCGCGCGTCCTGGCGACGGGCGCGGGGGCGCGCGTGGACGACTGGGGCGGGCGCGAGGGCGCGATGGCGGAGGCGATGTTCCAGACGGGCTACCGGTCGACCGCCGCCGCGCCGATCGTCGTCGCCGGCGCGCTGTGGGGCGCGGTCGGGATCGCGAGCCAGAACGCGCTCCCGCCCGACAGCGTGGGCCGGCTCGGCGCGTTCTGCGAGCTGGTCTCGCTGGCGGTGGCAAGCGCGCAGGCCCGCGCGGACCTGATCGCGTCACGCGCGCGGCTCGTCCAGGCGGGCGACGAGCAGCGGCGGCGGCTCGAGCGCAACCTGCACGACGGCGCCCAGCAGCGGCTCGTCTCGGTCGCCCTCAAGCTGCGCGTGGCGAAGGCCCGGCTCGGCGGGGAGCCGGACGTGGTCGCGGAGCTCCTGGAGGACGCCTCGCACGAGCTCGACGCCGGGCTCGCCGAGCTGCGCGAGATCGCCCGCGGCCTGCACCCTGCCGTCCTGGCGGAGCACGGGCTCCCGCGCGCGCTGGAGACGCTCGCCGCGCGCGTTCCGGTCCCGGTGGAGCTCGACGCGCCGCTCGACGAGCGCTTGCCGGCGCACCTCGAGGCGACGGCGTACTACATCGTCTCCGAGGCGCTGACCAACGTCGCCAAGCACGCCGGAGCGCAGCGCGCGCGTGTGTCCGTGCGCCGCGACGGCGACGTCCTGCGCTGCGAGATCGCCGACGACGGCCGCGGCGGCGCGGACGAGTCGGCCGGCACCGGGATCCTCGGCCTCCGCGACCGCGCCGAGGCCGCCGGCGGCACGCTGTCGCTGACCAGCACGCCCGGCCGCGGCACCGTCGTGGTGGCTGCGCTCCCGCTCACCGGCTAGAGGTCGCCCAGGCCGGGCCCCTTTCCCGACCGGCTCGGTTCCGGTTTGTCGGCTAACGGACCCAGCCGAGCGGCCTGCCGTGGCCCGCGTGGGTGGTGACGCGGCGGCCGTCGCGGCGGACGGCGAGCCAGCGGTCGCCCCAGCGGGTCAGGATCCAGCGGCCGTCGGGGGACCAGACGAGCCCGCGATAGCGGCCGCTGGTCTCGATCAGGGGCTCGCGGCGGCCGAGAAGCCTCAGCGTCGAGCGTCCCGCGACGGTGCTCGAGGACCGCGGGCGGGCCGGCGTCCGGCGGGAAGGCCGCGGCCGCGATCCGGGCTCGAGCGGTGACCGTGCGCGTCCGCGCGGCTCGCGGTGCGTAGGTGGTCACCTCGTGCGGGCCGGCGGCGAGGAGGCGCCGGCCGTCGCTCGACCAGGAGAGCGAGTGGACGCCGCGCGGCACGGGCCGCGGCGAACGCCACTCGAGGACCGCCCGGTCGACGTCGGCGACACGGGCGTGGCGGTCGTCGTCGATCCAGGCGATCGTGCGGCTCGCGGTCGGCTTGAAGGCGGGGGCGACGTCGCGCACGTGGCCGTAGAACAGGCGGTCGTCGGTGCCGTCGGCGACCAGCACGCGCAGCTGCGGGCCGGAGAGGTAGGCGACGCGGAAGCCGTCGGGGGACCAGGCGGGGCGGCGCGGTGGCGCGGGCGGCACCACGCGCCACCGGACCTTCCCGGCGGGGGTGACGGCGAGCAGCGCGTCGGCGGTCGTGACGGCGAGGAAGCGGCCGTGCGGGGACCAGGTCGCGTCCCGGTAGGGCCCGAGCCGTTCCGCGTCGCCGCGCGCGGGCGCGAGCGTCACGCCGTCGCTGCTCCTCGCGAGCAGCCGGCCCTCGGACGGCAGCGCCGCGGGCGCCGCGGCCGGCCGCTTCGCGGGCTGCGGCTCCACCACGTCGCGCAGCCAGTCCCCGACCGCCTGTCCTGGCGCGGTCAGCGCCCCCACGACGACGATCGCCACGGCGGCGGCCGTCGCGGCGATCGTCACGGGCCGCAGCCGCGCGCGCCGGGGGGTCGCCGGCGCGGCGGCGTGCGCGGCCAGCACCCGCGCGCGGGCGCGGGTCGCGGCCTCGTCCTCGCCCGGGGCGCGAACGTCGTGCAGGCCGGCCCGCAGATCGCGCTCGAACGCCCGCCTGGCGCGCGCGCCGTCGCGGCCGCGCCGCCATGTCCGGTCGAACGCGCCGCGCCGCGTCACGGGCGCTCCCCGAGCTCGTGCTGGAGCGCGTCGAGGCCGCGGCGCAGGCGCGAGTTCACGGTTCCGCGCGGGAGGTCGAGCATCGCGGCGATCTCGCCCGGCGTGTACTCGAGCAGGTAGCGCAGCACGACGACGGCGCGGTGCTCGGCGGTGAGCGAGGCGAGCGCGGCGAGCAGCTCGTCGGAGACGCCGCCGGCCGCTTCCGCCGGGGCCGGCGCGCTCCTCGCTGCCGTGGGCTTCCGGCCGCAGCGCCCGGGCGCGGCCCCAGTCGATCGCGCGGTTGACCGCGATGCGGTGCAGCCAGGGGCCGAACGGCCGCCGCCGGTCGAAGCGGTCGAGCGCGGCGACCGCCTTGAGGAACGCCTCCTGGGCGATGTCCTCGGCGGCCGCGCGGTCGCCGACGACGAGGTAGGCGGCGCGGTAGGCGCCCGGCCAGTGGCGGTGGAACAGCTCGTCGAGGGCGGCGGCGTCGCCCCGGCGCGCGGCCCGGACGAGCGCGGCCTCGGAGCGCCGCGGACCGCGCGCGCTCAGCTCCACGCGCCCCTGGACCGCCATCTGACCCGGCTTGGGCACGACCGCGAGCTCCTCGGACGACACGGCGAGCCTACCTCGCGCCCGCGCACAGGTCCGGTCTCCGCTGCCTCGCCCTGCTCGAGCAGTCGCGCAGACCGCCGGAGAGCGCGATGCTCGCCGCGCTCTCGTATGCCCGCTCCACGTCGCCCGCCGTCGCCCGCTCTCCCGCCGTGATCGTGACCGAGAACCGGTAGCCGCGCCACCCGCCGCGCGCCCGCTGGGAGCTCGCACCCCACGGCTGGAACGCTGCGCGGTCCTTGAACGGGTCCTCGCGCAGCGACGGGTAGCGCGCCGAGGTGGGTCCGCGGTGGTGCTCGGCGACCCAGAGCACGACGCCGCTCGTCCCGGGTTCCCGCGGCGTGCCGAGCCGCTCGCGGCGGCCGCGCTGCCAGCCGGGGAGCGGCGCCGTGGCGGCGTAGAACAGCAGCCGCGGACGGTGGATCCGGCGCGGGACGGCGAGCGTGCCGGAGGCCCATCCGGGCGGGACGTGCATCGAGTCGCCCGCCTCGGTGATGCGCTCGGGCCACAGCTCCCACGGCTCCCGGCGCGGCGGCGGGACCTCCTCGACACGCAGGCTGTCGAGCAGCCGGTTCGCCTCGCGCCGCCGGGATCGCGGCGCGCGCGGGCCGACCCAGAGGGTCGCGGACAGGCCACGGCCGCTTTCGCGGAACGCGACCGCCCGTGCGACGCCGCTGCATTCGAGCCCCACGGCGCGGCGCGGGAAGCGGAGGTGCCGCGGCCGCCGCGGGAACGAGCGCAGCCGCGACGGCACGCCGGCGGCCCAGCGGGACTCGAGCAGGAGCACGAGCGCGCCGTCGGCGGGCAGCACGCCGGGCGACGCTTCGCTCTCCGCAGGCGGGCACCGGCCGCCGCCGCGGCACCGCGAACGTCGCCGCGGCGAGCGACTGGCGCGGATCGGCGAGCATGGTGAGCCGCCGCCGCACGGGCTGCCAGCCAGCGGGCAGCCGCCACGAGAGCCCGTGAGACGGGGATTCCTCTCGCGGCGAGCCGCGGCGAGGGCGGCGCGTCGACGCGCCCGGCCACCGCGAGGCTCCCCGCGGCGGCGGCGCACGCGGCGACGCAGCAGAGCGCGAGCGAGGGCCGCGTCACCGGCCGCCCTCCGTGCGCGTGGGGCCCTGGTCCGGCCCGATGACCGCGAGCGCCGAGGCGGCGCAGCCGAACGCCTCGCCGTCGGGAAGCCGCCGCGCCGCGACGTGGACCACGGAGACGCGCACCTGGGCGGCGGCGAACGGCGCGATCTGCCACGTCTCGGCGACGACGGGGGCGGGGCGCGGCCAGGCCGCCCAGCGCCGCTCGGGGTGGACCATCCGCGCCCGGGCGCCGCGTGCGCCGCGCACGATCACGTCCGCGCTGGGGAGCAGGCGATCGGCGACGAACTCCACCGCGGAGCGGCGGTCCTCGCCGCACGCCACGACGAACCGGCCGAGGCGCCGCACCCGCAGCACGGTGGCGCGCGTGCCGGCGTCGATCCGCGCCGCGCGCGAGCGGACGACCGCGCCGCGGGGCACGCGCGCCGTCGTCGCGGAGGGGCCGCCCGTGGCGGTCGCCGCGGACCGGTCGCGGCCGGACGTGGTCGCGACGGCCGTGGCGGCGCCGGCCAGGACGATCACGATGGCGACGCGGAGCCCCACGGCACCGATACGCGCCGGGAGCCGCGAGAGGTCCCGCGGGGAGAGGTCGCGGCCGGCGGCCCGTCGCGCGCGGCGAGGAGCGGCCTGCGCGTCCCGGTGCGACCGGCGGCCGCTGCGCCCGCCGCGCACCGGAGCCCCGCGCCCGCCGGCTCCCCGCCGGCTCCCGAGCCGGTCGTCTGAGCCGCCGCGTCTGGGGGCATAGTCCCCGGCGTGCCCCGCGCCCTCCTCGTCCGCCGGTCGCTCGTCGCGTTCTGGCGCAAGGCGTACGAGGACAACCTCACCGGCATGTCCGGGATGGTCGCGTACAACCTGCTGCTGTCGATCTTCCCGTTCGCGCTCGTGGCGCTGTTCATCGGCGGCCGGCTGCTGCGCTCGGAGGACCTCCAGCTGTCCCTCCTGGAGGACCTCAAGCGGATCTTCCCGACGGCCGCTGAGTCGACGCTGTCGGAGGGCGTCCGGCGGCTGCGCGAGACGTCGACGACCGCCGGCCTCGCCGCCATCGCGGCTTCGATCTGGTTCGGCGCGTCGTTCTGGGGCGCGCTCGACACGGCGTTCTGCCGCATCTACCACTGCCCGTGCCGGTCGTGGGTGCAGCAGAAGCTGTTCGCCCTCGGGATGCTCGGCGTCGTGCTGCTGTTCGTCGCCGCCACCGTGGCGGTGCCCACGATCCAGGCGCTGCTCGCCTCGGGCGCCGAGGACCTGCCGCTGGGCCTCTCGGAGGTGCGCGGGCTCGTCTACGTCGTCAGCCTCGGCCTCGGCGTCGTGGCGCTGTTCGCCGCCCTGTGCGCGACCTACCGGCTCGTGCCGAAGGGGGCGATCCCGTGGCGCGCGGTCTGGCCGGGCGCGCTCGGCGCGACGATCGCGATCGCCGTGGTCGACCTCGGCTTCCCGCTGTACCTGGACAACGTCTCGACGCTGCGGGTCGGCACCACCGCGGTGTTCGTGCTGATCGCGCTCGTCTGGTTCTACATGATCGCGCTGATCGTGCTGGCCGGCGCGGTCGTCAACGACCTCCGCTGGAAGAACTCGAGCCGGGACTGACGCGGCCGCGGGACGGCGCCGTCCTCGGCCGCGTCCTCTCGGCTGCGCCGCCGCCATGCGTCGCGGAGCAGTCCGCCTGGGCTGAGCGCCGCGGAGGGCGTACCCTGTGCGGCATGCCTGATCCCACCACCGAGGGCATGCGGCTCGACCAGATCGAGAAGGCGCGCGAGGAGCGCCGCCGCGCGGAGGAGGCCGGCGAGCCTTCGGCCGAGAAGGCCCACAAGCGGCGCGCCGACCGAGCCGACTACCTGCGCGAGAAGCTCGCCGAGCGCGGCCGCGCCGAGGACGAAGCCGCCGACGAGGACTGATCCGGGCTTGAGCCTTCGCCTCGCGGGTACCCCCGGGGCGATGAGCGAGCACCGGGACCACGAGGCGAAGGCTGACGAGGTCGAGCGCGAGCTCGACGAGATGGACGAGGCGGGCGACCGCCTCCAGGACGAGATCGACACGACCGGTGAGGACTGGGAGCGCAAGAAGCGCGACTCCTCCGTGCCGGGCGCCGCGGGGATGCCCTCCGACGCACAGGGCCCCGATCCCGAGGCCGAGTACCCCACCAAGGGCTCCGAGGACGAGGCCACGGGCGACGAGCCCGCCGAATCCGAGGGCGACGAGGACGACGACTCGGGCGATCGCGACGACTCTTCGGACGACGACGCGACGAGGAGGACGACTCGGACGACGACGGACGACGACGACGAGGACGACGCGCGACGACGAGGACGACGAACGGACGACGCGGACGACGAGCGACGACGAGACGCGACTCGGGAGCGACGGCGACGAGGACGACGAGGACTAGGCCGAGGTCAGGCCTTCGGGGCCGCCGCTGATCCGGAGCGGCGGCACGGAGATCCTGTCGGCGTCGGCGGTGATCGTGCCGATGCGGGCGGCGCCGGGGTGGTGGCGCTCGAGGATCGTGACGGCGGCGTCCGCGTGGGCTTCGGGCACGACGGCGCAGAAGCCGCAGCCCATGTTGAAGACCTCCCACATCTCGGCCGCGGTCACCCGGCCGAGCTCGTGCACGAGATCGAAGACCGGCGGCACCGGCAGCGGGTCGGTGATCTCGAAGCCGATGTCCGCGTGGAGCCGGAGCAGGTTCAGCAGCCCGCCGCCGGTGATGTGGGCGAGGCCGTGGACCGGCACGTCTGAGCGCAGCAGCTCCAGCACGGCGCGCACGTAGATCACGGTCGGCTCGAGCAGCGCGTCCGCGACCGAGGCGCCGCCGAGGGCGGCCGGCCGGTCGCCGAGCGGCAGGCCGCCGTCGCCCAGCAGCGCGCGGCGGGCGAGCGAGAAGCCGTTGGAGTGGAGGCCGGACGAGGGCAGGCCGATCAGCGCGTCGCCGGGACTGGCGGCCGCGCCCGTCACCATCGCGTCGAGCGCGACCGTGCCGAAGCAGGCCGCCGTGAGGTCGAAGCCGTGCGGCGACGGATGGCCGCGGATCAGCTCGGGCAGGACGGCGACCTCGCCGCCCGGGATCTCCACCCCGGCCAGCTCGGCGCCGCGCTTGAGGCCGACCCCGAGCTCCCGCATCACGTCGGCGTCGGCGCGCTCGACCGCCAGGTAGTCGAGCACCGCGATCGGCTCGGCGCCGACGCACACGACATCGTTGACGTTCATCGCGATGCAGTCGATGCCGACGGTGTCGTAGCGGCCCGTCTGCTCCGCCACGATCAGCTTCGAGCCGACGCCGTCGGTCCCGACCGCGATGCCGAGGTTCGGCGCCACCTCCAGCACCGCGGCGTAGTGCCCCGACGCGAGCACGGAGCGCGAAGCGCGGCCCGTGTCGATCGTCCGGAGGACCCCGACGAGCGCCGCGACGGCGCGATCGGCCGACCCCGTATCGACGCCGGAGCTCGCGTACGCGCCGTTCATCACGCGTGATTGTCGCGGAGCGCGCGGTCGGACCGGCCGCGACGGCCGGCGGTGACCCACACCGCCGCGGCAAGCCCCACGCGGTAGGCGGCCCACGCCGTGGCGGGCAGCCGGACGCGGCGCTCGAAGCGCAGCGCGGCCGCGGTGGAGAGCGGCCGCGGCCGCCGCGCCGGCACCCAGCGCCGTGAGGTGGCGCCGGTCGGGCGGCCGCTGCGCCAGCCGCGCCCCCTTCAGCACCGCCGCGCCGACCAGCACGGGCAGCGCGGTCTCCTCGGACAGCTCGATCGCGGCGCCCGCGCGAGAACCCGCGCGCCCGCGCCGCCGCGCGCGTCGCCCCGGCCCGCGAGACGCCCGGCGCCAGCGCAGCGGCCTGCGCGAGCCCGAGCCAGACGGCGTCGGCCGCCGTCGCGTCGGCCGCCGCGCGCGGCCGCGCCCCGACGACGGCCGAGCGACGCCGCGCCACGGCGTCCCCCGCGACGAGCGCCACAGAGCCCGCCACGAGGCCCGCCGCCGTCGCCCGCGGCCCTCCGAGCCGCTGCTCGATCGGCCGCTCGAACGCCAGCCCGAGCACGGCCGCCGGCGCGAGCGCCATCACGGGCAGCCACGGCCGCTCCAGCACCGCCCGCCCCCGGGCCAGGGCCAGCGGCAAAGCCGTCCCGGCGTGGAGCGCGACCGCCATCTCCTTCCGCTCCGACCCGCTCCGCCGCGCGTGCTCCCAGCCCAGCAGCCAGGGGACCAGCTCGACGTGCGCCGACGACGAGATCGGCAGCAGCTCGGCCGGCCCCTGGAGCAGCCCGAGAGCTACCGTTCTTCGGCGCGCCGGCGCGCCGGCACGCCGGCGCCGCCCGGTTGCGCACGATCAGGAAGATCACGCCGATCACGATCGCCGCGGCGACCGCGTAGTCCACGTAGTGCAGGTTGTCCTTCCACTGCTCCCAGCGGTCGCCGACCTGCACGCCGATGTACGTGAGCATGAAGATCCACGGGATGCAGCCGAGCGTGGTGAGGACCGTGAAGCGCCAGAACGGCATCCGCGCGACGCCGGCCGGCAGCGAGATGAACGTGCGGATGATCGGCAGCATGCGCGTGAAGAAGACCGTCGCGCTGCCGTAGCGCTCGAACCAGCGGTCCGCCCACGCCAGGTGCGACGGCTTGATGTGCAGCTTGGCGCCGTGCTTCTCGAGGACGTCGATGCGCCCGTAGTAGCCGACCGCGTACGCGATCCAGGAGCCGACGAGGTTCGCCACCGTGCCGGTGGCGACGACCGCGAACGTCGAGTACTCGCCGCGCGAGACGTTGAAGCCCGCGAACAGGAACGTCGTCTCGGACGGGATCGGGATGCACGCGCTCTCGGCCACCATGAGCAGGAAGATCCCGGGCAGCCCGAGCGCGTCGATCACGTCGACGGCGAACTGCACGATCGGGTCCGTCAGCGAGGCGGCGACCAGCACGGCGGATCAGCCTAGCGGCGGGGACCTGAACCCCGCCTGAGCGTTCAGGCAGGATTGGCCGGCGGCTCGATCCGCGGCAGCGTCAGCGACGTGATGCGCTGGCGGGCGCGCTGGGCCGGGCGCTGCACCGCGGTCTTCGGGCGCAGCATCTTGAGGATCATCAGCGCCTGGTCGGCGTTCGCGGCCAGCGCGGGCCGGTGCGCGACCTCCCACGAGCCCAGCCGCCCCGCCACGTCGGCCGGCGAGCCCGCGACGATCATCTCGCCGCGGCGGGCGCGCAGCTCGCGGGCCGCGTTCACCAGCGAGGCGAGCGCCTCGTCGGACACCTCGGTGGTGCCCGTCAGGTCCGCGATCAGCCAGCGGACGCCGGCAGCCAGCGCCGAGTCGATCCGCCGCGCGAGCTCCGGCGCCGTGTCGGCGCTCAGCGTGCCGCTGACCTCGACCTGGTGCACCACGTCGTCGAGCCGGTGCTCCCGGATGGAGACCGCTCCGGGACGGGCGACGGCACGCAGGGATTGCGACGTGAACATGGTGACCTTGATACCCGGCTTGCGCACGCAGGCCACCCCCGTGGCACGCGCGCGCGACCAGAGTACGCGCCGGATGCCCGAGACGTCAATCCGGGCAAGGCCCCATGCAGCGAGCGGAGCCCGCCCCGCCGGCCTCCCGCGGCGGCGGAGCGGGCGCCCTGCGGCTACGGGAGCAGCGGCCCGCGGAACGCCTCGGTGCCCTGGGCGAGCGTCACGCCCGCGCCGTTGGCGTTCGCGTAGGCGAGCTCGCGCGACACGTCGCCGACGCCGTTCGCGCCGACCTTCGGCGCGATCTGGAGCGTGCTCAGCACGCCGAACGCGCGGCCCTGGCGGTCGATGAACGCGCTGCCGGAGTCACCCGGGATGCCGGGCGTGACGGTGTAGACCTCGTGGCTCCAGCCGTTGCCGGTGGTGCCCAGGCTCACGCCCTCCTTCGGGCTCAGCTGCGTGATGCCGAGGCGCAGCGACGAGTTGCCGTAGGAGAGCACCTTGTCGCCGGTGGCGGTCGTGTCCGTGATGCCGGTGGGACCGCCCCAGAAGGGGATGCTCGGGTTGACCTTGCCCGCGTCGGCCGCGGCGAGCTTCACGAGCGCGAAGTCGTTGTAGGCGCAGGTGTCCGGGTCCGTCTCCCCGTTGCCCTGCATCGTGAGCCACGAGTTGTAGGCGAGCGTCCCGGGCTGGCTGGCGCCGTCGACCTCGACGGGCGAGCCGAGCGGGAGCGAGCCGGAGTCGCAGCCGTCCGTGTCGGTGGCCGTGCCGGTGCCGGTGCAGTGCGCGGCCTGGCCGAGGTAGACGCTGTTGCTCGCGTCGAAGAAGACGAAGTTCGACGTGCACTGCCCGCTGTCGGAGACCGTCTGGACACCGGGGTGGATCGGCGCGGTCGCGGCCGGCGCCCACGTGGGCTCGGCGGCGGCGGGCGCCGCGGCGACGAGGAGGGCCGTCACGACGGCCGCAAGGAGGAGATGGGGCTTCTGCATGCAAGACGCCAACGTCCGCGCGCGCGAGAACTTGCGGCACTAGCCTCAGAGCGCATGCCCGTCCCGCTCTTCGACACCTCGACGCCGCTCGCGCCGCTGCGCGACCGGATCGACGCCAAGCTCGCCGAGCTGCTCGACGCCGGCGTCTACATCCTCGGCCCCGAGGTCGCCGCGTTCGAGCGCGAGTTCGCGGACTACCTGGGCGCCCGGCACGCGGTCGGCGTCGCCAACGGCACGGACGCGATCACGCTCGCCCTGCGCGCGCTCGGCGTCGGCCCCGGCGACGACGTCGTCGTCCCGTCGTTCACGTTCTACGCGTCGGCGGAGGCGATCCCGCACACCGGCGCGCGGCCCGTCTTCTGCGACGTCGACCCGGAGACGTTCTGCGTCACCGCCGACACCGTTCGCGCCGCGCTCACCCCGCGCACGAAGGCCGTCATCGCCGTCCACCTGTTCGGGAACGTCGCGCCGGTCGCGGAGATCGCCGCCCTCGGCGTTCCCGTGGTGGAGGACGCGGCACAGTCCGCCGGCTCGACCAGCGCCGCCGGCCGCCCGGGTGCACTGGGCACGATCGCGACGTTCTCGTTCTTCCCGTCCAAGAACCTCGGCTGCTTCGGCGACGGCGGCGCGGTCACCACGAACGACGCGGAGCTGGCCGAGCGCGTGCGCGTGCTGCGCTTCCACGGCTCGCGCGACAAGCAGACGTTCGACGAGGTCGGCTACAACTCGCGCCTCGACAGCCTCCAGGCGGGCATCCTGCGCGTGCTGCTGCCGCACCTGGACGCCTGGAGCGACGGCCGCCGCGCCGCCGCGGCGGCGTACGAGGACGCGGGGCTCGGCGAGCTGGTCACGCTCCCCGTGCCCGCCCGCGGCAGCGATCCCGCGTGGCACCTGTACGTCGTGCGCGCCCAGGCGCCCGACGCGCTGGCGAGCGCCCTCGGCGAGGCGGGCATCGGCAACAAGGTCTACTACCGGGTTCCGGTGCACCAGCAGCCCGCCATGCGCGAGTGGCCGCCGGCGGTGGAGCTGCCCGGCACCGACGAGGCCGCGCGCACGCATCTGGCGATCCCGATGAGCCCCGTGCTCTCGCCCGAGCAGGCCTCCGAGGTGGCCGCCGTAGTGCGGTCCGCACGCCTCCAGCCCCAATAGACTGCATCGGATGCGCCGCAGGAACCGCCTCGCGGCCCTCCCGATCCATCGCCACTCGCTGCCGCAGATCGCGCTGGACGCGGGACTGGTCGCGCTGGCCTACTTCGTCGCGTACCGGCTGCGGTTCGACGGCGAGGTGCCCGAGGACTACCAGCAGCTGTTCGAGCGCACGCTGCCGTTCGCGGTCACGGGGAGCGTGGTGATCTTCGCGGTCTTCGGCCTGTACCGGCACTGGATGCGCTACTCGTCGCAGCGCGAGTACATGAAGATCGCGGAGGCGACGCTGGCCGCCGTGCTCGCGCTCGTCGGCTACGTCGCGGTCGTGCAGCCCAAGCTGGTCTTCGCCCCGCCGCGCGGGTTCGTCCCCGTCACCGTGCCGGCCAGCGTGCTCGTGCTGTTCGGGCTGCTGCTGCTCGTGCTGCTGGCGGCCGTCCGCTTCGCCGTCCACCTGCTCTACGAGCGCCCGGTGCGCGGCTACCGGGCGCGCAGCGGCGCGCGCTCGGTGCTGATCGTGGGCGCCGGCGACGGCGGGCGCCTGCTGCTGCGCGAGATCCTGCGCAACCCGGACCTCAACCTGCGCCCCGTCGGCTTCGTCGATGACGACCCGCGCAAGCAGGGCGTGCGCGTGGACCGCGGGCTCGACGTTCTCGGCACCACCGCGGAGCTGGACCACGTGCTCGAGGACGTGGAGCCCGACGAGGTGCTGATCGCGATCCCGTCGGCGCCGGGCACGCTGCGGGCGCGCGTGGTGATGGCGTGCCGGGAGCGCGGCGTCGCGGTGCGCACGATGCCGACGGTCTTCGAGCTGCTCCAGCGCGGCGGCGGCCGCTACATCCGCCAGGTCCGCGAGGTGCGCGTGGAGGACGTGCTCGGCCGCGAGCCCGTGCGGATGGACATCGAGGCGAGCGGCGGCTACCTCACCGGCCGCTGCGTGCTCGTGACCGGCGCCGGGGGCTCGGTCGGCGCCGAGCTGTGCCGCCAGATCGCGCGCGTGGGCCCGAGCCGGCTCGTCCTGCTCGACCACGCGGAGGACAACCTGTTCGAGATCGAGCGCGAGCTGGTGGAGGACCGGCATGCGCTGAACACCGTCGCGGTGCTCGCCGACTGCAAGGAGGAGGAGCGCATGCGGGAGGTGTTCAGCGAGCACCGCCCGACCGTCGTCTTCCACGCCGCGGCGTACAAGCACGTCGGCCTGATGGAGACCAACCCGGTGGAGGCGCTGCGCAACAACGCGCTCGCGACCCGCGTGATGGCGCGCGTGGCCGGCGACGCCGGCACCAAGGTGTTCGTGCTCGTCTCGACGGACAAGGCGGTCTCGCCCGCCACCGTGATGGGCGCCTCGAAGGCGCTCGCGGAATGGGCGGTCGAGGCGGCGGACGCCCGCTACCCGGAGACGGCGTTCAGCGCCGTGCGGTTCGGCAACGTGCTCGGCTCCTCCGGCTCGGTCGTGCCGATCTTCCGCCGGCAGATCGCGGCGGGCGGGCCCGTGACGGTCACCGACGCGGCGATGACGCGCTTCTTCATGACGATCCCGGAGGCCGTGCAGCTCGTGATCCGCTCGGGGTCGCTCGCGCAGGGCGGCGAGGTCTTCGTGCTCGAGATGGGCGAGCCCGTGCGGATCATGGACCTGGCCGAGGACATGATCCGCTTCTCGGGGCTGGAGCCGGGCCGCGACATCGCGATCGAGATCGTCGGCTCGCGGCCGGGCGAGAAGCTGCACGAGGAGCTGTTCAACGCCTACGAGCACCCGGAGGCGACGCCGTCGCAGAAGATCCTGCGCGCGCGCCGGCCCGCCGTGGATCCGGTCTGGGTCGAGGAGACGTTCGACCGGATCGGCCTGCTGGTGCTGGAGGGCGACGCCGCGGCGCTCGCCGCCACGGTGGCGGAGCTGTCCTCCGGCCGGGTGGTGCAGGACGTCCCTGAGCCGGTCGTCACGCTCGAGGCGGAACCCGCCGCGGGGCGCCGGTTCGAGCCCGAAGACGGCGTCGAGCTGCCCGGCAGCCGGACCGCCTCCTAGACTGCTCACTCGCCCGTCCATGGTCCAGTTCCTCGCGTTCTCGCTCCAGGACCAGGTCGAGAAGTACGGCGCCTATGTCGGCATCGCGGCGTTCTTCGGCCTGGCCGTGCTCACGATCCTCTACTTCTCGCAGGCGCGGGAGCTGCGCCGCCTGCGCGACTGGGCGGGTCGCGCGCCCGAGCGCGCCCAGGAGCTCGAGGCCCGCGTGGTGGCGAACGCCGACGCCGCGCGGCGGGTGCAGGCGCAGCCGGTCGGCAGCCACGCGCCCTCTGCCGCCGCGGTTGCCGCGGCCACGGCCGCGGGCTCGCGCGCGGGCGGCGGCGCGGAGCCGGCGACGCAGGTCGTCGAGCCCGCCGAGGACGCGGCCGCCGCGCAGTCCGGCAACGGCACGGCCGCCGCGGCCGAGACCGCGGAGAGCGCAGCCGTGCCGCCGCAGGAGCCGACCGACGGCGAGGCCGGCGAGAAGCCGCGATGGCGACGGCGAGCAGCCGCCCGAGACCACCGACGAGGCGCCGGGCGAGCCCGCCGCCGCGCCGCCGGAGACGAGCGACGGCGAGGCGCCGGCCGCCGAAGGCGAGGAGGCCGCGCCGGCCGAGCGCGCCGAGGAGGCGCCCGCCGACGGCGGCGAGGCGGCGGAGAAGCCGGCCGAGGAGCCCGCGGCGGAGGCCGAGCCCGAGGACGCCCGACGACGAGAAGCCCGCGAGCGAGGCGCCGGAGGCCCCGCGCCCGGGCGTGATCCCGCCCGCCCCCGTCCCGCGCGCCACGCCGCTGCCGCGCCGCGCGCCCGCGCCCGCCGCTCCGCTGCGCCAGCCGAGCCGTTCCACGACCCTGCCGCCGCGGCGCCCCGGCCCCGCCCCGTCGCGCCGCCAGCCCGCGCGCTCCGGCGGCAGCGGGCGCCGCACCTCGCCCCTCGCGCTGCTCGGCGTCGGCGCGGGCGTGCTCGTGATCGCCGCCGTCGCCCTGTTCGCGACCGGCGTCATCGGCGGCGGCGACGACGCGGACGCGCCGCCGGCGCCCAACACGACGACGGAGCCCACCGCGCAGTCGTCGCCCGAGTCCGGGGCGCTCACGCCGTCCGAGACGAAGGTCGCCGTGCTCAACGGCACCACCACGGCCGGCCTGGCCTCCGACGCCGCCGACACGATCCGCGGGGAAGGCTTCGACGGCGAGGTCACCACGGGCAACAACACGGACCAGGCGCGCGCCGAGTCCGAGGTCCTCTACGGCAGGCGCTCCGGCGCCCGCAGGCAGGCGAGCACGATCGCGCGCGGGCTCGAGATCGACACGATCGGCCGGCTGGACGACGCCACCCGCGACCTCAGCGAGAACGCCGACGTCGTCGTGATCCTCGGCCAGGACAAGGCGCCGTAGGTGACGAACGTCCCTGCCGCGCCGTCGCGACATGGACGGCGCCGGTGACGTCGCTCGCCAGGCTCGCCTTCCTCGCCCTCGTCGCGGCCACCTTCGGGGCGTTCTTCGTCGCCCAGCGGCTGAAGGGCTCGCCGCCGGTCGTCGAGCTGCGCGGCATCCGCTGGTTCTCGCCCAACGGCGACGGCCGCAAGGACCGGTCGGAGTTCACGCTCCGCATGCGCGAGTCGGACGAGCTGACCGCCGACGTGATCGACGCGGCCGGCAACGACGTCCGCCGCCTCGCCACGGAGCGGCCGATGACAGCGTCGAGCCGGCTGCGGCTGAGCTGGGACGGCCGCACGGACGACGGCGTCGTCGCGCCCGACGGCCTGTACCGGATCCGCGCCAGCCTCGCCGAGCAGGGCCGCTCGGTGATCGTGCCGAAGCTCATCACGCTCGACACGACGGCGCCGCGCCCACGGGTCGTCCGGATCCGGCCGAGCGGATCGGACGCCGAGGACGCGCAGCAGGTCGTCGGGCCGAAGACGCCGGCGATGGAGATCGACGTGCGCGGGATCAGCCAGCGCCACCCCACGCGCTTCCGCGTCCTGCGCACCGATCTCTCCGACCCGCGCGTCGTCGCCACGGGCAGCCGCGCTCCCGGGCTGCGCCGCTGGACCTGGGACGGCCGCGCCGGCGGCGCGCCGGCGCCGGCGGGCGTCTACCTCGTGCAGGTCGCGGTCCGCGACCGCTCCGGCAACGTCGGGCGCAACCCGCTCGAGGTCCCGCCGCCGCCCGGCGAGTCGCCCGGGCCGGCCGGCATCACCGTCCGCTCGATCGCCGCCCAGCCGCCCCTGCGGCCGGTCACCGCGGGCGGGCGGGCCGAGTTCTTCGTGGACTCGCGCGGCCGCGCGTACCGCTGGTCGGTCCGCCGCGCAGGGCGGACGATCCCCGTGCGCGAGGGTCGCGTGAAGGCCGGCCCGGCGCGGCCGCTGCGGCTCAAGGCCCCGGACGGGGACTCCGGCCTCTACCTCCTCCAGCTGCGCGCGGGGCGCTCGCGCACGGCGGTGCCGTTCCTCGTCCAGTCGCGCGAGCGGGCGCGGATGCTGGTCGTCGTCCCCGCGATCACGTGGCTGGGCACGGCGCCGGTGGACGACCCGCCGCTCCGCGACGGCGTGCCGGACACGCTGACCGCGCTCGGCGGCGGCCGCGTCCGCTGGCCGCGCGTGACCGGGGGGCTGCCGGCCGGCCTCACCACGCAGGTCGCGCCGCTGCTGATCTTCCTCGACCGGGCCAAGATCCGCTACGACCTCACGTCGGACCTGGACCTCGCGCTGTCCCGGTCCCCGCGGGCGAGCGACCGCACGGGCGTGCTGCTCGCGGGCTCCGAGCGCTGGGTGCCGCGGCCGCTGGCCCGGCGCCTGCGCCGCTACGTGATCGACGGCGGCCGGCTGGCGACGTTCGGCGCCGACACGCTGCGCCGCGGCGTGACGCTGCGCGCGAACGACCGGGAGACGGCCGGCGAGCTGCTGCGCCCGACGCAGCCGGCGCCGGACGACCCGTTCGGCGCGAGGCTCGAGCCGCTGCGCCGCGAGCGCGCTCCCGTGCCGCTGGAGCAGCTCGGCGGCGATGCGGCGTTCGGGCTCGTGACCGGCTTCGACGGGACGCTCGAGGGCTTCTCGGAGCTCGAGGAGTCCGCGCCGCCCGATCCCGGCGGGCGCGCGAAGGTCCTCGCGGCGATCGGCGAGCCGCCGCCGGAGCCGCCACCCGACGCGCCGGCGGACGCGCCGCTGCCCGAGGAGCGGTACGCGCTGACCGCCGTGCAGCTCGGCGACGGGTTCGTGATCCGGGTCGGCCTGCCCGAGTGGACGTCGAAGCTCGGCGAGCAGGAGGTCGCGCAGATCACGCGCAACATCGCCGACCTGCTGCGGAAGGCGCGGACGGAGATCCGCGGCTAGCCCGGATCCTAGGCCGCTCGGAGCCGAGCCGGCCGCTCTCCACGCCCAGCGCCTCCATCCGCTCCCACAGCGGGCGGTTCTGCTCGTGCGCGGTCGCGCCGGGCTCGGGGGCGATGGTGAGCGCGGCGCGGGCGAGCGCGGCCTCGTGCAGGTCCCTGAAGCGGTCGGGCGGGGCGTCACCGCCGTACCAGAGCTCGGCGCCGGGGAAGACGACCAGCAGCGCCCCGGCCAGTGGGTACTGGCGGACGTCGAGGGCGACCACCACTCGCGGCTCGCCCGGCAGCGGCATGCGCTTGGCCTGGCCGAGGGCGATCCGCTCCCGCACGCCGAGCGGCAGCCGCCCGGTCAGCCCGTAGCCGAGCGCGGCGGGCTCGACGCGCACGGCCCCGGGCGCCGTCAGCAGGTCGTCCACCCGCTCGCGCATCGGCGACTGCTCCAGCCGCGAGGGAACCAGCACGACGCACAGCGGGCGCAGCAGCCCGCCCTCCCGCACCTTCGCCGCCCTGCGCTCGTGCCGCCGCACGCCGCTAGAGCCGGCGGCCGCCGCGGTTGAACTCCCACGTCCGCTCGGCCAGCCCTTCGCCGCGGCTCGGGAACAGCGTGGCGCGCACGTGGCGAGCGTAGCGGCGCGCCTCGTGGCCGGGCAGCACCAGCGCGGCGAGCGTGCGCAGCGCGTAGGTGTACGCGGTCAGCCAGCGCACGGCGCGCGCCGCGCCGGGTGAGTGGTGCTTGCGCATGTAGCGGTCCCGGTTGCGGGAGAGCTCGACGATCCGCTGCTGGGAGTCGTCGCCGTCGACCGGCGCCTCGTGGCTCACGGCGCGCGCCTGCGGCACGTAGAGGATCCGCCAGCCCGCGTCGTGCAGGCGCTTGCAGAGGTCCACCTCGTCGGAGAAGACGAAGAACGCGGGGTCGAAGTAGCCGACCGCCTCGGCGGCGTCGCTGCGCACCAGCAGGGCGGAGGACTGCACCCAGTCGACGTCGCGCACCTCGCTGGAGCGGCTCTGCACGACGAAGCGGCGGTGCAGCCAGAGCGCGGTCAGCAGCGCGGCGCCGGGCCCGGGGAAGCGCCAGGCCGACGGCTTCTCGCGTGCCGTCGTGGGCCAGCAGCGTGGCGCCCGCGACGGCCGCGTCGGGGTCGCCGTCGAGCGCCTCGTGCAGCGCCATCGTGGTGCCCGGCTCGAGCTCGGAGTCCTCGTTGAGCAGCAGGCAGTAGCGGCCGCGCGCGCGGCGCAGCAGCGTCGTGTCGTTCTCGCCCTTGCCGCGGCGCTGCTCGAGCGCGATGACCTCGGTGGTGGCGCCGTGGGCGCGGGCGGCTCCGGCCGAGCCGTCGCGCGAAGCGTTGTCGAGCACGAGCACCTCGGTCTCGAACGGGACGGCGGCGCGCTCGCGCGCGATCGAGTCCAGGCAGTAGCGCAGGAGCTGGCGCTGGTCCGTGTTGACGACGCAGTACGAGATCTCGATCGGCACGGGACGAACAGCTACCCGTGCGGCGGCCCGTCCACGCCTCCAGGCGTAGACGGCGTAGTGCGGGTCGGCGAGTCGCCGCGCGGCGCGGCGCGCCGCTCGCCCGTGTCGGCGTAGCCCGCGCGCTCGGCCACGCGGCGCGACGGCGCGTTGTCCTCGTGCGGGAGGATCTCGAGGTGGGTCAGGCCGAGCGTGCCGGCCGCCCAGTCGTGGAGCAGGCGCGTGGCCCGGGTCGCGACGCCGCGGCCGCGGGCCTCCGGCGCGACCCAGTAGCCGATCTCGCCGTAGCCGCGCTCGTGGTCGATCTCGAGGACGCTGAAGGAGCCGGCCAGCCGGCCGTCCTCGAAGGCGAGCACGGTGACCACGTGGCCGTCGCGGGCGGCGGCCGGGGCGCGTCCGTATCCACTCGACGGCGTGCTCGCGGTGGTACGGGCGCGGCACGAACGTCCAGCGCTGGATCTCGGGGTCCTGGCACGCGGCGGTGACGGCGTCGACGTCCTCCGGAACGGGGCGGGCGCAGGGTGAGCGAGCCGTCGGTCAGCGTGGGCGGGGCGATCGGGGGCACTTCGGGAGCAGTGTCGCGCACGGCGGCCGGAATGCCGTTCCCGCCGCCCCGGCGTGTCAGCATGGCGCGCCGTGCGCGCGCTGCTGTGGATCTCCGCCGCCCTGATCGCCTGGACGCAGGTGGGCTACGCGCTGCTCCTGGCCGCGCTGGCCGCCGTTCGCGGCGGCGCCGCCCGCGTGCCGGCGCCCGGCGACGCGCCGCCGCTCGTCTCGCTGATCGTGGCGGCCTACCGCGAGGAGGCGGTCATCGCGGCCAAGGTCGCGAACGCGCTCGCGCTCGACTGGCCGCGCGACCGGCTCGAGGTGATCGTGGCCGTCGACGGTGGGGCCGAGGCCGGCGCCGATGCCACGGCGGAACGCGCGCGGGCGGCCGGCGCGGACCGGTCCTGGAGCTGCCGCGCGGCGGCAAGGTGCGCGCCCAGGACGCCGGCGTGCGCGCGGCACGCGGCGACCTGCTCGCGTTCTCCGACGCCAACGCGCTGTGGGCGCCCGGCGCGCTGCGGGCCGCTGGCGGCCGCGTTCGCCGATCCGCGGGTGGGCTACGCGTGCGGCCGCGTCGCGTTCGTCAACGACGGCGGCACGAACCAGGAGGGCCTCTACTGGCGCTACGAGATGTGGCTGCGCGGCCTCGAGTCCGCGCTGGCGTCGGTGACGGCGGGCAACGGCGCGATCTACGCCGTGCGCCGCGAGGCCTACATCGAGATCGACCCCGTCATGGGCCACGACCTCTCGTTCCCGTTCAACATGGTCAAGCGCGGCTGGCGGGCGGTCGACGTCCCGGACGCCCGCGCCACGGAGAAGATGGTCCCGTCGATCGAGGGCGAGTGGGTCCGCAAGCGGCGGATGATGTCCCACGCGTGGCCGATCGTCCTGCGCGGCGGGCTGCTCGACCCGCGCGGCTACCCGCCGCTGTACGCGTTGATGGTGCTCTCGCACCGCGTGCTGCGCTACGCGACGCCGCTCCTGCACGTGGTCGCCGCGCTGGCGACCCTGGCGCTGCTGGCGCGCGGCCGCGCCCGCGTGGCGGCGGCCGCCCAGGCGGCGCTGCTGGCCGCCGCGGCGGCGGGCGGGCGGTCGCGCGCCCGGCCGCTGCTGCTCGCGCGCTACTACGTGCTGACCACCGCGTCGCTCGCCGCCGGTCTCGTACGACCACCTGCGCCACGGAACGCCCGCCGGGTGGGACGCGCCGGAGGGGACGCGGTGACGCAGCCGTCCGCGCCCACGGCGGGCGCCGAGGCGCCGTGCGCCCCGCGGCCTACCTCTCGTCGCGGCGCAAGCGCGCGCTGGACCTGCTCGGCGCCGGCGTCGCGCTCGCGCTCTCGGCGCCGCTGCTCGCCGTCGCCGCGCTGGCGATCCGGCTCGAGGGCCCCGGCCATCCGATCTACCGCCAGCGGCGGGTCGGCCGCGACGGCGTGCCGTTCGACCTGTTCAAGCTGCGCACGATGGTCTCGGGCGCCGAGACGATGGGCTCGGGCCTGATCGTCGACCGCGGCGACGACCGCATCACGCGCGTCGGCGCGCTCCTGCGCCGCACGTCGCTCGACGAGCTGCCGAACCTGATCAACATCGTCCGCGGCGAGATGTCGCTCGTCGGCCCCCGGCCGACCGTGCAGGTCCAGGTCGACCGCTACACGGAGCGCCAGCACCACCGGCTCGACACCCGCCCCGGCCTGACCGGCTGGGCGCAGATCAACGGCCGCGCGTCGCTGCCGTGGCACGAGCGCATCGAGCTGGACCTCTTCTACCTCGAGCGCGCCTCGCTCGCCCTCGACCTCCGCATCCTGGCGCTCAGCGTCCGGATGGTGGTGACGGGCCGCGGCCTCTACCGCGGCGCGACCGGCGGCTGGCGCGAGCCGCCGCGGCCGTCCTAAGGGACGGACTCGGGGCCCTGGTCGATGTAGCTCGCCCGGAAGGTCCGGATCGCGTCGAACACCTTGTCGTTCATCTCCGGGCAGGTGAGCGACTGGCCCCAGGCCGTCGCCGCCACCTGCGCGCTCATGCCCGTGGTGTTCTCGAACAGCAGCATGTGGTAGCCCTCGGACTCGTTCAGCAGCGCCTCGAGCTGGAGGACGGTCTCCTCCGGGGTCCCCGGCTTGTACTGGACGTCGATCCGGCCGTGCTCGAGCGTGTGGACGAGCTTGCCCAGCTCGGGCGTGTCGCCCGGGGCGTAGATGCCGTCGTCGTACCACTCCGGGAAGTGGTTGCCGGAGGTCGGCGGGTTCGTCTTGTAGTCCGACGCCTTGAACTGCTTGGTCTCGTGCGTCGCGCCCTCGATCTCCGGCGACGCGAGCTTGCAGCCGGCCGCCTTGGCCGCCTGGTCGACGTCGCCGATCTGCTGCTGCGGCAGCTCGACGGTGGACGCGGCGTCGCTCGGGCCGCTCGGCTTACCGTCGCCGCCGTCGTCACCGCCGCCGACGCCGGCCACGAGGAAGATCACGACGCCCGCGATCGCGGCCGCGGCCAGCAGGCCGCCGACCACGAACTGAAGCCGCTTGCGGCGGCCGGCCGCCTTCTTCTCGGCCGCCTCGCGCTCCAGGCGCTCCTGGCGCCGACGTTCCTTTTCCTCCTGCCTGTGGGCCACGCGGCGGGCAGAGTAGCAGTAGCGCCGTACCCGGTGGGGGTATAGTCAACACACATGCAAGCTGATGCCCGCGCGCTTCACAATCGGCTCCGCCGGATCGAAGGCCAGGTCCGCGGCCTCCAGCGGATGGTCGACGAGGACGCCTACTGCGTCGACATCCTCACCCAGGTCGCCGCCGTGCAGACCGCCCTCGAGCAGGTCGCCGTGAACGTGCTCGACGCCCACGTGCGCCACTGCGTGGCCGACGCCGTCGCGGGGCGGGCGGGCGCGGATGACGGCACGGCCGCCGAGAAGCTGGACGAGCTGATGGCCGCCGTCCGGCGCTTCGCGAAGGTCCGTTAGGACGCTGCGCGGCGGCGCGAGCCGCCCGGCGGGCGCTTGGCCGTGCGCGGCCGCCAGCACTCGTCGAGGAACTCGGCGATCTCGCCGGTCAGGCGCTCGGGCGCGAGCCGCAGCTCGAGGATCGAGCTCGCCTGGAGCAGCCGCCCGTTCGGGAGCTCCTCGGCCAGCATGCCGGCGTCGGAGAACGGGTGGACCATGTCGTACTGGTGGCCGATGACGAGCGCGGGCATGTCGAACGTGCGGCGCTCGCTGCGGTGCGGCGCCGTGCGGCCGAAGAACAGGCCCTGGAGGACCGCGCCGCTCGGCTTGGGGTCCTGCCGGATCGTGTCGAGCACGATGTCGAGCTGCCACGGCATGCGCGGGATGAGGCGCGCGCCGCGGCTGACCGCCCGCATCAGCGGCTCGCCGAACGTCAGCGCCACCATCAGCGGCGTGAACGCGAGCGCGCAGCCGACCAGCGCGTGGTCGAGCACCGGCATCTCGATCACCAGCCCGCGCACGCGCTCCGGCGCCAGCGCGGCGCACTCCAGCGAGACGTTGGCGCCCAGCGAGGTGCCCAGCACGACCGCCTCGCCGACGTCCAGGTGGTCGAGCAGGGCGATGACCTGGGCGCCGAACGTCGGCATCGAGTAGCGCCACATGTCCGGCGGGCGGTCCGAGCGGCCGTGGCCGAGCAGGTCCAGCGTCACCACCCGGTTGCCGCGCTCGGCCAGCGAGCGGGCCAGCGAGTCGTGCATCCGCCGGCTGAGCAGCAGCCCGTGCAGCAGCACGACGACCCGTGGCCCGTCGCCGTACGTGGTGTACGCCAGGCGGTGCCCGTCGAGCGTGAAGCTGCCCTCGTCGATGTGCGGCATGGCCGGAAAGCGTAAAGCCTGGATCCAGCCGCCTATCGTCTCCCGCCGATGCCGGGCCCGATCGCCTGCCGACCGATGCGCGAGGACGACCTCGACGCGGTGTACGAGGTCAACTCGCGCTCGTTCGCGGACCTCGACCGCCGCCTGGGCGGCGACTACCCCGCCCCGCCGCAGTCCGCGCGAGGCCACGCTGGCCCGGCTGCGCCGGCCGCTGATCACGGATCCCGGCGGCGCCTGGGTGGCCGAGCGCGACGGCACGATCGTCGGCTGCGCGCTGGCGATCGTCCGCGAGGGCCTGTGGGGCCTTTCGCTGCTGTGCGTCGACCCGGACGCCCAGTCCGGGGGCGCCGGGCGCGAGCTGCTGGACCGCGCCCACGCCTACGGGAACGGCGCGCGCGGCTGGGTCGTGCTCGCCTCGCCCGACGCCCGCGCGCTGCGCGCCTACGCGCGGCTCGGGCTCGCCCTGCACCCGAGCGTCTCGGCCGCCGGCGAGCCGCAGGACGTGGCGATGCCCGCCGGCGTGCGCCGCGGCGACCGCGCGGACCTCCCGTTCACGGAGGCCGTCGACCGGCACGTGCGCGGCGCCGCCCACGGGGACGACATCGCGGTCATGCTCGACGCCGGCTCGGCGCTGCTCGTGGCGCCGGAGCGCGGCTACGCGGTGATCCGCGACGGCCACCTCCGGCTCGCGGCCGCATACGACGAGGAGGGCGCCCGCACGCGTGCTGCGCGCCGCGCTCGCCCACGCGGCCGGCGAGGGCCGGCCGGCGTTCGTGGAATGGCTCTGGAGCGCGCAGCAGTGGGCCATCGACGTCTGCGTCGAGGCGCGGCTGGAGCTGCGCGCCGGCGGCGGCGCGGTGTTCCTCGGCGGCGACGTCGGCGAGTTCCGGCCGTACCTCCCCAGCGGCGCGTACTTGTGAACGTCGGTTACCGTTATTGCTGACGTCGTGTCTTCGAGGAGGAACGGAAACGCATGGCCAAGCAACCGCGCTCGCTGAGCGGCAAGGTCGCCGTCGTCACGGGCGGAGGCAGGGGGATCGGGAGATCGCTGTCGCAGGCGCTCGCCCGCGAGGGGGTGCGCGTCGCCATCGGCGACGTCGACCGCGAGGCCGCCGAGCGCGCCGCCGCGGAGCTGGGCGGCGACGCCGTCGGGCTGCACCTCGACGTGACCGACCTTCCCGGCTTCACCGCCTTCCTGGACGAGGTGGAGCGCACGCCTCGGGCCGGTCGACGTGCTCGTCAACAACGCCGGGATCATGCCGATCACCCCGCTCGAGCAGGAGTCGCCGGAGAGCATCTCGCGCCAGCTGGAGATCAACCTGCGCGCGGTCATCCACGGCACGCAGGAGGCGATCCGGCGCATGCGGCCGCGCGGGACGGGCCACATCGTCAACGTCGCCTCGATGGCCGGTCGCAGCGGCTTCCCGAACCTGTCGACCTACTGCGCGACGAAGTTCGGCGTCGTCGGCCTCTCGGAGGCCGTCCACCTCGAGCTGCGCGGCAGCGGCGTCGAGGTGTCCTGCGTCATGCCCGGCGTGGTCGCGACGGAGCTGTCGACGGGCCTCCAGACGACGCGCGGCGTCAAGTCGATCACGCCCGAGGACGTCTCCGGCGAGATCGTCGGCGCGCTGAAGGTGCCGCGCTTCGACGTCTACGTCCCGCGCTCCGCGGGCCGCATCGGCACGCGCGGCCGCGCTGCTGCCCGCGCCGCGCGCGTGAGGCCTGGGCCGCGCGCTGAAGGTGGACGAGGTGGCGACGCACGCCGACAGCCCGCAGCGGGCGGCCTACGAGGCGCGCGCCGCGGCCAGCGCGCCGGCGGCGGAGAAGATCGCCGAGATCGAGCAGACGCCGGCGGACGAGCGCTCAGCCGCCTGAGCGGAGCCAGTCGGCGATCCGCTCGCCGATCAGCTCCCCCTGGTCCTCCTGGAGGAAGTGGCCGGCGTCCGCGACGGGTTGCGGCGCCGGCCGGCCGAGCGCGCTCGCGAGCGCCTCGCCGGCGCGCGGGGGGAGCACCGGGTCCTGGTCGGCCCACAGCAGCAGCATCGGGCGCGTGTCCTCGCGCAGCGCGGCCAGCGTGCGCCGGCCGGCCTCGGCGCCGGGCGCGTCGGGGCGGGTCGGCAGGATCGCCGGGAACGCCCGCGCGCCGGCCTTCGACGCCTCGTTCGGGAACGGCGCGTCGTAGGCGGCGGCGATCTCGTCGCCCGGGTCCACGTGGCAGCCGCGGCGGACGAGCAGGCTCACCGGCAGCTCCTCGACGCGCTCCACGAACTCGCGGAAGCGGTGCCACTCGTCGCTCATCGGCTGCTCGCCGGTGAACACGCCGGTGTCCATGAGCACGAGCCGGTCGACCCGCTCGGCCAGCTCGACGGCGACGCGGAGCCCGATCGGGCCGCCCCAGTCGTGCATCACGAACGTCGCGCCGCGCAGGTCCAGGTCCTCCACCAGCCGCGCGGCCATCGCCGTGTGGCGGTCGTACGAGTACCAGGCGGGGTCGATCGGCTTGTCGGAGCGCCCGAAGCCGGGGAGGTCGGGCAGGATCACCCGGTGCCCGGCCTCCAGGACGCCGGCGCGACCTTGCGCCACAGGTAGCCCCACGTGGGCTCGCCGTGCCAGAAGACGACGGGCGGGCCGTCGCCCTCGTCGACGTGGGCGAGCCGGAGCCCGTCCACCTCGCGGAAGCGCGGCGCCCACGGGAAGCCGGGGAGGCCCTCGAGCAGTACGTCCGGTGTGCGGATGGCGTCGGTCACGGGGCGAGTTCTATCCGGTCGAGCAGGGGGAGCAGGGTCTTCGCGTCGCGCGAGACCGTGATGTGGATGGCGTTCGGCTCCCGCGCCCAGGCGATGACGTTGAGCGTCTGGAGGCGGTCGAGCAGGAACTGGAACGCCAGCGCCTGCTCGCGCGAGACGTAGCGCCGCTCGACGTCGAACGCCCAGCCGGTCGTGTGCAGCGAGTAGTTGCGGGTCGCCTCGCGGTTGTGGCGCACGAGCAGCCGCTGGTAGGTCTCGTCGCGCACGGTCGAGGTGACGATCAGCGGCGACCGCCGGCTCAGGGCCCGCGTCTGGGCGCCGATGTAGAGCGCCATCGCGAGCGCCTCGGGCCGCAGCCCGCGGTACAGGCCGGCGGGCTGCTCGAGCCGCCCGGCCAGCTCGCCCATCCGCGCGTCGCGCCGCAGGCCGGTGAGCCGCGGCGCGTCGGGCAGCGCGAGGATCTCGTCGCGGTCCCAGGCGTCGCGCAGCAGCTCAGGGTCGCCGTAGCGGGTCTCCGAGCCGTCCGGGTGCAGCACCTCCTCGGCCGAGCTCTTGGCCAGGTGCAGCCGCGCGAGCCGGTCCAGCTCGGGGCGGTCCTCGCGCCACAGCCGCATGACCTCGCGGGCGGCGAGCACCTTCCAGTAGTAGTTGGACGAGTCGTCGCCGAGGCCGATCAGCCGCCGGTACGCGCCCGGGTGGCTCACGGGCGTCGAGCCGAAGTACACCTCCGCGTAGCTCGGCTCGTCCTCGCCGAACGCCGCCAGGACGCCCTGGAGGTTGCCGATGCCCATGTGGTAGGAGACGAACGCCAGGTCGTCGCGCCCGAAGGCGTCCTTGGCGAGCTTCAGGTAGCGGGCCGTGCCCGCGAGCGCCGCGCGCCCGTCGAAGCGCTCGTCGGCGGCGGCGCGGGCGCGCCGGAGGGCGTCGATCCGGCGCGGATCGCGGGCGCGCTGGATGCGGCGCGTGAGGCGGGCGCTGGCGCGCGTGTCGGCGCGCATGTCGAGCAGGTCCGTCGCGGTGCCGGCGAGGATCTGGGTGAGGCCGACCGCGCCCTCGATGCCCGCGGGCGTGACCGCGTCGTCGCGGCCCGCGCTCTCGAGGAACACGAGGCCCTCGAGGGTGTCGGGATCGACGCCGGCGTCGTCCGCCGCCTGTTCGATCAGCGGGCGCCAGCGCGCCGTGCGCTCCGCGCTGGCCACGACGCCGCCGGGCGAGAGGCGGTAGAGCAGGTGGCTCGAGCCGGCGGCCGCACGGCGCTCGAAGTCCTCGGCGCGGTCGGGGTCCCAGGCGAACGGGTCGGCGACCGCCTCGCCGTCGCCGCCGGGCGGCGGGGCGACGGTCGCGACGCCGCCGGACGTGTCGTCGCCCAGTCCGGCGATCGCGGCGATTCCCGTGGCGGAGAGCACCACGGCGGCGGCCACCATGGCCAGCCGGGCGCGAGTCGATGCGGTGCGGGTGCGTCGCGGCACCCGCTCCAGACTGGCACAAGCGGCGCGGCCCGCGACGAGCGCGGGCCGCGCCGCCGGGGATGTCAGTCGTCGTCGCCGTCGTGGCCGCCGTGCTGCCCGCCGCCGCCCGAGCGCTCGACCTCGATCGCGACCCAGCGGCCGTTGGAGCGCCGCACCGTCGCCTCGATGTTGGTCTGGCCGGCGCGCAGGCCGCGGAAGCCGTCGATGCGCTCGAAGCGGGTGCCGCGCCGGACCTTGATGCGGACGGTGCCGCGCTCGGAGTCGTGCAGGCGGAACGTGCGGTTGTCGCGGTTGACGGACACGACCGTGCCCTCGTACTCGCGCACCGCGGCGCTCGCGGCGGGCGCGCCGGCGAGCGCGACGGCTACGGCGGCGGTGAAGATGGCGATGGTCCTCATGGTGCGGGCCTCCTGGGTTCGTTGCTTCATTTCGCTGTCGTGGGGGGTCTGACCCCTTCGCAGCGTGCCGGGGCCCGCGCCAACCGCGGCCAAGCCGCGGGTTAAGACTTGGTGCATCGGTCCCCACCCACCGGCTGCCCGCACCTGGCTGGGGCGGCTGCCACCGCACGCACCGGGGAGATGACCCGAATGTTCTGAAGGTACGGCGTCAACACCATTGGCGCATGCTCAGCACGCACCCGCTCGACTCCGCTCTCTCGACCCTTCGCGCCCAGCTCGCCGGCGCCGTCGTGGTTCCTGGCGAGGACACCTGGGACATCGCCCGCCAGGCCTGGAACCTCGCCGCCGACCAGCAGCCGACGTTCGTCGCGCTGCCCGAGAGCGCCGCCGACGTCCAGGCGATCGTGAACTTCGCCCGCGCGCACGGCCTGCGGATCGCGATGCAGGGCACCGGCCACAACGCGGTCCCGATGGGCCCGCTGGACGGCACGATCCTCGTGAAGACCTCCGAGATGCGCGGCGTCACGATCGACGAGGCGCACTGCGTCGCCCGCGTCGAGGCCGGCGCGCTGTGGATGGACGTCACGGCGCCCGCCTCCGAGGCCGGCCTCGCCCCGCTGGCCGGCTCCTCGCCCGACGTCGGCGTCGTCGGCTACACGCTGGGCGGCGGGCTGAGCTGGCTGGGCCGCCGCTACGGCCTCGCCGCCAACCGCCTGCTCGCCGCCGAGGTGGTCACCGCCGACGGCCGGCTCGTGCGCGCGAGCCGCCACGAGCACCCCGAGCTGTTCTGGGCGCTGCGCGGCGGCGGCGGCAACTTCGGCGCGGTCGTGGCGATCGAGTTCGAGCTGATCCCGCTGCGCAAGGTCTACGCCGGGATGCTGATGTTCCCGTGGGAGAACGTCCGCGAGATCATGCACACCTGGCGCGAGTGGACGGCCACCGTCCCGGACACCGTCACGACCTCGTTCCGGATCATGCAGCTCCCGCCGATGCCGGAGCTCCCCGACTTCCTGCGCGGCCGCAGCGTCGTGCTGATCGACGGCGCGATCATCGAGAACGACGAGCGGGCGGCTGAGCTGCTCGCGCCGCTGCGCGCGCTGGGCCCGGAGATCGACACGTTCGAGTCGATCGCGCCGGCCGGCCTGTCCTACATCCACATGGACCCCGAGGACCCGATGCCCGGCATGAGCGACAGCGCCCTGCTCGACGCGCTGCCCGCGGAGGCCGTCGAGGCGGTCGTCGAGGTCGCCGGGCCCGGCTCCGGCAGCCCGATGCTGATGTTCGAGATCCGCCACCTGGGCGGCGCCCTCGGCCGCTACGGCGGCGGCGCGCTGAGCCGCTTCGAGGGCGAGTACGTCTACTTCGCGGCCGGCGTCCCGATGGACCCGGGCGTCACCGCGGCGCTCGAGAGCCACTTCGCGCTCGTCGGCGCGGCGCTCGCGCCGTACACGTCGGGGCGCCAGTACCTCAACTTCGCCGAGCGGCCGCACGACCCGGCCGCGTTCTTCGGCACCGAGACCTACGAGCGGCTCCGCCGCGTGAAGGCGGCGGTCGACCCGCTCGAGCTCTTCCGCGGCAACCACCAGATCCCCGCCGCGGCCTAGCGCCGCGAGCGACGGGTGCAGCACCGCGGGGCCGCCTTCGGGCGGCCCCGCGGTCGTTCCGCGCGCCTTAGACGCCTCACAGGCTCGTGCGGGATCCTGCGCTCATGCGCGACCGCGTGAGCCGCCGCCAGGCGCTGACCACCTTCGGCACCGTGAGCCTCGGCGCCCTGCTCGGGGCGTGCGGCGGCTCGCGCGAGCCGACCGCCTCGACGCCCGTCCCGACCGCCGACGGCGGCACCGCGACGGTCGAGCCGCAGACGTCCTCGAGCGGCGACCTCGTGGCCAAGCTCGACGCGAGCGCCACGTGCCGCCAGACCGTCGAGCAGACCGAGGGGCCGTACTACTTCGACGCGGACTCGATCCGCTCCGACATCCGCGAGGACCGCGACGGCACGCCGCTCCAGCTGGCGCTGCGCGTGCGCGACGCCGGCCGCTGCGAGCCGATCTCCGACGCGGTCGTCGACATCTGGCACTGCGACGCCGGCGGCGTGTACTCGGGCTTCGACACGGGCGAGGGCGAGCGCTTCCTGCGCGGCGCCCAGGTCACCAACGCCGACGGCATCGCGCGCTTCACGACGATCTACCCGGGCTACTACCAGGGCCGCACCGTCCACATCCACGCGAAGGTCCACCTGGACCGCCAGACGGTGCTGACGACCCAGCTGTACTTCGACGACGCGGCGTCCGACCGCGTGTTCGCGGCGCAGCCCTACGCCGCCCAGGGCGCCCGCGACGCGACGAACGCCAGCGACGGCATCTTCGACGACTCGCTGCTGCTCACGCTGGAGCGCTCCGGCCGCGGCTACCTCGGGCTGATGACGTTCGACGTCTCCGCCTGAGCGCGCTCGGCGACCCAGCCGTCGAGCGTTCGCCACCAGCCGAACAGCCAGTCGATCTGCTCCTCACGGCCGGGCGGGACCTCCTCGGCGCCCGCCATCCACAGCCTCAGCTCGATCGTCTGGGGCCGGGGCAGCTGCCGCCACAGGTCCTTGAGGCCGATCGGGACGCCGGCGTGGCCGACGAACACGACGTCGGCGCCCGGGGCCGCCTCGATCGCGGCCAGCGCGCCGCCCGGCCGCGGCGCGGAGACGTGCTCCATCTCGCGCGCCCACGCGGCCTCCTGCTCGTGCCCGGCCTCCTCCAGCCGCTCGATGCCGCGCCGCCGGCGCTCCGGCGTGAAGTTGGCGCCCTCGGGGAAGATCAGCACGGCGCTGCCGGGATCGAGGTCGCCGGACATCGCGGCGATCTCGACCTCCGTGTCGCCGCCGCGCGGGTCGACGAAGCGGTTCGGCAGCCGCCGGCCGAGCACGTCGATCACCGGATCGAAGCGCAGCGCCTCGTGCAGCACCAGCCGCGGGCGGCGCCGGTGGCGGCACAGCAGCGCGTGGAGGACCAGGAGCGAGTCGCCCTCGCCGGCGTGGCGGGCGAGGACGACCGCGGGGCGCTCGGCGGCGTCGAGCGCGGCGACGACGTCGTCGGACTCCGTCACGCGCACCTCGACCCGGGCGATCCGCACCATCGTGCGGTAGACGCCGCCGACGAACCAGCGCATCAGGTCGTAGTGGGCCTCGCGGTCGTGGCGGCGGGTGAGCCACAGGCCGAGGCAGGCGAGCGTGGTCGCCGCGTGGCGGGCGGCGAAGTCGACGGCGATGGCCAGCGCGCGCAGCGGCCGCGAGCCGCCGGCCAGCGGCGCGAGCAGGATCGCGATCAGCGCCAGCAGCGGCGAGGCGACGATCAGCGCGACCTCCAGCGCCAGGACGAGCGGCGCGACCACCAGGCGCCGCACGAGCGTGGGCGGCACGGGCATCAGCCGCCGAGCCCCTGCTCGGAGAGGTAGCGCAGCGACGCCTCGTGGGCGCGGCCGATGCGGTCGCGCACCGCCGTCGTGTCGCGATAGCGGAACTGGGAGAGGTCCGTGTAGCGCGGCGGGTCGCTCTGGCCGGTGGGCAGCACGTGCAGCTCGACGTCGCCGGGCAGCGCCTCGAGATCGCCGTGGAAGCGGTGCCGGCGGGCGATCTCGAACGCGACGAGCCCGACCTCCCACGGCCAGCGCGGCGGCTCGAGCGGGCGGTCGAGCCGCCCGACGTGCAGGACGAAGACCCGCTTCGCGCCGAGGCGCACGGCGCGGCTCACCGGGATGCTGTTCACGATCCCGCCGTCGATGTAGTGCGCGCCCGCGATCTCGACGGGCGGCAGCAGGCCCGGCACCGCCGTGGAGGCGAGCACGGCGTCGACCGCCGGCCCGTCCTCGAACCAGTGCTCGCTGGCGTCGCTCGATGCACGCCGCGACGCACTGGAAGCGGACGGCCAGGTCCTCGATGCGCGCGACCGGCAGCGCCTCGGCGAGCAGCGCCCGCAGCGGGCCGTTGTCGTGGAGGTGCGTGCGGGTGCGCGCCAGCGTCGCCACGCGGCCGAGCAGCGACTCGGCGAAGACGTCGCCGCGGTCCATGTCCCCCCACAGGCCGGTCAGCCGCTCGATGCCGTCCGGGCCGGGGTCGGCCGCGATCGCCACGCCGTTGATCGCGCCCACCGACGTCCCGAGCACGAGGTCCGGCGCGATCCCGCGCTCGATCAGCGCGCGCAGCATCCCCACCTCGTGCGCCCCGAACGGCCCGCCACCGCCTCCGAGGACGAAGGCCACACCGGTCCGGTCGGGCGTCACGCGGTCAGCGCAGCGCCCGGCGGGAGACGGGGAAGTCGAAGAACGTGTCGGGGAACGGCTCGTTGGCGAGCGTGTAGTGCCACCACTCGTTCTCGTAGTTCGTGAACCCGGCGGCCTCCATCGCCGTCTTCAGCCGCAGGCGGTTCGCGCGCTGGACGCCCTGGATGCGGGGATCGAGCGTGTGCGCGAGCGTGTCGAAGCAGTCGTAGCCCGTGCCCATGTCGATCGTGTTGTCCGGGAAGCGCTCCTCGTAGGGCGCGAAGCAGTTCACGAGCCCGAAGCGGCGCATCGACCAGCGCGGCTGGCGCCGGGCGGGCAGCTCGACGAGCGTGAGGTCCATGGTCGAGCCGCGGCTGTGGCCCGACCGCTCGGCGATGTAGCCGTCGGCGAACAGCTGCGACTTCTCGACGCGCGGGTAGAACTCGCGCTTCATCCGCTCGTCGCGCAGGCGGCGCGCCCAGCGCACGAAGTGGTTCACGGCCCGCTGCGGGCGGTAGCAGTCGTAGACCTTGAGCGTGTAGCCCTGCGCCACGACGGCCTCCTGCACGCGGGCGAGGCCCTCCGCGGCGTCGCGCGTGAGGATGCACAGCGGCGCGCGGTAGCCGCGGATCCGGCGGCCGACGAAGTTGTGCCGCGTGAAGTAGCGGATGTCGTGCAGGATCGACGGCGCGACGTCGCGCAGCGAGACGAACGCGTCCGGGGCCTTGCGGGGCTTCTTCGACGGCGCGGCAGGGGCGGTGGCCGGCACCCCGAGAGCGAGGGCGGCGGCGGCGAGCAGGGCGAGCAGCGTGCGACGA
>CAVSJY010000012.1:0-177806 GCA_963728465.1 uncultured Solirubrobacteraceae bacterium
CCCGCGTGAGGCGTTCGCCGTCGCGACAGGCGACGACGATCGCGAGCGCCGCGACGATCAGGACGGCGGCGACGAGGAAGGTGATGCGCATCGCCGTGGCGACCGTCTCCGGCGGTGCCGGTCGTGACGTCGCCGGCGCCCGCGGCGAGCGAGAACACGGCGCCCATGACGGAGGCGCCGGTGATCAGACCCAGGTTGCGCGAGAGGTTGAGCAGGCCGGAGGTGACGCCGCGCTGGGCGGCCTCCGCAGCGCTCATCACGCCGGCGTTGTTGGCGGCCTGGAACAGCGCGTAGCCGACCGTCACGACGACGATCGGGGCGATGTAGCCGCCCAGCTCGAGCGACGTCGGCAGCGCGGCGAGGGCCGCGACGCCGGCGCCGATGGCGGCGAGCCCGGCGAGGGTCGTGCCCCGTGCGCCGAAGCGGTCGGCGATGCGCCCGGCGGGGACGCCGGTCAACGCGACGACCAGGGGCCCGATCGACAGGACGAGCCCGACGGCCGCGGCGTCGAGGCCGAGCGCGCCGGTGAGGTAGAAGGGGCCGACGACGAGCGTGGTCATCAGGACCGTGGAGACGAGCGCGCTCGCGGCGAGGCCCGTGCGGAGCCTGGCCGAGCGGAGCATGGCTGGACGGATCAGCGGCGCGCGCGTCCTGGTCTGAGCGACCGCGAACAGGCCGGCCATGACGATCGCCGCGAGCAGCAGCGCGACGTTCAGCGCGCCGAAGCGGCCGCCGCCGGCCGTCATCGCGAGCGTGTAGGCGCCCAAGGTCGCGGCGAGCAGCACGGTGCCGCGAGCGTCGAAGGCGGCCCGTCCGCCCTCCGGCCCGCGCGGGTCGGCGGGGACGTGGCGGTAGGCCAGCAGCGCGGTCGCGATGCCCGCCGGGACGGTGACGAGGAAGATCGCCCGCCAGCCGGCCGCGGCGATCAGGACGCCGCCGAGCGAAGGGCCGAGCGCCGTTCCGATCGCGGACATCGTCCCCAGCAAGCCCATGGCGCTCCCGGTGCGCCCTGTTGGGACGGCCGCGCTGACCAGGGCCATCGCGAGCGCGAGCATGATCGCCGCGCCGAGCCCCTGCGCGGCCCGGGCGGCGATCAGCGCCCCGAGCGTGGGCGCGGCGCCGCTGAGCGCGGAGGCGATCGTGAACAGGCCGATGCCCGCGAGCAGCAGCCGGCGGCGCCCGATCAGGTCGCCGAGCCGCCCGACGCTCACGACCAGGGTCGTGCTCGCCAGCAGATAGGACAGGACCACCCACTGCGCGGCCTGGAACGACGCGCCGAACGACTGCGCCAGCGTAGGCAGCGCGACGTTGGCGATGCTCGTCCCCAGGGACGCGATCAGGATCGCGAGCGACAGGCCGGCGATCGCGCCTCGCGCGCTGTGCGACTGCTCGGTCGTCGTGTCCATGGCGTCACGTCCTCGTCGTCTTGGAATGCGTGCGCACGCACATGTTGGACCGAGGAAAAGGCGCCTCCTGGCGCCCAATCGAGTGAAGTGTGCGTGCGCACGCACATGTTACACTTCGGGAATGTCGCCGTCAACCCGCAGGCCGCGGACGAGCCCGCGCATCGAGCTCTTCGAGGTGATCGGCGCCCTGGCACGCCGCCGCTTCCAGGCCGCCGAGCGGGCCTACGCCCCGCTCGGGCTCAACCACACCGAGGCGCGGCTGCTGACGATGCTGGCCGACGAGGGCGGCGCGGCCACGCAGGACGCGCTCTCGCGCCGGCTCCACGTCGACCGCAGCAACGCCGGGCGCGCCTTCAAGCGCCTCGAGCAGATCGGCCATGTCGCCCGCCGCAAGGACGCCGCCGACAATCGCACCAACCTCGTCGACATCACACCCGAGGGCCGCGAGGCCGCCGCACAGGTACGGCGGCTCGGCGACGAGGTGGCCCGCACCTTCTTCGGCGACCTCACCCAGGCCGATGCCGCCACGGTCGTGAGGCTGCTGAAGAAGGCTCTCTAGAGCGCGCGCACCACTTCTGGTGCGGCTCAGTGCGCGCAGCAGTCGTCGGCGGAGGCGACGTCGCCGAAGCCCGTTTCGTCGAGCGGAGAGCTGACGCAGCACCCTTCGCCGCGCCACGCCTCCACGCCCTCCTTGATCGCGACGGCGGCGATCAGCAGCCCGACCGCAGGGTCGAGCCACCACGCGCCCGCGAGCGCGTTGCCCGTGAGCCCGATCAGCAGAGCGCCGGCGAGGTAGGCGCAGAGCATGTTCTGGCGGCCCTCGCCCTTGGTGGCGGCCGACCCGATCGCATCGGCGATCCGCTGCTTGGCGATGCCGAGCAACGGCATCAGCACGACGCTGCTGGCCGCCAGCGCGATCCCGACCCACGTTTCGTCCGGCCGCTCGCCGCCGATCAGCGCGCGGACCGACTCGACGGCGACATACGGAGCGAGGACGAAGAACTGGACCGCGACGAGCTTCTGCGCTCGTGTCTCGGCCGTCGCCGAGAACATCCGCGAGCTGGAGAACCGCCACACGATCACCAGCGACGCGAAGCCCTCGATCGCGCTGTCGAGCCCGAAGCCCACCAGCGCGATCGAGGACGCCGCGAGGCCGGCGGCGATCGCCACCCCGCCCTCGACCGTCATCCACGCCAGGCTCAGCCACGACAGGAATCGCGCGCGACGCGCCAGCCGTTCGTACGTCGCGCGATCGATCCGCTGCGCAGTTCCGGTCGACATCACGATCGTGCCCTCGCGACGATTGTGGACAATCGCGCGGGCCCTTGCACAGTGCCCGCTCAGTCGCCGAGGAGATCGCCGTAGCGCTTCAGGTAGAGCGGCCAGCCGTCCGGGGAGGCGACGCCGTCGCGCAGACCCTCCCAGTGGTCGCCGTGGCGGTCGAGATTGCGGTGCTCGAGCTCGACGCGGGTGCGCTCGGGCGTCTCCGCGATGAAGCGCACCTCGACCTCGCTCGTCCTGCCGGGGTCGGTCTCGGGCTGCCAGTGCGGGCTGATGTCCCAGGAGAAGACGAGCCGATCGGGCGGCTCGAACGCGAGCACGCGGGCCCAGCGGCATTCGCTGCCGTCCACGCCGCGGTCGTAGACGCGACCGCCCGCGCGCGGCTCGAAGACCGTCTCGGCAATGTCGACCGCGAGCATGTTGTGCTCGCGCGGCTTGATGCGGTCGAACTGCTCGACGAAGACCTGGAACGCGCGCTCGAGGGGCGCTTCCACGACGATCTCCGTGCGGACCGAAGTCGCTTGGGCTTGCGTACTCATGCGTCCTCCTGTCGGTCTTGCTCGACGATCTCCTTGAAGTTCGCCAGCGCCTGGTTCCAGAACCGGTCGAGTTGCGAGCGCAGGGCAGCCACCCCGTCGGGGTTGGCCTGGTAGATGCGGCGGTTGCCGTCACGGCGGTCCACCACGAGGCCCGCGCCCTTCAGGACCTTCAGGTGCTGGGAGACCGCGGGCCGCGTGACCGGGAGCTCCGCGGCCAGCTCGCCCACGGCACGCGGGCGGTCGGCCACGCGCGCGAAGATCGCGCGGCGGGTCGGGTCACCGAGCGCGGTCCATCCATCACCTTCGTAAGTCAACACTGACGGTAAGCATACACTAACGCGCCCGGCTAGCTCTCGAGGATTTCCTTGATCCGGCGCAGGTCCGCCCGGTTGGCCCGCCGCATCGCCCGCTGCATCACGGGCGCGCCGACCTTCGCGAAGCCGCTCGGCTCGCCCCGGTTGCGCAGCGTCATGCGAGTGCCTCCGGGCGCGTGCTCGAACGTGTAGGTCGTCTCCATCGGGAACGGCCCCTGGGCGGTGCTCATCACGAACCGCTCGCCGGAGACGTACTCACGGACCTCGTAGGTGTAGACGAGGCGGCGGCCGAGGAAGCGCGCAACGAACTCGAGCCGCGACCCGACCGCGAGCGGAGGCTGGGTGCGCCACGTGACCGACTCGATGTTCTCGTACCAGCGCGTGGCCTTGTCCGGGTCGCACGCGAACGCGGCCACCTCCGCCCGCGGCCGCGCGATCTCGATCTCGCTGACCACGTCGACGGCCATCAGCGCTTCGCGGGCAGGCCGCGCGCGACCTCGACGCCCTGGCGGACCCATTGGTTGAGCTCGGCCTCCGTCTCGATGCCCGCCCGCTCCACGAGGATCCAGCCCTTCATCGGGCGACCCGTCATGTCGAACGGCCGCGCGTGCGGATCGGCGAGCGCCTCACCCTCGCCGGCCGCGCCCACGCGGACCATCAGCTCGCCCGTGCTCGTGATCCCGACCGCCATGTTGCCGTCGACCAAGAACGCCAGCCCGCCGAACATCGCCTTCTCGGCCAAGCCCGCCTCGCCCGCGAGCTCGTCCCGGAGGCGCTCGGCCAGCGCGACGTCGACGCTCATGAGGTGAGAGTTCCGCAACGGATCACTTGCGCAAGTATATACTTTCCGCATGGCCGACACCTTCCAGGTGCTCGCCGAACCTCGCCGCCGCGAGGTGCTCCGGCTCGTCGCCGAGCGCGAGCGCACCGCCGGCGAGATCGCCGAGCGCTTCGACGTCACGCGCCAGGCCGTCTCCCAGCACCTGCGGATCCTGCTCGAGGCCGGCCTGGTGCACGAGCGGCGCGAGGGAGCGCGACGCTGGTACTCGGCGCGCCCGGAGGGCCTCGAGGACGTCCGCGCCTACATCGAGACGATGTGGCCACCAGCGCTGGCGCGGCTCAAGACGGCCGCCGAACGCGAACACGCCTCGGGACCGCACGATGCCGGGCGCAATTGAGCCGCTGCGCCACGAGCTGGAGATCGCGGCGCCGCCGGAGGTCGTGTTCGCCTACTTCACCGACCCCGGCCGGATGGTCGAGTGGATGGGCGTCGGCGCGCTGCTGGACCCGCGCCCAGGCGGCGCCCTGCGCATCGACGCCAACGGCCGCGACGTCGTCGTCGGCGAGTACGTCGAGCTCGACCCCCCGCGGCGGCTCGTGTTCACGTGGGGCTTCGACGGCGACGAGCGCGCGACCACCGGCGGTTCGTCGCGCGTCGAGGTCGTGCTCGAGCCCGAGGGTGGCGACCGCACCCGCCTGACGCTCTCCCACCACGACCTGCCGCCCTCAGCCCGATCGGCGCACGAGCAGGGCTGGAACCACTATCTGGCGCGCCTCGGCCGCGCGGCCGCGGGCGATCCGCCCGGCCGCGACCCGTGGCTCGCGACCACCTGACCTAGGAGCACAGCATGCCTGCCATCCACTTCCGCACGACCGTCGACGCCGAGCCCGGCGCCGTCTACGACGCGCTCGCCACCGAGGAGGGGCTCGCCGGCAACTGGACCGACCAGCTCGAGGTCCCCGAGCAGGCCGGTGCCGTGGCCCGCTTCGGCTTCGGCCCGGACTGGGCGAAGACGCTCGAGCTGCGCGTCGACGAGCTCGAGCCAGGCCGGCGCGTCGAATGGACGCCGGTCGGCGGCTTCCCCGGCTGGCTCGGGACGACGATCCGCTGGGAGCTCGAACCGGCCGAGGACGGCGGCACCGTCGTGCACTTCGAGCACGGCGGATGGCAGGACGAGCAGGCCGACGGCGAGATGGCCATGTGCGGCTACACGTGGGCGATGATCATCCACCGACTCGCCGCCCAGGCGTCGAGGGGCGAGCGCGCGCCGTACTTCACCGCCGGCGCACCTCTCCCCCGCTAGCCCCTCACGGGCACGTTGCCATCAGCGTCGGGTTGGTGCCGTCCAGGCGCTCGCACGGGTCCGATCGCGCTAGCCTCGCTGGAGGAGTGAAAGGACACATGCGGGTCCTCCTCGCGACCGGCCTCGTACTCGGCGCCCTCGGCGCTTCGGTCGGTTGCGGAGATCAAGAGGACGAGCCCGTTGCGCTCCCGCCGTCCGGCACCGCCTACCGTGCCCTGAGCGACCGCGAGCGGGTTGCGGTCGCGGCCAGGTGCCGCGACCGTGCGGCGACCAGGGCTGACGGCGTACCTGGGAAGGAGCTCGAACGCGTCGATCCGCGTGCCCTCCGCGACCAACTCGATGCGGCCTTCGCGCTCATACGCGACCAGCCCCGCCCGGTCGCCGAGCTGTGCGCGAAGCACCTGCCGTTCGTGACTCCAGGCTTGACCCTGCGCTTCGACGGAGCCAAGGACGGCGGTGTCGAGTTCACCTACGAGACCGACTCCGACACGCCGCTGACGATCCGCGGCACGGTATCGCCACCGCGGAGCGGGACCGTGACCATGCGACGAGCGTACGAGTCCGCGAAGACCTACGCCGGGCGGATCGGCGGCGACGGGCGCTTCGTCCTACCGACCCAGCGCCTGCGCAAGATCGCCAACAACACCTTCATCCTCAGCTTCGACGTGCCGCCCAGCGCTCCACGCAAGGCGTACTTCACCGCGATCTGCCTCGACTGCCTGGCCGGCGGTCCGCCGCCCCCTACCGGCTCGTGACGAGCAGCCGCCGGCGTCGGCGGCGGCGCGCTGCGCCTAGGCGCTGCGGCTCGACTTGAAGGCGCTCCGCGAGTGCGGCCTGCACGTCGGCGGCCTTCACGCCGAGGCGGCGCAGGATCTCGACCGCCATCGAGTCGGACACGGCGACGATCCCGGCGAGCACGTGCTCGTTGTCCGCGAGCCGCACGTCGAGCTCGTCGGCGATCCGCCGGCTGTGCTCCAGCGCCTGCTTGAGGCGCGGCATGAGGGGCAGGCATTCCTGCTGCAAGCGGCTGGGGGCGGGGCTCATGCAGCTGGTCGCGAGGATTCGATCGCGGGCGACCCCGAGGTCTCGAAGCACCGTGGCCGCGGCGCCGCCGTCGGCAACGACGAGCGCGAGCAGCACGTGCTCGGTGCCGATGTAGTCGTGACCCAGCGCGCGTGCCTCCTGGCCCGCTGTGTCGAGCGTCCCACGGACCTTGGGCGTCCAGCGGCCCGGCCAGTCGCCGGCCTCGGCGGTCGATGGGCCGTAGCGCTGCTGGACGGCTTGCTTGCTGGTCCCGAACAGGCGGCCAATCTCCGTCCACGAGAGCCCGGCAGCACGCGCCTCCGCGACGAAGCGCCCGATCAGCACGTCGCCCAGATCGGTCAACTCGCGGCCGAGCTCGATCGCCGCGCCCAGGCGAGTCGCCGGTTCGCCGGCGCGCGCTGCCACGGCCGCGGCGAGCTCGTCGATCGTCGGCGGGCGGTCACTCTCCACATCGTCAAGACTAAGTTGACGTCGCGGGAGGGTCAACCAGGAGACGCACCCGCTGGTTCCCCGTAGCGTCCAGGTCCGTGACCGCCGTGCCGGATCCGCTGCTCGTGGATACACCTGACGCGCTTCTGGGCGCGCGTCGAGCTGAGCGACTTCCGGCCCGAGCACGAGATGACCGCCCGGCGGCTCGTCGCACCTGATGACTTTCGGACGACGCTCTTCTGGGGCGCGGAGACCACGCCCGCCTGATCCTCGAGCGCGGCCTCGCGATCGAGCGGGGCTGCGAGCCGGCGGGTGCGTCGGCCTCGCGGCGCTAGGCGTCGCTCAGACCGGCGGCGGTGAGTGCGTCGTGGCGGACCGCGTAGTCGTCGATGCGCGTGATCGTGCCGGCGTCGATGGTGAACACGTTGTAGATCCCGTCCGGCAGCGGGACGTCCTCGATGGCGACGATGTCGCCGCCGCTCGCGTGCAGGATCACCCGGTCGTCGGCGCCGAGCAGCTCGAGAGCGCCGATCTCCTGCTTGGCCTCGCGCTCACCGGCGAAGGTGTCGATCACCGCGTCGGCGCCGTGGCAGGCCCACTCGTCGCGCAGGCCCTGCCAGACGACGTCCGGCGCGAGCGTCGCCTTCAGCGCTTCCACGTCGTCGCGCCGGAGGGCGTCGAGCCAGCCGATCATGAACTCGATCGTGGTCCGCTTCATCTCGTCTCCTTCCCTTGAAATGGCCGTGGATAGAAGACCGGGAAGGTGGCGCTCGCGCGCCGCCGCCGAGAGCGGCCGGCGTGAGGCGCGCGCGACTCGACGCGCGATCGTGCAGATGCGCCGAAGAGCTGCGCTTGGAGGTGGTCGCGTTCTAGCGTCAGCCGGGCACGTGTCCGATGGTACGCCACCGGTCAGCCTTCACCAAGATCGCGTGCGCTGCGCGCCCCTTGCGAGCGCAGCCAGGCGGCGAGCTCGTGGGCATCGCTGCGCACGGCCGCGTCGAGCGCAGTGAGTCCGTCGTGGCCGACCCAGTCGATCTCCGCGCCGCGGTCGAGGAGGCGCTCGGCGGTGGCGCGCCGGCCACCGTGGCAGGCGCACCAGAAGGCGTTGGTGATCTCGTCGTCCGCAGGCGGCGGGCTGGCCGCGAGCAGCCGGTCGAGGCGATCGGCGAGCCCGAGTGCGCCGGCCTGCCAGAGGTTGACCTGCGCGCCGAGCTCGACGAGCCGCCGGGCCGCGCGCCATTGACCGAACGCGACGGCGTCCGCCAGCGGACTGCCGCCGTTGATCACCGACCCTGGCGCCTCGATGTCCGCCCCGGCCTCGACGAGCGCGTCGAGCACGTCGATGTCGTCGCTGCTGGCCGCCCAATGCAGCGGCCGCTCGGCGTGCCTTCCCCCGAACGCCGCGTCGACGTCCGCGCCCGCCGCGATGAGCCTGGCCACGACCGCGCGACCGTTGGGGAAATGACCCGGCCAGTCGGTCGCGACGTGCAGCGCCGACCGCTCGTCGCCGCATCTCGGGTCCACGAACCTCGCGGTGGCGAGATCGCCGTGCGCGTCGAGCAGGCGCTCGACCGCGCCGACATCGCCGGCACGGACCGCCTCGAAGAACGCTACGGCGCGCGGATCGTCGGCAGGCAGCTTCACGACGGCGCAGTCACGCGAGCTCGCGGTCGAGCGCGTCGAAGGGCGCGAAGAGCGGGCAGCCGACGCGGTCGTCGCGGCCGCGCAGCCAGTTCGCGAGCACGGTGATCTCGCAGCCGCCGTTCCCGTGCAGCGCGGCGACGAGCGCCATGCTGCCGTAGAACAGCGCGGCCGCCTCCCCCACGAGGCTCGCCGTGATGGCGACGTGAGCGATCGTGACCAGGTGTCCGGCTGCGCCGAGCCGCAGAGGCGGCGCCGACCGATCGCGCAGCGACATCAGCAAGGTCGCGACGACCGGCAGCGCGACGAGACCGATCACCAGGTCCAGCCAGTCCGCTCGCCACACGGCAGTCGCCACGACGATCAGACCCGAGCCGACCAACACACGCGCGACAGTGCCCCATCGCCCCACGGCGCGCCTGCTCGAAGGACGGCTGATCGTGGTGCTGTGCTCGACGTACTCGGTGCGCATGTCGGCCGATGGTGCAGCCTGACCCCGGGGGCAGAGTCAAGCGGCGCGTCGCCGCGGATCGGAGCCGAAGAGGTCGCCGTCGCGCCGGCCGGCGAGCGCGGCGGCGTTCTGAGCGCGGTACCGGCGGATGCGCTCACGGACGGCCGCAAGCTCGGCGATGCGGTCGTCGGTACGCCGCTCGGCGGCGTCCAGGGCCGCCGCCAGGCGCGGCCCGATCGCGTCGTCCGGCGAGCTCAGGTAAGCGCGGGCGAGCCGGTCGATCTCCTTGATCGTCAGCCCGAGCGAGCGCAACGTCTCGATCACCTGCGCGCACCACAGCGCCGACTCGTCGAACAGCCGGTAGTTCCCATCGCTGCGGCCGGCCGAGTAGATGAGCCCGAGCCCCTCGTATCGACGGATCGCCTTGATCGACAGCCCGGTGCGCCGGGACAGCTCGCCGACCGTCATCAGCCCGTCAGTCGCATCCACCTGCATCAGCAAACGCTGATACCGTACATCAGTGATGGCTGATATGTCCACTGCGCCGTTCGCGCTGTCGGACCGCCCGACGGAGCCAGAGCTCGTCGGCAAGTACTTCCGCGCGCTCGGCGATCCGACGCGAGTGCGCATCCTCGAGCTGCTCGGTGAGCACGGTGAGCTGTCGGTCACCGACCTCGTCGGACGCCTGAGCGAATCGCAGCCCAAGGTGTCCAACCACCTCGCCTGCCTGCGCTGGTGCGGCTTCGTCCACACCCGCCGCGACCACCCCACCGTCTACTACCGCGTCGCCGACGAGCGCGTCACCGAGCTGCTCGCGCTCGGACGGGCGCTGCTCGCCGACAACGCCGAGCACGTCGCCGCCTGCCGGCGAATCGACGGCGCGCCCTGCTGAGCGCATGAAGGTCGAGCTGCTGTTCATCGACGGGTGCCCCAATCACGAGGCGCTGCTGCCGCACCTGCGCGAGCTCCTGAAGGCCAGCGGCGCAGAGGACACCGCCGTCGAGCTCGTGCGCGTCGAAGACGCCGACGCGGCCGCCCGGCAACGGTTCCTCGGCTCGCCGACCGTCCGGATCGACGGCGAGGACGTCGATCCGGGCGCGGACGAGCGAAGCGACTTCGGGCTCAACTGCCGGCTCTTCGACACGCCGGACGGGCTGCACGGGATGCCGCCCGACGCCTGGGTGCTCCGCGCGCTGGAGCGCGCGCAGACGCCGTCGCGGTGATGTCCGGGCCCGCACCGACCCCTGACGTGCTGCGGGACACGTTCCCCGCATGCGAGGACGCCCCACTGGCGTTGACGCTCGTGCGGCAGCTGGCTCGCGGGAAGCCGGTGACGGAGGCCACGCTGGCCGCGGCGGGCGACCGCACGACTGACGAGGTCGCCGCCCAACTCGCACGCTGGCCGAACATCGAGCGCGACGCCGACGCCGCCGTCATCGGCTTCTCCGGGCTCACACTGCGACCGACGGCACACGAGTTCGAGGTCGACGGCCGTCAACTGCACACCTGGTGCGCCTGGGACACATTGTTCCTTCCGAGCATGCTCGGCACCACCGCACGGGTCCGGTCGACGTGCCCGGTGTCCGGTCGCGCCGTCGAACTCGTCGTCGCCCCGGATGGCGTCGAGCACGCCGATCCTGCCGGGAATCCACGTCTCGTTCCCGCCGACTGGCGACCACGAACACCGCCGACATCACCGGCACCTTCTGCTGTCACGTGCATTTCCTGGCAGGCGCCGATGCTGCGCGCACCTGGCAGGAAACGCATCCCGACGGCCACGCACTCGACCTCGCGGCCGCGTTCGAACTCGGCCGTCACGCTCGAGGGGCCGGCGCAAAGTGACCGCCATGCGGCCGATCAGCCGGGCGCGCCAACCGACGGCTCGATCCCGGCCACCAGGTTGAAGGCACCCGAGAGCTGTTGTAGGGCCACAAGCGCCACGACCTCGGCGATCTCCTCGTCGCTGTAGCCGTATTCACGGAGTTCCGCGATCTGGGCGTCCGAGACCTCAGCCGGCGCGGCGATCAGCTGCCGGCCGTACGCCACGAGCGCAGCGATCTTCGGGTCAGTGGCGGTGCCTTCGCGAGCCAGCTGGATGTCACGGTCGGACAGACCGAGCTTCCGTGCGGCGCGCGTGTGGGCGTCGACGCAATACGCGCAGCTGAGCCACTCGTGCACAGCCAGGTTGATCCGCTCGACGATGCGCCGGTCGATGTGGCCGCGCTTCGCCGTGTGGCTCAGATCCATGTACCCGCGGAGGACGACCGGGGCCTGGGCCATCGCGCGAACCATGGGCCCGGCATCCCCACCTCGGGTCGCGTACTCGTCAAGCAGCTCTTTGGCCTTGCCCGTGGCTGCGTCGAGTTCGAGCGGTTCGATGCGAGGCATCTTCGTTCTCCCGTCCCTCGTCCGCGGTTCCGGTCCCGACGAGCGAAACCTATCCACGCGGTGTCCGCGGATGATCGCCGGCGCGAAATCGCCTGACGATCCGGAAAAAGGTACGGGTATTCCCCGATAGATTCGCGCCGTCCGGCGATGCGACGGTCACGTCATCCGGTCGAAGGAGAACTCAAGGAGACGACATGAGCGCAACCGCCGACCGATTCCCGACAGACACGACCGGTCTCCCGGACGCCCGCCCCTCGGAGGTCGTCGACCTCCGAGCCGGCGAGGCCTTCCAACTGCGGATCTCGCCGGTCCGCAAGCGCATCGGCGACTCCACCGTTCGCATGCTCGCCTATAACGGCTCGATCCCCGGACCGACCCTCAAGGTGGCCGAAGGCTCCGAGGCCGTCGTCGAGATCGAGAACCACGGTGACCACGAATCGACCGTGCACTGGCACGGCCTTCGCCTGGAGAACCGCTACGACGGCACGCACGAGACGCAGCCGCTGATCCCCGTCGGCGGCCGGTTCACGGCGCGGGTCGCGTTCCCGGACCCCGGGATCTACTGGTACCACCCGCACGTCCGCGAGGACTACGGGCAGGAGCTCGGCCTCTACGGCAACGTCATCGTGGAGCCCGCCGACCCGGACTACTGGCCGCCGGTCAACCGCGAAGTGGTGCTGACGCTCGACGACATCCTGCTCGAGGACGGCAAGGTCGCGCCGTTCAGCCGCACGGAGACCAACTACGCGGCGATGGGGCGCTTCGGTGACGTCCTGCTGATCTCCGGAGAGCCGGAGCTCGCGCTGACCGCGCAGCTCGGCGAGGTCGTGCGCTTGTACCTGACCAACACCGCTAACACGCGCGTCTTCAAGGTCACGCTGCCGGGAGCGCGGATGAAGCTCGTCGGCGGCGACAGCGGCCATGTCGAGCACGAGCAGTTCGTCGACGACGTCGTGCTGGCCCCGTCCGAGCGTGTCGTCGTCGACGTGCTGTTCGCTCGGGCCGGCCGGCTCGCCCTAGAGCACCACACGCCCGATCGCGTGTATCCGTTGGCCGCAATCACCGTGAGCGAGGAGCCGGCCGAGCCGTCGCTCGAGCAGCAGTTCGAGACGCTTCGCACCAACGCCGACATGGCGGCGGAGCGGGAGCGGATCGCGCCGTACCTGGAGGCAGAGCCAGACAAGGCGCTCGCCTTCCTCGCCGAGATGGACATGGGCGCGCCGGAGGGAGACGTCGTCTACGCGTGCCCGATGCACCCAGAGGTCGTGAGCGACGTGGCCGATCACTGCCCCCACTGCGGGATGAAGCTGCTGCCCGCGCATCTCGTCGCCCAGGCCGGAGGCGGCCACGAGCACGAACACCACGATCACGAGCACCACCCCCACGGCGAAGATCACGAACACGGCGACGCGCACGACCACGCGGCGGCCGGCGGCATCGAGTGGGAAGACGACATGGTCGACGTCAACCGGATGACCACCCCGGCCAACATGCGCTGGAAGATCATCGACCGGGACACCGGCGCCGAGAACGCGGCGATCGCCTGGCGGTTCAAGGTCGGTGACCGGGTGAAGATCCGCCTGCTCAACGAGATGGCAGGCGACCACCCGATGCACCACCCGTTCCACGTACACGGCGCCGGGCGCTTCCTGATCCTCAGCCGCGACGCCGTCGCCGAGCCGAACCTCGTGTGGAAGGACACGGTGCTGGTCCGGACCGGGGAGACGGTCGACATCCTCCTCGACGTCACCAACGTCGGCCGCTGGATGGCGCACTGCCACATCGCCGAACACCACGAGAGCGGGATGATGTTCAGCTTCGAGGTCACCGCATGACCGCCCGCCGCGAGGTGATCGTCATCGGCGGCGGCCAGGCCGGCCTCGCGGTCGGCCGCCTGCTCGCGGATCAAGGTCGCGACTTCGTGATCTTCGAGGCCGCCCCCGTGCCGGCCACTGCCTGGCGTGAGCGCTGGGACTCGCTCGTCCTGTTCACGCCGGTCCGCTACGACAGCCTGCCGGGCAAGGCCTTTCCGGGCGACCCCGACCACTACCCGACGCGGGATGAGGTCGTGGCCTACCTCGAGGACTTCGCGCGTGACCTTCCCGTCGAGCTCGACAGCCGCGTCACGGCGGTCCGGCAGGCCGGCGACGGCTACATCGTCGAGCGCGGAGACCGGGCGTTCGAGACGGATCAGGTCGTGGTCGCCACCGGCCCGTTCCAGCGGCCGGCCGTCCCCGAGATCGCGGCCCGGCTGGACCCAGAGGTCGTCCAGCTCCACAGCACCCAGTACCGCAGCCCGGAGGCGCTCCCGACGGGGCGCATCCTCGTGGTCGGCGGCGGCAACACGGGCTTCCAGATCGCCGAGGAGCTGGCGGCGTCGCGCGAGGTTCACCTCGCGATCGGCTCGCGCCAGACGCCGCTTCCGCAGCGCATCCTGGGGCGCGACCTGTTCCGCTATCTCGAGGCGCTGGGGCTGATGCGCAAGTCGGTGGAGACGAGGCTCGGGTCCCGGTTGCGGCACCGCGAGACGCTGATCGGCTCCAGCCCGCGCGCCATGCGTCGGCGCGGTGTGCACTTCCATCCCCGCGCCGTCGACGCGGCCGGTGGCGAAGTGACGTTCAGCGACGGCGAGCGGCTCAAGGTCGACGCGGTGATCTGGGCCACGGGCTTCAAGGTCGACCACTCGTGGATCGACCTCCCCGTCCTCGATGAGAGCGGGCAGGCGCAGCACCGCCGTGGCGTGACGTCCGCGCCGGGCCTGTACTTCCTCGGCATGCAGTGGCAGTTCACGAGGGGCTCGGCGCTGCTCGGCTGGGTCAAGGAGGACGCTCAGTACATCGCCGACCAGATCGCCGCACACCAGCGAGCCAAGCCGGCGCGCGCCGTCGCCTGAGCGCCTGCGGTCAGCTGAAGTGCATGCCTGCGGCGATCTCGACGGCGGGCCCATGAAGCTCTACGTCTGCTGGGGCACGTTCCCGGTGCCGTGGCCGCGCAAGGGCGCCTCCTGGGGTCCCGCGGCTCATCCCTGCAAACGCGCCCACGACGCGCTGCAAGCGGCGGGGCACTCCCCACAAGTCATCAGGACGTACGGCCTCGCATCCCTGCCGGATTTCACGAGTGGCCGCAAGGAGGTCAAGCGGCTGACGGGCGAGAGCTTCGTTCCGGTGCTCGTCCTCGACGACGGCCAGGTCGTCGCGGACTCGGCGAACATCGTCGCGTGGGCGGAGGAGAACCCTGCCGGGCGCGCCACGTGAGTCGCCAGAGAGGCAGTGAGACCACCTCAGGAGGCTCCGCTCGCCGGCTGGCTCGGCGGAACGCCGAAGCCGGCCAGTAGCGGCCAGGCGACGACGGCTCCCGCCGCGGCGATGGCCGCCGCGACGACGAAGACGGCGTTGAGGCCGTCGACGAGCCCGTCCAGGCCGCCATCGGCGCGGTAGGTGAAGACGGCGCCGAGGGCGGCGATGCCGACCGCGATGCCGAGCTGGCGGAAGGTGTTGTTGATGCCCGACGCCAGGCCGACCTGGTCGGGCGAGAGGACGCCGACCATGGCGGCGGCGAGTGCCGGGCTGATGAGTCCGATCGCCAGACCGCCGACGAGGAAGCCCGGTAGGAGGTGCGTCCAGTCCGAGGTCGGGGTCAGGCCGCGCATCAGCAGCAGGCCGAGCGCGATCAGCGCGAGTCCGCTGACGAGCGGCACCCGCAGCGGGATGCGACCGGTCAGCCGTCCGGAGATCGGCGCGACCACGAACAGCACCACCGTGAGCGGCAGGAGCCGGAGCCCGGTATCGGTCGCCGAGTAGCCGAGGCCCTCCTGGAGGTAGACGGCGAGGAACAGGAACAGCGGGTACAGCGCGACGGATTGCGCGAAGGCGACCACGGCGGTACCGGTGAAGGCCGGGATGCGGAACAGCCCGGGGGCGAGCATCGGCGCGGCGGCGCGGCGTTCGAGGGCGACGAACGCGACGAGCATGAGCGCCGCGCCGGCGAGCGAGGCGAGCACGGGCGCGCTGGTCCAGCCGTCCTCGTTGCCGCGAATCAGCCCGTAGGTGCCGAGGAAGCACGCGGCGGCGAAGGTCACGAGCCCGGCGAGGTCGAGCCCACGCGGTGAGGGGTCGCGCGACTCGGGCAGCGAGCGCAGCGTGAGCCAGACCAGCAGCACGCCGATCGGCACGTTGACGAGGAACACCCAGCGCCAGCCGAGCCCGTCGACCAGCAGGCCGCCGACGAGCGGGCCGATCGCCAGCGCGGCGCCTGTGATCGCGCCCCAGACGCCGAGGGCGAAGCCGCGTTGCGCACCGTGGAACTCGCTGGCGAGTAGCGCCAGCGACGCGGCGAACATCGCCGCGGCTCCGACGCCCTGGGCGGCGCGCGCGAAGTCGAGCATCGCGCCGGAGCCGGCGGCCGCGCAGAGCGCCGAGCAGGCGGTGAAGATCGCCAGGCCGGCGGCGAAGACGGCGCGGCGGCCGTGGAGATCGGCGATCGCGCCCGCAGTCAGCAGCGTCGCCGCGAGCGTCAGCGCGTAGGCGTCGACGACCCACTGGAGGTGCGAGAAGCTCGCGTCGAGGTCGGCCTGGATCGCGGGCAGCGCGACGTTCACGACGGTGACGTCGAGCAGCAGCATCGCCGTCGCCGCCGAGACGACCGCGAGCGTCAGCCACCGCGCAGGCGTCACGTGGTCACCGGGCGAGGCTCGCGCTCGGCCGCGTAGGCGAGCAGCGCGGCGAGCGCCGCCAGAGCCGCGAGCGTGCCCAGCATGGCGCCGTAGCCGACGACCGTCGCCCATGCAGCGGCCGCGACCGGCGCCGCCGCGCGCGCTCCCATCGTGCCGGCGCCGGTGACGCTCGCGATCGTGCCGTACGCGGCCGGCCCGTAGCGGTCGGCGATCACGGTCGCACGGGCAAGCGTGGCCATGCCGTTGCCCATGCCCAGCAGCACCAGGCCGAGGACGACCGCTGCCGGTGCGTCGACGCCGGCGACGACCAGGACGATCCCGGCCGCGATCAGCCCGAACACGGCGACGGTCCGCCAGACCTCGGGGAGCCGCCCGCCGACGAGCGCGAACAGCACGCGCCCGGGGATCTGCGAGATCCCGATCAGCCCGATGGCCAACGCGGCGAACGAGGTGCCGTATCCGTGCTCGAGCAGGAACGGGATGCCTTGGACCACCACGGCGATACCGGACACCGTGGCCAGGAAGAACGCCACCGAGAGCAGCCAGAAGGGCGCCGAGCGCAGCGCTTCGCGGGCACTGGCCGATGGCTGGACCGCCGGCGCGTCGCGCGTCTGCGACGGCGGCCGCCGCAGCACGACGGCGTGCAGCGGGACGGTCACCACGGCGAGCACGACGGCCAGGATCACCAGTGCGTCGCGCCAGCCCTGGCCGTCGATCAGCGCCTGTGACACCGGCAGGAAGATGAAACTCGCCAGCGCGGCGACGAGCGTCATGGCAGTCATCGCGCGCCGTCGCTCGGCGGGATCGGCGAACCACTTGGCGAGCACGACGAACGCCGGCTCGTAGAGCACGGCGGCCATCACGAGACCGATGCCAAGCCACACCAGGTAGACGGCCGTGAGCCCTTCCACCTGTGACCACGCGAGCACGAGCAGCACCCCGGCCACCGAGCCGGCCGTCATCACGCCGCGCGGACTATGGCGATCGAGGTGGCGCCCGACCGCGATCCCGGCCACCGCCGACACCAGCAGCGCGAGCGAGAACGCGCCGGTCAGCGCGGCCGCCGAGGCGTCGAGCTCCTGCTGCATCGGCAACAGGAAGACCGCGAACGCGTAGTAGAGGATCCCCCAGGAGACGGTCTCGGTGATCGAGAGCGCCCCGACGATCCCCCAGGCCCGCGTTCGCAACGCTGGCCTGTGGGCGACCTCCTCGGCGATCACGCCACCGTAGCGGCGCTCGTGCGGCGAGCCCGCGCCGCAGCACGCCGACGCGGCCGCGCCGGTCTCCGCCGGCGCCGCCGAGCGGTTGCAGACGCCGGTCTCGGGCAGCACGAGCTCGACTCGTCGCGCGCTCTCCCAGTCGCCGGCCAGCGCGGCGACGACCGAGCGCACCTGCTCGTAACCGGTCCGCAGCAGGAACGTCGGCGCGCGGCCGTAGCTCTTCATGCCGACGATGTAGAAGCCCTCATCCGGGTGGCTGAGCTCGTCGACGCCGTGCGGCGGCACCGACCCGCAGGAGTGGACGTTCGGGTCGATCAGCGGAGCGAGCGCGCGGGCGGCCTCGACGCGGTCGTCGAGGTCGAGCCGCAGCTCGCCGAGCAGCGACAGGTCCGGGCGGAAGCCGGTCGCCGCGACGATCTCGTCGGCCGTCGATCACGACGTCCTCGTCGGCGACGACCACGCGACCGCCGGCGAGCGAGACGCGCGCGGGTCTGGAAGCCGCCGACCAGCTCCACCGAGCCGTCGGCGACGAGGCCGCGGACCGCCGCGCCCAGCGCGCCGCGTGCGGGCAGCTGGTCGTCGCCGCCGCCGCCGAACTTGCGGCCGGGCGCCGCGCCGCGGATCGCCCAGACGACCTCCGTGCGCCGGCTCGGACTCGCGCAGCGTCGACGAGGTCGAGGATCGCGTTGAAGGCCGAATGGCCGCTGCCGACGACGAGCACGCGCCGGCCCGCATAGCGCGCGCGGTCGGCGCCGAGCACGTCCGGGATCCCGTAGACGATCCGCTCCGCGGCGGCCCGCTCGCCGTGCGCGGGCACGCCGCCGGCGCCGAGCGGGTTCGGCCGCGTCCACGTGCCCGACGCGTCGATCACCGCCGACGCCAGATAGCGCCGCTCCTCGCCGCGCTCCTCGACGACCAGCTCGAACGGGGCGTCCTCGCGGCCGGCGTCCTTGAGCTTGTCGATCCCGTGCCGGGTCACCGCGGTCACGCGGGTCGCCGAGGTGCAGCGCGGGCGCGATCGTCGGCAGCGCCGCCAGCGGCTCGAGGTAGCGCTCGACGATGTCCGACCCGGTCGGATACGCGTCCGCCTGCGGGCGCCTCCAGCCCCGCCTCCGCCAGCAGTGCGGCGGCGACCGGGTCGACGTTGTACTCCCACGGCGAGAACACGCGCACGTGGCCCCACTCCCGGATGCTCGCGCCGACCGCATCGCCGGCCTCGAACACCAGCGGCTCGATCCCGCGCGACGCCAGCTGGGCCGCGGCGGCCAGGCCGACAGGGCCCGCGCCGATCACGGCGACGACGTGTGGATTCTCGGTCATGGCAGACTCCCGGACGAGGACATCGAAGAAGTTCGATGCGTGAAGCTAGCACCGCCGACGCAGGACATCAAGTTTTTTCGATATGATTCCCGGCATGCCCGTCCCGCTGCCCCTCGTCCAGTGCTGCGCCCCGCTCGCGAGCGCCGCCCTCACCAACGACGAGGCGAGCGAGCTCGAGCGCGTCTTCAAGGCCCTCGCCGACCGCCACCGCGTGAAGATCCTCAACCGCCTGCTCGCCGCCGGCGGCGAGGCGGTCTGCGTCTGCGACCTCCAGGACCTCCTCGGCCTCAAGCAGCCCTCGGTCAGCTACCACCTCAAGCAGCTGCTCGACGCCGGCATCGTCCAGCGCGAGAAGCGCGGCTCCTTCGCCTACTTCTCGCTCACCGCGGGAGCGCTGGAGCGCGTGCGATCGCTGCTCGAGGCGCCGGCGCTCGCCGCTTAGCGCGAAAGCCCCGGCGGACCGGGGCTTGCGACTCCCGTTCGAAGGGCGGCTAGGCGAGTACCTTCTCGCCGCTCCGGTTCGGCCGGAGCCGTCCCTACCGCCGTCTCCCAACTAGTCGCGCGCCGGTCGCCGGCAGACCACCGGTCGCGATGAGCTCTTCCTCGGGCTCCCGCAGCCCAGCCGGCAGACCCCAGCGGTAGAGGTATGGGCCGCGGACGGGCTCACCGAAGGCGAAGCACGCGTCGAGAGCGGTGCGGATGTCGACGAGCATGTGCAGGTGATGTCGAAGCTCGGCGATGAGCGCCTTCGGATCGCGGTGCTCCTCCGCCAAGCTCTCTCCGCGGGCGTCGATCAACCACCGCGCTGCGCGCTCATCGAACCGGGCGACATCGAACTCGTCGATGACCAGCACGCCGCCGGGCCGCACGAGCTCGCCGAGACGCCGGCACGACTCCTCGAGCGGCTCGACGTGGTGCAGGGAGACGACCGCCACGGCCGCGTCGAAGCTGTCAGCCGACGCTTCGAGCTCGTGAAGTGGCACGGCGCGGACGTCCGGCGTTTGCGAAGCGGGGTCGATCGCCAGCACGTCGTAGCCCGCCTGAGCCAGTGCCTCGGCCAACTCGCCGGAGCCGGCGCCGACCTCGAGCACGCGTGCCGGCGGAGGCGGCAGCGCAGCGCGTACGAAGCCTGCGACGGCGATGGATCCTGGCGGGTCGTCCACAGCACGGAATCTACGTATCGCGGCCCGTTCTGTGCCTACGCACACGACGCGGTCCGCACCCTGCGCGCGGCCACCAAGCCGCGGCTCAGCGGCTGAGCCCCTGCACCTGCCAGACCATCCCGCGGTGCGCGAACGTGGCCGTAAGCCCGTGGGCCCGGCACACGTCGAGCATCGCGGCCGGTGGGTGGGCGAACGTGCGGAACTCCTTGCGGGCCAGGCGCAGACCGACGTTCTGGAGCCGGATGAACGTCCGGGAGGCGAGGTTGCGCGGCGGATGGCTGAAGACCAGCGCATGCCGCGCGTGCGCCGCCGCGGCGCCGAGCAAGCGCTCATAGTCCGGGTAGCAGCACACCACCCGGTGCAGCACGACCACGTCGGCCGGCTCGACGCCGTCCGGATCCTCGGCGATGTCGTGCTGCCGGCGGTCCACGCGGGCATCATCGATGCCGGTCTCGCGCCGGAGCCGGGCCGCCTCGGCGTCGTAGGCAGGCGAGAGCTCGAGGTTCACGGCGCTCGCCGCGCCGCGCTTGAGCAGCTCGAGCTGGATCTCGCCTATCCCGCCGCCGATCTCCAGCACGGTGACGTCCTCGACACCCACCCGCTCGAGGAACGCGACGATCCGCGCGGAGGTCTTGTCGAGCCCTCGCTTGCGGTAGCGCTTTGCTACCCGGCGAGCGAACTTGTCGCTGAAGAACTCGTCGCAGCCTCGCGGGTCACAGCAGCCGGCCACGGGCCACAGATACCGCGCATGAGGAGCGCCGTCAAACGGCCCGCAGCGAGTCCGTGCGCCGACGCGAGCTGACGTCGAGCCGGCGATGGACCTCCGCGATCCCGGCCTCTTGGCGGTGCCGCTTCAAGACCGTAGTGTCGGGGAGTCATGCGCGGCGACGGAACGCCTGGATCGGTCGAGGAGATGCTCGCCGCGGCGCGCGCGAAGCTGCGACGAGTCAGCCCCGCCGAGGCGCACGCCGCCATGCGCGAGGGCGCGCTGCTCGTTGACGTCCGCTCCGAGCGACAGCGCGAGGCCGACGGCATCATCCCGGGCTCGCACTTCGTTTCGCGCAACGTCTTGGAGTGGCGCCTCGATCCGGCGTGCCCGCACCGCGACCCGCTGCTGGCCGCGCCCGATCGCGGCCTCATCCTGATCTGCCACGAGGGCTACCAGTCGAGCCTGGCCGCCGCCACGCTTCAGGCGTTCGGGACACGCCAGGTGAGCGACGTCAGCGGCGGCTTCCGCGCGTGGCGTGCGGAGGGCCTCCCCGTCCAGCACCGCGGGGAGCCGGGCGGCTCGGTGCGGGCCTTCGACTGCGCGTGCGGCCACCGCCTCGAAGCCTCGGATGACGACGAGCTCTTCCGCGGGCTGCGTGCGCACGTCGCCTGCGCCCATCCCGAAGCGAAGCGAACGGACCAGCAGCTCCGCGATCGAATCGGCGACGACGCCTACGACGTCACCGGTACCGACCGAGCGCGGGCATGACCGACCTGGTCAGGCTGCGGCTGCTGCGGACGCGCTGATGTCCGCTGCGGAGGCGCGGGCGGGCATGTCGACAAGGACCCACAGGCCGGACAGGGCGGTCAGGCCAGCGACGATGGCGATCGCGCCGCCGTAGCCGAGGGCGTCGGCGGCGGTGCCGGCGATGAGCGCACCGACGACGTATCCCGTGTCGCGCCAGAAGCGGTAAACGCCCACCACCGGCGCACGCGCGACCGGGCTGACGAAGTCCGACATCGCGGCGATCAGCGTCGGATACACGAGCGCGGTGCCGAGGCCGAGCAGCACGGCGGATGTCGCGGCCGCGGCGCGAACCGCCGTCGCTGACGGCGAGCAGCGTGAGGGCCGCCGCCTGGACGAGCATGCCGGCGGCGATGAGCGGCTTGCGCCCGACGCGGTCGCTCCAGTGCCCGGTCGCGATCTGGGCGAGGCTCCACACCGCCGGGTACAACGCGGCGATGAGTCCGATACTGGCGACGCCGGCGCCGTGGACGGCGAGGAAGAGCGGCACGAGCCCCCAGGCGAGCGCGTCGTTGAGGTTGTTGACGAGGCCGGCCTGCGAGCACGAGCGCAGGGCGGGTTCGCGATAGCTCGCCTGAGCGAAGGCAGCACGCAGGCGCGGCGCCTGCTCGCCCTCGCCGCTTGCGCTCGCCCTCTGCTCGAGCACGACGTGCGCGGACGTGTCGCGGACGAACAGCAGCGATGTGACGAACGCGACGGCCGCGATCACGGCGCCGGCGACGACGAGGACGTCCCGCGCGGCGAACTCGGCGGCGAGCCAGCCGCTGACGCCGGCGGCAAGGGCGACCCCGCCATAGCCGGCGGATTCGTTGAGGCCCAGCGCGAGCCCCCGGCGGCGCGGGCCGACGAGGTCGATCTTCATGACGACGGTCATGGACCACGCGAGCCCCTGATTGATCCCGAGCAGCACGTTGGCGGCCACGATCCATCCCCAGCTCGGGGCGACGGCGATCAGCAGCGGAACGGGTAGCGCGACGGCCCAGCCGACGATCAGCAGCCGGCGGCGGCCCGCGCGCTCGGCGAGTGCTCCCGCCCCCAGGTTCGTCAGCGCCTTGGCGATCCCGAACGCGACGATGAAGCTGAGCACGGCTGCGCTGGAGCCGATGCCGAAGTCCTCGCGGCCGACCAGCGGCAGCGTCGTGCGCTCGAGTCCGACCATCGCGCCCACGAACGCGTTGACCGCGACGAGCAGCGTGAACTGGCCCGCGTTTTCGCGCAGGCCGAGCCGGACCGGCCGCGGGTTCACGCCACCTCGGCGAGCGGCCGGCCGCTGCGGTTGGCGGCGACGATCGCGGCCTGCTGAGCAGGCATGGGTGGGATGTCGCTCGTCAGCGCTTCGACGAACGCGTCCTCGGATTCGAACTGAAGCGCCGGGTTGTGGCGGCGCTCGAAGCCGATGCTCGAGATCGGGTTGGCCGACAGCCCGCGTCCGCACACCGAGCCCGAGTAGTGCGCGGGGTAGAGGATCAGGTCGTCGGGAAGGGCGAGCAGGCGCTCGGTCAGCGATCGGTAATGATGCGCGAGCGCGTGGCCCGGCGTGGCGACCGCGCGGATCTGCGTGTTGCCGAGCGTGACCACCTCATCGTGGGTCAGCGCGTGATGACCGAATTCGACGCCGGTATGCGCTGGGAGGTACGCGGTCGCGCCCGTGCGCGACGCGAGCTCGGGCAGCCCGGACACGTGGTCGGCTTGGAGGTGCGTCTCGAACACCGCGGCGATCCGCGCGCCCTGGGCCTCGGCCAGCGCGACGTAGTCCTCGACGAGGTCGGTGTGTGGATCGACGACCGCGAACTCGCCGACGGTCTTGCAACCGAGCAGGTACGAGGCACACGCGGTCTCGTCATTGAGCAGCTGGCGGAAGATACATGACTTGACAAGCTATCAAGTGATCGCTTGAATAGTCAACGGTGACAGGACGTACCGAGAAGACCGCGCTGTTCGAGGCGATCGCACTGATGGGCAAGGCGTTCTCCAGCCCGACGCGGCTGGAGATCCTGGACCTGCTCGCCCAAGCGCCGCGAACCGTCGACGCACTCGCCCGCGCGACGGGGCAATCGATGGCCAACACCTCCCAGCACCTCCAGGCGCTCCACGTTGCGGGGATGGTCGCGCGCGCACGCGAGGGCACCAACGTCCGTTACTCGCTGGCGGGCGACGAGGCCCTCGAGGTCTGGCTGGCGATTCGCGACGCATCCGTGGCCCGGCTCGCCGAGGTGGAGCGCGCGGCGCGCGAGTACCTCGGCGACGACGTCGAGGCGATCGGCCGCGACGAGCTGATCGAGCGGCTGCGCCGCGGCGACGTCGTGCTCGTCGACGTCCGCCCCGGCGAGGAGTACGCCGCCGGCCACATCAACGGCGCGCGCTCGATCCCGATCGACGAGTTCGAGGACCGGCTGGCCGAGCTGCCGGCCGATCGCGAGGTCGTGGCCTACTGCCGCGGCCCGTTCTGCGCCTATGCGCACGAAGCCGTCCGCATTCTGGAGACGGCCGGCTTCCGCGCCAAACGACTGCACGAGGGCTGGCCGGAATGGCGACTCGCCGATCGGCCCTCCGGTTCGGCCCGAGCCGCGTGAGCGAGGAGGGCGACATGCGCGCCATCGACTGTCCCTGCGGCCAAGACTTCGAGGCGGCCGACGACGACGAGCTGTTCCGGCTCTGCCGCGCGACCGCCGACGCGTTCGACGTCGCGACCGTGGCATGACCATCCCCGACGTCCCGGTCGACTCGACGTCCTCCGCGAGGAGATCCAGAAGACCTACGGCGACGTCGCCTCCGGCGGCGACCAGGAGTTCATCTTCCCGACCGGCCGTGAGTGGGCCCGCGAGCTCGGCTATCCCGAGCCTGAGCTCTCGCGCGTGCCCGACGCGACCGCCGAGAGCTTCGCCGGCGTGGCCAACCACTGGCTGCTCGGACGCATCGAGCCGGGCTCGGTCGTGCTCGACCTCGGCTGCGGCGCGGGCACCGACCTGCTCATCGCGGCTCAAATGACCTATCCCGCAGGCAGAGTCATCGGCGTCGACATGACCAGCTCGATGCTCAACCGCGCCCGGAAGAGCGCACGCGACATGGGCATGGAGAACGTCGAGCTGCACGAGTCGCTCATCGAGGAGCTGCCGCTCGACGACGGCTCGGTCGACGTCGTGATCTCCAACGGCGTGATCGATCTGGTGCCCGACAAGGACGCGGTCTTCGACGAGATCGACCGCGTCCTGCGTCCGGGCGGCCGGCTGCAATTCGCCGACGTCGTCATCCATCACGAGGTCTCCGAGGACGCCCGCGCCCGCATCGACCTCTGGACGGGCTGAATCGCCGGCGCGTTGCTCCACGGCGAGCACGTGCGCCTGCTGGTCCAGCGGGCCTACACGAACATCATCCAGGGAGAGCTCGTCGACACGTACGCGCGCTCGGCGTTCGCGGACACGCGCCGCAAGGCAGCCAAGTACGGCGCCATGGGCTCGACCATCCGCGCGACCAAGCCGCGTTCCCGCGGTTGATCTACGGGCGACAAGCTGGGCCGACAGCTAAAGAGTGCGCAGGATCCGGAGCCTGACCTCCTGCGGTACGCGGACCGGCGGGCGGGCGGCCCTCGCGTGCTCGGCGACCGGCGGCGGGATGCGCGTCCCGCGCCACGCGCCGACCACCTCGATGAACTCGGCACCGCTGTCGAACTCATCCGGCACCGTGATCGTGTGCTCGCTCTCGATGGCGAACAGTCCGTGGTCGATCGCTTCGGCCGTCCGCTCGTCGACCGCGTCGATCGTCGCCCGCCATTCGCGCATGTCGAGCCTTCCGAGACCGCCGTCGGCCGCCTCGACCGACGGCTCAGGCGAGACCGGCTGGCTGTCGACCACGAGCCCGCCGGGGAGTAGCGCCGCGTGAATCCTCCTCAGGGCGTGCACGACGCCCTCGGCCGGAACGCATCAGAGCGACCAGCCGCACAGGGCGAGATCGAAGCGCGGCCGCTCGACGTCGAGCGCCTCCGCCTCATGGACCGCGAAGCGCACGCGGTCACGCACCTCGGCGGGGAGCGCGGCCGCAGCCTTCTCGACGTTGCCGGCATCCGGGTCGAACGCATAGACGGAGGCGGCCCGGCTCGCCGCGAAGATCGTCAGCCGGCCGCCGCCGCAGCCGACTTCGAGCACGTTGCGGCCATCGAGGTCCACGAGTCGGCCGATCGCCGTCGTCTCCACGCCTTCGGGATCGCGTCGCTGCATCGACTGGACCATACGGAGGGCTACGCGGGCGCTGTTCGCACGACGTACCCGGCGCGGGCTTGAAGCCTGAACGGTTCTCCTCCGGCGGATGGTCGAGTCGCAACCGCTGTCTCGATCGATCAGAAGCCGAGCGCCTCGAACGCCGCCTCTCGGCGCGAGTCCTGCTCATAGCGGAAGCGGTCCGGGCTCACGCCGCGCGCCTCGGCGAGCTCGAGCGCGATCCGCTGCACCGCTCCGCGGCCGCGTCGGCGGCGCCGGTGTCGCCAAGCAGACGGGCCAGCTCGTCCGGCTGCGTCCACATCGCCTCGCGCATGGCGGACCCACGTCGCTCGCCGCCAGTGCCTTGAGCCATGTTCACTCTTGTCAAGTGGCGGTGATCTCGTCGCCGACGTGGATCTCGCCGTCGCTGAGGATGTCGGCGCGCAGGCCGCCCTTGTGGATGAGCGCTCGCAGAGTGCCGGGCTTTCCGGCGTCCGCGGTGAGCCGTTCGAGGTGCGCGCAGGGCTCGCACAGTCGCTGCCCGAAGCACTTGACCCTGCCGATGGTGAACGGCCTGCCGACGAGCGCGTTGAGGTCGACCCCCCGGGTGAGCAGGTTCCTGCGGGCCTCTTCCGGCGCGAGTTGGGCCTGCGGAAGCTCGAGGGCGTCGATCACCTCCGCCTCGATGAGCGTGAGGTCATACCCGCGGCCGTGCACGTTGGAGAAGGTGCCACGCTGGTCGTAGTACCGGTCGCCTTCCAGCCCGCGTCCGGCCCGCGCCCGCGCGCGATCGACGCGCACCATCGGCGCTTCTGCGTCGGCGGCGATCGCGATCGCCTCGATGCGACCGGCAAGGCGCAGGGCGCTGCGGTCTTGCGGCAGCCAGAGCGCGACGTCGGCCGGGGCGATCACATAGCCGGCTTCGACGGCGTCGAAGGTCTCGGGCCCGTCCGTCGGCTTCCACGCGACACCGGGGGGCGATCCGAAGGCGACTGCTCCGACGCTGCCGTCTCCGTCGGCGGCCGTGAGCACGGCCAGCCATGGTCCGGGCCAGTCGAAGCCCGCCGGATCGGAGATCGGGACGAGTCCGAGCCCGCGCAGCGCGAGCCACTGACCCCAGACCGTCCATGGCTGCGGGTGCTGTTCGTCGGGGACCGGAACTTCACCGGGATCGAGCTCCAGGATGGATGCGAGGCAAGCCGCGACGGAGCGCTGCATCCGAGCGCCCGACCGCGGCGCGATCACTGTGCGCATGATTGCCCTTCCTTCGTTCGGGTGAGCAGGACCAGTCCCGCGGTCGTCAGGCCGAGACATGCAGCCGCCAGCACGACTATCGTCGATGGCGTGCTCGCCCATCGGGGTCAGCGGGAAGGCGCTCAGTCCCTCGAAGGTCACTTCGACCGCTTCTCCCCGGTCCGCAGCACCTCGGCCAGCGCCACCGCGAACCGCCGCGCGTCGTCCGCAGACATCGTCGAGGTGGTGACGCGCAGCGCCGGGGCGCTGCGAGCGCCGTCGACGGCATAAGCGTTTCCGGGCCGGACCTGCCAACCCCGTCGCGCCAGCTCGTCGACGACGAAGGCCTCCTCACCGGCCAAAGGCACCCAGACGTTCCAGCCGTCGGTGCGCTTCGGTGTGTCGATGCCGGCGCGGCGCAGCTCCGCCCGCAGGCGTGTCGCTCGCTCCACGTACGCGGCTCGCGCCTCGCCGAGGCGCGCAGATGTCTTGGGATCGGCGAGCAGCGCTGCGGCCGTGCTTTGCAGCAGATGGCTCACCCAGTTGACCCCTGCGACGAGTCGTCGCCGGAGCTGGTCCTCGGTGGCCGGGTCGCTCGCGACGAGCGCGACGCGGAGGTCCGGTCCGAGCACCTTGGCCATCGAGCGCACCAACGCCCACCGTGCCGTCCGCGGCGAGCGCGTGCGCTCGTAGGAGGCGCCGGCGACCAGGGAGAGATGGTCGTCCTCCACCACGAAGACCCGGGATGTTTCTGGAGGACCCGCCTGAGGGTTGCGGCCCGCTTACGGTCCAGGCTCGCACCGTTGGGTTCTGCGCGCGCGGTGTGCACACCACCGCGCGCGCGCCGGCCGCGATCACCGCCTCGAGCGCAGACGGCTCCATGCCGCGGTCGTCGATTCGCACGCCGACGGGCCGAAAGCCCATCGCGGCCACGATGCCGGTGCTTGCGACATAGCCGGGATCCTCGACGGCGACCAGGTCGCCTCGGACGAGCAGCGCGCCCAGCAGACGCTCGATCGCGTCAAGGGCTCCGTGCGTCACCGACAGCCCGTACGGCTCCTCGACGTCGCCCGAGAACAGCACCTGCGCGCGCTCGCGGAGCGCCGGCAGCACCTCGCCAGGAGCGCCATACAGCGGCGGGTCGAGGTGACCGCGCCGAACGCCGCTCGCAGGTCCGGGACCAACGCGGGATCCGGATTGCCGCCGGCCAGGTCGACGGCCGGCACCGCCGACGAGCTGCCTTCGCCGTGCAGTCGCGCGGGCGACGCGACCACCGTCCCGCCGCGTCCGCGACCCTCGACCACGCCGCGTTCGGCGAGCTGGCTGTAGGCCGCCGCGACTGTGTTGCGATTCAAGCTGAGCTGATCGGCCAGCACCCGCACCGGCGGTAACAGGCTTCCGTCCTCCAGGACGCCGCGAGCCACCAGCGAGCGCACGCTGCCGACGATCTCGGCAGCGCTGGCGCCCTCGATACGCACGGTCTCAGCAGTCGGCACACCGCGACGGTAGCATCTTTGTCCTATGACAAATCATCCCGACACACTCGTCATCGAGCTCGGCCGGCCCGCCGCGGCCCCCGACGGGCCGATGAACGTGCCGATCACGCCCGCCTCGGCGTTGCAAGCCGGCGGCGCGTCCGGGTACGCGCGCGGGACCACGCTCCGTGGGCGGCGCTCGAAGAGGTGATCGGCGCCCTCGAAGGCGGCCGCGCGGTGACGTTCTCGTCCGGGATGGCGGCGGCGACCGCCGCATCGGACTGTTCCCGCGCGACGCGATCGTCGTCGCGCCGGCCGTCGCCTACATGGACGTCCGCCGTCGCTCCGCGACTGCAGGAGGCGGGCCGCGCCGAGGTGCGACTCGTCGACGTCACCGACACCGACGCGGTGATCGCGGCCTGCGACGGGGCGAACGTGTTGTGGGTCGAGTCGCCTACCAACCCGCTGCTCGGCATCGCCGACCTGCCGTGCTTGTGCGACGTCGCGCGCGAGCGCGGGATGCTCCATCGTCGACAACACCTTCGCCACGCCACTGCTCCAGCGCCCGCTCGAGCTCGGCGCCGACCTGGTCGTCCACAGCGCGACCAAGGCGATGGGCGGCCACTCCGACCTGCTCCTCGGCGCCGTCGTCGCCGCCGCTGACACGCACTCGACGCGCTGCACCAGGCACGCGAGCTGGGCGGCGCGACCCCCGGCGCGCTCGAGACGTTCCTGTGCCTGCGCGGCCTGCGCACGCTGCCGCTGCGGCTCGAGCGCGCGCAGGGCAACGCGGCCGTGCTCGCCGAACGGCTGGACGGCCACCCCGAGGTCTACGAGGTGCGCTACCCGGGCCTGCCGACCCACCCGCAGCACCAGCGCAGCCGCGACAACCTCGGCGGCCACGGCTTCATGCTCACGTTCCGCGTCCGCGGGGGCGCCGCCCGCGCCGATGCGTTCGTCGAGACCCTCACCGTCTGCACCCATGCCACCAGCCTAGGGAGCGTCGAGACGACCTCAGCGCCGCGCCCGCTACCCGGCCGAACGCGCCGTCGTCCCCGACGACCTGCTCCGCGTAGCGTCGGCTGCGAACACGTCGAGGACCTCTGGGCCGACCTCCGGCAGGCACTTGCGGCCACGCAGAGCACGGCTAGCCACAATGCGGCGGGCCCGGCCCGGGACGCCCACTTGGAGCCGCGATCAGTGCCGCGCTTGCTATTCGCCAGTCGGGGTTGGCTCGCGCCCGACGGCACCGACGTCTTCGGAAAGCGGCCCGGCCGCACCTCCGAACGCACGCTGGCCCGACAGCGCCCCGGGAAGGGTCAGGCGCGAAATCGGCGTAGATCTCGGTTGTCTTGTAATCGCGGTGCCCCATCCAGCCCTGCTTACGCGAAGCCCCGGCGGACCGGGGCTTTACGTGCCGTCGGCGACGGCGCTGTCACCGTCATCGTCGGCGGATGGCGGGGGCGGGATTCGAACCCGCGACCTTCGGGTTATGAGCTGGCACTGAGGGGTTGTGTGGGACCGAATTGGCTCTCTAGAGCCAAAAATAAGTTGCTCTGAGTTGGTCCAGCTGCGCTCAAATTGGTACCCGCATCGCTGCCGTAGATTGTGGACTTCGCCAGGCGGGCACGCGATGATGCGGCGGCGACCGCGACTGGCGGCGATAGGAGCAGCGGGGTGACGTACGAGGTGTACGGCGGACGCGGTTTGGTGGCCAGCACCTCCGATGCGGCGACAGCCCTGCTGTTCGCTCGCGAGTGGCTACGCGAGCCGGAGCAGGCTGCGGCCGAAACGCACACCTGCGTAGTGCAGGTCCGGCGGGACGATGAGCTCGTCGGTGAGCACATCGTCGCGCTGGTGGCCGGACCGCTGGGCCGTAAATAGCACTGGTCGAACCGGGGTGCGACCGGGCCGGAGGCTAGGTTTCCGCCGTGCTCTCAGCGGCCCGACGACAGCCTTCCGCGGTCCTGTTCGCCGCCCAGCTCAGCGCCGTGCTGCTGTACCCGTTCATGAAGGACAGCGGCGCGGCCGCGCGCTGTTCAGCGTGTTCGGCATCGCGATCCTCGGCCTCGTGGTGCTGGCCGTCCGCAGCTCCCCGGGCCTGACCTGGGTCAGCATCCTGCTCGCGCTGCCCGCGACGATCCTGCTGCTGATCCAGGCGGTCACCGACAGCGACGATCTGCTGCCGTACTCCTCGGCGCTCGAGGCCGCGCTCTACTTCTACGCGGCCGGCGCGCTGATCGCCTACATGCTCGCCGACCACGTGATCACCAAGGACGAGCTGTTCGCCGTCGGCGCGACGTTCACGCTGGTGGCGTGGGCGTTCGCCTTCACGTACACGGTCTGCCAGGCGATCGAGCCGGGCAGCTTCACCGCGGCCGTCGATCCGGGGGCCGACCGCACCTGGATGGAGCTGCTGTTCCTGAGCTTCACGACCCTCTCGAGCACCGGCCTCAGCGACGTCGTGCCGGTCAAGCCATTCGCTCGCGCGCTCGTGATGCTCGAGCAGCTCGCCGGGCTCGGGTACGTCGCGATGGTCGTCTCGCGGCTCGTCGGCCTGCTGGTCATGCGGCGCGCCGACGCCGGACTGAGGACTCGCTCAGAACGTCACGTGCGAGCCCATGACGACGGTGCGGTCGTCGGGCAGCCGGAAGTAGGTGACCGGGTTGGAGGAGTTGCGGGCGACGGCCATGAACAGCTTCTTCCTCCAGCGGTGCATGGTCGGGGCGTCCGTGGGCACGATCGTCATCCGCGAGAGGAAGTAGGACGCACGGTCGACGTCGCAGTCGCCCTCGAGGCCGCGCTGCGACCGCCAGCGTGAGGATGCGGGGGACGTCGACCTCGTCCTGGAAGCCGACGCGCGCGACGACGTGGCTGATCCCGTCGTCGCGGTAGCCGAGGTCGTCGATGGTCACCTGCTCGCTCTCGGGCACGTTGGGGACCTTGAGCGTCTCGATCGAGAGGATCACGACGTTGCGATGCAGCGCGTTGCTGTGCTCGACGATGGCGCGCATCGCCAGCGGCGTCGTGTCCTTGTTCGCGTTCAGGAACACCGCCGTGCCCGGCGAGCGGTAGACGGGCGGATCGAGCTAGCGGATCTCGTCGACGAAGGCGCGCAGCGGCCCCTCCTCCTCGGTCCGGTTGCGCGTGAGGATCTCGCGTCCCTTCTGCCAGGTCGTGAGGACCACGAAGATCCCGAGCGCGATCACGAGCGGGAACCAGCCTCCGTGCAGCACCTTGGTCAGGTTGGCCGAGAAGAACGCCAGGTCGACGATGAGGAAGCCCGACAGCGCCGGCGATGACCAGCCAGAGCGGCTTCTTCCAGAGGAACCTGACGACGAAGAAGAACAGGATCGTGTCGATCGCCAGCGTCCCGGTCACCGCGATCCCGTATGCGGAGGCCAGAGCCGTCGAGGTGCCGAACCCGACCACCAGGGCCACGACCGCGAAGAAGATGCCCCAGTTGACCGCCGGCACGTACACCTGCCCGATCTCCTGGTGCGAGGTGTGGCGGATGGTCAGCCGAGGGAGGAAGCCGAGGCCGACGGCCTGGCGCGTGACCGAGAAGGCGCCGGAGATCACCGCCTGCGAGGCGATGACGGTCGCGAACGTGGCCAGGACGACCATCGGGATCCGGCTCCACTCCGGGAACAGGAGGAAGAACGGGCTCTCGATCGCGTCGGAGTCCTCGACGATCAGCGCGCCCTGGCCCAGGTAGTTGAGCGTGAGGGCCGGGAACACCAGGAAGAACCACGCGCGGCGGATCGGTGGGCGGCCGAAGTGGCCCATGTCGGCGTAGAGCGCCTCCGCGCCCGTGACCGCGAGCACGACCGAGCCGAGCGCCACGAACGCGGTGCCGCCGTGCTCGACGAAGAACTCGACCGCGTAGCTCGGCGACAGCGCCCGGATCACGCCGGGATGCTCGGCGACCTGCGCGACCCCTGCGATCGCCAGGATCGCCGAACCACAGCCCCATGACGGGCCCGAACAGCCGGCCCACGGCTCCCGTGCCGAAGCGCTGGATGACGAACAACGCGGTCAGGATCGTCAGCGCGATCGGCACCACGAGCGAGTCCAGCGACGGCGAGACCACCTCGAGCCCCTCGACCGCCGACAGCACCGAGATCGCCGGCGTGATCATGCCGTCGCCGTAGAACAGCGCCGCGCCGAAGATGCCCAGCGAGATCAGCACGATCTGCGTCGAGCGGCTCGGCAGGCCCGCCCGCTGGATCAACGCGATCAGCGCCATGATCCCGCCCTCGCCGTCGTTGTCCGCGCGCATGATGAACGTCACGTACTTGATCGAGACGATGATCGTGACCGCCCAGAACACCAGCGACAGCACGCCGTAGACCGCCGACTGCGACGTCGGCACGCTCGCCGTGGTCGGCATGGAAGACGGTCTGCATCGCATACAGCGGGCTCGTCCCGATGTCGCCGAAGACGACGCCGAGCGCGCCGAGCGGTCAGCGACGGCGATCCCGGCGCCGTGATGACCGCCTGGTTCCGTGCGCCCGGAGCGCGCTCGACGCCGCGCCCGAACCGCGGCGATCGCCGGCCGTCGACGAGGGATCAGCAGGGGCGTCGGCCATACGGAGCGACGCGAGTCTATGCCTGCCGGAGAGCGCGCGCTCGACGAACAGACCGGGACTAAGCTCGAACACATGCGCGCGCGGATCTCGCGCCTGTTCCTGCGGCCCGAGCCGCCGCTCGCTCGTCGCCGGGCTGGCCGTGGCGGTAGGCGCGGTCGCGGCCATCACCGCGCTGATCTACCCGCTGCGCGAGATCGCGCCGGCGGAGTCGAGCGGCGTCGCGTACCTGCTGGCCGTGCTGCTGGTCGCCACGCTGTGGGGCCTGCGGCTCGGGCTGCTCACCAGCGTGCTGAGCGCCGCGGCGTTCAACTACTTCCACCTGCCGCCGACCGGGAAGTTCACGATCGCGGAGAGCGGGCACTGGGTCGCGCTGATCGCGTTCCTCGTGGCGGCGGTGGTGGCGAGCGTGGTGGCCGAGGTGGCGCGCTCCCGGGCCGATCGAGGCCGAGCTGCGACGACGCGAGGCGGACCTCGCGGCCGAGCTCGCGCGCGTGCTGCTCGGCGGGGCGAGCGTGCGACGACGCGCTCCCCGCCGCCTCGGACCGGCTCGCGACGGCCCTCGGGCTGGACGTGGCCAGGATCACGCTCGACGCCGCTCACGGCGACGCGCAACGGGGTCTGGTTCGAGCTGACCCACGGCGGCCGGCCGATCGGAACGCTCGTCGTCGGCGGGCGCGTGCCGCCGGCGACCCGCGACGCGCCTGCGCGAGCGGGTCGTGCCCGCGCTCGAGGCCCTGCTCGGCGCGGCGCTGGAGCGCGATCGCCTGCAAGTCCGAGGTCGTCGAGACGCGCGCCCTGCGCCGCAGCGACGAGCTGAAGACCGCGTTGCTGCAGACGGTCTCGCACGACCTGCGGACGCCGCTGACGGCGATCATGACCGCGGGGGCCGCACTGGCCGAGGGCGAGATCTCGCGGGACCGACCGGAAGGAGCTCGGGCGGCGCGATCGTCGAGGAGGCCGAGCGATTGACCGCGCTGTGGAGAAGGTCCTCGACCTCTCGCGCCTGCAGGCGGGCGTCGCGGAGCCGCGCCGGGAATGGGTGTCGGTCGAGGAGATCCTGCGCGAGACGGCCGCTCAGCTCGACTCGACGCGGCACGCGCTTCAGCTTCTCCGTGGACGCCGACCTCCCACTCATCCGGGCCGACGGCGCCCAGCTCGAGCGAGCGTTCGCGAACCTGCTCGAGAACGCCGCCCGGTACTCCGGCGCCGAGCGAGTATCCGTGCGCGCGCGCGTCGTGGCCGGAGAGCTCAAGATCCGCATCGTCGATCGCGGTCCCGGCATCCCGCACGACGAGCTCGACGCGGATCTTCGAGGCCTTCTACCGCGGGGCCTCCGGCGTGACGGGCACACGGGATCCGGCCTCGGGCTCACGATCGTCAAGGGCTTCATCGAGGCCAACGGCGGCCGCGTCTGGGCCGAGTCGCTGCCTGGGCAGGGCACGAGCTTCGTCGTCGCGTTCCCGGTCGAGCCCAGATCCCGACGCGGAGGCCAGCGGCGATCGAGGCTCGGACGCCGTGAGCGACCGTCCGCGGGTGCTCGTCTGCGATGACGAGCCGCACATCGTGCGCGCGCTCAAAGTCGTCATGCGCGAGGCGGGGTTCGAGGCGCTGCCCGCGGAGACTGCGGCCGCAGGCGCTGCAGGTCGCCACGCTGCAGCGCCCCGACGCGGCGATCCTCGACCTGCTGCTCCCGGACGGCGACGGTGTGCAGGTGTGCCGCGCGATCCGCGAGTGGAGCGAGATGCCGATCCTCGTGCTCTCCGCGGTGGGCGACGAGGACCACAAGGTGCGGGCGCTGGAGGCGGGCGCCGACGACTACGTGACCAAGCCATTCAGCCCCCGCGAGCTCGTCGCCCGGCTGCAGCGCGGCGCTGCGCCGTGCCGCGCCGGCGCCGGGCGAGCCGGTCGTGCGTGCCGACGGGCTCGAGGTCGACCTCGCCGGGCGGATCGTGCGCCGCGACGGCGAGGAGGTCCACCTGACGCCGACGGAGTTCGAGCTGCTCCGCATGCTGGTCCGCAACCGCGGGCGCCTGCTGACCCACCGAGCGCTGCTGCAGGAGGTCTGGGGCCAGGCGTACGCGCGATGACGTGCCGACGCTGCGCACCACGATCGCCCGCCTGCGCCGCAAGATCGAGCCGGCCGGTGACGGCGGACCGAGCTACATCCGGACCGATCCCGGCGTCGGCTACCGCTTCGACGCGTAGCGCTGTAACGAAATCGTTATGGCGCCGGCGGCAATTGTGACGCTGCTGTAACGGGTCCTCGCCCACGCTGGGGGCATGGATGTCGTATCGGTGCTCATCGCCCTCGCCGCCTTCGCGGTGCTGCTGGCCCTGGTCGAGGGAGCGGACCGGGTATGAGCGGCGCAGAGCTGCTCGGGCTGGCCGTCTCGGTGCTGGTCTTCGCCTACCTCGGCTACGCGCTGCTGCGCGGGGAGCGGCTGTAGATGCTGGCGGGCTGGCTGCAGATCGCGCTCTTCCTCGTCGTGCTGACCGCCCTCACCCCGCTGATCGGCGGCTACATGGCGCGCGTGTACAGCGGCGAGCGCGTCTTCCTCACCCGCGTGGTGTCGTCCCGTCGAGCGGCTCGTCTACCGGGCGCTCGGCGATCGATCCCGAGCGGGGGCAGGACTGGAAGGCGTACGCCCGCAGCGTGCTCGTGCTGTCGGGCCTGTTCTGGCTCGCCCTCTACCTCGTCCTGCGCACGCAGACGCTCCACCCGTGGAACGCCCAGGGCTTCCACTCGGGCACCTGGGACGTGACCTTCAACACGACGTCGTCGTTCGTGACGAACACGAACTGGCAGTACTACGGCGGCGAGACGACGATGACCTACTTCAGCCAGATGGCGGGGCTGGCGGTGCAGAACTTCGTCTCCGCCGCCGTCGGCATCTGCGTCGCGGTCGCGCTCATCCGCGGGATCGTCGCCCGCAGCGGGCGCACGCTCGGGAACTTCTGGCAGGACCTCGTCCGCACGCTGCTCTACGTGCTGCTGCCGATCAGCGTCGTCGCGGCGCTCGTGCTGGTCTCGCAGGGCACGGTCCAGACGCTCGCCGCCTCGACGGCGTCGCTCGCGCGCGGGCCGGTCGCCTCGCAGGAGGCGATCAAGGAGCTCGGCACCAACGGCGGCGGGTTCTTCAACGTCAACTCGGCGCACCCGTTCGAGAACCCGTCCGGGCTCTCGAACTTCGTCGAGATGCTGCTGATCCTGCTGATCCCGGCCGGCCTGACCGCGACCTACGGCCGCATGGTCGGCAACCGCCGGCAGGGCTGGGCGATCTTCGCCGCGATGGCGATCCTGTTCGTGATCGGCGTCGCCGTCGTCTACGCCGCCGAGCAGCACGGCTCGCCCGCGCTGCACGCGGCCGGCATCGATGGGCCGAACATGGAGGGCAAGGAGCAGCGGTTCGGGATCGCGAACTCCGCGCTGTGGACGGCCGTCACCACGGTCACGTCATGCGGCGCGGTCAACGCGGCGTTCGAGTCGCTGACCGGGCTCGGGGGCGCGGTGCCGTTCGCCAACCTCTCGATGAGCGAGGTCGTCTTCGGCGGCGTCGGGACCGGCCTGTACTCGATGCTGATCTACGTGCTGCTCGCCGTGTTCATCGGCGGGCTGATGGTCGGCCGGACGCCCGAGTACCTCGGCAAGAAGATCGGGGCGCGCGAGATCAAGCTGCTGACGCTCGGCGCGCTGCTCACGCCGCTGTCGGCGCTCGTCACCAGCGCGACCGCGATCGCCAGTCCCGCCGGGCGGGAGTCGATCGCGGCGGCCGGGCCCCAGGGCTTCTCGGAGAACCTCTACGCCTACCTGTCGCAGGCCAACAACAACGGCTCCGCGTGGGCCGGCTACACGGGCTACGTCCAGCCCGAGGCGGGCAATCTCGGCGCCAACGGCGTGACGTTCGCCGACCTCCTCGGCGGCGTGACGATGGTCTTCGCCCGCTTCGCGCCGATCGTGCTCGTGCTCGCCGTGGCCGGCGCGCTGGCGAGCAAGCGCGTCGCGCCGGCGGGCCTCGGAACGTTGCGCACCGACACGGGCACCTTCGTCGTCCTCCTGATCGGCGTCATCGTCCTCGTCGGCGCGCTCACGTTCCTTCCCGGCGATCCTGCTCGGCCCGGTCGTGCAGAGCCTGAGCATCGGAGCTGTTCTGATGCGGCGCGACCTCCTGACCTCCGTGCGGGCGATCGTGCTCCTCACCGTGCTCCTGGGGCTCGCGTATCCGCTCGCGGTCACGGCCGTGTCGCAGATCGTGTTCCCGGGGCGAGCGGACGGCTCGGCGCGGCTGATCGGACGCGACTACAAGCAGGACCCGCGCTACTTCCAGTCGCGCCCCTCCACTGCGACCGACTACAACGCCGCCGCATCGGCGTTCACCAACCTCGGCCCGAACAGCAAGGACGCCCGCGACACGTTCAGCGAGAGCCTCGCCGCTTACCTGAAGCTCGAGCGGCCCTACGACCGCGGCCTCACCGCGGCCGACGTGCCGGTCGACGCGGTGACGAGCTCGGCGTCCGGCATCGACCCGCACATCTCGCCCGCCAACGCCGCGATCCAGGCGCACCGCGTCGCCGCCGTCCGCCGGCTTCCCGCTGAAGCGCGTGAGGCAGCTGATCGCCGACAACACCGACGGGCGGTCGCTCGGCGTGCTCGGCGAGCCGGGCGTCAACGTGCGCGAGCTCAACCAGGCCCTCGACCAGGTGCGCCGATGACCGTCGCCCAGGACCCGCCCGCCCAGCGCCCGGCGGTGCGAGCGGCGCTCGCGCTCGCTGGCGGACCGCTCCATCCTCGGTCCCGCCGCTCTCGAGTCCCTGCGCAAGCTCGATCCGCGCGTGCAGGTCCGCAACCCGGTCATGTTCGTCGTCGAGATCGGTGCGGCGATCACCACGGCGGCGTGGCTGAAGCAGGTATTCGGCGGCGCCCCGCTCGGCGGCGGCGACGAGCCCGCGTGGTTCGCCTTCACCGTCGCGGTCTGGCTCTGGCTCACGGTCGTCTTCGCCAACCTCGCCGAGGCGCTCGCCGAGGGTCGCGGGCGGGCGCAGGCCGCCAGCCTGCGCGCGATGCGCAGCGAGACGGTCGCGCGGCTGCGCGACGGCGGTACGCGTCCCGCCTCCGAGCTGCGGCGCGGCGACGTCGTGATCGTCGAGGCGGGCGAGACGATCCCGGGCGACGGGACCGTGATCGAGGGCATCGCCTCGGTCGACGAGTCGGCGATCACCGGCGAGTCGGCGCCGGTCATCCGCGAGGCGGGCGGCGACCGCTCGGCGGTGACCGGGGGACGCGCGTGCTCTCGGACCACATCGTCGTGGAGATCACGCAGGAGCCCGGCCAGAGCTTCCTCGACCGGATGATCGCGCTCGTCGAGGGCGCGGCACGGCGCAAGACCCCCAACGAGGTCGCGCTCGGCATCCTGCTCGCCGGCCTCACGCTGATCTTCCTCGTCGTGGTGGTCACCCTCCGGCCGTTCGCCGAGTACTCCGGCACGCCCGTATCGATCACGACCCTGATCGCGCTGCTGGTGGCGCTGATCCCGACCACGATCGGCGCGTTGCTGAGCGCGATCGGCATCGCCGGCATGGACCGGCTCGTGCGCCGCAACGTTCTGGCGCTGTCGGGCCGCGCCGTCGAAGCCTCCGGCGACGTCGACGTCCTGCTGCTCGACAAGACCGGCACGATCACGCTCGGCAACCGCCAGGCCTCCGAGTTCATCGCCATGCCCGGCGTCGCGGACGCCGAGCTGGCCGAGGCGGCCCAGATGAGCTCGCTCGCCGATGAGACGCCCGAGGGCCGCTCGATCGTCGTGCTGGCGAAAGAGCGATACGGGCTGCGCGAGCACGACCTCGAGGCCGTAGGTGCGGCGTTCGTCCCGTTCACTGCGCAGACCCGCATGAGCGGCGTCGACTACAACGGCACCCGCCTGCGCAAGGGCAGCGGCGACGCGATCCTGCGCTGGATCGACGGCGAGGGCGGCCAGGCCCCGCCCGAGCTCCAGACCACACTGGACCGCATCGGTCGTGAGGGCGGCACGCCACTGGCCGTCGCGCGCGACTCCCAGGTCCTCGGGGTCATCTACCTCAAGGACATCGTCAAGGACGGCATGCGCGTGCGGTTCGACCGGCTCCGGGCCATGGGCATCCGGACGATCATGGTCACGGGTGACAATCGCCTGACGGCCGCGAAGATCGCCGAGGAGTCCGGCGTCGACGACTTCCTGCCCGAGGCCACCCCGGAGGCCAAGCTGGCGCTGATCAAGGAGCAGCAGGCGGGCGGACGGCTCGTGGCCATGACCGGCGACGGCACCAACGACGCGCCGGCGCTGGCGCAGGCCGACGTCGGCGTGGCGATGAACACCGGCACGCAGGCGGCGCGCGAGGCGGGCAACATGGTCGACCTCGACTCCAATCCGACAAAGCTCATCGAGATCGTCGAGGTCGGAAAGCAGCTGCTGATCACCCGCGGAGCGCTGACGACGTTCTCGATCGCCAACGACGTCGCCAAGTACTTCGCGATCCTCCCGGCGATCTTCGCCGCGACCTACGGCGGCGCGCTCGACCGCCTCAATGTCATGTCGCTCGGCTCGCCGCGGTCGGCGATCATCGCGGCCATCGTCTTCAACGCGCTGATCATCCCGCTGCTCGTCCCGCTCGCCCTGCGCGGCGTGCGCTACCGGCCGGTCGGCGCGACGGCGCTGCTGCGTCGCAACCTGCTCGTCTACGGCCTCGGCGGGTTGATCGCGCCGTTCGCCGGCATCAAGCTCCTCGACCTCCTCATCCATGGTGTCCTCGGCGCCTGAGATCGCGCTCGGCTCGACGACCCGCCGCCGCCGCGGTCATCACAAGGTGTTCCTGGGCATGGCCGCCGGCGTCGGGAAGACCTACCGGATGCTTCAGGAGGGCCACGCCGAGGCGGAGGCCGGCCGGGACGTCGTGATCGGCTACCTCGAGCCGCACGACCGGCCCGAGACCTCGGCGCAGGCGGCCGGGTTGGAGGTGGTGCCCCGCAGCCGAGTGACGCACGGCGACCTCGCGCTCGACGAGATGGACTGGATGGCCATCCTGCGCCGCGCCCCGGAGCTGTGCCTCATCGATGAGCTGGCCCACACCAACGCTCCGGGCGCGGAGCACGCGAAGCGCTTCGAGGATGTGGAGGCCGTGCTGGCGTTCGGCATCGACGTGTTCTCGACCGTCAACGTCCAGCACCTGGAGTCGCTCAACGACCGGATCTCCGACCTCACCGGCACCCGGGTACGAGAGACGCTGCCCGACCGCGTGCTCGCCGAGGCCGACGAGGTCGTTCTGGTCGACCTCACGCCGGAAGCGCTGATCGCCCGGCTGCGCGCCGGCAAGGTGTACCCGGGCGAACGGATCCAGACCGCCCTCGAGAACTTCTTCAAGATCGAGAACCTCGCGGCGCTGCGCGAGGTGGCGCTCCGCCAGGTGGCGGAGGAGGTCGAGACCAAGCGGCTGACGTTCGAGACCGGCGTGCCCCGCGATGCGGACGGCGAGCTGCTCGACAGCGTCGCGCCGCAGGCGATCGGCGAGCGGCTGCTCGCACTCGTCAAGCCCTCGCCCAAGTCCCAGCGGGTCGTCCGCCGGGCGTGGCGCTCGGCCCAGCGGCTTCAGGCCGAGCTCGACATCCTGTGGGTCAGCTCCCACGATCCCGACGAGGAGGAGCGGGAGCAGCTCGAGGCGCTGCGGCGGCTCGCCACCGCGCTCGGCGCCCACCTGCTCGTCGAGCGCGGCGATGACATCGCCGCGACGGTTCGGCAGGTCGTCGCCGACCGCGGCACCACCTACATCCTCATGGGCACGCCCCGGCCCCGCGGTGCCTTGCAGCGATTGATCAGGCCGGCGCTGCCGTTCCGGTTGCTCCAGTCCCTCCCCGGCGTAGACCTGCGGATCGTCGCCGACCGCAGCCGCCGTGAGACGGAGAACGGCGCATGAGCCGGCTCGAGCTGACGATCATCGTGGCGCTCGCGGCCGGCCTGCTGCTGTTCGGCGCCCTATACGCGCGCGACCGCCGCCGACGCACGCGAACGCTGCGGACTTCGCCGAAGCGGATCCTGTTCCCGTTCGTCGGTCGTGCACTCTCACGCCGGGCGCTCGACGCCGCGCTGCGACTGGCCCTCACCGACGGCGCGACGCTCGTCCCGGTCTTCCTGGCGCGCGTGCCGATGCACATGCCGCTCGACGCGGCGCTGCCGCGGCAGTGCACCGAAGGCGTGCCGCTCCTGGAGACCATCGAGCAGCGTGCGTTCGGGCTCGGCGTGCCCGTCGACGCCCGCATCGAGCGCGGCCGGACCGTACGCCACGCCATGCGCGAGGCGATCGCGCACGAGCGCTATGACCGCCTCGTCGTCGCCGCGGCCAGCGGCCGCGCCGAAGGCTTCCACAGCGACGACATCGCCTGGCTGCTCGACCACGCCCCGGGCGAGGTCGTCGTGATCCGGCCCGACGGCGACGACCGGCTGTCGCTACGCCGTCGCAGGAACCTGCGCCGGCAGCCCGCGCCGCCGCCGCTCGTCGCGGCCTAACCGATTCCGGCCTCATGACGTCGGCGGCGCCGGTGGTAGAGCGCCCGCTGGATCGCCAGCGTCGCCGTCCCCGCCACCAGGATCGCGCCCATGTTCAACGTGAGCTGGCCGATCGAGCCCCGCCAGTTCTGCCAGTCGGCGTACGCGGCGGTCACGCCGATGTTGGCGGCCGCCGGGATCGTGGTCACGGAGATCAGCACGCCGATCAGCGCGCCCGACTTCGACGTGGACAGCGAGAGCATGCCGGCCGCACCGGCACAGGCGGCCACGAAGAAGGCCAGGAAGTCAGGGTTGGCGATGATGTTCGAGAGCTGGTGCCCTGACTGGTCGAGATCGTCCGCGAAGACGCCCGTGGCCTTGAAGAGCGAGGGTCACGACGTACGCGGCGGCGATCGCGGACGGGAAGCCGATGATCAGCGCGACGGCGGACCGCCGTGCGAGCCGGCCGCGCCGCTGCACGAGCGCGACGCAGAGGGCGGCGATCGGACCGAACTCCGGGCCGACGACCATCGCGCCGACGATCAGGATCGGCGAATCCTGGTAGATGCCGACCGCCGCGATCAGTGCCGCCAGCACCATGAAGGCGAGGAAGGTGGCCGACAGCTCCACCTGCTCGTCCGTCCTGGCCTCCACCTCCTCCCACACGACCGCGTCGGCCGGCGCGCCCCTCGCGTGCTTCTCGGCTCTGTCAGCGACGTCGGAGATCGCGGTGTCGATCTCCTCCAGCGTGATCGAGCCGCTGTGGTGGATGTCGAGCTCCTTGAGATCGGCGATGACCACGCTGGCGTCCTCGCGCGCCACGTCGCACATGATCACCTCGCCATCCGGGCGGGTGGCGGGATCCGAGAGGCGGATCACGTTGCACACGGAGTCCGTGGAGCACAGCAGCTCCATCGCGTCCTCGACGCAATCCCGCGGCGCCACGATGCGCATGTGGAGCACGGCAGCGAGGCTAGCCGCTGCCGACTCCGCTAGCTCGTGATGCTCGCGGGCTCGGCTACGGCGGATCCGGCCGCAGGAGCAGACCCGGGGAGATTTGGTGCGCAAATTGCTACCCGGGCGCTCCAACGAAGCGCGGAGTTCGACCTCCGGCGGGGTCCGCGAGCCAGGGTCGGACCTTAACGCGAAAGCCCCGGCGGACCGGGGCTTTACGTGCCGTCGGCGACGGCGCTGTCACCGTCATCGTCGGCGGATAGCGGGGGCGGGATTCGAACCCGCGACCTTCGGGTTATGAGCCCGACGAGCTACCTGGCTGCTCCACCCCGCGTCGCTTGGGCGGTTAAGACTAGCAACGGCTCCGCGACCGCTCAAGGCCCGTTCTCACGACCAGGAGTCCCATTCGCGGAGCTTGGCGAGCGGGTCGTAGGCCTCGCCGCCGCGGTACCAGCCGGGCTTCGTCCACAGCTCGAAGTGGAGGTGGCAGCCGTCCGCGCGGCCGGTCGCGCCGACGGCGCCGATCCGCTGGCCCGTCGCCACGCGATCGCCCTCGGAGAACCGCGGCGCGTCGCGCAGGTGCATGTAGACGTAGTCCTCGCCGGAGCCGGTGCCGCGGATGACGATGTAGTGCCCCGCCGCCGAGTGGAAGCCGACGAACGCGACGCGCCCGCCCTGGGCGGCGATGACCGGCGTCCCGCAGCGGGCGAACATGTCCTGGCCCTGGTGGCCGCGCCCGCCGCCGAAGCGGTTGGCGGGCGAGCGGCCGAGGTCGTGCTTGCCGCGGATCGGGAAGACGTGGTGGCGGAACTCGAACGGCGCGTCCGGCGAGGCCGCGCTCGTCCGCGCGATCGGGCCCTCGCCGAGCCGCACGAGGTACGTGCCCTGCCGCGCCGGGCGGCGGCCGACGCGGCCGTTCCAGCGCAGCAGGACCTCGCCCGGGCCGGACGCCTCGCGCGAGAAGGTCGTCACCACGGCCCCCGCGCCGTCGGCGACCTCGGCCGTCACGCGGCCGGCAGCGCTCACCTGCGCGGTCACGCTCGCCTTCCGGCGCGCGCCGAACACCACGGGCGTGCCGGGCGCCTCGGGCTCGGGCGCCGGCTCGGCGGCGTTGCGGCGGAACTCGCCGCGCAGCGCCCGCGCGTCACGCCGGCTCACCCAGCCGTTGATCCGGCGCTCGCGCTCGCGCTCCCAGCCGACGACCGAGCGCCGCGTCCGCGGGCCGAAGGACCCGTCGGCGGTGGTCCGGAACCCTGCGCGGCTGAGCAGCGCCTGGAGCGCCTTGACGTCCTTGCCCTTCATCCCCTGCCGGAGCGGCCGGTCGCCGAAGCCCGCCGAGGGCGGCGGCGGGAAGCAACAGCACTGCGATGAGCGCACAACCCCCTGCGCGCGCGACGAACCGGGACAACCCGGACCTCTCTTTCTCGGCGCTTACGGGGTTAGCTGACGGGCTCGCGCGGAAAGAGCCGCGCTACGCGAGCAAGCGACTGCTCGCGATTCGCCCCGAACTGCCTGTGGGTCCCCCGTCCGCCGCGCGACCGGGGCCGGCACGGCGGTTCAGCTCAGGTTTTCGTTCCTCGAATGTCTCTCAACCCGCGCCGGAGCGCGATGTTGCGGCGTCCATCTTAGGCAGCTCGATCGCGGGGCAGCGGTCCATGACCACGCGCAGGCCCGCCGCACGCGCGCGTGAGGCGGCCGCCTCGTCGATGACGCCGAGCTGCATCCACACCCCGCGGGCGCCGATCTCGATCGCCTCGTCGACGTGCCGGCCCGCCTCCGAGGCGCGCCGGAAGATGTCCACGACGTCGATCGCGGCGGCGTTCGGCACGTCGGCCAGCGACGGGAAGCAGCGCTCGCCCAGCACCTCGTCCACGGCGGGGTTCACGGGGATCACGCGGAAGCCGCGGCGCTGGAGCAGCGCGGCGATCCGGTGGGAGTCGCGCCCCGGGTCGGGCGAGCAGCCCACCACCGCCCACGTCGAGGTCTCGGTCAGCGCCCAGCGCACGTCGTCGTCCATACGCATCAGGCTTCCACCAACTGCCGCAGCCGAAGCGCGTTCCGTACCGCGAACCCCTCCCAGTCGTTGTTGAAGTACGCGAACACCTCGGCCCGCGACCCCAGCTCCCGCACCCGCCCCGCCCACGAACGCAGCTCGCTCTCCGAGTAGTTCCCGCGCCGCCCGCGCTCGCCGTAGTGGAAGCGCAGGAACGTCCAGTCCGCGGTGAGCTCCCACGGCTGCCACGGCCGCTGCGGGTGGTGCGCCGAGCACCAGCGCGACACGATGCCAGCGCAGCAGGTCGAGCACCTCGTCGGTGAACCAGCTCGGGTGGCGGAACTCGAAGCAGTGGCGCCCCTCCGGCAGCGCGTCGAGCGCGCTCGCCAGCCGCGGCACGTCGGCCCGCATGCGCTCCGGGAGCTGCCACAGCACCGGCCCGAGCTTGGGCGACGCGGCGAGCGGCGCGATCGCGTCGTAGAAGCGCCGGATGCCCTGGTCGAGGTCGGTCAGGCGCTTCATGTGGGTCAGGTACCGGCTCGCCTTGACCGCGAACACGAAGTCCGGCGGCGTCTGCTCGACCCAGCGCGCCACCGCCTCCGGCTTGGCCAGCCGGTAGAAGGTGCTGTTGACCTCGACGGTGTCGAACAGCGTCGCGTAGTGCTCGAGCCAGCGGCGGGCGGGCAGCCCTTCCGGGTAGACCCGCCCGCGCCAGTCGCGGTACTTCCAGCCCGAGCAGCCGATGCGGACCGGCTGCGTCAGCGCACCCGGAAGCGCACGGTCGGGCCCTCCTGCCGGCAGTCGCTCGCGTCGGCGTTGCACGCGATGCGGTGCGCCTGCCAGAAGTAGCGGCCCGGGTTGTTGAGCCAGAAGCCGGCGAAGTCGTAGAACTTCGGCTTGAACTCGAACACGCCGTTGCGCTTCTTCTTGGCGCGGCCGATCGACAGCGGGCTGCGGGCGCAGATCACGCCGTCGGCGTTCTTGCGCTTGGACTTGCAGACGTGCACCCACACCTGGCCGGGGCCGTTCACGCGCATCCGGAACACGGGCGACTTGCCCGCGGGCACCGACGCGCCGGCCTTCGGCGCCGAGCGGCGTGATGCCGTTCTTGGTCGCCGCGGAGGCGGAGCCGGCGAGCGCGAGGACGAACAGCAGGGCCGCGAGCACGGCCGCCGGGAACAGGGTGCGTGTGGCGGGCATCCGCGCAGCGTACTCGCCATGATGCGGCGCGTGGCACGGATCTTCGTGACGCGCGAGCTGCCGTTCCCGGCCCTCGACCGGCTCGCCGCCGAGCACGATCTCGACGTCTGGGAGCAGCCGCTGCCGCCCCCGCCGGAGGCGCTGCGCGAGCGCGCCGCCGGCGCCGACGCGATCCTCAGCCTCGTCACCGACCCGATCGACGCCGAGTGTCATCGCCGCGGCCCCGAACCTGAAGGCGATCGCGAACATGGCGGTCGGCACGGACAACGTCGACCTCGAGGCGGCCGCCGAGCGCGGCATCCCGGTCGGCAACACGCCGGACGTCCTGACCGACGCCACCGCCGACCTCGCGTTCGCGCTGCTGCTCGCGCTCGCCCGCCGCATCCCGGAGGGCGCGGCCAAGGTCCGCGACGGCGCGTGGCGGACCTGGGAGCCGGCCGCCGACCTCGGCGCCGACCTCGCCGGGCGCGACGCTCGGGATCGTCGGCCGCGGCCGGATCGGCGACGCGGTCGCCCGCCGCGCCGAGGGCTTCGGCATGGACGTCGTCCACAGCTCGCGCAGCTCGGGCCTGCCGCTCGAGGAGCTGCTCGAGCGATCGGACTTCGTCTCGCTGCACACGCCGCTCACCCCGGCGACGCGGCACCTGATCGGCGCGCGACGAGCTGCGCCGCATGAAGGACACGGCGCTGCTCGTCAACACCGCGCGCGGCGGCGTGCGTGGACCAGGACGCGCTGCGGACCGCGCTGATCGAGGGCGAGATCGCCGGCGCGGCGCTCGACGTCACCGACCCCGAGCCGCTGCCGGCGGACGATCCGCTGCTGGACGCGCCGAACCTGCTCGTCGTCCCGCACGTCGGCTCGGCGACCGTGCGCACGCGCGCGCGGATGGCCGACATGGCGGTCGAGAACCTGCTCGCCGCGCTGGCCGGGCGGGAGATGCCGTACCCCGTGTAGCAGCGTGCGCGTCGCCGTGGTCGACATCGGGACCAACTCGACCCGCCTGCTGATCGCCCAGGTGCAGGACGGCGCGCTCGAGGAGCTCGACCGCCGCTCGGTCGTCACCCGCCTGGGCGAGGGCGTGGACGCCACCGGGCGGCTCGGCGACGAGCCGCAGGCAGCGCGTGTTCGCGACGCTCGACGAGTACGCGCGCGCGATCGAGGAGCACGGCGCCGAGCGGCGGCTGGCGGTGATGACGTCGGCGGTCCGCGACGCCGCCAACGGCGCGGAGTTCGCGGCCGCGGTCCGCGAGCGCTACGGGCTCGACGGGCGCACGCTGTCCGGCGACGACGAGGCGCGGCTGACGTTCCTGGGCGCGACCGCCGCGCGCGACGACGCGGACGGGCGGCCGCTGCTGGTGGTCGACATCGGCGGCGGCTCGACAGAGCTGGTCGTCGGCGAGCGCGGCGAGGTCGACTTCCACGTCTCCACGCAGGCCGGGCGTCGTCCGCCACACGGAGCGCCACCTCCACTCGGACCCGCCGGCGGAGGCGGAGATGCAGGAGCTCGCCGCCGACGTGCGCGGGATCTACGAGGCGGCGGTGCCGGACGACGTGCGCGCGCGGGTCGGCGCGAGCGGTGGCGGTGGCCGGCACGGCGACCTCGGTCGCGGCGATCGACGCCGGCGTGGAGCCCTACGATCCGGCGCGGGTGGAGGGGCGCGTGGTGTCGGCCGAGCGGCTCGCGGAGCTTCGCGCTAGGCTGGCCGCGATTCCGCTGCAAGAGCGGCGTCAGCGTGCCGGGGTTGCACCCGGACCGCGCGCCGACCATAGTTGCCGGGACCATCCTCCTGGCCGAAGTGCTCGACGCGTTCGGACTCGAACGCGTTCGAAGCATCTGAGCGCGACATCCTCTGGGGCGTCGCCCTCGACAATGCACCTTGATCCAGAGTGGCTTTTCTGGACGTCTGTTCGATTGTCCGTCCCCGCGCGGACACAGATACTCGGTCTCGTCGAATGGGCGGTCGTGCCTCCCGCCGCCGCCTGCTCGACTCATAGGTCCGGGCGATGCCGCATCATCGGCGCCTCCCGCCGTCCGGGCCACCCCATAGGCCCCTCAAGGCACGTACCCCTGCCCGTCCTGACGGGGCCAACTTGAAGCCGCCCGCCCCCGCCGCGGGCGGCTTCACGTTTAAGGGCCGCCCTATCGCTACGCCAGGTTCGCCGAGCGCGGGTAGGCCACCGACGGGTCGGTGAGCACGTTCACAAGCGCCGGCCTGCCCGCGCCCAGGGCGCGCTCCAGCGCGGGCCGCAGCTCGTCCGGCCGCCGCACCAGCTCGCCGTGCCCGCCGAGCGCCTCGACGAGCTGGTCGTAGCGCGTCTCCGGCGTCAGCTCGGCCGCGACCGAGTAGCCGTAGAGGAACTCCATCGGGTGCTTCTCGAGCGCCCAGATGCCGTTGTTGCCCATCACGCCGACGACCTGCACGCCGTGGCGGGCGAGCGTGTCGAACTCCATCCCCGAGAAGCCGAACGCGCCGTCGCCGAGCAGCAGCACGACCTGGCGGTCCGGGTGCGCGAGCTTGGCGGCGAGCGCGTAGCCGGGGCCGCTGCCCAGGCAGCCGAACGGGCCCGGATCCAGCCAGCAGCCCGGCTCGTAGGTCTCGACCACGCGGCCGGCGTAGGAGACGAAGTCGCCGCCGTCGCCGATCAGGATCGCGTTGCGGTCGAGCACGCCGGCCAGCTCGCGGTAGACGCGCATCGGGTGCAGCGGCGCGCGGTCGTCCGCGAACTGCTCCTCCTCCGCGGCGCGCTTGTCGCGCTCCGTCGCGCGCAGGTGCTCCACCCACGCGCGCGTGTCCGCGGCCGAGCCCGCCGCGCGCGAGCGCCTCCAGCGCGGCGGGGACGTCGCCGTACAGCTCGGCCGCCACGGCGCGCGGGTGGTCGCGCTCGGGCTCGGCGGAGTCGAGCACCACCAGCTCCGTCTCGTCGCCGAAGGCGCCGCCGAAGCCGAGCCGGAAGTCCATCGGCACGCCGATCACCAGCGCGAGGTCGGCCCCCTTGAGCGCGGCGCTGCGGGCGCGCGCGAAGAACAGGTCGTGGTCGGCGGGCAGGCAGCCGCGCGCGAGCCCGTTGAGGAAGACGGGGACGCCGCGCTGCTCGGCCAGCTCGCGCAGCGCGTGCTCGCCGTGCGCCCAGTAGAGCCCGCTGCCGGCCATGATCACCGGCCGCTCGGCTTCGCGCAGCAGGCGCCGCCGCGCGCTCCAGCGCGCGCCCGTCGACCTCGGGCAGCCGCACCGGCTCGGGCGGCTCGGCCTGCGGCTCCTCGGCCTCCATGAACACGTGGTCGAGCGGCAGGTCGACGAACGCCGGCCCGCCGTGCGGGCGCCGGGCGGCGTCCCACGCCTCGTCGAGCAGCCCGGGGATCTCGGCCGTCGAGCCCGCCGTGGCGGCGAACTTCGCCAGCGGCCGCACGAACGGGACGTGGTCGATCTCCTGGAGCGAGCCCTGGCCCCAGCGCATCGCCGGCGCGCGGCCGCCGAGCACGAGCATCGGCGAGCGGTTCTGGAGCGCCGAGGCCATCGCGCTCATCCCGTTCGTCACCCCGGGGCCGGCGGTCAGCGCCGCGACGCCCGGCTCGCGCGTGACCTTCGCCCAGCCCTCGGCGGCGAACGCCGCGCACGACTCGTGCCGCACGTCGACGATGTCGATCCCCTCGGCGCGGCAGCCGTCGTAGACCGAGAACAGGTGCCCGCCGGACAGCGTGAACAGCTTGCTCACGCCGTAGGCCTTCAGGCGCCGCGCGACCAGCCGGCCGCCGTGGAGGGTGGTGGTTTCGGCTTCGGTCGTCATCGCCGCCGGAATCTACCCCCCGGTCGGGGGGTGAGGCCCCGGCAGCCCCTGGGAGCCGCGCGGCCCCGGGGCTAGCGTGCCGGCCATGGATCACACCCCCGCCGACGACAAGTTCACCGCCGACCTCGAGCTCCTGCTGCTGGAGACCGACCGCGAGGACCCGATCCTGCCGGAGCCCCGCACCGAGGGCCTCCAGCCGCGCGAGGAGATCGACTCCCAGATCCTCGCCGGGCTCGTCCACCCCTGAGCGGGCAAGCCTGACCGCTTAGCGCATGACCGCGGCGGCCGCCATGTGGCGCGCGGCCGCGGCCGCCTCCGCCACGCGGTGCTCGCCCCAGAACAGCGAGTGCCCGACCCGCAGCGCGGGCAGCCGGTCCGCGCCCACGGCGAGCAGGCGGCGCCCGGCGGCCTCGATCGGGCCGTCGCGGTGCACCTCGCCGACCGCCTGGAGGCAGCCCTTCAGGCCGATGCCCGCCGCGGCCGCCGCCTCGGCCAGGATCTCGGGATCGTCGAGGTCGAAGCCGCCGCAGAAGGCGAGCCGCCCGGCGGCGAGGACGAACGCGGCGCCGCGCCCGCGCTCGGCCGCGTAGCTCGCCGCGCGCATCGCGGCCGGCACGTCGGCCGGCCAGCGCTCGGGCCACACCAGCGGCAGCCGCAGCTCGCCCGCCCGGATCTCGGCCGCCAGGCGCGTGCGCCCCAGCTGCTCCGGATCGAGGTCGGGTGCGCCGCAGCGCAGCGCCGTCGAGGACGCCGGCGTCCAGATCACGTCGTCGAACGCGCGCTCGATGCGCTCAGCCGCGAGGTACGAGTACGGACAACACAGGTCGAACAGGAACTCAACGCTGGAGGGGACGTGATGCCTTCTATCTCGAGTGCGTCGCGCCGCCCTGCGCTCCGCCAGCCTGATGACTTCGCCCATCCGAATGTCCTTCTCTCGCCTGTCCCGGACGCGTACGGCGTCCGATGCCGCTCGCTGGAACGTCCTGTTCCCGGGAAACTTGCGCTTGTCTTCGGCCGATCGGCGGATGAGCGCGATAAGCCAAATGTCCACAGAATCAAACCGGCCGCCGCGTGAGCGGCTAAGCTGCGGCCACCGCGCGGCTCTTCAAGCCTGTGCGTGACCCCGGAGAGGTTGCTCTTGCCCCCCGTTCCGCCCCCCAAGCGCCATCCCTACGACCAGTGGTCGCCGGACGCGCGGGCGCTGGACCTGGTGGGCGACAAGTGGACGCTGCTGATCATCCGCGACCTCGCCGCCGGCCCGCGCCGCTTCGTCGAGCTGCAACGCGTCTTGCCGGGGATCTCCACCGAGCAGCTGCGCTCGCGGCTGAACCGGATGGTCGCCGACGGGCTGCTGACCCGTCAGCGCTACCGCGAGGTGCCGCCGCGCGTGGACTACGAGCTGACGGAGCGCTCGCGCGAGCTGATGCCGGTGCTCGGCGCGCTCGCCCGCTGGGGCTACGACTGGACGTGGAGCGCGCCGCGTCCGGGCGAGGACGTCAACATCGGCGCGATCTTCCGGCTCGCGCCCGGGGATGATGTCCCCGTCCGAGCGCCTGCGCGGCACCGTGGACCTGGTGGTCGACGGTCGCGGCGAGCTACCCGAGCGCCACTTCCAGCTCGCGCTTCGCCGGCGGCAGCGTCGAGATCACGGAGCTCGACGAGCCGGAGCAGGAGCCGGAGGCGCGCATCCGCGGCCCGGTGTCGGCGTGGGTCCGCGCGCTCGGCCCCGAGGGCGCCACGGGCGAGCTCCAGATCACCGGCCAGCCCGCGCTGGCCGAGGCCGCGCTCGAGGGCTTCTCGCGCTCGAACGGCCGCCGCGCCGCAGCCGCCTAGCCGCTCAGCGGTTGTCTCCCACGGTCTCGCCGGAGTCCTTGGTGTAGTCGGCCGCCTCGACGTGCGGGAACTTGCCCTGCACCCTGCCGTTCATCGTGAACTTGGTCCCGTCGAACTCGTTCTCGTTCTGCACGAGGCAGCCCGGCTCGCGCTCGCCGTTCGGCGCCGGGCTTCACGCCCGAGTTCCGGCAGTCGAACTGCGGCGTGATCTTGTACTTGGCGTAGGACCGGCCGCGGTCCACGACCGTCGCGGCGAGGCTGGTCGGCTGGAAGTAGGAGTTGCCGCGGTTGGACGACAGCCGCTCCTGGTACATCGCCGCGCTCTCCGCGCCGAGCGGGCCGAACTGGCGCAGGTAGTGGCCCACGCCGCCGCCCGGCGACTCGGTGGTGGCCGACAGCGCCGCGGCGCCGAAGTTGATGAAGTCGGCGACCTGCCACTGGGAGGCCTCGAAGTACTCGAAGATCGGGTTGAGCTCGCCGAGGAACGGCCCGGCGGCGTCCAGCAGCGGCTCGGCGCCCTCGAGCACCTCGCGCGTGGCCGGCATGCCCTTCTTCGACGCCGTGATCACCGGGTCCAGCCGGTCGAAGAACTGCTCGAGGTCGGGCGCCAGCGCGCGCACGTCCGCGAGCGTCGGCTGCAGCTCGCGCGCCACCGGCCGCAGGTCGGTGATCAGCGGGTCCGTGTCGCGCGAGAACTTCTGCACGCGCGCGAGCGTGAGCTTGGACTCGTCGAGGAACGTCGGGAAGATCCGGATCGTCTCCGCCAGCTCGTCGTTCTTCGACGCCGTGGCGTCGAACGTGCGCTTGGAGCCGGTGATCAGGTTCTGGAGCTGCGCCTCGTTCGCGGTGAGCGCGGCGAACACGACGCCCGTGTTCTTGACGAGCCGCTGGACGGCGGCCTCCTGCGAGTCCAGCACGCCGAGGATGTCGGCGCCGTCGCGCGCGAAGCCGGGCAGGGTGCCGAGCGCGTCGTTGAAGTCGCGCCCGCGGCCCTTGATCCCGACCGCCAGCTCGCGCTGCCAGGTGCGGAAGTCCTCGCGCGTCTGCGGGTCCAGCGCGTCGAAGATCTCGTCGAGCTGGACCGTGTCCTGGACCTGGCCGTCCGCCAGCCGGCCGCCCTCGGGGATCTTCTTCTCGCTGCTCCCCGGCGTCAGCTCGACGTACGTCTCGCCCAGCAGCGTCTTCTGCCGCAGGATCGCGTGCGCGTCGGTGCGCAGCGGCGCGAACCGGCGCTCGAGCTCCACGGTGGCGAGCGTCAGGTTGCTGCCGTCCTCCGGCTCGATCTTGCGCACCTTGCCGACCGGCACGCCGGCCACCCGCACGTCCGCCTCCTGCGCGAGCGTGGTGGCCTCCGGGAAGCCGATCTTCACCTGGTAGCCCTTCGGCTTGAGCGGCACGGGGCCGCCGAAGGACAGCCACAGGAACAGCAGCAGCCCGAAGCACGACAGGGCGAACACGACCATGACGAGGATCCGGGGAAGCGACGGGGCGGCCTTGTTCACCGGCTCGTGCCCCCTTGCCCGGCGCACGCCGCCGAGTCGGTCAGGATCGGCGTCAGCACGGCCAGGAACTCGAGCTCCGGCTGGTCCTTGATCGTCTGCTGGATCGTCGCGCAGGGCGCGCCGAGCGTGACCGGGCGGAACGTGCCGTGCGCGTCCGACGTGGAGAACAGCTGGATCGCCATGTGCTGGGCCCAGGCGAGCCAGAACAGGTAGCCCTCCTGGCGCGCCGCGTTGTCCGGGCCCTCGCGGCCGTTCGGGTTGAACGCGAGCATGTTGAAGAACTTGTTCAGCTGGGTGAACGAGCGCGTCAGGCCGGGCGCGGCGTCCGCGAGCTGGTTCGACGCCGGCCGCAGGTCGCGCACCAGCGGGCGCGCCTCCCGCACGAACGGCCGGATGTCGTTGGCGAGCAGCGGCGTGACCTCGCGCGCGAACGGCGTGATCGCGCGGTTGGCCGGGTCCAGCGCGCGGGCCGCCGGCCGCAGCGCCTGCGTCGTCGGCCCGAGCACCTCGGCGAAGGCCTGGACGCGGCCGAGCGTGTCGGTGGTCTGGCGCAGCGCGCTCGGCAGCTCGGCGACCGCGGCCGAGATGTTCTGCTCCTCGGAGGCGAACGACCGCATGACGGCGGCGGAGGAGTCCACGAGCTGGGCGATGTCGTCGTCGTGGCTGGCCAGCTCGCCGTTGAGCCCGTTCAGCGCGTGGATCAGCCGCCGGAGGTTCTGGCGGCGCTCGGCGACCGCGCCGTTGACGGCGGCGAGGTCGCGGTGCGTCGGCTCGAAGCGGCGGAACAGGTCGCGCAGGTCCGAGCCCCGGCCCTTCAGGCCGCGCCCGGCGTCGGAGATCAGCAGCCGCAGGTAGTCGCGCGTGTCGGCGTCGAGCGTGCTGAAGATCTCGTCCGGGTTGACGTCCGGCATCGTCGCCTGCACCGGGATCGTCCAGTTCTCCTTCGCCACCGGCGCGTCCTTCGTGCCGGGCTCGAGCTGGATGAACATGTCCTTCAGCCCCGTCTTGGGCCGCAGCAGCGCGGTCGCGTCCGTGTGGACGAGGTCCTTGTACTCCGGGCGGATGTCCATGCGGACGATCGCGCGGCCCTCCTTGAGCTCGACGGCGCCGATGTCGCCGATCTCGACGCCGGAGACGCGCACCGTCTGCCCCTGGCCCGCGATCACGGCCTGCGCGGTCTGGAACTCCGCGTTGAGGACGAACGGCTTCTCCTCGATCAGCGGGAAGCGCATCCGCTGCTTGTTGAGGATGAAGAGCGACACGCCCGCCGACACGACGATCAGCCCGATGACGGCGAGGAAGTCCTTGAAGTGCTTGCGGATCGCGGTCACGGCGACTTCTTCCCGCTCGCGATGCGCTCGATCAGCTGCTTGGTCGCGTCCTTGTCGGAGACGTTCAGCTCGCCGGTCAGCTTCTCGGCCTTGATCTGCTTCTTGAGCCACTTGATCGCGCGGCCGCGGGCCAGCGCGAGCCGCTCCCGGTACGCCGGCGCGCTGGTGTCGATCTGCTTCTGCTCGGGCGGCGCGCCGGGCTGGCTGCGCAGGTCGGGCGGCTCCTGGGTCTCGCACGGCGTGTCGGGCTCGAGCGGCGGGCGGCCGTTCTTGGGCTTGGGCGGGTTGGCGCCCAGGATCGGGGTCGCCGTCGTGCCGAAGACGCCCGGGGCGAACGTCACGAGGTTCGTCCCGGCGGAGGCCAGGACGCGGAACCACTGGCCGTTCGCGTCACCCGACCGGCTCTCGCCCGCGAGGCCGACGAACCCCTTCGGCGCCTCCTGGTAGACCGGGCCCTCGGCCGGGAACTTCTGGTCCTCCACCTTGTCCTGCGACCACGGGTAGACGACCTCGTTCGAGCAGGAGGCGAGCAGCCGCGCCTGCCCGGCCAGCTTGACGCTCTCGCGGCTGAGGCGGGCGAGCGCCGGCACGGTCGGGCGCAGGTCGCGCGCCAGGCCGCGCAGCTCGTCCTCGGACACCGCGCCGCGCAGCTGGCGGACGAGCGGGATCGAGGCGTCGAGCGCGGCCTCGGAGGACTGCACGCCGGGCCGGATCTCCGCGGCGAACGCGCGCAGCGGCGGGAACGACGAGTTGAGCGCGGCGAGCGCGGGCTGCGCCGCGCGCAGCGTCCGCGGCAGCTCGGCGATCGCGAGCTTCAGGTTGTCGTCCTCGCGGGCGAACGCTCCCGCGGTCGTGTTGAAGTCGGTGATGAGGCTCTTGAGCTGCTCCGGGTGGCGGTCCAGCGCGGCGGCGGTGGCCCCGGCGCTCTTGATGTAGCCCGACAGGTCGTGCTCGGCCTGCCCGAGGCTCGCGTCGGAGGCGATCGCCGTGTCGCGGTAGGCCGGCTTCCAGTACGGGATCGAGTCGTTGAACGCCTTCCCGCCGCCCTTGTCGAGCGCCTTGCCGTACTCGTCGAGCAGCGTCCGCAGGTCCTGGCGCGTGTCGGACTGGAGCGAGGTCAGCACCTGGTCGAACTGCACCGGCGCGGCGGTCTGGTTGATCGGGATCGTGTCCCCGTCCTCCAGCTCGGCGGCGGTGGGGGTGCCCGGCTCGAGGTCGACGAAGAAGTTGCCCTCGAGGAAGATCCGCGGCCGGATCTTCGCCCGGGCGTCGTCGTGGATCGGGCGGCCGGACTTGCCGATCCGCATCGTGATCGTGACGGCCTCGCCGTCGCCCCCGACCGGCTCCACCTTCGTGACGCGCCCGACCTCGACGCCGGCGATCCGGACCGGCGACGCCTTCTTGATGTTGTTGGCCGACTCGAAGACCGCCTCGATCTCGTAGGTCGGCTGGAACGGGATGCTCTTGGTGAACCCGAGCCAGGTCAGCGGCACGAGGATCGCCAGCGCGAGCAGCGCGACCTTCGGGTCGCTCATGCGCTTGAGTCGCTTGGGCGCTCTCACTTCTGCCCCGGCTCCGACTCGGAAGGTGCGATGCGCTGGAACTCGCCGGTCTCGGGCGCGTAGGTGAACGTCTGGCCCTCGGGCACGCGCGGGCGGCCCACGAAGGTCGGGCCCTGCACGCCCGGGGTGCGCGGGTTGAGGTTCACGCGGTACTTCGGGTCCATCCCGCCCGCGTTGCGCTCGACCCAGCCGCGCTGGCCCGTCTCGCAGTCCGCGCGGCCGTCAGGGGTGATGGCCGCCGCGTACGGCTGGTTCTGCGCGTATTGCTTGGTGCCCTCGCCCGGGCCGCCGTTGGCCGGCTCGTCGGCGCCCATGCCGCCGACGCCGTCCTCCTGCGGGCCGGCCGTGTTGGCCAGCGCCCGCTGGGCCGATCCGGTCGAGTCGGGCTCGGAGAAGTGCTCGGCGAGGTAGGTGAAGAAGTAGGTGGGCGAGTTGCAGACGGTCACGAACGGGCCGTAGAAGCGCAGCTGCGGGTTGAGCGTGCGGACCGTGGCGCCGAGGCCGCGCACGCCCGGCAGCGAGCCCGGCGCCTCGGCCAGCTCGCGCAGCTGGTCGAGCGTCTTGGCCAGCTCCTTGTTCATCTCGGGCGCGCGGCGCTGGACCGGGATGCCCTTCTCGACGGCGCGGTTGAGCGTCGGCAGCGCGTCGCGCAGCTCGGCGGTGGCCGGCGTGAAGTCCCTGCCGAAGCCGGCCATGTTGGCCAGGAACGGCCGCTGGACGCGGAACGACTCGATCGCCGTGTCCATCGTGGGCGGAGACTTGGAGATCGTCTCCTTCAGCGCGCCCTCGTCGCGGCCGAGCGCCTCGAAGGTGTCGGCCATCGAGGTGAAGAGGTCGGCCTGCTGCTGCGAGACCGGCGCGACGATCCGCGCGGCGTCGGCGAGCTCGGCGATGAAGGTGTCGAGGTCGGTCTCGGGGTCCGAGAGGTTGCGCATGACCGGCTCGAGGTGCTCGATGAAGGCGGGCAGCTCCTCGATCGTGCGGCCGAGCGACACGCCGCGGCCCGCGAACGCGTCGCCCCATCCGCGGAGGTTCTCCTGGCTGGCCTTGCGCGTGTCCTCGTCGAACATCTTCAGGACCTCGTCGATGTCCGTCGCCGTCGAGCCCTGGTCGGCGGGCACGGTGTCGCCGTTCTCGAACGCCGTCCTGCTGTTGCCCTCGGCCAGCTCGAGGTACTTCAGACCCAGCGCGGAGCGCGGGCGGATCCGGAACTCCGAGTCGTCCGGGATGTCGCCGATGCGCTTGTCGAGCTTGAGGTCCAGCTCCGCCTCGACGACGCCCTCGCGGTTGCGGACGGGACGCATGTCCTCGATCACGCCGACGCGCGCGCCGCCCGAGCGGATCTCGTTGCCCGGCACGATGTTGGCGCCGTTGGGGACGCGCACCTTCAGCTGCGTCGTCGGCACGAACGGCAGGCCCTTGTTGGCGTTGTAGGACAGGAAGACGGCGACGATCACGACGAGGATCGTCACGCCGCCGACGAGGACGGGATTGGACGCGATGCCGGCTCCGGGCTTCTTCATGGCGCGAACAGGTAGTCGAGGAGCTGGCTCGTGGCGCCCGTGTCGGGCAGGTTCGGCGTGCGCGGGACGTTCGGGACGCCCGGGAGGCTCGGGGAGTTCGGCACGCTGGGCACGTTCGGCAGCTGCGGGAGCTGCGGCGCCTGCGGCACGCCGGGGACGTCGGGCAGGTCGATGCCGAGCTGGTCCTGGAGGCGCTTGCCCAGCTCCTTGTCGATGTCCTTGCGGCCCTTGCCGCGATCCTCGCGCTTACGCCGGGCCTTGCCCTTGAGGTCCTGCACGGGGTCGCGCTTGCGCGCGGTCTTGCGCTTCGCGTTGTTGCGGGACGGCGGCTCGGGGTGCTTCTCGTAGTCGAAGCCGGTGCTCGTCGGGTCCGGCGCGGTGACGCCCGGCTGGTTGGGCCCGAGGATCGCCGCGCAGTCCTTGTAGAAGCTCGGGTCCTTGGCGATCTCCTCCTTCAGCGAGTCCGGGTTCTGGTACGCGGAGCACTTCGAGTGGAAGAGGTTGACCTTGAGGATGTAGCCGTTCTTGTCGAACGTGTTGATCGCCATCGGCTGGTCGAACAGCCACTGGAGGATCGCCTCGGCGCCGGTGTAGCCCTGGCCGCCCGGCGAGCGCCGGTCCTTCTCGACGGCGAACTTGCGGTCGTTGAGGTGCTCGAGCACGATCGCCGAGTTGTTGGCCAGCTCGGGCGCCTTGCGCGTGCCCGCGGACAGCTCGGCCACGAGCGGCTGCGCGGCCTTGACCGCCGGGCGGCCCTTGCGCGCGGCGGCGGCCAGCGAGCGCAGGTTCACCTGCGTGGACTCCGAGAAGGGCTCGAGGTTCTCCAGGAACGTCGCGAGCTGGCCGGCCGACTGGTGGAGGTTGCGCAGCGCGGGCGTGTTGGTGTCCGCGGCGTCGCCGAGCGCGGCCATCGTCGGGCGCAGCTCGCGCAGGAACGTGGGCAGCCGCTGGAGGCCCGCCTGGATGTCGGCGCGGCGCTCGGCCGAGGCCTGCGCGGTCTCCTTGGTCTCGACGACCCAGCGGCCGACGTCGCCCTTGTTGCCCGCGAGGTCGGTGAGCACCGTGTCCGCGTCGGTGATGAGCTGCTTGAGCGTCTGGTTCTGCCGTGCCAGCTTCGCGAGCACCTTGTCGGTCTCGCGCAGCGCCGGGCTGGCGCGCCGCACCACCTCGTTGATGTCGTCCGCGCGGCCGGCCACGCCGACGCCGAGCTCGTCGAGGATGATCGCGAGCCGCTCGCGGTACGGCTTGCGCAGGACGTTGTTGACGAGGTCGAGCGGGATCGTCGACGCCGTCTGCTCCACCGGGATCGTGGCGCCGTCGGCGAGCTTCTCGCTGTCCTGGCCGGGCTTGCAGTCGATGTAGTACTCGCCGATCAGCGACTGCGGGCGCGACTCGCAGAACACGTCCTTGCGCAGCGAGCCGAAGCCCTTCTTGGTGATCTCGAAGTCGACCAGCGCGCGGTGCGTCTCGCGGTCGACGCGGAACTTCTTGATCGTGCCGGCGCGCACGCCCGCGACCTTGAGGTCGGCGCCCTCGGTGAGGCCGAACGCGTTGTCCAGCTCGACGGTGTAGCTCGGGTACTCGGATCCCTCGCGCGTGAGCAGGAAGAAGGCGACCGCGCCGGCGACGGCGAGCACCAGGATCGTGGTGAAGACGGCGCGCATGCCTACTTCCCCGAGAGCACCTGGCTCGGGTCGCAGTTGAAGTCGGGGGTCGGCTTCCACGGGCTGGAGCCGTCCTCGGCCTCCTGGTCGGCGGCGCCCGGGCAGCGGTTGCGCTGGTTGAGGCGTGGCGCCGGCGCCGAACGCCTCGTCGCGCAGCTCCGGCGGCACGGGCGAGAGCTGGCCGTTGAGCGCCGCGAACGCGCTCGCGTGGATGCCGACGCGCGAGGACGCGCCGAGCGCGTCGTAGATGCCGGAGTGGCTGAAGTCGTCGAACCAGCCGAGGACGTCCGGGGTGTACGGCCGCATGAAGGCCAGCACCGGCGCGAAGTCGCGCATCGCCTTCGCGCTCTCCGGGAACGCGCCGTCGCGCTTCTCGCCGTTGGCCTCCGTGTCGCGCACGGTGGCGTCGCGCAGCGCCGGCTGGAGCTCGTTGAGCTCGACGAGGTCGTTGTCGGCGCCGGGCCGGCGGAGCACCTCGGACAGGTCGCGCAGGGTCGGCCGCGCGTCACGCGCCAGCGGGCGCAGCTCGGCCATGAACGGCCGCAGCTTCTTGGCCACCGGCTTGGAGTCCTCGACCAGCGGGTCGAGGTCGTCGAGCGCGGCGCGGAGGTTCAGGAACGTGGTGTTCGCGCGCCGCATGAAGTCGGGCAGCCGCCCGATGGACTCGGCCAGCGCCGCCTGCTCGGAGCCGATCGCCGTCGTCGTGGTGGCGAGGTTGTCGACCAGCCCGGAGAGGTCCTCGCGGCGGTCGGCGACGTCGGTCACGAGCCGGGAGGAGGCGACGATGAAGCGCTCGAGCAGCGGCGTGTCGCGGTTGATCTCGTTGAACAGCCGGCTCGAGGCGGCCATCGCCGGGTTCAGGTACAGCAGGCCCTCGTTCATCTGCTTCCCGCGGCCCTTGTGCTGCGCGGCGGAGCCGGAGAACACCTTCTTGAGGTCCTCGCGGGTGGCGGAGTCGAAGGTGTTGAACAGCTGGTCGAGGTCGACGGCCGACGTCGTGGCCTCCTGCCCGATCACCGCGCCGTCGGGGATCGCGGGCGCGGTCTGCGGCGCGAGCGTGAGGTCGACGTAGCGGTTGGCGATGCCCGAGAGCGACGCCTGGCGCACGATCGCCTTCGTGCCGCGGCGCAGCGGCGCGTAGTCGTCCGAGACCGACATCGTCACCTGCGCCTGGCCGTCAGGCGTCAGGTCGATGTTCTCGACCTGCCCGACCTTCGTGCCCGCGACCTGGACGAGGTTGCCCTTGACGAGCTGCGAGGCGTTCTGGAAGTTGGCCTTCACCGTGTAGCCGCCACCGCCGCCGCCCAAAAGGAGCAGGCCGGCGAGCACCGCCGCGGCCACGACGGCCAGCAGGGCGATGATTCGCGTGATCGGACTTGTGGCCCGCAACTTCCCCTTCGGTTGCTTGTGTGACCGATCCCCCGGACGAGGGCGACCGCAAACGTCTCCGTTCAGCCGATGTGTCAAACGTGCGGAACGGCGCGAACTTGCGGTTACGGCGCGATGAACGCGCGGTCGCGGCGCGCTCGCGCGACTAGAGTTCGCGCCGGATGCGCCTCGCTCGAGCGCTGATCGGTCTGCTGGTGGTGGTGCTCGCGGGGTGCGGGTCGACGACGGTCGTCCGCGAGCCGAACGTCGTGGTGAGCGGCGAGCAGGCGACGCCGTCGGCGGCGGGCGACATGCCGGGCCGCGGCGGCGGCGTGGTGCGGATCGCGGTCGTCACCCACGGCCAGGCCTCGAGCCCGTTCTGGGCGATCGTGCGCACGGGCGTTGACGCCGCGGAGCGCCAGATGGGCGTGCAGGTGGACTACGAGGCGCCCGACGTCTACTCGGTGGAGCGCATGGTGGAGCTGATCGACGCCGCGGTCGCCTCGCGGCCGGCCGGGCTCGTGGTGTCGGTGCCCGAGCCGGGCGTGCAGCCCGCGATCCGGCGCGCCGTCCGCGCCGGCATCCCGGTGATCACGATCAACTCCGGCAGCGACTTCTACAAGCGCCTCGGCGTGATCGCGCACGTCGGCCAGCCCGAGCTGCGGGCCGGCACCGCCGCCGGGCGGCGGCTCGCGCGCGCCGGCGTGCGCCGCGCGCTCTGCGTCAACCAGCAGCTCGGCAACGTCGGGCTCGACGCGCGCTGCGCCGGGCTGGCGCGGGCGATGCGCGCGGTCGGCGGCAGCTCGCGGGTGCTCGCCATCGACGATCAGAGCGCGGCGACGCCGCGCCGGATCGCCGACGCCGTCGTGGCGGGCGGGATCGACGGCATCCTCGCCATGAACGCCACCGGCGGCCTGCTCGCGGTCGACGGCGTGGACCGCGTGCGGCGCGCCGGCCGGGTCAAGATCGCGGCGTTCGACCTCGGCCCCGAGGTCCTCCAGGCCGTCCGCACGGGCCGCATCCAGTTCGCGGTCGACCAGCAGCCCTACCTCCAGGGCTACATGCCGGTCGTCATGCTCGCCAACTACGCGCGCTACGGCCTGCTGCCGTCGCGCGGCGACGTCGTCGCCACCGGCGCGAACTTCGTCACCCAGGCGAACGCCGACCAGGCCCTCGAGCTGAGCCAGCGCTCCATCAGGTAGGTGCCCGGGGTGGGATTCGAACCCACACGCCCGTAAGGACAATCGGGTTTAAGCCGATCGCGTATAACCAGATTTCGCCACCCGGGCAGGTAGCCGGATCGTAACCCGGCGCTACCCTGAATCCTTCGCAACTTTCCCGCTGCTGGACAGTTCTCGTCGGCGGGACGTTCGTTTCCGCGTGGAAGCCTCTGCCGTACACCAGACCGGCGCTGCCGGACTCCATGGGCGCTCGCCGCTTCTGCGGTTGCAGTCCGATGAGCGCCTGATCGCGCTCATCCGGCGCGGCAACCACCATGCGTTCGAGGCGCTGGTCGGCCGCTACCAGTCTCGCCTGCTGGCGTTCTGCCGCCACATGCTGTCCTCGAAGGAGGACGCGGAGGACGTGCTCCAGGAGGTCTTCGCGGCCGCGTTCAACGCGATCCTGGCCGACGAGCGCGAGATCAACGTGCGGCCGTGGCTGTACCGGATCGCGCGCAACCGCTCGCTGAACCACCTGCGGCGCGCGACGGCGGTCGGCGTCGACTCGATGGACGTGCACCTGTCCGAGGGCGGGCTGACCACCGCCGACAAGGTGCACAAGCGCGAGGAGTTCCGGCTCCTGATCGCCGACGTGCAGGACCTGCCGGAGACGCAGCGCACCGCGCTGCTGCTGCGCGAGATCGACGCGCTGTCCTACGACCAGATCGCCGAGGCGATGGAGACCACCGTGCCGTCGGTGAAGTCGCTGCTCGTGCGGGCGCGGGTGTCGCTCGCCGAGGCCGCGCAGGCGCGGCTGCTGTCCTGCGACGAGGTCCGGGTCGAGCTCGGCGCCGTCTCGGAGGGCCTGGCGCGCACGACCGCGCCGGTCCGCCGCCACCTGCGCACCTGCGAGCGCTGCGCCGACTTCCGCAAGCAGCTGCGCGCGAACAACCGCGCGTTCGCCGCGCTGTACCCCGTCGGCCCGCTGCTGCTGCTCAAGAAGACGATCCTCGCCCAGCTCGGCACGACCGCGGCCGCCTCCGGCGGCACGGCGGCGGCCGGCGGCGGCGCCGCCGCCGCGGGCGCCGCGGCGGGTGGCGCGCTCCAGGCCGGCATGAGCACGCTCGCGACGAAGGCCGTCGCCGGCCTCGCCGCGGCGGCGATCGTCACCGCCGGGGCCGCCGAGGTCAAGCACGTCGCCGGCAAGCGCGGCAAGGGCAGCGCGACGACCGTCGCCGCCGTCGCGCCGCAGACGGCCGTCGCCGCCGTCCCGGCGGAGCCGCCGGTGGCGCTGCACTCCGCGCCGCAGCCCGTCGCCGAGACGCCGGCCGACGGCGGCTACCAGCCGCGCAAGGCGAAGCGGGACGCCGCCGCCCGGAAGGAGGCGACGCCGCGCGAGGCCGCGCCGGCCGCCGGCCTCGAGGGCGACGCGACGAAGGACGGCGCGCCGAACATGGAGCAGCACGAGGGCGACACGACGACGCTGACGACGGAGACCACCGGCTCGGCCGACGAGTCGGACGGCTCGCTCGGGCCGGAAGCCGGGTCGCAGCCCCCGCCGCCCGCCTCCGAGCCCCAGCCGGCGCCGAGCCAGCCGGAGCCCACGCCGGCCACGCGGCCGGAGCCGACGCCGACGCCGACGCCGACGGGCCAGCCCACGCCGACCCCGACGCCCACTCCCACTCCCACTCCGTCGCCGACGCCCACGCCGACCCCGGACCCGACGCCGGCCCCCACGCCTCCGCCGCCCCCGCCGGCGGACGAGCTGCCGCCGGCCTAGGAGGGGCCTAGTGGATCCGGGCGCCCAGCGGCACGTCGGTGTCCGGGCGCAGCAGGATGATCCGCCCCTCCTCGTCCGAGGCGCCGAGCACGAGCACCTCTGACATGAACGGGCCGATCTGGCGCGGCGGGAAGTTCACCACCGCGACCACGCGCCGCCCCTCCAGCTCCTCGCGGGCGTAGTTCGTGATCTGCGCGGACGCGCGCAGCGTCCCGATCTCCGGCCCGAAGTCGATCGTCAGCTTCCACGCGGGCTTGCGCGCCTCCGGGAAGTCGTCGACCGCGACCACGCGGCCGACCCGCATGTCGACCGCGAGGAACTGGTCGAACGTGATCTCGCCGCTCACGCGGCGGCGACCAGGCCGATGACCTTCATCCGCCGCTCGAGCGCCTTCATCGCGAACGCGCGCGTCTCGTTCACCGAGACGCCGAACAGCATCGGCTCGTCGTCGGAGCCGTCGAACCACTTCGGCCGCAGCACGCCGTCGGCCACCGGCGCGACCTCGGCCAGCGTGCGCGTGATCGCCTCGGTGTGCTTCGGGTCGCGCTGCGCCATGTCGCGCAGGAAGCGGGCCCCGAACGCGACGTGGCGGTGCTCGTCGCGCGCCACCAGCGTGAAGCCCTTCACGAACCCCGGCAGCGTCCCCATCCGCTCGTTGTAGTCCATGATGAAGTGCTGGCCGGTGAGGGCCAGCATCCCCTCGATGACCATGTGGTAGAGCGTCACGGCCTCCACCAGCGTCTCGAGGTCCTCGGGCTCGGCCGCCAGCCGGTCGACCCGCCGCCGCAGCATCTCGTCGAACAGCTCGCCGAACTCGGGGTTCAGGTGCGCCGAGGTCTCCTCCAGCCGGCCCTCCAGCTCGCCTGCCTGCGAGCACGCCGACCTCGGCGTAGAAGCGGTCGAAGAACGCCATGTGACGCGCCTCGTCGGCGATCTGCGTGCACAGGAACAGCCGCATCTCCTCGTCGGGCGCGGCGCGCATCATCGGGCCCAGCTCGGCGGCCACCCGCTGCTCGCCGATGAAGAACGACGACAGGCCGTACATGCGCTGGAAGCGCTCGTCCTCGTCGAAGCGCTCGTGCCAGTCGACGCGGTCCTGGGAGAAGTCCAGGTCCTGGGTCGCCCACTGCTGGCGCTCCCACAGCTCGTACAGCTTCCGGTAGGTCAGCAGGTGCGACTCGCCGCGGTCCGACGCTGCCAGCAGCGCCGGATCGCTCGTCGCCTGGAAGTCGATCCGCTCGGTGCGGGCGCCCGGCTCTGTCATGGCGCGAGCCTACTGACGCGGCGTGCCGCTCGCCCGCGGGTCAGGGGTCAGGTCTTGCATTCGGTCACCACGGCGGTGTTTTGAGCCTCGTCGGCTGGGGTGACCGAATGCAAGACCTGACCCCGCAACTCGACGAATGGCCATGTGGCAACAGGCACGAACTGTCGATAATCCGGGTACACGGTCGATTCAAATCCCCCATGTCACCCGAGCTGATCCGCAAGCCACTCCACTACGACCCCAGCCTCCGGCGGCTGTGGATCAAGGGCCAGCGCTGCCACCACGGCGCCACCGGCGCCCTGCTGGCGAGCATGGGCGCGATGGCGATCGCGGCGGGCGGCCTGCTGATGGCGCACGACTGGAAGGACCGCGCGCTCTGGTTCGCGCGCGGCTGGCAGGACCAGCCGTAGGGGCGCGGCGCCACTCGCCGGGGGCCTGCCCCGCTCGCGCCGATCGAGAACAGCGCCTCGAGGTCGTGCTGCGAGAAGACCTCGAAGGCGACCAGCGTGTGCGTCCGCTTGATCCCGTCGAGCGCGGCGAAGCGGTTGGTGACCACCTCCGCCACCCCCTCCGGGTTGCGCACCCGCAGGATCGCCACGAAGTCCCACTCGCCCGTGACGGAGTAGGCCTCCGCCACGCCCTCGATGTCCGCCAGCGCGCCGCCGAGCGACCTGATCGCCGTCCGCTCCGCCTCGATGAGGACGATCGCGTGGGTCATCTGACCGCGTGCGTGCCGCCCGGCTCGAGCAGGACGACCTGCGAGAAGCCGGCGTTCTCGACGTCGGACTTGAAGGCCTCGCTGTCGGTCTCGATCGGCGGGAACGTGTCGTAGTGGCAGGGGATGACCTCGGCGGGCGAGACGAACTCGACCGCCGTCACGGCGTCGAAGCGGTCCATCGTGTAGTGGCCCCCGATCGGCACGATCGCGAGGTCGACCTTGTCGCCGCGGCGCGAGATCAGCTTCAGGTCGCTGAACAGGCACGTGTCGCCGAGGTGGTAGACGAGCCGGTCGCCGATGTGGACGAGCAGGCCCGCGGGCGTGTGCGGCGTGCCGCTCGGCGTCACCGCGGTGTGCCAGGCCGGGACGAGCTTGACCCAGCCCCAGTCGAACGTCACGGTGCCGCCGAGGTTCGGGTCGAACACGCTCTCCACGCCGTCGCCGCCGAGCTCGTTGGCGACCTCGGCGATCGCCACCACCGTCGCCCCGGTGCGCTTGGCGATGTCGACCGTGTCGCCGATGTGGTCGAAGTGGCCGTGCGTGAGCAGGATGACGTCCGGCTCGACCTCGTCCGGCTGCGCCGCCGCCTTCGGGTTCTGGCTCAGGAACGGGTCGATCAGCACGGTGGTGCCGCCGCTGGACAGCTCGAAGCAGGCGTGCCCGAGGAAGCGGATGTCCACAGCCATTCAGTCGTCTCCTTCGTTCTCGTTGAGCACGTGTGCCAGCTCGTACCCGACGGCGGCGCCGACGAGCATGCTCACCCGGGTCTCCTCCTCGATCAGGCCCTGGACCGCTGCCATCCGGTCGGCGGGGTCCTCGTGCTCCGTCGCCTCGCGCACCTGCGCGCGGTGGGCGGAGCCGAACCAATCGGCGGACTCGAGCGCCTGCGCCAGGATGCTCTGGAGCGCGGGGGCCGCGACGACGATCGCGCGCTGGGCCTCCTCGAGCCGCTGCGGGTCGCTGAGCACCTGGACGGCCGCCTCGATCTCGGCCTCGGAGTGCGCTCGGCGGTCGGCCACCCGGGCATCATAGGTTCCCGATGCCCCCCGCCCTCACGTCCCTCTCCCACGGCGCCGGCTGCGGCTGCAAGCTCTCGGCGGCCGACCTGCGCGGCGTCCTCGCCGGCTTCCCGCGGCCGCGCGACCCGCGGGTGCTCGTGGCGGCGGACACCGCCGACGACGCCGGCGTCGTGCAGCTCACGGACGACCTCGCGATCGTGCAGACGGCCGACTTCTTCACCCCGATCGTCGACGACCCGTACGCGTTCGGGCGGATCGCGGCGGCCAACGCGCTGTCCGACGTCTACGCGATGGGCGGCACGCCGGTGTCGGCGCTCAACCTCGTCGCGTTCCCGCTCGAGACGCTCGGGCCGGACGTGCTGCGCGAGATCCTGCGCGGCGGCGCGGACGCCGCGGCCGAGGCCGGCTGCGCCGTCGTCGGCGGCCACTCGATCGACGATCCCGAGCCGAAGTACGGCATGGCGGTGACGGGCATCGTCGACCCGCGCGCCGTGCTGACCAACGCCGGCGGCCGCGCCGGCGACGCGCTCGTGCTCACGAAGCCGCTCGGCGCCGGCACGGTGGCGACCGCGCTCAAGCGCGGGCTGGCCGACCCGGCGCTCGTGGACCGCGCCGTGGAGGTGATGAGCGCGCTCAACGCCGAAGCGGGCGCCCAGGCGCGCCGGGCGGGCGCCCACGCGCTCACCGACGTCACGGGCTTCGGCCTGCTCGGCCACACCCACGAGCTGGCCGCCGCTTCCGGGCTCGCGGCGCGGATCGACGCCGCCGCGATCCCCGCCATCGACGGCGTGCTCGAGCTGCTCGCGGGCGAGGAGGCGCTCGCGGGCGGCTCGAAGCGCAACCGCGCCGACGCCGAGCGCTTCACCACCTGGGCGGCCGGCGTGCCCGAGCCGCGGCGCCGCCTGGCCTGCGACGCGATGACGTCCGGAGGGCTGCTCGCGGCCGTGCCGCCGGAGCGGGCGCACGAGATCGACGGCTGGGTCGTCGGCGCGCCTCGAGGCCGGCGAGCCCGGGACGATCAGCGTCGGCTGAGGAGCAGCCCGAGCAGCAGGCCGATCGCGCCGCCGGCCAGGCCGGCCACGGCGCTCGCCTCGTCGGTGGCCAGCGGCAGCAGCACCAGCACCACGGCGGCCGCCAGCACGCCGAGCATGTCGGAGTCGTCCTCCTCGTGGCGGCGGCGGCCGAGCAGGTCGCGCACGGACCAGGCGGCGAGCAGCGCCAGCGCGCCGCCGTTGCCGCCGAGCGCGAGGTCGGCGTCGCCGGCGGCGATCGCGGCGAAGTTGCCGCCGACGCCGCCGAGCAGGAACACGAGCACCGGGACCAGCGGGCCGTGGCGGCGCTCGAGCAGCCAGCCGAACAGGAACGTCGCCGCCAGCGCCACGATCTGGTACGCGGTGTGGGTGTAGACGAACAGCGTCGTCACCGTCCGCCAGTACTCGTCCGTGACCCCCGCGCCGAGCCCGAGGTCGTCGAGGCCGAACAGGCCGGCGTTCAGGAGGATCGTGACGACGATCGCGCCGAGGACGACCAGGATCGTGCCGTACGGGCGCCGGTCGGCGGCGATGCCGGGGATCTCGTTCGGCTTCAGGCGGCCCAGCGACGGGCGCCGGCGCGGCTGGCGCGGCGGCTTCGGCGTGCCCCCGCGCTCCAGCTTCGGCGCGCGCTTGCGCAGCCGGTTCCCGCAGTACGGGCACTCGGTGATGTAGGGAGACACCTCACGCCCGCAGCTGCGACAGACGACGAAGAGGTCCGGGCCGCTGGCCATGGACAGTCGATTCTAGGTCACGGCCGCGTGGCTTCCATTATCTCGCGGAGCAACTCGGTCCAGTCGTGGTTCGCCTCGTACACGACCCGCTGCCGCGCCGCGCCGGTGCCCCGTTCCACGAGGTCGACGACGCCCTCGAGCTCGTTCTCGCCGCCCAGGTCCTGGGCGTGCTCGCGCAGGCGGTCGTAGAGCCGCCGCGCGAGCTCCTTGGACGGGACCATCCGCCGTTCGGGCAGGTCGACCAGCTCGCCCTCGAGCCCGTGGCGGGCGGCCAGCCACTTGTTCTCGTCGAGCATCTCGTAGGGGTAGGAGCCGAGCTTGCCGCCGGACTCGTAGTGCTCGGCGAGCTCCTTGGCCATGGCCTGGATCAGCGCCGTGAGCGCAAGCGTGTGCTCGACGTGGGTCTGCGCGTCCATCGCCCGCACCTCGACGGTCCCGAACTTCGGGTGCGGGCGGACGTCGTACCAGAGGTAGGTGTGGTCGACCATGACGCCGGCCTCGACCATGAAGTCGATCCGGCGCTCGTAGTCGGCCCAGTCCTCGTAGTACGGCGGGATGCCGACGCGCGGGAACGCGCGGAAGATCGGCATCCGCGTCGAGGCCAGCCCGGTGGCGTCCGAGCGCCAGAACGGCGAGTTGGCGCTCAGCGCGAGCAGGATCGGCACGTGGACGCGCATCCCGTTGGCGACGTGGATCGCCTTCTCGGGATCGTCCATGCCGACGTGGACGTGCAGCCCGAAGATGATCTCCTGGCGCGCGATGAACTTCAGCGCGTCGATCAGCTCGCGGTAGCGCGGGTCCTTGGAGACCTTCTGCTCCTCCCACAGCGCGAACGGGTGCGTCCCCGCCGAGGCGATGCACAGCCCCTTCCTGCCGGCCGCCTCGCCGACCTCGGCGCGCAGGCGCCGGACGTGCTCGCCGACCTCGCGCATGTCCTTGCACGGCGGCGTGGCGATCTCGAGCACCGACTGGAGCAGCTCGGGCTTGACCTCGCCCTCGCCCTCGTAGGAGTCGACGACGGCGTCGATCTCGTTGGCGAGGTCGAGCGTCTCGCCGTCGAGGATCATCAGCTCCTCCTCGACGCCGAGCGTGAAGCTCGGCCCTGTGAAGTTCGCCTCCATCGGCGGGGTACAGTACGAACTGGAACTCAGACACGCGGAAACAGGGGTGAATGCGCGCATGGCGCTCGGATACGACGGGAAGCTCTACATCCTCGCCTTCGACCACCGGGGCTCCTTCCAGAAGAAGATGTTCGGGATCGAGGGGGAGCCGGACGAGGAGCAGACGAAGACGATCGCCGACGCCAAGCACCTCATCTTCGAGGGCATGGAGCTGGCGACGGAGCGCGGCGTCGACCCGGCGGCCGCCGGCGTCCTCGTCGACGAGCAGTTCGGCGGCGACATCCCGAAGCAGGGGAAGTCCGACGGCCTGAAGCTCGCGATGCCGGTCGAGAAGAGCGGCCAGGACGAGTTCGACTTCCAGTACGGCGACGACTTCGGCGCCCACATCGAGCAGTTCGACCCGGACTTCTCGAAGGTGCTCGTGCGCCTCAACCCCGAGGGCGACGCGGAGACGAACGAGCGCCAGCTCGGGCGCCTGAAGCGGCTCGCCGACTGGCTGCACGAGAACGGCCGGCTGTTCCTCTTCGAGCTGCTCGTGCCGGCCACGGACGAGCAGCTGGAGAAGGCCGGCGGCGACACCGACCGCTACGACGCCGAGCTGCGGCCCGAGCTGATGCGCCGCGCGATCGAGCAGATCCAGGACTACCCCGTCGACGTCGACATCTGGAAGATCGAGGGCGTCGACCGCCGCGAGGACGCCGAGATGCTCGCCGAGGCGACCCGCCGCGGCGAGGGCCGCGAGAACGTCAAGAGCGTGCTGCTCGGCCGCGGGGCCAGCGACGAGAAGGTCGACCACTGGCTGCGCCAGGCGGCCGGCGTCGAGGGCTTCATCGGCTTCGCGATCGGCCGCTCGATCTGGTGGGACCCGCTCAAGGGCTTCCTGGGCGGCGACCTCGAGCGCTCCGCGGCGGCCGAGCAGATCGCCGACAACTACCTGCGCTTCGTCCGCGTCTACGACGAGGCCGAGCAGGGCGCTCGCGTCTGAGCGCCTGGAGGCTGGCGCCGCTGCTCGCCGCGGCGGCGCTGGCCGGCTGCTCCGATCCGGCGGCGCCGGCGGCCGCTGACGGCGGCCGCGTCGTCGCGCGTGGTCGACGGCGACACCATCCGCGTGCAGCTCGCCGGCGGCGAGGAGGCCGTGCGCTACATCGGCGTCGACACGCCGGAGTCGGTCAAGCCCGGCACGCCGGTCGAGTGCTTCGCGAAGCGCGCGAGCGCGTTCAACGCGAAGCTGGTCGAGGGCGAGCGGGTGCGGCTCGTCCGCGACGTCGAGCTGCGCGACCGCTACGGCCGCCGGCTCGCCTACGTCTACCGGGCGAGCGACGGCCTGTTCGTGAACGCCGAGCTCGTCCGCCGCGGCTACGCGACGGTCGCGACGTACCCGCCGAACGTCGCGCACGCCGGCGAGTTCCGGAAGCTCGCGAGCCGCGCCAGATTGTCCGGGCGCGGACTTTGGTCGAGGTGCGAGGGTGCGCGGTGAGTGACCACTAACCAGTGGTTATGCGGTGATAGCCTTGGCGGTTCCATGCGGATGCGCCAGAGCCTTGCCGAGATCGAGCAGGCCTTCGTCGAGGAGATCGAGGAGGACCGGCACCGTCGCGAGCGCCTGCGCGCGGAGGCCGTTCAGCGCACCCGCAAGCGCCGCACGACGCGCACGAAGCGCAACGGCACGCTGCGCTTCTTCATGCTCGTGCTGACGCTCATCGCGACCGCGGTCATCGTGACCATCGCGATGTTCCAGACCCTGTACTACGTGATGGGCTGAGGCCGGCGCCCGCCGCGCCGCCCCCCGCCTAGCGCTTCGCGCTCAGCCGCTTCAGCGCGTCGTCGACCTCGGCACGCGCGGACGCACCGGCCGCGACGTTCTCCTGCTGGATCTCGAGGTAGACCTCCTTGCGGAACACGGGAATGTCCCGAGGAGCCTGGATGCCGATGCGGACCTTCTCGCCCATGATCGACAGCACGGAGACCTCGATGTCGTCGCCGATCATGATCGACTGGTTGGACTTGCGTGTCAGTACCAGCATGTGAGTGACCCCGCCTCCCTGGCAAGCGGATTCGATGGGGCGCGTGCCCGCGACATCGCCCACTCGAGGCACTGGCGAGCTTAGACCCTCTTCGTCGTGTGCGCTATGGGGCCTGCACCCGAGGCCCATAGACCCCTTGCTAGTCTGCGGCCCGCGATGAGCCGGAGATCCCTGCGTCCCCAGCTTAACCAGATCCGCGGGTGGGTGCGCCAGGGTCGCACCGACGCGTGGATCGCACACCAGCTCGAGGTGACGGTGCAGCAGATCCAGGCCTTCAAGCGCGAGCAGGGTCTCGAGCCCGACGGCGAGGAGAACGGCGGCGCCTTCGAGGAGGTCGACCTGCGCGCGTCCGACGACGCGGCGATCGCCGCCGAGCTGGAGGCGGAGGCCGAGCGCCGCGCCGCCGAGGAGGCCAAGGCGGCGGAGGAGGCGGCGCGCAAGGCCGCCGAGGCCGAGGAGAAGGCCGACGCCGACGAAGCCGCCGACGAGGACGAGGAGAAGCCCAAGCCGAAGCGCTCCCGCTCGCGCGGCGGGCGCAGCCGCAAGCGCACCGCCGGACGTGCCCTCGAGGGCACGTTCGACCACGGCGAGGAGGGCTACGGCCTCTGGCTGGACCCCGACGTGCAGGACGATCCCGTCTACGCCGAGCACTGGGCCGGGCACCGGCCCGTCGAGGTCACGATCGAGGAGGATCAGATCGTGATCCGCCGTGCCGGCGGCGGCGAGGACGACGAAGACGTAAGTCGGAGCGCGCTCGCGCGTTCGACGCCGGCGTCTTCGAGCGCGCCGTCGAGGAGGTCGTGCGGCTGGACGGCGCGACGCTGCTGCGCACGCCGTCGCTGCCGCTCATCCCGCATCTGAACAGCCTCGTCGTGCACGACGCGCTCGGCGTCGATGCGATCGAGGCGCTCGCCGCAGAGCACGGCAGGCCGCGCATCCTCGTCGGCGACGAGGCGTACGGCGCCGAGCTGGCCGGCGCGCTGGAGCCGCGCGGCTGGCAGCTCGCGCTGCTCGCGCTGCTCGGGCGCGACGGCGCCGCGCCGCCGCCCGCGGCGGAGGCGCTCGCCGAGGAGGTGCCGTACGGGCACGTCCGCGGCCTGCGCGACGACTGGATCCGCTCGGAGCCGTGGGCGACGTCCGAGGACGTGATCGCGCAGGCCCACGCTTCCGACGCGCGCCTGTTCGCCGGCACGCCGACGCGCGCGTTCGCGACCTTCGAGCAGGGCCGCCCGCTGGCGTACGCGCTGCTGATCGACGGCGGCCGCGACGGGATGCTCGAGGACGTCTACACCAGGCCGGAGGCGCGCGGCCGCGGCCTGGCCACCGCCGTGATCGCCGCCGTGCTGCACGCCGCCCGCGCCGAGCAGCATGAGCTCGTCTTCGTCCCGACGGCGGCCGGCGGGCGCGCGCAGGCGCTGTACGAGCGGCTCGGCTTCGAGCCGCTGACCGTCCAGCACCGCTTCATGTGGCTCGCCGGATGAGCGCGCGCGAGCACGCGATCGCCTGGCGGCGCGCCTACCAGGCGCGGGTCTGCGACCGGGTCGAGCCGTGGGCGCACGGCACGGTCGTGCGCATCAGCGAGCTGCCGTCGTTCTACGACTACAACCTCGCCCGCGTCGAGGGGCCCGACCCCGGGCTGAGCGGGGCGGAGCTGGCCGCGGCGGCCGAGCCCGCGCTCGCCGACCTCGGCCACCGGCGGATCGAGATCGAGGACGGCGACACCGGGCTGCGGGTCGCCGAGGACTTCGCCCGCATCGGCTGGGTGACCGAGCGGCTCGCGTTCCTGTTCCGCGCGCTGCCCGGCCCTGAAGCCGCCGGGCCCGCCGGCGTCGAGCTGTCCGTCGAGGACTTCGAGGCGACGCGCCCCCTTCGCGTCTCGTGGCAGAGCGAATCGGTGTGGGGCGAGACGCCGGAGTTCGCCCTCGTGGAGGAGGAGGTCGCGCGCCGCCGCGGACACGCGCGCCGCGATCGCGCGCGCGGAGGGCGAGCCGGTCGGCTTCGCCGCGTTCTCCGCGTCCGGCGACGCCGTCGAGGTGGAGCTCGTCTACGTGCTGCCGGAGCGCCGCGACGGGGGCCTCGGCGGCGCGCTGGTCGTCGCGCGCGCTCGCCGCCGCCGCGGCCGGCGGCGCGCGCGAGGCGTTCATCGAGGCCGACGACGTCGGCGCCGCGAAGCGGCTCTACGAGCGGCTCGGCTTCCGCACCGTCTGGCGGCGCAGCTCGTTCACGAAGGTGCTGAAGGGCGCCTAGAAGCGCCGGCGGCCGCCCGCGAAGTCGGCACGCCGCGCGCAGGTAGCGGGCGAAGGCGGCGTCGGCGACGATCCGGGCGTCCCAGGCGTACGGCTCGTCGGGTGCCGCGGCGACCGCCACGTCCGTGGACCAGTCCGTGCCCTGGTCGTAGAGGTCGGCCAGCTCCTCGGCGGTGAACGCGCCGCCGAGCCGGCGCCGCAGCTCGGCCTGGATGCGCTGCGTCACGCGCTCCAGCGTGGCCTGCTGCCCGGGCGGGGCCTCGGCGAGCCGGCGCTCGCCCTCCTGCCACTGCTCCAGAGCGGTCTCGAACGACACCTTCCTGAGGCTAGTAGGCGGCCGGTCAGCGGGGCGGAAGGCTGACCACGTACGCCTTCTCGCCCGCCCTGACCATGCCCAGGCGTCGGGCTTCGCGCTCGAGCGCGCGGTCGTCGCGCAGCTCGCGGCGCCGCTGCACCAGCTCGGCATGGCGCGACTTCAGCTCGGCGACCTCGGCGCGCTTCTCCTTGGCCTGCCGGTAGGTCGACACCCACTTCACCGCGGGGCCGATGTAGAGGTACAGCACGAACGCGAACACGGCGATCAGCGCCCAGCGTCCAAGGCGGTCCCAGCGTATGCGGGTGGCGGCCATGCCCACGCCCTTCGTTCGACGCTGCCGCCGCCCTTCCTCTGCAACGCCGCTCTCAGAGCGCTGGAAGCCCTCGCGCCACGTCGGGTGGGCCGGCCGCCGGCCGACGCCTACGAGCGGAACACGCTCCGGCCGGGGTACTCGGCGCGGCTCCCAGCGCCTCCTCGATCCGCAGCAGCTGGTTGTACTTGGCCACGCGGTCCGAGCGCGACGGCGCCCCGGTCTTGATCTGGCCGCAGCCGGTGGCCACCGCCAGGTCGGCGATCGTGGTGTCCTCCGTCTCCCCCGAGCGGTGCGACATGACGGCCGTGTAGCCCGCCCCGCGGGCCATGTCGATCGCCGCCATCGTCTCCGTCAGCGTCCCGATCTGGTTGACCTTGATGAGGATCGAGTTGGCGACGCCGGTGTCGATGCCGCGCTTCAGCCGCTCCGTGTTGGTGACGAACAGGTCGTCGCCGACGAGCTGGATGCGATCGCCGATCTGCTCGGTGAGCGCTCGCCAGCCGTCCCAGTCCTCCTCGTCCATGCCGTCCTCGATCGACAGGATCGGGTAGCGGCCGGCGAGGTCGGCCCAGTAGGCCGCCATCTCGGCGGGCGACAGCCGGCGCCCCTCGTGCTCGAGGTTGTACTCGCCGTCGTCGAAGATCTCGCTCGTCGCCGGGTCGAGCGCGATCGCGACGTCCTCGCCCGGCCGGTAGCCGGCCGCCTCGACGCCCTCGATCAGCGCCTCGAGCGCCGCCTCGTTGGAGTCCAGGTCGGGCGCGAAGCCGCCCTCGTCGCCGACCGCGGTGCCGAGCCCGCGCTTGCCGAGCGTCTTCTTGAGCGCGTGGAACACCTCGGCGCCGGTGCGCAGCGCCTCCGCGAACGACGGCGCGCCGACCGGCACGACCATGAACTCCTGGAAGTCGACGGAGTTGTCCGCGTGCGCGCCGCCGTTGAGCACGTTCATCATCGGCACGGGCAGCACGCGGGCCTCCTCGCCGCCGAGGTAGCGCCACAGCGGCGCGTTGACCTCGGCCGCCGCCGCGCGCGCCGCCGCCAGCGAGACGCCGAGGATCGCGTTCGCGCCGAGCCGCGACTTGTTCGGCGTGCCGTCGAGGTCGATCAGAGCCTGGTCGAGCGCCTTCTGGTCGAGCACGTCCATGCCGGCGACCGCCTGCGCGATCTCGCCGTTGACGTTCTCGACCGCCTTGGTGACGCCCTTGCCGCCCCAGGCGTCGCCGCCGTCGCGCAGCTCGGTGGCCTCGAACTCGCCGGTCGACGCGCCGGACGGGACGGCGGCGCGGCCGGTCGCGCCCGACTTCAGGGCGAGCTCGACCTCGACGGTCGGGTTGCCGCGCGAGTCCAGGATCTGGCGGGCGTGGACGGTCTCGATCTGGCTCACGTCTCGGTCTCCTCGTTCATGCGGATCCGCGCGTAGTAGGCGAGCTGCCTGCTCGCGTCGAGATCGTCCCAGTCGGCGCCATCGGATGCGGCGAGGCCCGCCGCCCCCTCGACGCGGCCGCGGAAGCGGTCCGCGGCGGCGCGGAGCGCCAGCTCGGGGTCGACCTTCAGCTTGCGCGCCACGTTGACGGCCGCGAACAGGACGTCGCCGACCTCGTGGAAGCGCTGCTCGCGGTCCTCGGCCGCGCGCAGCTCCTCCAGCTCGGCGTCGACCGCCTCGTACGGGACGTGCGGGAAGTCGAAGCCGGTCGTCGCGGCGCGCCGCTGGACCTTGCGCGCGTACAGCGGCGCGGGCAGGTTCTCGGGGACCTCGCCGAAGATGCCGGGCTCGCGGCCCTCCTCGGTGCGCTTGATCGCGTCCCAGTTGCGGAGCACCTGCCCCGCGGTCTCGGCCTCCGTCTCGCCGAAGATGTGCGGGTGGCGCCGGACCAGCTTGGCGTGCACGTGCTCGGCGACGCCGGCGAGCGAGCCCGCGCCGCGCTCCTCGAGCAGCAGCGAGAGGAAGTAGACCTGGAACAGGACGTCGCCGAGCTCGTCGAGCAGCTTGGCGTCGTCGTCCGCGTGGGCGGCGGCGGCGAGCTCGTAGGCCTCCTCGACGGTGTGCGGGACGATCGAGCGCTCGTCCTGCTCGCGATCCCACGGGCACTCGGCGCGCAGGCGCCTGGTCAGCGCGTCGAGGCGCCGGAGCGCCTCGACGATCTGCTCGGCTTCCATCGCTCGCAGGCTAGCGGCGGCGCGGTGGCGGTAGGCTCAGTTGCCCTGCGAGGGCGGCTGCTGCTGCACGGCGCCCGGCGTGGGCGTCGGCGTCGCCTTCGGCCCCTGCTTGCACTGCTGGATCACGAAGCCCTCGCGGCAGTCGGTCTTCTCCTTCCAGCGCTTCGTGTACTCGTCCGAGAACTTCTTGATCGCGTCCTGCTGGTTCTGGGACTGGAGCGTCTGGCGGATGGTCTCCTTGGCCTGCGCGAGCGTCTGCTGCGAGGCGGGCGTGACCTTCGTGACCTCGAAGACGTAGAAGCCGAACTGGGTCTTGACCGGCCCGGAGAGCTTGCCCTTCTTGGCGCTGAAGACGGCCTCGTCGAGCTGCTTCTCGAGCGTGCCCTTGGCCTGCGCGGGCAGCTTGCCGCCCTGGGCCTTGGACGCCTCGTCGATCGAGAACTGCTTCGAGACGGTCTTCCAGTCCTGGCCGGACTGGAGCGCGCGGCGCGCCTGCTGGGCCTTCGCCTCGCCCTTCGTGAGCACGACGCGGATGTCGCGGCGCTCGGGCTGCGCGAAGCGCTCCTTGTTCTCGTTGTAGAACTTCTCGATCTGGGCGTCGGTCACCTTGTCCTTGCCCTTGGTGATCTTCTCCGTGATCTTGGTCTTGAGCAGGTCGGCCTTGACCTGGAGCAGGATGTCGGCCTCGGACTGGCCGGAGTCCTTGAGGAACTTCTGGTAGTCGGCGTCCTTGGGGAAGCTCTGCTTCTTCTGCTGGTCGAAGGACTTCTTGACCTCGGCGTCGGTGACCTTGATCCCCTGCTCGTCGGCCTCGCCCTCGAGCCACTCGAACGAGATCAGGAGCTGGAGCACCTGGTCGCGCAGCTGCTCGTACTCCTGCTTGCACTGGTCCTTGAGCTGCTTGTCGGTGATCTTCGGCTGGCCCTTGGCCGGCTTCGGCGTGGTCTTGCGCTTCTGCGCGATGCACGCGGTGAAGTCCGGCGGCACCGGGGCCTTGGAGTTGGCGCCCTGCCCGCTCGTGCGGGCGGCGACCTGGAGCCAGTGGTCGTACGCCGACTTCTCGATGGCGTTGCCGTCGACTTCGGCAACGGCGTTGCCGGGAACGCCGCCGCATCCGGCGGCGAGCACGGCCGGCGCCCCGAGGGCGGCCAGAGCCAAGAGGATTCGGACTGCCTTGGTCATGGAGGAAGCCTGGGTCGTTGACGAAGCAGAGGGCAAGCGAGTGGGCCGGCGCGGAGCCGGCACGCGCGAACGGGTCGCGCAGTGCCCCGGAGAGACGATGGTAGCGGCACCCGGCCGTACCTCATCCAGGCTTAACGAAGGCCTTATGCGGGGCTACGCGGCCGCGCGCTGCACGGCGAGCAGCGCGTCGGCGGCGCGGACCACCGCGGGGAACCGCTGTGCGGGGTCGTCGGGCACCCGCATCGAGAGCTGCGACTTGCCGGATTCGTACAGCGCGCCGGGGATCTCGTCGCGTAGCTTCCGGGCGCGCACGGAGTCGAGCTCGATCGGCGTGACCGCGAGCCGGCCCTGGCGGAACGTGACCGCCGTGGCGCCGGCCTCGCCGAGCTTGATCCGCGCCTGCTGGAGCGCGATCAGGTTCTCCAGCGGCTCGGGCAGCTCGCCGAAGCGGTCGGCCAGCTCGCGCCGCAGCTCGGCCAGCTCGGCGACCTCGCGCGCGCCAGCGATCCGGCGGTGGACGTCCACCTTGGCCTGCTCGTACGGGATGTAGTCGGCGGGGACGTAGGCGTCGACGTTGACGTCGAGGCGCACGGGCTCCGGCATCTCCTCCCGGTCCGCGTCGGCGGCCATCTCCTGCACGGCCTCGTCGAGCATCTGCATGTACAGCTCGAAGCCCAGCGCGGCGACGTGGCCGGACTGCTCGTCGCCGAGCAGGTTGCCGGCGCCGCGCAGCTCGAGGTCGCGCATGGCCACCTTGAAGCCCGCGCCGAGCTCCGTGTAGTCCGACAGCGCGGAGAGCCGGTCGGCGGCCTCGGGGGTGAGCGCCGCGGCGCTGGGATACAGCAGGTACGCGTAGGCCCGCTCGCGGGACCGGCCCACCCGCCCGCGGATCTGGTACAGCTGCGACAGGCCGAAGGTGTCCGCCCGCTCCACGACGAGCGTGTTGGCCTGCGGGATGTCGATGCCCGACTCGATGATCGAGGTCGACACGAGCACGTCGGCCTCGCCGCGCAGGAAGGCGATCATGCGCTTCTCGAGCTGCTTCTCGTCCATCTGCCCGTGGGCGACGGTGAACGACATCTCCGGGCACAGCGCGCGCAGACGCACCGCCGTCTCGTCGATGTCCTCCACCCGGTTGTGCAGGAAGAACGCCTGGCCGCCGCGCGCCTTCTCGCGCTCCAGCGCCTGCTTCACGAGCTGCTCGTCGTACTCGCCGACGTAGGTCTTCACGGGCCGCCGGCCCTCGGGCGGCGTCTCGATCACGCTGATGTCGCGCAGCCCGGCGAGCGACATCTGGAGCGTGCGCGGGATCGGCGTGGCGCTCATCGAGATGACGTCGACCTTGAGCCGCAGCTGCCGCAGCAGCTCCTTCTGCTTGACGCCGAAGCGCTGCTCCTCGTCGACGATCAGCAGCCCGAGGTCCTTGGCGCGGACGTCGCGCGAGAGCAGGCGGTGCGTGCCGATGAGGATGTCCACCTTGCCCTCGGAGAAGCGCTTGACCGCCTCGCGCTGCTCGGCCGGCGGCCGGAAGCGCGACACGTGCTCGATCGTGAACGGGTAGTCGCGCAGGCGCTCGGTGAACGTGCCGTAGTGCTGCTGGGCGAGGATCGTCGTCGGCACCAGCATCAGGACCTGCTTGCCGCTGTTGGCGGACTTGAACGCCGCGCGCAGCGCGACCTCCGTCTTGCCGTAGCCGACGTCGCCGCAGATCAGGCGGTCCATCGGGCGCTCGGACTCCATGTCGCCCTTGACGTTCTCGATCGCCTCGCGCTGGTCGGGCGTCTCGCGGTACGGGAACGCGCTCTCGAAGTCGCGCAGCCAGTCCGTGTCCGGCTCGAACGCGTGGCCGCGGCGCCGCTTGCGCTCCGCGTAGAGGTTGAGCAGCTCGCCGGCCAGCTCCTGCGCGGCGCGGCGGGCGCGCGCCTTCATCGTCTCCCAGCGCGTCCCGCCGAGCTTCGAGAGCGCCGGGTGGGCGCCGTCCGCGCCGACGTAGCGCGAGATCTTGGCGAGCTGGTCGACCGGCATGAACACCTTGTCCGTGCCGGCGAACTCCAGGTCGAGGTAGTCGCGGGTGACGCCCGCGACGGTCTTCGTGTCGAAGCCCGCGAAGCGGGCGACCCCGTGGTCCTCGTGGACGACGATGTCGCCCGTGCGCAGGTCGGTGAAGCTGCGCAGCAGCCCGCGCCCGCGGCGCGCCGGCGCCGGCGCGCTGCGGCGGCGGTGGATCAGCCGGTGCTCCGGGATCACCGCGAGCTTCAGCTGCGGCGCGAGGAAGCCGTCGCGCAGCGTGCTCTCGACGAAGACGAGCTCCTTGCCCTCCTCGAAGCTCGCCTTGGCGCGCCCGAGGTTGTAGGCCGCGCGCTCGGCGGCGCCGCGCTGGGGCCAGGTGACGACCGTCGTGTAGCCGGAGCGGACGAGCTTCTCCATCTCCGGCTCGGCCTCGCGCAGCGAGCGGGCGGCGAAGTCCGCGGCCTGCGCGCGGATCTCCAGCGGCTGGGAGCCGCTGATCGAGGACAGCCGCACGCCCGCGCGGTCGTCGAGCGCCTCGAGGATGCCGTCGGGGCGGACGTACAGGTGGTGCGCGTCCGTGTCGTGGAAGGCGGCGCAGACGTCCTCCCAGTGGTCGCGCAGCGCCGGGGCGACGTCCTCGTCGGCGGCCACGAGCACCTGGGCGTGCTCCGGCACGAGGTCGAGCAGCTCGCGGAAGTCGCCGACCGGCAGCAGCTCGGCGATGTCCGGGCGCTCGTCGGGGTTCTCGAGCGCGGCGATCTCGGCCAGCTCGCGGTGCTCCGGGGCGAGCTCGGCGGCGGGCGCGATCTCGACCGCCTCCGCCTCGCCGAGCGAGCGCTGCGTGAACGTGGAGAACCAGCGCAGCGACTCGATCTCGTCGTCGAACAGGTCGACGCGGACGGCGCGCTCCTCCGTGGCGGGGTAGATGTCGAGCAGCCCGCCGCGGACGGCGAACTGGCCGCGATCGTCGACCTGGTCCACGCGCTCGTAGCCCGCGGCCACGAGGTCGCCGGCGGCCTCGTCGAGGTCCAGCAGGTCGCCCGTGCGCAGCTTGAAGCCGTGCGGGCGCAGCTTCGGGTCGGGGACCTTCTCGCTCAGGGCGACCGCGCTGATGACGACCACGGGCTGCTCCGAGCCGGCGGGGGTGTCGAGCAGCGCGTCGAGCGCCGCGACCCGGAGGCCCACGAGGTGCGGCGGCGGCGTGAGGTGGGACTCGTAGGCGACGCCGCGGCTCGGGTAGAAGCGGACGGTCCGCGGGCGCAGCCACGCGCGCAGGTCGGCGGCGAGGTCGCGGGCGGAGCGGTCGTCGCCCGCCACGACCACCGTGGGCCGGCGCACGTCGCGGTCGGCCAGCGCGGCGATCAGGTACGGGCGCAGGGCCTGCGAGACGTAGGCGGCGCCGCCCTCGTCGGCGAGGCGCGAGGCGGTGGGATCGTTCTCGAGGTGGGTGAGGAAGGCGCGCAGCGGCATGTCCGGGCATGCCGAACGGCCGCGCATCATGCGCGGCCGTTCGGTACCTCCTCCGATTCTAGGCCCGTCGCGTCGCGGTTGGACAGACCTATATGTCGGGCCCGCCCCCCTTCGGCGGACCTGCTCCGGCGCCCTCCGTGGCACCAGCCTCCCGCACCCGATATCGGCCCGCCCTGAAGGGTGGGTGAGGAGAGCTGGACAGGCGTTCGAGTTTGAGCCCGGAATCCGGGCTCAGCGCCGCGCGAGGATGTTCAGCCGCACGTACTGGAGCGTCAGCGGCGCGCCGAGCAGGTCGACGGCGGCGTCGATGAACGGGTCGTGGAGGTCGTCGGGCAGCCGTGCGAGGAACGAGCCGAGGCAGATCGTGGCGAGGTAGCCGGCCGGGTCCTCGAGGTCCACGTCCACGCGCGAGCTCCAGCACCAGACGTCGGCGTAGCCGAGCCGGTGCAGGCGCGCCTCGGTCTCGGCCGGCGAGGCGTACTTCCAGTCCACGTCCCAGCCGGCGAGGTGCTCGGCGAACGGCGGCCGCCGTGCCAGCTCGAGCCCGGCGCCCTTGACCGCGGCGATGTTGCCCTCGCCGCCGCACTGCGCGACGAGCCGCCCGCCGGGCTTCAGCGCTCCACGCAGCCGGGCGAACAGGCGGTCGTGGTCGAGGATCCAGTGGAACGTCGCAGTGGAGACGATCGCGTCGACCGGCTCGTCCAGCTCCAGCTCGAGCAGGTCCGCCACGCGCACGTCCACCGAGGCCGGCAGCCGGCGCCGCGCCTCCTCCACCATCGACGGCGAGCCGTCGACCGCGATCACCCTGCCGCGCGGCAGGCGCTCGACCAGCGCGGCGGTCACCCGGCCCGTGCCGCAGCCCGCGTCGAGCACGGTCTCGTCGCCGTCCAGCTCCAGGCGCGAGAGCACGTCACGCCCCATCGCCTCCAGCGGCGCGGACAGCCGCTCGTACGAGGACGCGTCCCAGTCACGCGGCACGGCTCAGCCCCCGAGCACGAGGCGCTCGGCCTCGCCGGCCGCGCGGTCGACGAGGTCGGCGACCTCGGCGGCCGGCTGGCGCCACTTCCCGAGCACGTAGGCGGCGACGATGTCCGGATCGGTCGAGTCCGGCCGGCCGACGCCGACGCGGACGCGGTGGAAGTCCGGCCCGCCGAGCTCGCGGCGCAGCGACTTGAGGCCGTTGTGCCCGGCCAGCCCGCCGCCCAGCCGGACGCGGATCTCGCCGAACGGGAGGTCGATCTCGTCGTGGACCACGACCAGCTGGTCGAGGTCGAGCTTGTAGGCGCCGCGCGCCGGCCCCACCGAGCGGCCCGCCTCGTTCATGTAGGTCTGCGGCTTCAGGACCGCCACGCGCGGCCCGCCGGGGCCCGTGCGGCCCTCCGCCAGCTCGCCGGCGAACTTCTTCTTCGGCTTCGGCAGGTCCCACCGGCGCGCGAGCGCGTCGGCGACCTTGAACCCGACGTTGTGCGGCGACTCCGCGTAGCCCGGGCCGGGATTCCCGAGCCCGGCGACCAGCCAGTCGACCGGCGCGGATGCGGAGAAGGGGTTCCTCAGGACTCGTCGCCCGAGTCGGCCTTCTGCTCGGCCTCCTCGGCGGTGTCGCCCTCGGCCTGCGCCTCCGCCGCCTCGGCGTCGATCGGCTCGCCGTCCTCGCCCACCAGCTCGGTCTCGGTCTCGATCTCCTCCTCGACCGGCTCGAGCGTCGGCGGGGTGATCGTGGCGACGACGGTCTCGTCGGGATCGTCGAGCAGCTTCACGCCCTCGGGCGCGGTGACCTCGGACAGCGTGAGCGTGGCGTTCATCACCATGCCGGAGACGTCGTGCGTGATCGAGTCCGGGATGTCGCCCGGCAGCGCCTCGATGTTGAGCTCGCGCGCCTCCTGGTTGAGCACGCCGCCCTCGACGACGCCGGGCGCCTCGTCGGCGCCGAGCAGCTCCAGGACGACGGTGGTGTGGATCGTCTCCGTCATGTCGACCCGCAGCAGGTCGATGTGCACCGCCTCGCCGCGGACCGGGTGGCGCTGGACGTCCTTGACGAGCACCGGCGTGCCCTTGCCGCCGTCGCCGACGGTCACCTCGAGGATCGCGCCGCTGTGCGCCAGCGTGTTGCGCAGGATCCGCGCGTCGACGGCGAAGTGCTCGGGCGAGCCGTCGCCGCCATAGATGACGCCGGGGACGAGCCCGTCGCGGCGGAGCCGGCGCGCGGAGCGCGAGCCCTCCGGATCGCGGGGCGTGAGCGAGAGCGAGCGGGTGTCGGAAGGCATGGTGAGGAGGCTCGGCGCGCGGACGGGTACGCGGGAAAGACGGCGCGCGAACGGCACGCCATGCTAGCGAAACGCGGTATGCCGGCTCGCGCGGCAGGGTAGTTTTTGAGACATGTCCGCTCCGGACGACGAGCTGATCGTCATCTTCGCGGCCCTGCACCTCGTGGCCCTGGTGCTCGCAGGCGTGATGCTGCTCATGTTCATGCGGTCCGACCGCCCGGAGGGCCGCCAGGACGGCGAGGAAGAGGACGGTGGCGGCGGCGGCAGCGACCGGATCAACGACCGCCCGAAGACCTCACCGCCGGGCGGCATCCCGCTGCCGGACGCCGAGCCGGCGCCCGTGCGGCTGCGCGGCCACGAGCGCCTGAGGGACCTGCGCCCGCGCCCGGAGCGGCGCCGGGTGGTCGAGCCGGGACCGGCCCGACCACGCGTGCCCCATCGCTAGGCTCGGATAGCTACGGCGTCTGCGCCGTGGCGCTGAACCAGCGCTGCACGTCCGCCCACGCGGGCTTGCGCGTCCAGTCGTCGTAGGTCACGAGCCCCTTCTGGTGGACCGGCGGCGCCGGGCGCGGGTTGCCGCCCTCCCAGTCGGGCTTGACGCGGAACTCGTTGAGCGCCCAGTAGATCGCGCCGCTCAGCCACGGCTTGCTGCTGAAGACGTTCAGGTGGTAGTTGACCCACTCCTGCTGGAACGCCCACGTGCCCTTCTCCTCCACCGGGCCGTCGCGGTTGGCCTCGGCGCCGAACTCGGAGACGATCAGCGCCTGCCGCGGGTAGCAGCGGCGCACCGAGTCCAGGTAGCCGGAGAGGCGGTTGCGGTCGAAGATCTGGCCGCCCGGGCCGGCGTACCAGCCGAAGTAGTCGTTGACGCCGAGCACGTCGAGCGGCCGGTACTCGGACTGGCAGCCCGCCGACAGGTAGCCGGCGAACGCGATCGCCGTCGGGCGCGTCGGGTCGATGTCCTTGGCGATCGCCGCCGCGCGGCGGATGTAGTCGCCCTGCACGGGCCCCGGCCGCGACGACAGCTCGTTGCCGACCGACCACAGCAGCACCGACGGGTGGTTGAGGTTCGTCTCGACGTTGCGCCGCATCTCCTGCGCCGCCAGCTCGCGCACCCGCTCGCGCGCCAGGTACGTCGTCTTGACCGAGTAGACCGGGATCTCGGACCAGATGAGCAGCCCGAGGCGGTCGGCGAGCTCGTGGATGTACGGGTGCAGCGGGTAGTGCGTGCGCAGCGTCGTGGCGCCGAGCGCCCGCGCCTCGGCCACCAGCCTGTCGCGGAACGCGTTGTCGACCGCGAACCCCTGCGTGCGCGTGTCCTCGTGGACGCCGACCCCGCGCAGGTTCAGCGGCGTGCCGTTGAGGTAGAGCCGCCCGCGGCGGACGCGGATCGACCGGATCCCGCTCTTGAGCGAGTACGTGCCGACCGTGCGGCCGCCCGAGCTGGCGGTGATGCGGACGGGGTACAGGTACGGCCGCTTGGGCGACCAGAGCGTCGGGTTCGAGATGCGGACGCGGCCCTCGAACAGCTCGGTCTGTCCCGCGCGCAGCCGGCGCGTGCCGAGCCCGACCCGGCGGCCGCCGAAGTTGGCGATCGCGCTCACGCGGCGGGCGCGGCGGGTGACGTTCTCGAGCGCGATCGTGAAGTCGACGGTCGCCGAGCGGCCCGAGGTGCGCGGCAGCACGCGGACCTTGTCGAACTCCACCGTGTCGAGCCGCTGGAGGTAGACCTCGCGCTGGATGCCGCCGTAGTTCCACCAGCCGCCCGTGGCGGCGCCGCGCGTGCTCAGGCCCGAGGGCGGGAAGTCCGTCGGCAGCCGGCGCGAGTCGACGCGGATCACGAGGCGGTTGACGCCGCTGTGGCGGATCCCCTTCAGCCGCAGCGTGAACGGGATGTAGGCGCCGTTGTTGCGGCCGATCTCGCGGCCGTTGAGCCACGCGCGCGTGCGGTAGTTGACCGACTCGAAGCGCGCCGCCCACTGGAGCGCGGCGCGCTTCTCGGGCAGCTCGAAGTCCTTGCGGTACCAGCCGACGGAGCCGCGCATCGACGCCTCGCTGTCGTCGCCCGCGTTCCAGACGTTGGGGACGGCCACCCCGGTCCAGCCGGCGGTGGAGGTCTGCCGGTAGTAGCGCTGGCGCAGGCCGCGGTCGGCGCCGTCGAGCCGGAACAGCCATTGCCCGTCGATCAGGTAGCGGCCGCTCGGGCCGTCCTCGTAGAGCGTCTTCGCGGAGGGGACGTCGGCCGCCGAGGCCGTGCCCGGCAGCGCCGCGAGCGTCGCGAGGAGGGCGAGAGGGAGGAGTCTGAGTGGCCGCATCACGGCGAATCCCAACACCCGGCCCGGCGGCAAGTCGCGGCGCTCGTGCCGTCCGAAGCATGACCCGGGCCGATCACGCGCCGCAACCCGCGTCGCCGGGGATGGGCGCGGACACCGACAGCAGCTCCACGGAGCCGCCCGTCAGCGGCCCCTCGCGGCGCACGCGGACGCACTGGACCACTGGCCGCCCGTCCCCCGCCCGCCAGGCGACGCGGCCCGTCCCGACCTTGCGCGTGAGCGAGAGCCGGGCGGACGGCGTGTAGGTGAGCAGCTGCACGGCGCCGGGCCGGCGGAGCTCCCGCACCCGCTCGGCGGTCGTCCTCGCGCACGCGGGCTCGCGGCGGCACGCCGGCAGGCGGGCGAGGACCGCGGCGGCGTCGCCGCGCGCCTGGGCGCGGACGAGCGCGAGCACGTCGCCGCGCTCGCGGCTGCTGCCGGTCAGGCCGCGGGCCAGCAGCACGGACAGGCCGATGAACACGAAGACGCCGAAGACGAGCGGGATGACGACGCGGGAGCGGCGGCGCTGCACCCGCCGCAGCCTAGAAGTCGAAGTCAGCCCGTCTCGTGGAAGTCGTCGCCCGACAGCTCGAGGAAGCGCTCGACCGAGGCCTCCTGGCGGCCGAGCCGCTCCGCCATCTCGCGGGCGTGGTCCGCGGCGACCTCGAGGAAGTCCTCCAGGCAGCGCTCCGGGTCGTCGGGCAGCGGGTACACGCGCGCGACGTCCTGCTGCGCGCAGACGATCCCCATCGGCGGGCGCCCCTCGTTGAGCGGCCGGGCGCCGCACACGGCGGTGACCACGATCCGCTTCTCGGGCGCGACGAGCGCGGCCGGCAGCAGGCGGTGGGCGGGGAGCCGGACGTCGAGGTCGATCCGGCGGTCGACCTTCACGCGGGCGCGGGCGAGGTCCTCGAGCGGCTCGCGCCAGATGTCGAGGACCGTGTCCGCGCCGACCAGCGCGTCGCGGATCGCCGCCGCCTGCTCCGCGTACAGCCGCTCGGCCTCGTCGCGGTCCTCGGCGGCGCCGAGGTCCAGGTCGCAGGGGACGCGCATGAGCGCGTCGGCGGTGACCGCCGAGCCGGCGCCGTGGCCGCCGTTGGCGACGTAGGTCTGGATCGTGCCGAGGTCGCGGCGCCCGTGGAAGACGACGGTCAGCGTGTCGCACAGCGGCAGCGGCCGGACGCGCAGGGCAACCGCGGCGGACGCCTCCGCGTCGATCAGGGCCCTGCGAAGAAGATCGTCGGCGTGGTCGTCGCCCATGGGTCCTCCTGAACGATGTATCGACCTCTCCCGCGACATTCTCCACCATCGCGCGGTCGAAGAGGCGCGATTCACCTGGCCGTTCGCGGGGGTAGGCTCGCGGCATGGGCGTGATCTACAAGCCGTTCGGCATCCTCTTCGGCCTCGTCGGCGGGTTCCTGGGCAAGAAGCTGTTCGACTTCGTGTGGACGAAGATCGACGACCAGGAGCCGCCCGAGGCGACGACGCAAGACACGTCGTGGCCGCGACTGATCGGCGCGGCCGCGCTCCAGGGCGTGATCTTCCGCGTGACGCGGTTCGTGATCGACCGCTACGGCGCGATCGGGTTCAACTACCTCACGGGCGTCTGGCCGGGCGAGAAGCGCCCGGACCCGGACGACTAGCCCGAGCGCAGCACGAAGCCGCGCTCGGCGAGCGTGGCCAGCGCGTCCTCGAAGGCGCCGAACTCGCGCCGCGTGAGGAGGTCGAGCGGGCGCGGGTTCCCGGCCCGCACCCACCGGCGCAGCACCGGCGCGCCGGCCCGCTCCTCGGCGTCGGCCAGCAGGTCGAGCAGGATCGGCAGCTCCGGCTTGTGGTCGAGGTCGCCGGACGAGGACGGTGAGCGGGTCCTCGTCCAGGATCGCCAGCAGCTCCTCGTCGGTGAGGCCGAGGAGGTCCTGAAGGTGGCGGGCGTGGCTCAGAAGAGCTGGTTCTCTTCGCGTCGTGCCGGTGGATGCTGGCACGTGCCGGGAAGTGTCGGGTTTGCAGGGCTAACGGGCACGTCGGGCACCCTAGCGGTGATGGCCTGTGACGGGCCGTCCGGGGCGGTTCGTTAGCACCGCGTTAGCGCTTCTCGTCGTCTCGCTGGTCATAGCGCCGACCGCCGACGCCCGGTCCTGGACGTATCCGAGGCCGCCCGGGATCACCGTCGTCCGCGGCGTCTGCCCGCCGCCCTGGGGCGAGCTCGCCGAGGGCTGCTGGTTCAAGAGCACGCGCACCGTCTACCTGCGCGTCGGGGACTGGTGGACGCGAGAGCACGAGTACGGGCACGCCTGGGACGAGCTGTTCCTCACCGACACCGACCGCGCCTGGTTCGCAGCGAAACTCGGGCTAGCCGGCGTGCCGTGGCACCGCGACCCGCCGCCGAACCTCGATCTGTCCCGGTACCTGGTGATGCCGCCCGAGGCGCGGTCGCCGGACGAACTGTTCGCGGACGCGTACGCGGCGTGCTCGCTCGGCTGGGGCATCCCCGGCCGCAAGGGCTGGAAGGCCGGCGAGCAGACCGTCTACGGCCTCACGATCAAGCGATCACGCCAGCGCGAGATCTGCAACGCGATCGGAATTCTCGGGCTCGTGCGGGTTCGCGGTAGGCGGTGAGCGTTTCGCTCATGACGTGGCCTCCCGGCAGCAGGTGGCCTTCGGGCAGACGAGCACGCTGCGGCCGAGGATCGTTGCCCAGACGAGCACCGTGCGGCAGGACGGGCACTTCTCGCAAGTGGGCATCAGGCGGCCTCCTCCGGTGGCGTGACCACGTGACCACCGGTTTCCACAGCCCTACACGGGGAAAGCGCCGGGCGGCGCTTTCCGCGCGCGCGTACTCCGTAGGGGAAATGCGTGGTCACGTGGTCACCGCCTAGGTCGGGCTCGAGAGTGAGTAGTCCGCGGTAGACGTCGGCGCGTGCGTGCGGACCTGCTCTGCCGGCGCGACCGGGCAGCGCGTGCCCGTCGAGCCGCACGCGAGGTCCAGTCGAGGTTCTCCATGCGGGCGTCGAGCCAGCCGCGGGCGAGGCTGCCGCCGACGTACTGGCGGGCGGTGATAGCCGAGGTCGAAGCACCCGGATCACCAGCTCGCCGGTGTCAGCGTCGATCAGGTAGCGCGCCGCGCCGATCGGCCGGCCGGTGGTCTCGTCAACGGCGCGTTGGAGCGCGCACGCGGCCTCGTACCGGCCGCCGCTCGAGCCGTGCGTTGTGTGCCCTTCCACGCGCCCGCGCCCTGCACGTAGGCGGCGACGATCGCCGCCGTCTCCTGCTCGTCGCTCATGCTCCGCGACGCGCCGCACAAGCGCCGGATCACGTGCGCGATCTGCCGGCAGTGGTCACCCTTGTACGGCGGCGTCGGATCGTCGGAGGGGATCGCCTGCCAGGTGAGGTCTTCGATGAGCTTCATCGGCGTGTTGATCCGGCTGGCTGGCTCAAACCGCAGCGGCGGCGCGTCGAGGCGCTGAAGCACGACGTGACCGGCGGCGCCGCGGAGTCCCTCGTGCGCGCCGGCCGTGATCGGGTGCCGCGGGTCGAGCGCGAATGCGACTGTCAGCCACGGGCCCAGCGCGGCCGGCTGCTCACCTTCCGGCGCCGGTGGCAGGACCAGCTTGCCCTTTGCGTCGTACGAGAGCGGGAGGGATCGGCCCGAAGGTCCGCCGCGCCCACGGCGGGAGCGTCAGTCCGGTCGACGGGGCGCAGCTCGCGGATCTGGGCGGCGAGCGGCTGCGCGGTCACGCCGCCTGCCTCTCGGTCACGGTCACGGCGTACTCGAGCCCGCTGACGATCTTCTCGACGTCGCAGCCGTTGAAGCACGAGACCTGGGCGCGCTCGTCAAACGGTGAAGACCCACAGCGCGCCGCGGCGGCGTGTCCCGCAGCGCGGGGCACCAGTACGACCGATGAACATCTCCGAGGTTCTGACGTCCGGTGCCACGGGGCCCCAGCGGCGATCAGGCCGGTCAGCAGCAGTGGCCGCGGAGATGGATGCTGCTCGACGGGCGGTTTCGGGATGGTTCGCCGGCTGTTATCCGATGGCGTGTGACGGTGCCCGTCCGGGAAGAGGTCGGCTCCACTGAGAGCCCGAGGGCGTCGACGATCGACGGCGGGTTCAGCAGCCAGCGATAGCAGTAGAACGAGCGCGCGGCCGTCGGCACCGATAGCCGCCGCTGAGCGACGGGCCGCGGTCGTCATGCGAGCGGGCAGCAGTGCCGTGAACTTGTGCGCGGCGCCCCGCGGCTGAGCAGCCCTTCGCTTCGGCGGCGTCGAAGCACTGACCAGACACGGGTCGTGGCTCATGCACGCCTTCTCCGATGCTCAAAGCGCGGTCGTGGATGACGTGTCACAGCATCCCCGAGGGCCGACGAGCGGCGGATCGTCGCCGGGCTCGCGGCTCGAAGGGTGGCGCGTAGAGATGCGTGGATGACGCGCTAGATTTCAATCGGCTTTTTCTTTCACAGAGCCCAAGATTGCGCGCGCGGCTCTCGCGTAGCTTTGAGTCAGCGCGACAATAACCGCCTCCGAGGCCTTCGAGAGACTAAAACTCGCGCGGTGCACGCTTCGCTGCTCGGTACGATCGCGACCGGATTCGCGGCAATCATGTTTGCTGTCACGTGCTGATGATCCTCGCAGAGGACTGGCTGTTCCTCGACGGTGTCGTCAGCGAGCGGGGATACGGCATATGGTCGACGTAGATCGTGCAGAGAGAGAAGATTGCGATCGTTCAGGGCACGAGCACGCGGGCGAGGCGCTGAGGGAGTCGATCGACTAGTCGGCTCGCCGGGAATTCGACCCGAGAGGAAGGTTGCGCGGGAGGTCGATCTCGGACGACGCCGTGCCGATTTCACGCAGGACTCAGCCACGTTGGCCTGACGACAGACAGCTCGGATCGAGGGGTATGCGTGGCTGTTGACTGGTCTTGCACGGAACCAGAGTATGGCACCCAGGTCAACGGAATCTGCATAACATGGTCTTTCGTCGATCGCACGTGACGACAGTACAGACATGCCACCAGCCCGCCTAACGCCGAACCAGATCGTTGCGTGAGAACCTCGCGCGAGCCCGCGCGATGCGCGGATGGACGCAGGAACAAGCCGCCGACCACCTCGCGCCGTATCTCGGCGAGCGCTGGTCGATTAGGCGACGTACTCGGCGGCCGAGCGCTCGATCGACGGCGCGACGGATTCGGCAGTTCACCGCTGACGATCTCACACGCGTTCTCCCCGTGCGTTCGAGCTGCCGATGACGCTGTTCCTGCACGCCGCCGCCGCAAGCTGACGCGCACGGCGGCATCGGAGCACGCCGCGGGCGGCGAAGACCGCGCCGCGGCGCGACTATCTCGACTCGATCTTCGCCATGCGCGAGGACGCCAGGAACTACCTGCTGAGCGAGGTCGTGGAGTTGTCGGTGCTAGAAACGCGCTTGCTCACAGCGCTGGGCATCCCACTACGCCGCGATGGTCAATGAGCGCCAGTACGCAGTCGAGCGTGCCGGGTTCGCATTCCCAATAGCCTGAGGAGGACGAGGAGATGATGCGCGGACACGATCTACAAGCGCGGCGCCACCTGGACGGTCATGTACGACGAGCAGCCCGACGACGCACGGCAAGCGCCGCCAGCGGTCCAAGGGCGGATTCGAGACGCCGCAAGCGACGCGCAGCGGTTCCTGACGGACACGCTCGCGCGGCCTCGACGACGGCTCGTACGCAGCAGCCGTCGAAGATCACGCGTCGCCGAGTACCTCGAGCGCGAATGGCTGCCGGCGGTCGAGGGAACGCTGCGGCCGCTCAGCGTCACAGACGATACCGAGCCGTCGATCCGCCTCTACATCACGCCGCGGATCGGCGCACAGCGCCTCCAGGGCGCTCTCAGGCGGGCACCTGAACGCGCTGTACGCCGAGCTCGAGCAGGCCGGCCTCTCGGTCGTCCACGCGGCGGCTCGTGCACGCCGTCCTCCAGCGCGCGCTCCGGGACGCGGTGCGATGGGGAAGCTGCCGCGCAACCTGCCGACATGGCCGACCCGCCATCGCGCGGCGCGCAGCCGAGCGCACGCCTGGACCGCGGGCGAGCTGCGCCGGTTCCTCGAGCACGTCGCGCGACGATCGCCTCGCTCGCGCTGTGGCGGCTGGCGGCCACCACCGGGATGCGCCGCGGCGAGCTCGCTGGGCCTCACCTGGCGCGCGCTCGACCTTGACGGCGCCCGGCTGTCCGTCGAGCAGCAGCTCGTCCCGACCCGCGGCGGCGCCACGCTCGGCCCGCCGAAGTCGCGCCGGTCGCACCGCACGGTCGCGCTGGACCCTGAGACGGTCGACGCGCTGCGCGCGCACCGCGAGACGCAGCTGCTCGAACGCGACTTCGCCGGACCCGCCTACGTCGACGGCGATCTCGTGTTCGCCGACGCGCTCGGCGGCCCGATCCACCCGCAGCGCCTCACCGAGTGGTTCTGCGAGCACCGCAAGGCAGACGGGCATCCCGACGGGCACGCCTGCACACGCTGCGCCACACAGCGGCGACGCTCGCGCTCACGGCGGGCGTCCCGGTGCATATCGTCGCGGCGCGGCTCGGTGACGACCCGAAGCACGATCCTCACCACGTACGCGCACCTGCTGCCGCAGTCGGACGAGCTGGCGGCCGAGCGGATCGCTGCGCGCTGGTGGCTGGCGTGATGGCCGCGAGCGGTCAGCGGTCAGACTGACGAGGCGACTAGGCGATGCCGGCGATCCGCGATGCCTCTTCGACGACCTGGAGGCTGACATCGCGGCAGACCGTCCCGCGGCGCCTCATCAGCGACGGTCCGCGGCGTGGTCGCACAAGACCGCACGCGAAGGAGCTCGTGCGACCTCCGATGCGCCAGCGCCTAGACGGCAGCGGCGAGATCCCCTACGCCGGCTGCGGAGCACGCGATGGATGCGCGAGCTGACCACCCGAGTCGCGGAAGCGGCCTTGCGTCGCACGCGCGAGACGTTCACGACGCGCCCTTGTGATCGAGCTGCCCGTGGCCGTCGAGCGATGGCGAGAACGAGCGTCGCAGCCTGACGAGTCACGAGGCATCGGACGTCCCGTCATGGTCACGCGCGGATCGACCTGGTTCTACCTGCCTCGGCCGCAGAGGCGATCCTCGCGTCGTTCCGAGAGGCAGCGGACGTCCGGTACCTGCGGTGATCGACGACCCTCACGAGCTCGCGACATCGCCGCGCTAAGGTGCGGAAGAGGTATCGCGCCAGTCGGCACTGCTCGTGCGACCGCCGTGATCGACGGCCGACGCCGGCGCGAGTTCGCATTGGGCCGACTACGAGCGGATCGCCGCGACCGTCCTGTAGATCGAGCAGTAGTCGCTGCCCTCACGGCCGACCAGACCATGGACAGCCGCGGTAGACGTTCCAGGCTGCCTGCGCGACTCGACGCTGACCCCGAGAGCCGCCTTCGCAGCCCTCGCGTCGGCTGGATCGAGGACTGTCGACCAGCAGCGCCTCGAGACAGCCGGGCTCGACTGAGCGGGACAGCCGCCGCGGCCTGTCCGCATCGCGGACGACGCTGCCGGCTGGCGGCGCCCGTTAGCGCCTCGTGAGCAAACTGGCCGCAAACCGCGCTGTAGAGCGGCGCTGGCTAGAAGAGCTGGTTCTCGCCGCCGAAGACCTCGGACACCGAGTCGTCGGTGAAGATCCGGCGGATCGTGTCCGTCAGCAGGTCGGCGACCGAGAGGACCTTGATGTTGTCCGGGGCGCCGGGGCGCAGCGGGATGGTGTCGGTGACGACGATCTGCTCGAACGGCGAGGCGGCGAGGTTCTCGAACGCGTTGCCGGAGAGCACGGGGTGCGTGGCGGCGGCGAAGCACGCGGGCGGCGCCCTCGTCCATGACGGTCTCGGCCGCCGCGCGCAGGGTGCCCGCGGTGTCGATCATGTCGTCGACGATCACGGCGGTGCGGTCCTTCACCTCGCCGATCACGTAGGCGATCTCGGCGACCTGCTGCGCGGGGCGCTCCTTGTTGAGGATCGCCAGCTCGGCGCCGACCTTCTCCGCGAACTTCTTCGCCAGCTTCACGCGGCCGGCGTCCGGCGAGACGACCACGAGGTCCTCCAGCTGCTGGTCGCGGAAGTACTGCGTGAGCATGAACATCGCGGTCATGTGGTCCACCGGCTTCTGGAAGAAGCCCTGGATCTGGCCGGCGTGGAGGTCCATGGCCAGCACGCGGTCCGCCCCCGCGACCTCGAGCGCGCGGGCGACGAGGCGGGCGCTGATCGGCTCGCGGCCCATCGACTTCTTGTCCTGGCGCGAGTAGCCGTACCAGGGCGTGACCGCGATCACGCGGTGCGCGGAGGCGCCCTGCGCCGCGTCGATCATCAGCAGCAGCTCCATCAGCGCGTCGTTCGCGTTGAGGCCGGTGGCGGGATTGCCGCACGTGGGCTGGACGATGAACACGTCGCCGCCGCGCATCGACTCGTCGTAGCGGCAGTAGACCTCGCCGTTGGAGAAGGTCTTGAGCGTCACCGCGCTGGGCTCGACGCCCAGCTTGCCGGCGATCCGGTGGCCCAGCTCCGGGTTCGCGCGCCCCGAGACGACCATGAGCCGCTTGTTGTACTCCAGCTCGAGGGAGGTCGCGGGGGCGGGGCGGTGTTCCAGCGCGCTCACCTTGTTGCGCAGTGTACGACGCGGCGCAGACGGCGTCGCCGTGGTCACCGCTCCCTCCGCGAAACGCGCTCCGCGTACCCCTCGATGTTGGTCTGGCGCTCGCGCGCGATGCCCAGCGCGCCGGGCGGGACGTCGTCGGTGATGGTGGAGCCGGCGCCCGTGTAGGCGTCGTCGCCGACGGTCACCGGGGCGACGAAGACGGTGTCGGACGAGGTGTGCACGCGCGCGCCGATCGTGGTGCGGTGCTTCTTGCGGCCGTCGTAGTTGGCGGTGATGTTGCCCGCGCCGATGTTCGTGCCCTCGCCGATGTCGGCGTCGCCGATGTAGGAGAGGTGCGGGACCTTCGTGCCGCGGCCGATGGTGGAGTTCTTGATCTCCACGAACGTGCCGGCCTTCGCCTTCTCGTGGAGGTCGGCGCCGGGGCGCAGGTAGGCGAACGGGCCGACGGTCGCCTGTGGCCCGACGTGCGCCTGGACGAGGTGGCTCTTGAGGATCGTCGCGCCGTCGTCGACGGTGGCGTCGACGAGCGTGGTGAGCGCGCCGATCGTCGCGCTCTCGCCGATCGCTCGTGCTGCCCTTCAGGAACGTGGACGGCTCGATCACGGTGTCGCGGCCGATCGTGACGTCGGCGTCGATGTAGGCCGTGCGCGGGTCCACGATCGTCACGCCCGCGCGCATGTGCCGCTCGTTGATGCGCCGCTGGGCGATCTCGGCGACGGGGCGAGGTCGACACGGTCGTTGATGCCGAGCGTGGCGGTGTGGTCGGTCGAGGTGTGGGCGCCGACGGTCTCGCCGGCGTCCGTGAGGAGCGGCAGGACGTCGGGCAGGTACAGCTCGCCCTGGGCGTTGTCGGGGTCGAGCTTGTCGAGGGCGTGCAGCAGGGCGCTGCCGCGGAAGGCGTAGATGCCGGTGTTGACCTCGCGGATGGCGAGCTCCTCGGGGCTCGCGTCGCCGGCGGTCTTGGTCTCCACCACGCGCTCGACCTGCCCCTCGGCGCCGCGGACGACCCGGCCGTAGCCGCTCGGGTCCTCCAGCTCCGCGGTCAGCATCGTGGCGGCGGCTCCGGACTGCTCGTGGGCCTCCACGAGGTCCTTAGCGTGTCCGCGGTGACGAGCGGGACGTCGCCCATCGATCACGACGACCGTGTCGTCGCCGCCGATGTGCGCGCCGCGCGGCCGCGACCGCATCGCCCGTGCCCCTCGGCTCCTCCTGGACGGCGATGGTCACGCCGTCGGGCAACTGGCCCTCGAGGACCCGCTTCGGCCCGTCCACGACCACGATCCTCTGCGCGCCGGCCTGCCTGCGCGGCTGCCACGGCCAGCCGATCAGCGGCCTCCCGCAGACGGGGTGGAGCACTTTCGGCAGGGAGGAGCGCATCCGCGTCCCCTCGCCGGCCGCGAGGATGACGACGGTGGGATCTGGCACGCGGGGCATCGTAGTATCGGCCGCGCGTGCGGTCCGGGCCCAGGACCCACGAGCAGCGCCTTGGGGGGTCGGTTAGCTGGTAGGACGCACGGTTTTGGACCTGCAACGTGGGTTCGAGTCCCTCCCCCCCAGCCTCGAGCTCGGGCCGTCAGTCCAGCCGCACCGCCCCGCGCGCTTCGGCGTCCCAGGCCCAGCGCGGGTGGCCGGGGCGAGGTGGACGCCTCCGATCCAGTGGTCGTGGGCGGGCGCACGGCGTCGCCGTCGAGGACGGCGCGGCGCTCGCGGTGCGCGAGCTGCCAGTGATCGCCGCGACTCGACGGCGAGCGCGGTGCAGGCCGGCGGCGGCGGCGAAGACGGCGGCGTCGCCGAGCCAGGGCGGCTGCTCGCGCGCGGCGACCGCATGAAGAGGTCGCCGGGGCGAGCGGGCCGGCGGCGAGGGCCTCGAGGATCTCGCGCTCGAGGCGGCTCAGGCCGGTGCGCGCGTCCGGCAGCTCCTCCAGCAGCCGGTCCATGCGGCGGTGCTCGGCCCAGCCGCGCGGGTCGGGCGCGCGCAGCGCGGCGAACGCGGCGCGGGTCGGGCGTGAACGGCTCCGGGCGCGCGAAGGCGGCCGCGGAGACCGCCGCGCGGGCCGTGCGGGAGCCGGACCAGCGTCACGCGGCCCGGGGCGGCCGGCCAGCCGGTCGGCGATCTGGGCGAGCTGGAGGTCGTCGAAGAGGTCGTCCTCGAACCAGCAGCACGATCTCGGCCTGCGCCGGTGGGCGGCGAGGCGGGCGTCGCGCGCGTCGAGCATCGCCGACCGCCTCCTCCTCGGACACCCAGCCGTTCGCCGCGAGGTGCCGCGCGCGGACACGCGCCAACTCCGGCGGCCCGAGTCCGGCCGGCACCGGACCGTCGTGCAGCACGTCCCGCCACGGGAGGACGTCGTCCGCCGGCACGCCGGCCGCGCCGCGATGTCGGGCACCGGCGCGTCGCCGTTGGTACGGAGCGTGCAGCGGATCCGGCACGGCCGGCGTTCGTCCGCGCGGAGATCGATCGCGCGTTTTGGGAGGGCCTCGCGCGGCTACATTGGCGGCAGCCGAATGCCCGCGCGCCTGTTCGCCGCGACCCTCGTGGCTCTGACCCTCAACAGCGCGCCGGCTCTGGCGGGCGACCCGATCATGCCGCTCGGCGAGGTCCGCGGCGGCATGCAGTGCAAGGGCTACTCCGTCATCCAGGGAACGGAGATCTCGGAGTTCGACGTCGAGATCCTCGACGTCATCGACGGCGACGCCAGCGGCGAGGGCCCTCGCCTCCTGGTGCGCGTCTCCGGCCCCGCGATCGAGGGCACCGGCGTCGGCCCCGGCTTCTCCGGCTCGCCGATCTACTGCGACGGCCGCAACGCCGGCGCGATCTCCGAGTCGCTCGGCGAGTACGGCGGCGACGTCGTGCTCGCGACGCCGATCGAGGCGATCCTCGGCGCGTCCGCCGATCCCCCGAGTGAGGGCGACGGCAGGTTGGCCGACCGCCGCGGGCGCGAGGGCGGCGCGGCGAGAGCCGCCGCGGGCGCGCCTCGGCGCGCGACCGCCGGATCCTCGCCCGCGCCAAGCCGCTCGCCACGCCGCTCACGGTGTCCGGGCGTGGGCCGCACGCTCGGGCGGGCGCTGGAGCGCGCGGGCGCGCGCGTCGGGCGCCCGCTGCTGGCCGCGCCCGCCGGGCCGCTCGGCTCGTTCCCGCCGCAGCCGATGCGCCCGGGCGCGTCCGTCGGGGTCTCGTACTCCCAGGGCGACATCCAGATCGGCGCGATCGGGACCGTCGCCTACACGGACGAGGACCGCGTCTGGGGCTTCGGCCATCCCTTCGAGGGCGCCGGGGAGCGCCGGCTGCTGCTCCAGGACGCGTACGTGTACCGCGTCATCAGCAACCCGGTCCAGATCGGCGACGTGGCCACCACCTACAAGTTCGCCTCGCTCGGCCACACGCTCGGCACCATCTCCAACGACGCGGCGACGGCGGTCGCGGGCCGCACCGGCGAGCAGGCGCCGACCGTGCCGGTGCGCGTGTTCGCCGAGGACGCCGACACCGGCCGCGAGCTCGTGACCGGCCTGCGCGCCGCCGACGAGAGCCGGATCGGCCTGCCGGAGGGCGCCTCGCCGCTCAGCTTCGTGGCGCCGCTCGCGGTGACGGAGGGCGCCGTCGCGGCTCCTCCAGAGCTCGCCCGGCCGGCTGTCGGCCCGCGCCTGCTTCCAGATCACGCTCGCCGAGCTGAGCAAGCCGGTGCGCTTCTGCAACCGCTACGTGTCCGCGTTCCCGGCCGACGCGGACTTCGTCGGCACCGCCGAACACCGTCGCCGCGCGCGCGTCGTCGGACCTGTTCGACGCGCTGGCCGCGATCGACGACTACCAGGGCCGCCCGCCGCGGGTCGAGGAGGTCGCCGTGCGGATCCGGATCGCCCGCGGCGAGCGCCGCGCGTTCCTGCGCTCGGTGAAGCTGCCGCGGCGCGTCCGCCCCGGCCGGCACGTCCGCGCGCGCGTGACCCTGCGCCGCGTCCGCGGCGGGATCGTCCACCGCCGCTACCGCGTGCGCATCCCGGGCCACCTGCGCCGCGGCATCCGCAGCCTCCGCTTCACCGGCAGCGACGTCGACATCGCCGAGGACGGCCTGCTCGGCACGATCATCATCGGCGACGAGGCCGACGACGGCGCCGGCGAGCCCGGCCCGCGCTCGCTCGCCGCGCTCGCCGACAGGATCCGCGGCCGCGCCCGCTTCGACGGCGTGCGGATCCGCGCCGCCGGGACGCCGTCACGCGCCTTCCGCGATCCCGAGTTCCGGATCTCGGGCCGGACGACCGCCGTGGTGCGCGTGGTCAGGCGCCGGCGCTAGCGTCGAACCGGTAGACCACGCCCGCCGGCGCCGGCTCGGACGCCTCGGCGCGCGGGACCGCGCGCTCGAGCACCGGCGCGAACGTCGCGGTCGACGCGGCCATCATGTCGAGCAGCGTCTGCACCGGGGTCGGCTCGTCCTGCACGCCGTTGGCGTAGTCGGTCGGGTAGCCGAGCAGCGCGTACGGCAGCTCCGCCTCGCCGCACAGCACGGTCTCCGGCCCCGCCGTCTGCGACACCGCGACCACCCCGCACGAGGCGAGCGCCCGGATCTCCGCCTTCGTGTTGAACCGCGGCCCGTCGACGTGCCCGTAGCACCCGCCGTCGCGCACCGCCACGCCCGCCTCCGCGCACCCGGCGAGCAGCGCGGCCCGCAGCCCCGCGGAGAACGGGTCCTCGTAGATCCAGTGGCCCCGTCGCGGATCGCCGGGCGACGAGTAGAACGTGCACAGCTCCCCGTCGCCGAGCCGGTTGCCGAGGAAGTAGAGGTCGTCGAAGCAGACGAGCGAGCCCAGCGCCAGCGACGGGTCGACCGCCCCGCAGACCGTCACCGCGATCACGCCCTTCGCGCCCAGCGCCTTCAGCGCCGCGATGTTGGCGCGATGCGTCACCAGGTTCGACAGCCGCGCGTGGCCGGCGCCGTGGCGCGAGACATGCAGCACCTCGGCGCCCGCGAACGTCCCGCGCGACACCAGCGCCTCGCCCCAGTCGGTCGACCACCGGCTCAGGGCCTGAGCCCTCGAACCCGGGCAGGGAGTACGTCCCCGACCCCGTGATGATCCCGATGGCCATGAGGCCGGGCAGCGTACCCTGGCGCGATGGCGGACGTCACCGGCCCCGAGACCATCACCGCCGACGAGCTGGAGGCCTTCGAGCTCGCGGCCCGCGGCGCGTTCCACGACGACGCCCATCCCGCCGAGGTGGCGATGGACGTGGAGCTGCTCGAGGCCGACCGCTGCCTCGTGATCCGCGACCGGAGCACGATCGTCGGCACCACCGCCGCGCTCACGCAGCAGATGACCGTGCCGGGCGGGGCGAGCGCGCCGGTCGCGGCGATATCGGCCGTCGGCGTCGCGCCCGGCCACACGCGCCGCGGCCACCTGAGCCGGCTGATGCGGCGCCAGCTCGACGAGGTCGAGGAGCCGCTCGCCGTGCTCTACGCCTCCGAGGGCGCGATCTACGGCCGCTACGGGTACGGGCTCTCGAGCCGCGCGATGCGCTACGAGCTGCACCTCCGGGGCGCGCGCGTCCGCCCGACGGCACCGCGCCCGGCCGAGCCCACGCGCCACTACGACGTCGCCGACGCGCTGCCGCTCATGGAGCGCGTCTACGAGGCCGTCCGCCCCACGCGGCCCGGCCTCCTCGCCCGATCGCCGGTGTGGTGGGGGCGGAGAACGTCCGACCTCGAGCACCGCCGCGGCGGCGCCGGGAAGCTGCGCGCGGCCGTGCAGCACGGCGACGACGGCGAGCCCGCGGGCTACGCGCTCTACTCGGCGAACTCGGACTGGGACGAGCTCGGCCCGAGCGGCCGCGTGACGCTGCGGGAGCTGTTCGCGACCACTCCGGAGGCGCGCGCCGGGTTGTGGGACTACCTGATCGGGATCGGGCTGATGCGGACGCTCACGTGGCAGCGCGCGCCCGAGCACGACCCCCTGCCGCACCTGCTGGTCAGCCGCGACGGCCTGACGACGCGGGCCAGTTGGGGCCTCTGGACCCGGGTCGTCGACCCGGGGCGCGCGCTCGCCGCCCGCGCCTACGCGCGCCCGTTCGAGCTCGTCCTCGAGCTCGAGGACGCGTTCCTCCCCGCCAACGCCGGCCGGCACCGGCTCGCCTTCGACGGCGAGCGGGCGAACTGCGAGCGCACGACCGCGCCGGCCGACCTCGCGCTCGACGCCGAGGCGCTCGGCGCCGCCTACCTCGGCGGCACGCCGCTCGAGTCGCTCGCCGGCGCCGGCCGCGTCCGCGAGCTGCGTCCCGGCGCGCTCGACACCGCCGCGGCGGCGTTCCGCAGCGTGCCGGAGCCCTGGTGCGCGGACCCGTTCTAGATGACCGATCAGCGGTCCTTGGCCTCGCGGCGCACGCGCCCCGCGGCGGCGCCGGCCTCTGACGCCGGGCCCTGCGGTGAGGCGATGCCGAGCACGCGCATCGCCTTCAGCCCGAGGCCGAGCCGCTCGCGCCCGTCCGTCGAGGACACGTCGAGCCCGGTGAGGTCGCGCACGCGCTCCAGCCGGTAGCGCACCGTGTGGCGGTGGGTGAACAGCCGCTGGGCGGTGCCGGCTACGTTGCCGTCCGCGTCGAGGAAGGTCTCCAGCGTCTGCACGAGGTCGGTCTCGTACTGCTCGTCGTAGGCCACCAGCGGCGCGACGGTCTCCTCGTAGAAGCGCTGGAGCTCCGCCGGGTCCTCGCTCATCGCCGGCAGCAGCAGCCGGTAGGCGCCCGTGTCCTCGAACGCGAGCGCGGGCGGCGGCGCGACCCCCTCGGCGGACGGGCGCGCCTCGGCGACGTTCGCGGCCAGCAGCGCCTCGTGGCCGGCGCGGTAGAGGTCGACGGGGTCGACGGCGATGCGCGAGTGGCCGACCGCGAACGTGAAGCCGTGCACGGCGGCGGCGAGCTCGCGCGCGACGGCCTCGGCGACCCGCCGCACGATCGCCTCCTCGGCCGCCGGCAGGAGGATCGCCACCGGCGGGGAGGCGTCGGGATGCGCCTCGAGCATCGCGGCCAGCGAGCCGGGCGCGGCCGAGCGGGCGGCCCGCTCCGCGGCGGCCAGCACGCGGCCGCGCCAGTCGTCGTCGACCGGCGCGTAGTGGTGCGCGCGCACCACGACGACCGCGGCGCCCGTCGTGAGCTCGAGCCCCAGCTCCGACCCGCGGGCGACGATGTCGCCGCGATCGGTCACCTGCCGCCGCATGACGGCGTTGAGGAACGCGGACTGCGCGGCCTCCGACGCGCGGTCGGGCGCGCGCAGGCGCTCGACCTCGGACGCGATGAGCGTCGTGATCACGCGCAGGATCGCCGGCGGCGGGTCGCCCGTGCGCCCGCGCAGCCGCAGCCGGCCGACGACCGCGTCGCCGACCTTGAGGTCGTGCACCGTCACCCCGGGCGCGTTGGCCATCAGCGCCCGCTCGTCCGCGCTCGAGCGCGCCGCGACGGCGAGCACCGAGCTCGAGCGGTCGATCAGCACGAGCGACGCGTCGAGCGCGCGCGCGGCCGCGCGGACGACCTCAGGGAGCCCGAGGCCGGACTCGACCGCGTCGGAGATCGCCGCCAGGGCACCGAGGTCGACCGCCGCCGCAGCCGAGGGGGTCAGGTCTTGCATTCGGTCACCCGAGCCGTCTCGCTCTGGCAGGCCGACGTGGTGACCGAATGCAAGACCTGACCCCTCAGATGCGGTCGTAGTAGTAGAGGAAGACCCCGCCGGCGACGGCGCCCATCCCCATGAACGCGACGAGGATGTACACGCTCATCACGGCGGCGAGCAGCCGCTCGCGCAGCCGCCAGTAGGACTGCCAGGCCGGTACGAGGATCAGCGTCACCCACGCGATCAAGGAGACCAGCGCGGCGACACCGGCGACGGCATAGGTGATCTTGTCGTCGGTGGTCACGTGCTCGGGGCCCCATTCTGACGCACGCGCCCGGCGAACAGGGCGACGATGCCCACCAGGCTCCAGATGGCGAGCGCCATCCCGACGCCGCCGAGCACGTCGGTGAGGTAGTGCACGCGCAGGTACACGCGCGACAAGGCGACCGCGACGACCGACGACGACCGCCACCGTCACGACGGCGAAGCGCAGCGCCCAGCCGACGCCGGCGCGCACGAGCACGGTCGCGCACGCGACGAACGCCACGGCGTAGGCGGCGTGGCCGGACGGATACGCCGACAGCGAGACCTCGACCAGCCCGCCGGGCGGCCGCACGCGGTCGTACTGGTCCTTGGCGGCGTGGACGGCGGCCCACGTGAGCGCGTGGCCCGTCAGGAGCGCGAGCGCCTCGACGTAGCGCCGCTTGAGCGAGGCCCAGATCGCCGTCGCGAACACGGCGGCGGCCGTGACCGGCCACGAGCCCAGGTCGGTGACGATCCGCACCACGTCGGTCAGCGCGTCGAAGGTGACCTTGTCGGCGATCTCGCGCGCCATCCGGTCGATGCGCGGGTCGTGCAGCTCGGCCTGCACGTCGCCGAGCAGGAAGAACGAGAACGCGCCGACGCCGCCGAGCGCCAGCAGCGTCGTGAGCTCGAGGCCGAGGTTGCCCGGCGTGAGCCGGCGCAGGCCGAAGCGCGCCGTCCAGTCCACGCCGCCGGCCGCCGGGCTCAGCACGCGCCGCCAGGCCGGGCCCGCGAGGCGGACGAGCGGCCGCAGGAACGGCTTGTCCTCGCGCTCCCGCAGCCACGCGTTGACCTTCTCGCGCAGCTCGGGATCGCGCCGCAGCCGCACGAGGTAGTACAGGCCGACGCCGAGCGCGACGACCGTCCCGAACGCGAACAGCCCGCGCGAGACGTACTGCGTGAGCTTGTCGAACGACTGCCAGAAGAGGTAGCCGAGCGTGGAGAACGTCGCCGCCCACGCGCCGGCGCCGACGACGTCGTAGGGCAGGAACACCCGCAGCGGCATCCGCGTGGTGCCGGCGATGAACGGCGCGAGCGCCCGGACGAGCCCGATGAAGCGCCCGATCAGGATCGTCACGCCGCCGCGCTTCTGGAAGAACTCCTCGACCTGGCGCAGCCGCTCCTCGGTGATCTTGAGCTTCGGGCCGTGGCGCACCATCCAGGCCCGGCCGAGGCGCCGGCCGAGCACGTACGAGGTGACGTCGCCGAGCACGGCGCACGTCCAGACGATCGCGATCAGCGCGAGCAGCGAGATCTTGCCCTGGCCGGCGACGAGGCCGCCGACCAGCACGGTGGTCTCCCCGGGCGCGATCAGGCCGACGAACGCGCCCGGTCTCCAGGAACGCCAGCACGCCGACGACCAGGTACGTCCAGGCGCCGAGCGCCGTCCCGACGTCCACGAGCAGGTGCTCGATGTTCGGCAGCTTGATGACGCCGACGCCGATCAGGCCGGCGGCGACGGTCGCCACGGCGCCCGCCGCCAGGACCGGGCGGCTGAGGCTGCGCCGCTTGGCGAGCAGGTAGCCGAGCAGCGCGACGGCGGTGAGCAGCCAGCCCCACTTCACAGCTCGCGCACCTCCCCGAAGGCGGGCTCGACGGGCTCGGCCGCCACGCCGCCGGTCGCCGCGGCGGCGGCCGCCGCGCGCTCGGGCTGCGGCGTAGATGCCGAACACCGTCGGGCCGGAGCCGGAGACCAGCACGTGCTCGGCGCCGGTCGCGCGGACGGCCGCGAGCGCCTCGTCGATCGCCGGGCAGAGGTTGCGGGCGGCCTCCTGGAGGTCGTTGTGCACGGTCAGCGCGCCCGGCTCCGCCTCGAGCGCCGCGAGCTCGGCCTCCGAGCGCCGGATGCCGAGCGCGTCGAACTCGGCGTAGACCGCCGGCGTCGACAGCGCCTCGGCGGACGGGAGGATCATCAGCGCGAGCGGCTCGCTCCCGAGCGGGCGGACGCGCTCGCCCGCCCCGGTCATCAGCGTGCGGCCGGGCGCGACCTGCGACGGGACGTCGCCGCCGAGCCCGGCGGCGAGCTCCAGCAGCAGCCCGTCCCGGACGCCGCCCGCGGCGTGGGCGGCGAGCCGCAGCGCGGCGGCCGCGTCGCCCGAGCCGCCGCCCATGCCGGCGGCGACCGGGACGCGCTTGGTGATCGTGAGGCGCTGGGGCGGCGCGTCCCAGCCCGTCGCCTCCCGGAAGGCGGCGAGCGCGCGCCCGGCGAGGTTGGGCCCGTCGATCCCCGGGCAGACGACCTCGTCGGCGGCCGCGCCGGCGGGCGCGGGCTCGAGCGTCAGCTCGTCGGCCAGCGAGACCGGCTGGACGACGGACACGAGCGGGTGCATGCCGTCGGCGCGCGGCGCGCCGACGAACAGGCAGAGGTTGACCTTGCCGGGCGCGAGGCAGGCGAGGCGGGTCACGCGCGCAGCCTCTCGTGCAGCTGCCGCCACTCGTCCGGGGGACAGCGACTCGGCGCGCGCGTCGGCGGGCTTGCCGATCGCCTCCAGCGCGGCGCGCAGGTCCTCGCGCGACGCGCCGCCGCGCAGCGACACCGAGCGGGCGAGCGCCTTGCGCCGGTGGGCGAAGCCCTGCGCGACGAGCGTGCGCAGCTCGGGCTCCGGCGCCGCATGGCGGCGATCGAGGCGCACGAGGACGGAATCGACGTTGGGCACGGGAAAGAACACGTTCCGCGACACCGGGCGGATCACCTTCACGTCGCACGCGAGCTGCGCGAGCACGGACGGCACTCCGTAGGCCGGGGTGCTCGCGGCGGCGGCGAACCGCTCGCCGACCTCGCGCTGGACCATGGCCACCCAGGTCGTCACCTCGGGCAGCTCCTCGATCGTGCGCAGGATGACGGTGGCGGCGACGCCGTACGGCAGGTTGGCGACGACCTTGGTGGGCAGCGGCTCGAGCGCGCGCAGGTCGAGCTTGACCGCGTCGGCCAGGTGGAGCGTCGTGTTGGGGTGCGGGTCGAGCGCGTCGCGCAGCGGCGGCTCGAGCCGGCGGTCCAGCTCGATCACGTGGACGTGGCGCGCCGTCTCCGCGAGGTGCTCGGACAGCACGCCGAGGCCGCCGCCGACCTCCAGCACGACGTCGTCCGGGCCGACCTCCGCGGCGCGCGAGATCACGCCGAGCAGGTTCGAGTCGATCAGGAAGTTCTGGCCGAGGTCGCGGTTCGGCCGGATCCCGAACGCCTTCATGCGGCGCAGGCTCGGCTGCGCCGGGAGGTCGCTCACCAGCCGAACAGGCGGGCGGCGTTGGCGTCCACCGCGCGCTCCAGCTCGTCGTAGCCGATCCCGCGGCGCTCGGCCACGAAGCGCGCGGTGTGCACGACGTACGCCGGCTGGTTGCGCTCCTTGCGCAGCGCCTGCGGCGTCAGGTACGGCGCGTCGGTCTCCACGAGCAGGCGGTCGAGCGGGACGCGCTCCGCCGCGGCGGCCAGGTCCTCCGCCTTGGGGTAGGTCACGTTGCCGGCGAACGAGATCCACCAGCCGTGGTCGAGGCACTCCTCGAGCCGGTCGGGCATCGAGAAGCAGTGCAGGATCACCTCGAGGCCCTGCGGCGTCGCGGACGAGGGTGGCGATCGTGTCGTCCTCGGCCGCGCGGGTGTGGATGACGAGCGGCTTGCCGGTGTCGCGCGCGAGCGCGATCTGCGCGGCGAACGCGCGCTCCTGGTCGGCGCGGGGCGCGTAGTCGCGGTAGTCGTCGAGGCCGGTCTCGCCGATCGCGCGGACCTTCGGGTGCTGCGCCAGCTCGCGCAGCTCGCCGGTGACCGCGTCGTCGTAGCCCGTGCTGGAGTTGGGGTGGCGGCCGACGGCGGCGTAGACCTCCTCGTGGGCGTCGGCGAGGTCCAGCGCGGCGCGGCAGGACTCGGAGTCCATGCCGATCGTGAGGATGCGCGTGACGCCCTCGGCGCGGGCGGCGGCGACCTGCTCGGCGCCCGGCCCGCGGTCCAGGTGGGTGTGGGAGTCGTTCACGGCTGCTTCGGGAACAGCGCCGGGTCCAGCGGCGTCACCGTCGCGCCCTGTCGTGCCGGCGCCGAAGCGCGCCGCCTCGATCTGGAGCTCGTCCTGGCCGAGCGCGGTCAGCAGCCGCCGGGTCGTCTCCGGCATGTACGGGTGCAGCAGCACGGTCACGACGCGCAGGCCCTCGGCGAGCGACAGGAGCACGGTGTCGAGCCGCTCCTGCTGCTGCTCGTCCTTCGCCAGCTTCCACGGCGCCTGCTCCTCGACGTAGCGGTTGAGCCGCCGCACGCGCTGCCAGATGCGCTCGAGCGCCTGCGTGATCTCCGCGCGGTCGAGCAGGTCGGAGACCTCCTGCGGGAGCGTGTCGAACTCGGCGGCGAGCGCGGGATCGGGCTCGGCCGTCGGGCGTGCGGCCCTCGCGGTAGCGGGCGACCATCGCGATCGTGCGGCTGGCGAGGTTGCCGTAGTCGTTGGCCAGCTCGGTCTCGTAGCGGGCCTCGAAGCCGGCGGTGGAGACCGCGCCGTCCTGGCCGAAGGAGACCTCGCGGAAGCAGTAGTAGCGCAGGGCGTCCGTGCCGAACTTGTCCATCACCTCGAACGGGTCGAGCACGTTGCCGAGCGACTTGGACATCTTCACGTCCTCGCCGCTGGCGTCCTTCATCGTCAGGTAGCCGTGGATGAACAGGTGGCGGGGCAGCTCCTCGCCCGCCGCCAGCAGCATCGCGGGCCAGATCACGGCGTGGAACTTGAGGATGTCCTTGGCCATGATGTGGAAGTCGGCGGGCCACAGCTCCTGCGTGCGGTCGCCGTTCTCCGTGCCGAAGGAGAGCGCGGTGAAGTAGTTCAGGAGCGCGTCGAACCAGACGTAGAAGACGTGCTGCGGGTCCCACGGGACCTCGACGCCCCAGCTGATCTTGGCCCTCGAGAGGCTGACGTCGTTGAGGCCGCCGGTGATGAACGCGCGGGCCTCGTTGAAGCGCTGGCTCGGGAGGACGAAGTCGGCCTGGCCCGCGTAGAGGTCCTCGAGCTGCTGCTGGAACGCGGACAGGCGGAAGAACCAGTTCTCCTCGCGCTCGCGGTCCAGCGGGATGCGGTGGATCGGGCAGGTGTTGCCCTCCGCGATCTCGTTCTCCGTCTTGAAGTCCGCGCAGCGGGGGCAGTACCAGCCCTCGTACAGGCCCTTGTAGACGTGGCCGTTGTCGTAGACGCGCTGCATGAACGCCTGGACGCGCTCCTTGTGCCGCGGGTCCGACGTGCGGATGAAGAAGTCGTTGGAGGCGTTGATGCGCGGCATCAGCTCTTCGAAGCGCTGCGCGTTGCGGTCCGCGAGCTCCTTCGGCGTGACGCCTTCCTTCTCGGCGGCGAGCGCGACCGGCTCGCCGTGCTCGTCCGTGCCCGTGAGGAAGAAGACCTCCTCGCCGCGCTGGCGGTGGTGGCGGGCGAGGATGTCGGCGCCGATCGTGCTGTACGCGTGGCCCAGGTGGGGCGCCGCGTTGACGTAGTAGATCGGGGTCGTGACGTAGAAGGCCATGTGGTCGGTTTCGAAGGCTAGCCGCCCGGCCCGGCTCGTCCGGGCCGGCCGCGGGGCGCGCGGCGCGGTTGCGTCAGTCGCGCATCGTGCGGTAGGCGAGGAGGCCGCCGAAGGCGACGAGGCCGGAGCCGGCGGCCAGGTCGACCGTGCGGAGCAGCCGGTCGCCGACCCAGCGGCGCGAGACGCTGACGCCGGTGGCGAGGATCGCCATCCAGGTCATGCTGCCGATGCCGACGCCGGCCAGCAGCACCGCGATGCTCGCTCCCGACGCGGCGCCGGCCGTCGAGGCGGCGGTGAAGACCGCCGCCCACGACGCGATCGTGAGCGGGTTCGACGCGGTCGCGAACAGCGCGGTCGCGAACGCCCGGCGCGGCGAGCTGACCTCGTCCGGGACCTCGCCGCCGAGCCGCACGCGGAACGCGCTCCACAGCGTGCGGACGCCGAGGATCACGAGCACCGCGGCGCCGACGATCCCGAACGCGAGCCGCAACGGCTCGATCTCGAGCAGCCCCGCCGCGCCGGCCGCCCCGGCGGCGGCGTACAGCGTGTCGACCACCGCGACGCCGGCCCCGATGGCCAGCCCGATGCCCGCCCCGCTGCGCAGGGTGGACCGGATCGCGAACAGCGACAGCGGGCCGAGCTGCGCGGCGACGAAGAAGCCCAGGCCGAAGCCGACCGCGAGCGCGCTCACGTACCGCCACCGCTCGGCGACCGCTCCGGCTCCTCGGGCTCGGCCGCGCCGTCCTCGCTGGTGGCCGGTCGCCGTCGCTCGCCGCGCCGACCTCCGCGGCCTGGGCCGCGGCCTCCGCGGCCTCCGCGGCCTCCGCGCTCGCGAGCGGCGTCGTCGCCGCCGCGTGCCGTCGCACCGCCGCGGTCTCGCCGCTCGCCGCGCCCGTCTCCGCCGCGGCGGTCGCGGACTCGTCGGACTCCATCGCGCCGAAGACCATCCCCTCCGTGTCGCGGAAGTAGACGAGCCAGCCGACGTGCGGGATGGCCATCTTCGGCACCACGACGCTGCCGCCGGCGGCCTCGACCTTCGCGATCGTGTCGTCGACCGAGCCGACGTCCATCGTGACGACGGTCTTCTGGCCCTCGACGAACTCCGGAGCGCCCTGGAGCGCGCCGTCGATCCCGAGCCCCTCGCCGGTGGAGGCGAGCCAGTAGGCGGCAGGGCCCTGCCACTTCTGGATCTCCCAGCCGAACACGTCGCTGTAGAAGCGCACGGCGCGCTCCGGGTCGGCGGTGTTGAACTCGAAGTGCACCACGCGCGGCATGGCTCTTGCTCCTCGCTGAGGGGGACTGGCGTCACGGTACCTCCTGCGCCGCCGGCCGTGGGACGGTGAAACGGCGCCGCCGAGGCGCGAGCCGGACCCCCGCCCCCGCCGCGCCGCCGAGGAGCAGCCCGAGCCCGCCCCAGACGAACCACGGCGCCACGCCCCGCCCGGCGACCGCCGGACTCGAACCCGCGGGGACGGGGTCGGCGAGGGCCGTGCGAGATCGGGAGCGGCGCGGCGCGGCGGCCGGACGACGGGCGGCGGCGTGGTGGTCGGGGGCGCCAGGAACCGGAGCGGGTCGACGTAGCCGAAGCGGCGGCCTTCGCGGCGCACGCCGAGGTGGAGGCCGGCGTGGCGCGAGCCCGCAGCGACCGTGCCGAGGCGCTCACCGCGGCGCACCGTCTCACCGGAGCGGACAGCGATCTCCGAGAGCGGCATGTGCGTCACCCGCCAGGCGCCACACAGCACCGTCACGACCCGGCCGCTGCTCCCCACCCGCCCGGCGACGACCACGCGGCCCCCGCACGCCGATCGCACGAGCGCGCCGGGCCGCGCCGCGAAGTCCGCGCCGCGGTGCTGCCCGCCGGCGAACGGGCTCGGGCCGACGGAGAACCCACGCGTGACCTCGCCCGCGGTGGGCGCGACCCAGGCGGCGAACCCGCGCGCCGGGGCCGCGAGTGCGACAGGCGGCGACGAGGGCGGCGATGGGGCCGGCGGCCAGCATGGATCCACCGTACGGCCGCCGTCCCCGGAATCCGCCGCTGTGCAGGCTTCCTTTGTAATGTCGGCACAGATTTGGCACACCATGCGGGAATGACGAGGCTGTTCGGCGAGCGGGTGAGCCTCCGGCCGGTCGAGCCGGCCGACCGCGAGGGCCTGCGGGCGATGCGCGCGGAGCCCGACGTGGAGCGGTGGTGGGGCGCGCAGTCGGACGACTGGCCGGGCGACGAGGACGACGTCGAGCTGCTGGCCATCGAGCACGACGGCGAGCTCGCCGGCCTGATCCAGTTCTGGGAGGAGCCCGACCAGGACTACCGCCACGGCGACGTCGACATCCTCCTCACGACCAGGCTCCACGGCCGCGGCCTCGGCACCGACGCGATGCGCACGATCGCCCGCCACCTGATCGAGGACCGCGGCCACCACCGCATCACGCTGACCACCGCGCCGGACAACGCCCGCGCGATCCACGTCTACGAGAAGGTCGGGTTCCGCCGCGTCGGCGTGACCCGCCTGAGCGAGCGCGCGCCCGACGGCACCTGGCACGACGAGCTCCTGATGGAGCTGGTGGTAGCGAGCCTCAGCCCTCGCTCGGCGGCGGCGCGGTAGAGCTCGTTGGCGCCCGCGCCGGTGAGCTCGGCCACCACGCCCGCCGCCACCCGCGGGCGCGCGCCCGCGTCGATCAGCCGCCGCACCGCGTCGACCGCCGCCGGGTCGGCGCCCGACACGCGGCGGGGCGCCGCCGACGACGAGCACGATCTCACCGCGCGGCGGCGCATCCTCGTACCGCGCCGCCAGCTCCGCGGCCGACCCCCGCACGACCTCCTCGTGCAGCTTCGTCAGCTCCCGGCACACCGCGACCGGCCGCGACGGGTCCACGGACGCGAGCGCGGCCAGCGAGGCTCCCACCCGGCGCGGCGACTCGAACGCCACCACCGTCTCGGGCGAGGCGAACACCTCGAGCAGCGCCCCCCGCTTGCGCGGCAGGAACCCCGCGAACCGCCACGCGTCCGACGGCAGCGCCGAGGCGACCAGAGCGGCCAGCGCCGCCGACGGCCCCGGCAGCACCTCGACCGCCAGCCCCGCCGCGACGCAGCCCTGCACGAGCACGTAGCCCGGGTCGGACACCAGCGGCATGCCCGCGTCCGACACCAGCGCCACCACCTCGCCGGCGTTCATGCGCGAGACCAGCTCCGCCGCCCGCTCGCGCTCGTTGTGCTCGTGGTAGGTGACGAGCGTCGCCTGGACGCCGTAGCGCTCCAGCAACACGCGCGTGCGGCGCGTGTCCTCGCACGCCACGACGTCCGCGTCGCGCAGCGCCGCCAGCACGCGCAGCGTCACGTCCTCGAGGTTCCCGATGGGCGTGGGACAGACGACGAGGCGGCCGCGACCGGTGACCGAATGCAAGACCTGACCCCCTCTCAGGAGGCGGGGCGGAGGCGGCGGGTCGCGATGTCGGAGGGCGAGACGGCGGAGCCCGGCGAAGCCGACGCGGGCACTCCGGAGGGCCGCTCGCGGGCGAGGATCGCCGCGCCGACCATGCCCGCCTCGGCGCCGAACGCGGCCGCCGCCACGCGCACCACGTCGCGCCCCGGCGCGAGCGCCCGCCGCGCCATCACCTCGCGCGCGGGGTCGAGCAGCAGGTCGCCCGCCTCCGACACACCCCCGCCGATGACCACGACCTCGGGGTTGAAGATGTTCACGAGGTTGGCGACGCCGACGCCGAGCGCGCGCCCGACGACCTCCAGCGCGCCGCACGCGACCGGGTCGCCCGCCCGCGCGAGCTCCGTGATCATCGGCCCCGTCAGCTCGCGCCCCGCCTCCAGCGCGCGCCCCAGCTCCGTGTCGGGCCGCCGCGCCACCGCCAGCGACGCCTCGCGCACCAGCGCGCTGCCCGAGGCGACCGACTCCAGGCAGCCCCAGTTCGGGCAGTTCCCCTGGCAGGGGCGGCCGTCCATGTCGACGACCATGTGCCCCATCTCCGCGCCGCCGCCGATCCAGCCGCGGTAGACCTCGCCGCCGAGCAGCAGCCCGCCGCCGATCCCGGTGCCGATCGTGAGCAGCGCGACGTCCGAGGCGCCCTGCCGCCGCCCCCGCGCGCGCCTCCGCCAGCACCGCGCAGTTGGCGTCGTTGTCCACGACCACCGGGAGGTCGAGCCGCTCGGCCATCACGTCGGCGAAGTGGATGTCGTGCAGCGGCAGGTTGACCGCCTGGACGGCCATCCCCGTCCGGGAATCGAACGTGCACGGGATGCCGAACCCGACCGCCGACACGTTGCCGCCGACCGCCGTGCGCACGCCCTCGACCGCGTGCGCGACCATCTCGACCAGCTCCATCTGGTCCAGGCCCAGCGCAGGGCGGTTGGTACGGTGATGGACCGCGAGATCCGCGTCCACAGCCCCGGCGAGCAGCTTGGTGCCGCCGAGATCGACGCCGATGACGCATCCCTCGGCCACGCCGGCCACATTACCCGCTCCTCTCCCATGGCCGACGAAGAAGACGACCGCCCATACACCACGTACCGAGCCCGGCCCCGGTTCCTCCAGGGCAAGGACGGCGACCTGGACCCACGCGAGGGCGACGGCGACGGCGCCCGCCCCGAGTACGAGGTCCACGGCCGCCGCCGCCGGTTCGACCCGCGCAGGCTGCTGCCCACGAGGCGCGGGGTGGGCGGGCACGGTGTCCGGCGCCGCATCACGGTCGGCCGCGTCCTCAAGTACGTCGCGCTCGCCGCGCTGACCTGGATCCTCGTCTCGGCCGTCGTCTTCCTCGTCTCCGCCCAGATCCAGGAGTCGAAGATCTCCGACGCCGCCGAGCGCCAGCTGTCGGGCGCCGGCTTCACGCTCACCAGCGCGAACACGATCCTCGTGCTCGGCTCCGACGCCCGCACCAAGGGCACCAAGGAGGCCGGCGCGAACGTCATCGGCTCGCCGTCGCGGTCGGACTCGATCATGCTGATGCGCGTCGGCGGCGGAGCGAACGCGACGCTCTCGATCCCGCGCGACACCGTCGTCGACATCCCCGGCCACGGCAGCAACAAGATCAACGCCGCGTACGCGATCGGCGGCCCATCGCTGGCCATCAAGACCGTCGAGAGCTACCTCGGGATCGACGTCAACCACCTCGTCGAGGTCAACTTCGAGAACTTCCCGGAGCTGATCGACTCGCTCGGCGGCATCACGTACCGCGGCCGCTGCGTCGTGTCGCGCATCAACGGCGGCAAGCGCAACGGCGGCACCACGCTGATCCTGCGCAACGGGCGAGCACGAGCTCAACGGCGAGCAGGCGCTGGCGCTCGCGCGCACGCGCAAGAACGACTGCAACCCGGCCGAGGACGACCGCACGCGCGCCCGGCGCCAGCAGAAGATCATGACCGCGATCAAGGACAAGGTCATCTCGCTCGAGACGTTCGTCCGCCTGCCCTGGGTCTCGTGGGCGGCGCCGAAGGCCGTGCAGTCCGACATGGCCGGGCCTTCGCTGCTCGGCCTGGTCGGCGCCGAGCTGATCGGCGGCGGCGCCCACGCGCGCGTGCTCAAGCCGTCGGGCGGCGTCAGGCTGCCGGACGGGGGCGACGGCCTCGTCGTCGACGACGCCGAGAAGCAGCGCGCGGTCGACGCCTTCCTAGCCGGCTAGTTGGAGAACTGCGACTCCTCGGTGGAGCCGGCCAGCGCGCCGGTCGAGACCGAGCCGCCCGTGATCACCTCGGCCACGTCGTCGAAGTACCCGGCGCCGACCTGGCGCTGGTGCTTCGTCGCCGTGAACCCGCGGTCCTCGGCCGCGAACTCGCGCTGCTGGACGTCGGCGAACGCCGCCATCCCGTGGTCGCGGTAGCCGTCGGCCAGCTCGAACATCGACAGGTTGAGCGTGTGGAAGCCCGCCAGCGTCACGAACTGGAACGCGTAGCCGAGCTTCGCCAGCTCGTCCTGGAAGCCCTCGATCTCGTCGTCGGAGAGCTTGGACCTCCAGTTGAAGGAGGGTGAGCAGTTGTAGGCGAGCAGCTTGCCCGGGAACTGCTCGTGCACCGCCTCGGCGAAGCGGCGCGCGTGGTCGTGGTCGGGCTCGGACGTCTCGCACCAGATCAGGTCGGCGTACGGCGCGTAGGAGAGCGCGCGGGCGATCGCCTGCTCCACGCCGGCGTTCGTCCGGTAGAAGCCCTCCTCCGTCCGCTCGCCGGTGATGAACTCGTGGTCGCGCTCGTCGACGTCGGAGGTGATCATGTCGGCCGCGTCGGCGTCCGTGCGGGCCACCAGCACGGTGGGGACGCCGCAGACGTCGGCGGCGAGCCGCGCGGCGAGCAGGTTGCGGATCGCGTGCGAGGTCGGGAGCAGCACCTTGCCGCCCATGTGGCCGCACTTCTTCTCCGAGGCCAGCTGGTCCTCGAAGTGCACGCCCGCGGCGCCCGCCTCGATCATCGCCTTCGTGAGCTCGAAGCAGTTGAGCGCGCCGCCGAAGCCGGCCTCGGCGTCGGCGACGATCGGCGCGAACCAGTCGACGGAGTCGTCGTCCTCGGCGTGGGAGATCTCGTCGGCGCGGCGCAGCGCGCTGTTGATCCGCCGGACGACGTCGGGGACGGAGTTGGCCGGGTAGAGGCTCTGGTCCGGGTACATCTGCCCGGCGAGGTTGGCGTCGGCCGCGACCTGCCAGCCGGAGAGGTAGATCGCCTCGAGCCCCGCCTGCACCTGCTGCACGGCCTGGTTGCCGCTCATCGCGCCGAGCGCGCGGACGAACTTCCCGTCGCGGTTCAGCAGCTCCCACAGCTTCTCGGCGCCCCTGCGCGCCAGCGTGTGCTCGACCTGGAGGGTGCCGCTCAGCCGCGCGACGTCAGCGGCGTCGTAGGGCCGCTCGATACCCGCCCAGCGCTCTTGCTCCCAGTCCTGCTGAATGTCGTGCGCCTCTCGTCCCATGCGCAACACCTACCCTCGCGCGACGGGGGGTACGCGACGCCAGCGCGACGCCGCCGAGGATCAGCACGAGCCCGGCGATGGCCGCGGCGGTGATCGTCTCGTCGAGCAGCAGCGCGCCGTAGAACAGCGCCACGCCGGGCGCGAGGTAGCTGACCAGCGAGGCGCGGCCGGCGCCGGTCTCGTTGATCAGCTTGTAGAAGATCACGAACGCCAGCGCGGTCCCGATCGCGCCGAGGACCACGACGGACAGCACGGCGCGCGCGCCCGGCGCCTCGGCGGGCACGGTGGCCAGCGCGAACGGCAGCGTGAGCACGGACCCGACGACGATCGAGACGAACGAGGTCTGCATCGACGCGAGGTGGCCGTAGCTGCGCTTGACGACGAAGCTCGACAGCGCGTAGCAGGCGGCGGCGCCGAGCATCGCGAGCGCGCCGACGAACTGCCAGAACGTCTGGACGGACTCCACGCCCACGACCAGCGCGACGCCGACCAGGCCGACCACCATCCCGGTGCCCTGGCGGCGGTCGATCTTCTCCGACGGGTCGATGAACGGGGCGAACAGCGCCACGAACAGCGAGGCGGGCGAGATCAGCACGGCGGTCAGGCCCGAGGGCACCTCCAGCTCGCCGAGCGTGATGAGCATGAACGGCAGCGCGATGGCGAGGACGCCGAGCACGAGCGCGGGCCGCGGGCGGGAGCGCAGGTCGCGCACCGCGCCGGACACGGCCTCCGGCCCGCCGGTCAGCCGCAGCGCCGCGAGCAGCACGAGCGCCGCGATCGCGACCCGGCCCCACACGATCATCGGCGCGGAGAGGTCCTCCAGCGCGTACTTGATCAGCAGGTACGAGCCGCCCCAGATGGCGGAGAGGGCGGCGAGCAGTCCGATCTGGCGTGGAGACACCGAGCGAGTGTGCCAAGCGAGCCGCCCAAGCTCCAATGACGGTTGCCGTCAGGAGCCATCAGCGCTGCTGATGGCTAGTCCGACGAGGAAGGGGTCTGACCCCTCAAGGCTGCGGTGAGCGCCTACGCCGTGGTTGAGGGGTCAGACCCCGGAGACGCCGGCTTGGGCGCGCTGTCCTTCTTCTTGTCGGCCTGCTTGGCGTCGTGCTTGTCCGCGCCCTCGCTCGCCGACCTCTCGGTCTCGCGCTTGCGCTTGGCGGTGCCGTAGTCCGTGTTGTAGAAGCCGGAGCCCTTGAAGTGGACCGCGATCGGGTGGTACACGCGGGAGACCGGCGCGCCGCAGACCTCACATTGCGTCACCGGGCCGTCGGCGATCTTCTGCATCACTTCGAACAGGTGGCCGTTCTCGCAGCGGTACTCGTAGATCGGCATGCGGCGGCGCAGTATGGCAGCCTGCGGGGCAATGACCGACGTCTTGACCATGGACAAGATCGTGTCGCTGTGCAAGCGCCGCGGCCTGATCTTCCCCGCTTCGGAGATCTACGGCGGCATCGCCAACACGTACGACTACGGGCACTACGGCGTGCTGCTGAAGAACAACGTGATCGCCGCGTGGTGGAAGGCGATGATCCAGGAGCGCGACGACATCGTCGCGCTGGACTCGGCGATCATCCAGCACCCGCGCACGTGGGAGGCGTCCGGTCACCTCGCCGGCTTCACCGACCCGCTGGTCGACTGCCGCACGTGCAAGCTGCGCTTCCGCGCCGACCACCTCGAGGAGGTCCGCGCCGGCGTCGCCGAGCACGAGGGCATCCGCTGCGGCCGGGCGCCCTCGAAGCTGCCGGGCGACCACGCCGACTGCGACCTCACCGAGGCGCGCGAGTTCAACCTGATGTTCGAGACCAACGTCGGCCCCGTGCGCGACTCCGGCTCGACCGTCTACCTGCGCCCGGAGACCGCCCAGGGCATCTTCCTCCAGTTCAAGCAGACGCTCCAGTACGCGCGCCGCCGGCCGCCGTTCGGCATCGCCCAGATCGGCAAGTCGTTCCGCAACGAGATCACGCCGGGCAACTTCGTCTTCCGCACGCTCGAGTTCGAGCAGATGGAGATGGAGTTCTTCGTCCCGCCCGACCAGGCGCAGCAATGGCACGACCACTGGCTCGAGGAGCGCATGAACTGGTACGTGCGGCTCGGCATCGACCGCGACAAGCTGCGGCTGCGCCCGCACGGGCCGGACGAGCTGAGCCACTACTCGAGCGCGACCAGCGACATCGAGTACCTCTACCCCATCGGCTGGTCCGAGCTGGAGGGCATCGCCAACCGCGGGGACTTCGACCTCACCCAGCACGCGCGGATGTCCGGCGAGAAGCTCGAGTACGTCGACCCGCAGACCAAGGAGCGCTACGTCCCGCACGTGATCGAGCCGGCCGCCGGCGTCGGCCGCACGATCCTCGCGCTGCTGTGCGACGCCTACGACGAGGACGAGATCGGCGGGGAGCGGCGCACCGTCCTCCGCCTGCACCCGTCGGTCGCCCCGGTCAAGGTCGCCGTGCTGCCGCTGCTGCGCAAGGACGGCCACCCGGAGCTCGCGCGCGAGGTCTACGAGGGCCTGCGCGATCGGATGCCCGCGGAGTACGACGACGGCGGGGCGATCGGCCGCCGCTACCGCCGGCAGGACGAGATCGGCACCCCGTTCGCCGTCACGATCGACCACCAGAGCGTCGAAGATCACACAGTGACACTGCGTCAGCGGGATACGCTCCAGCAGGAGCGCATCGCCATCGATGCGCTCGCCGGCGAGTTGGAGGAGCGCATCCGATGAGCAGAAGCAGCGCGATGGACAAGATCTCCTACGCGGACCTCTACGCACGGTGGGAGCGCGGCAACTGGAAGGCGACCGAGATCGACTTCACCGCCGACCGCGAGCAGTGGCACGAGCGGTTCTCCGACCTCGAGCGCAGGGCCGCGCTGTGGAACTACTCCATGTTCTTCCACGGCGAGGACGCGGTCGCCGACGACCTCGCGCCGTTCATCGACGCCGCGCCGCTGGAGGAGCAGAAGTACTTCCTCACCACGCAGCAGGTCGACGAGGCCCGCCACTCCGTCTTCTTCCACCGCTTCATGCACGAGGTGGTGGAGCGCGGGGACGGCACGATCGCCGACGCGCTGCGGGCCACCGCGCCCGACCTCACGTGGGGCTTCCGCAAGACGTTCGCGATGCTCGACGAGATCACGGGCGAGCTGCGCAAGGACCGCTCGCGCACCGCGCTCGCGCGCGCGGTGACGATGTACCACTTCATCGTCGAGGCGTCGCTCGCGCAGCCCGGCCAGCACTTCATCCAGGACTACCTGACCGAGCGCGACCTGCTCCCGGGCTTCCGCGAGGGCATGACCAACGTCGCCCAGGACGAGCAGCGCCACATCGGCTTCGGCGTCAAGCTCCTGCACGACCTCGCGCGCGAGGACCCGGACGAGGTCCCCGCGGCGGTCGCCGACCTGCTGCGCGAGGTGTTCCCGATCTCCGTGGCCGTGTTCGTCCCGCCGAACTGGGACACGCGCTACGTCGAGTGCTTCGGCTTCACGCTCGAGCAGATCTACACGGAGGGCGCGCGCTCGTTCGAGTCCAAGCTGCGGATGGCGGGCCTGCCGCTCGAGTCGCTGCCCGGGCCGCAGGTCTACCCGTACGACCTCCCGATGGAGGAGCGGGCGACCCGCGCGCTGGCGATGCTGCGCGCCGGCTTCCTCGGCGAGAAGAACGGCGGCGCCGCCCGCGACCCCGAGTCGATGGCGCTGCTGTTCGACAGCGTCCGCCGCGCGGTGGACCCGCGCACCGCGCCCGAGGGGCCGCTCACGCTCCAGTGGGACTTCCCCGACGCCGAGCCGTGGCACCTGCGGCTCGACAACGGCTCGACCGCCGCGGCGCCCGGCCGCGCGCCCGAGCCCGACGTGGAGCTGCGCGTGGCGTTCGACGACTGGGTGGACGTCATCGCCGGGCGGCTCGACCCGAAGCGGGCCGTGGCCACCCGGCGGCTGCGCCTGAAGGGCTCGCCGCGCGCGCTCTGGCGCGCCCGCGGCGTGTTCAGCGCTTCCTGACGCGGAGCGTCATGCCCATGTCGGCGTGCTGCGAGCAGTACAGGACGTAGCGGCCCGCCTTCTTGAACGTGCGCGTGTACGTGCCGGCCGCCTGGAGCGGCGAGTGGAACCTCTGCGGGCCCGACTTCACGTTGACGTCGTGCATCTCGAAGCTCGGGGTCCACTTGAAGCGGACCTTGTCGCCCTGCTTGATCGTCTTCTTCGCGGGCGCGTAGAAGCCGTTGCCGATATCCACGGTGGCGACCTTGCCGGCCGCGGCGGGCGCGGCGGGCGTGGCCGCCACGGCCACCACGAGGGCGGCGGCGACCGCGACGAGGTTTCTGATCTGCATGGCGGCGACTGTAAAGCCGCCTCGGAAGCCGATTCGGTGGGCCTTCCGGAAAATGAGGGTGGGGTTACCCGACTTGCGTTGACGGTCCGCCCAGACGAAGAAGGGCGCCCGCTGGGCGCCCTTCGGCCGGCTCGGCGTGTCGGCTGCAGCGTCAGGTGGTCGTGCCGGCCGTCGGCGCGGCCGACGAGGGAGCGGAGGTCGTCGTCGAGGTGTACTCGAACTCCTCCTCGGCGCCGAACAGCGCGTCGAGCACCTTCTTGCGCAGGCCCTCGGACAGCGCCAGAGCGAGGCCGCCGGCGACGAGGCTCAGCAGCAGGATCCGGCCGAAGCCGCCCTTGCGCTGCTTCTTGGGCGCCTCGCGCAGCGCGACGCTGGCGTCGCGGATCGACTCCGCGGCCTCCTTGAGGTTCTTCTGGAGCTTCTTGTCGTCGAAGATCTGCTTGGACGGCGACTTGCCGTTGCCCAGGCGGTTGAAGGCGTCGCGGCTGGACTCGTAGGCCTCGACGATGTTCTGCCGCAGCTCATCGTCCTCCACGAGGCGCTGGACATACGGGTTGGACCTGGCCTTGACGGCCGCCTTCTGAGCCTTGGCTGCCTTCTTCTTCGCTGCCATCACGCCCTCTCGCTCGCTTTCATTTCTGGCTCTCGGTTCGAGCATACCCAGGATCAGCGCCCGTCGAGCGCGGCCTGGAACACCTCGCCGACGTCGCCGACCCACACGAACTCCATGCCCTTGCGGAGGTGCTCGGGGAAGTCCTCGAGGTCGGGCTCGTTGCGACGCGGCGCGAGCACGCGCTTGACCCCGGCGCGCTGCGCGGCGAGCGCCTTCTCGCGCAGGCCGCCGATCGGCAGGACGAGGCCGCTCAGCGTCAGCTCGCCGGTCATCGCCGTGTCGTCGCGCACGGCGCGGTTGCTCACCAGCGACATCAGCGCGGTCGCCATCGTGATGCCGGCGCTCGGGCCGTCCTTCGGCTGCGCGCCCGCGGGCACGTGCAGGTGCAGGTCGTGGGTCTTGAACCAGTCCTCGGGCAGATCGTCGCGCGTGCGCGCGCACGTACGAGAGCGCGGCCTGCGCCGACTCCTTCATCACGTCGCCGAGCTGGCCCGTGATCGTGAGCTTGCCGCTGCCCGGCATCGCGGTCGCCTCGACGAACAGGACGTCGCCGCCGACCGGCGTCCAGGCCAGGCCCGTGGCCACGCCCGGCTCCTTCGTCCGGCGCTTGACGTCGGCGGGGAAGCGCGGGCGGCCCGAGCAGCTCGCGCACGCGCGGCGCGGTGGCGGTGACCTTGCGCTCGAAGGTGCCCTCGGCGACCCGGCGCGCCACCTTGCGGCAGACGGCGCCGATCTCGCGCTCGAGGTTGCGGACGCCGGCCTCGCGCGTGTACGCCTCGATGATCGTCTTCAGCCCGGTGTCGCTGAACGCGATCTGCGAGCGCGCCAGCCCGTTGCGCTCGATCTGGCGCGGCACGAGGTAGCGCTTGGCGATCTGGAGCTTCTCCTCCTCGGTGTAGCCGGCCAGCGGGATGATCTCCATCCGGTCGCGCAGCGGCCCGGGGACCGTGTCGAGCGTGTTCGCCGTGGTGATGAACATCACGCGCGAGAGGTCGTACGGGACGTCCAGGTAGTGGTCGCGGAACGTCGCGTTCTGCTCCGGGTCGAGCACCTCGAGCATCGCGCTGGCCGGGTCGCCGCGGTAGTCGGCGCCCATCTTGTCGATCTCGTCGATCATGAACACCGGGTTCTGGGAGCCGGCGTCGCGCAGCGCGCGGATGATCACGCCCGGCATCGCGCCGATGTAGGTCCGGCGGTGGCCGCGGATCTCCGCCTCGTCGCGCACGCCGCCGGCGCTGATGCGCTCGAAGTTGCGGCCCATGGCGCGGGCGATCGAGCGGCCGAGCGAGGTCTTGCCGACGCCCGGCGGGCCGACGAAGCAGAGGATCGACGAGCCGCCGGACTCGTGCGTGAGCTTGCGGACCGCCAGGAACTCGAGGATCCGGTCCTTGATCTTCTCGATGTCGTAGTGGTCGGCGTCGAGGACCTCGCGCGCGTGCTCGAGGTCCAGGTTGTCGTCCGTGTGGACGTTCCACGGCAGCGACGCGATCCACTCGAGGTACGTGCGGATGACGCCGTGCTCGGCCGACGCCTGCGGCAGCTTCTCCAGCCGCGACAGCTCGCGGTCGACCTGCTTGCGGACCACCTCGGTCAGCTCCAGCGCGTCCAGCTGCTCGCGCAGCTCCTCGACCTCGGCCTCCGCCGGGTCGCGCTCGCCGAGCTCCTCCTGGATCGCCTTCAGCTGCTGGCGCAGGATGAACTCGCGCTGCGTCTGGTCGAGCTCCGACTGGACCTGGGACTGGATCCGCGTGCCGATGTCGAGCACCTCGAGCTCGCGGGCGAGGATCTCCGACAGGCGGCGCAGCCGGCGGGCGACGTCGACCTCCTCGAGCAGCGCCTGGCGCTCCTCGGTCGGGATCCGCAGGGCGCCGGCGATCAGGTGCGAGAGCGCCGAGGGGTCCTCGAGCGTGGCCACCGCCATCTGGAGCTCCTCGGGCAGGTACGGGACCTGCTCGATGATCTGCGAGAACATCTGCTGCACGTTGCGCATCAGCGCCTCGAGCTCGGGCCCGGGCTCGACGACGTCGGGCAGCTCGCTCACGCGCGCGACGAGGTACGGGTCGGTCGACGGCCACTCCTCGATCTTCACCCGCTGCGTGGCCTGGACGAGCACGCGCAGCGACCCGTCCGGGACCTTCATCATGCGCGCCACCGCGCCGGCGACGCCGACGTCGTAGAGCTGCTCCGGCCCGGGCTCGTCCAGCTCCGGGTCGCGGCTGGCCACCATCACGAGCATCCGGTCGCCGGCCAGCACGTCGTTGATGAGCTGGATCGAGCGCGGCTGGCCGACGGCGAGCGGGGTGAGCGTGTCCGGGAACGTGACGGTGTCGCGCAGCGGCAGGACGGGCAGCGTCCGCGGGAGCGTGTGCACCTCCTGCGGTGGCTGGTCGCCGACGCCGACCGCGATCATGCGTCCTCGCCCGCCCGCCCGGAGTCGATCGGCACGCTGCGCGGGCGCTTGGCCGGCACGAGCGGCAGCTCGACGATCAGCATGCCGTCCTCGTACGCCGCGCTGGCCGCGTCCGCGTCCACGTCGGCGCCGAGCGCGACCACGCGGCGGAACGGGCCGTGCTCGATCTCGAGCTGCTGGTAGACGCGGTCCTCGCCGCCCTCGGGCGGGCGCTTGCCGGCCAGGATCAGCTCGCGGCCGCGGATCTCCAGCGCGATCCCGTCCGGGTCGATCCCGGCAAGGTCGGCGCGGACGACCGCGCGCGGCGGATCGCTCGTGTAGTAGACGTCGACGGCCGGCGAGAAGCCGCCGTGGCGGCGCGGGGCCATCCGGCGGTCGAACGCGTCGCCGAACAGCTCGTCCATCTCGCGCCGCATGCGCTCGAAGTTGGCGAACAGATCGCGATCAGGACGAATCGCAGGCTACGGGTCAGGTCTGATTCGGTCACCCAACGCCCGGAATTTCGTCCTAGGACACGGGTGACCGAATGCAAGACCTGAGCTCGCGTTACACGGCTCGCGCGCGGCGGACGAGCCGCGTGTCCACGGCCATCGGCTTCTCGGTCGGCTGCCCGAAGTAGAAGCCCTGCCCGAGGTCGACGCCGAGGTCGGCCATCGCCTGGAACTCGTCGACGCGCTCGACGCCCTCGGCCACGACCTTGCAGCCCTGCTCGTGGGCGCAGTCGACCAGCGCGGCGACCAGCCGGCGGCGGGCGGCCGAGTGCTGGATGCCCGCGGTGAGCGCGTTGTCGATCTTGACCACGTCGGGGCGCAGCAGCTCGAGGTACTGGAGCGACTCCGCGCCGCCCGACATGTCGTCGAGCGCGACGAGCGCGCCGCGCTTGCGGTGGGCCGTGACCAGCTCGCTCAGCATCTCGCGGTCCGCGCAGCGCTCGGGCTTGACCAGCTCGAGGCAGATCCGCGACGGATCGGCGCCGAGGCGGCCGACCACCGGCCACGTCGTCCGCAGCGAGCCCTCGACGTCGAGCACCGCGCGCGGGTCGAGGTTCACGAACAGGATCTCGCCGTCGGGCAGCAGCGGCAGGCCGACCTCGAGCGCGGCGGTGCGCGCGCGGTAGTCGAACGAGAACAGCGCGTCGTGGGCCTCGGCGGCGGCCAGCAGCTCGCCGCCGCGGACCTCCACCGCGCCGAGCTTGCCGCGCATCAGCGCCTCGCGGCCGAACACCCTGCCGGTGGGCAGCTCGACGATCGGCTGGAAGTGGGGCTTCATCTGCCCGTGCGACAGGAAGTCGGGGAACCAGTCGGTGCGGCTGCGGTCCAGCAGCGTGTCCGCCGGCACGGGGAGCGCCTGCTCGTCGGACAGCCGCATCGCGAACAGGCAGGCGCGCTCGGACAGCGTCAGGGAGCCGAGCAGCTCCTTCAGCCGGTCGGCCCAGCTCGGGCCGGAGAGCACGAGGCCCTCGACGGCGATGTCCCCCTCGACGGGGTCGGTCGCCATGTGCTCGACCTTGTAGAGCACGGAGGGACGGTGCGACAGAAGTCGCACGCCGTCGGAGGCGCTCTGGGAGTCGGGAGAGGTCACATCAACAGCATCGGCCGCGGGTCCTGACCGCTTTATCGGCAGGAACGCCCGCAGACTGGTGTCAAAGTTCGTACACCGCGCCCTCGTGCGCGATATCGACCGGCCCGCCGAACGCCTCCTCCGCCTCGCGGCGCGCCCAGTCGGCGTCCAGCTCGTCCGAGAAATGGGTCAGGACCAGCCTCCGGGCGCCCGCGCGGCGGCCGTGCTCGCCGGCCTCGCCGGGGGTCAGATGGCCGCGCGGGCCCTCGCGCTCGGGGCGCGGGAGCGTCGCCTCGATCAGCAGCAGGTCCGTGCCGGTCGCGAAGTCGCACAGGTCGTCGCTGGGCGAGGAGTCGGCGCTGTACGTGAAGCGCGCGTCGCCCTCGCGCAGCTCGACGGCGTGGGTCGGCAGGAAGTGCGGCACGCCGCGGAAGCGCGCCTCCATCGGCCCGAGCTCGAACGTGTCGGAGACCTCGTACTCGCTCAGCGCGAAGGCCTGCTCCACGTGCTCCTCGCGCATGCCGGAGCCGCCGCAGACCCTCCGCAGCGCCTCGGCGGCGCCGGTCGGGGCGATCAGCCGCGGGCGCGCGGGGTGGTCGGTGCCCGGGTGCCCGCCGACCGGGACCGGCTGCTGGCGCGGCGCGTAGGTGAGCGCCGACGCGAACGGCACCAGGTCGAGGATGTGGTCCGCGTGCAGGTGGGAGATGACGACGGCGTCCAGCTCCCAGTACTCGCGGTGCGAGCGCAGCTTGCCGAACACGCCGCAGCCGCAGTCGAGCAGCAGCGAGTAGCCGTCCGCCTCCACCAGGTAGCCGCTGCATGCCCCGCCCGCGTCCTGCCACGCAGGCGACTTCCCCAGCACCGTGATGCGCACGGCGCCGACTCTATACGCGGCGCGGCCAACCGGGCTAGGCGTGCAGGGCGGCCTGCTCCTGCGCGGTCGGGAACGCCCACGCCGCCTGCCGCCGGCGCTCCTGGCGGAACACGAACCGCAGCTGGGTCGGCGGGCGCAGCCCGTCCGGATGGTTCGGCCGGAACGTCGCGCACGGCTCGTCGAGCGCGAGCGCGCAGAGCCCGTTCGAGCCGAAGAAGCACTCCTCGCAACTGACCTTCCTTGCACCCTTCGCGCTCCGCGCTGCCACCGTTCCCCCGAACCTTCACGACTCCGTCACAGGACGTCTCGGAGCAAAGCGGATCGCGGCACGCGACTGCAAGCGGGATTCCCGCAAAGCGCATGGACTTCGGTACTACGCCGCAAATACCCGCGATCGGTGCGAAAACCTCGTTGCCAGCGGGAAGGCGAGCCCGCATTCTGGGCGGATTTCTCCGGCCCCTCGTACAACGGTCGTATGACGAAGCGCGGATTGGCTCGCCCGGGCGCCGGGCAAGGTGGGCGGATGCGCATCCTGGTCACCGGCGTGTCCGGCTACGTGGGCGCCGCGCTCGTCCCCGCAGCTCCAGCGCGAGGGGCACGACGTGCGCGGGTTCGCGCGCTCGCCCGCGCGCGTGGCGGCGGCCGGCGTGCTGCTCGACGAGCTGGTGACGGGCGACGCGCTGACGGGCGCCGGGCTGGACGACGCGATGGACGGCGTCGACGCCGCCTACTACCTGATCCACTCGATGGAGGGCCCGGCCGGCGGCGCGTTCCCCGAGCAGGAGCGGCGGGCGGCGGAGCACTTCGCGCGCGCGGCGCAGGCGGCCGGCGTCCGCCGCGTCGTCTACCTCGGCGGGCTGGTGCCGCAGGACGGCGCGGTGTCGCGCCATCTCGCCTCGCGGCTGGCGGTCGAGGAGGCGCTGCTCGGCGCCGCGCCGGAGTCGATCGCCCTGCGGGCCTCGATCGTGATCGGCGCGCGCTCGCGCTCGTTCCGCTTCCTCGTGCGGCTGATCGAGCGGCTCCCGGTGCTGGCGCTGCCGGCGTGGCGCGGGAACCGCACGGCGCCGATCGACGGGCGCGACGTGCTCGCGTTCCTCGTCGCGGCGGCGGGCGCGCCGCGCGGCGCTCGCCGGCCGCTCGTGGGACATCGCCGGGCCGGAGGTGATGACCTACGAGCAGCTGATCCGCCGGATCGCCGACGCGATGCTGGTCGACCGGCCCCGGCTCGGGCTGGGCTTCACGCTCACCGCGGTGGCGTCGCAGGTCGCGGCGGCCGTCGCCGGCGAGGACCCGGCGCTGATCGCGCCGCTGATGGAGGGCCTCGAGCACGACCTGCTCCCGCGCGACGACGACGCCGCGCCCGCCTTCGGAATACGGTTGCACTCGTTCGACGCCGCGGTGGAGCGCGCGCTGCGCGAATGGGAGCTGACCGAGGAGGTTGCCGCCAGATGACGCTCGTCACCGCATCGATCGACATCGCCGCCCCGCGCGAGCAGGTGTTCGGCGTGGTGCTCGATCCGTCGCGGCTCGACGAGTGGGTCACGATCCACCGGCGCGTCAACAAGGCCGACACGGGACGGCCGCGCGAGGGCTTCGAGATGGAGCAGACGCTGCATCTGCGCGGCGCCAACATCAAGGTGCGCTGGACGCTGACCGAGCTGGAGCCGAACGCCCGCGCCACCTGGGAGGGCCGCGGGCCCGCCCACTCCTACGCGCGCACGAGCTACTCGCTCTCGGACGTCGACGGGAACGGCACGCACTTCGAGTACCAGAACGAGTTCAAGCCGCCGGGCGGCATCATCGGCACCGCGGCCAGCCGCGTGCTGGTCGGCGGGCAGCCGGAGCGCGAGGCCAACCGCTCGCTCGAGCGCCTCAAGGCGCTGCTCGAGCGGTAGCTTCCGCGCGCATGCCACACGCACGCTACGAGACCGACGGCGACGTCGGGGAGATCGTCCTCGCCAACCCGCCGCTGAACCTGTTCGACCAGACGCTGATGGACGAGTTGCGGGCGGCCGTCGAGCGGGCCGCCGCGGACCCGCCGCGGGCGCTGATCGTGCGCGCGGAGGGGAAGGTGTTCACCGCCGGGGTGGACGTGCACGTGTTCCAGGGGCTCGACGTGCCGAAGGCCGACGCGCTCACCGCCTCGCTGCTCGACCTCGCGCACACGGTGGAGGACCTGCCGTGTCCCACGATGGCGGTCGTGCACGGGCTGTGCCTCACGGCCGGGCTCGAGCTGTCACTGGCGTGCGACCTGCTGTGGGCATCGGAGGGCGCGCGGTTCGGGCTTGGTGGAGAAGGTGGTCGGGATCACGCCGCTGATGGGCGGCACGCAGCGGATGGCCGAGCGGGCGGGCACGGCGCGGGCGCGCGAGTTCGTCTACTCCGGCGGGCTGTTCGACGCCACGACGATGCACGCCTGGGGCGTGGTGAACCGCGTGCTCGGCGAGGACGACCTGCTGGGCGACGCGCGGGCGTTCGCGGCCGATCTGGCGGCCGGGCCGACGCAGGCCCACGCGGCCACCAAGCGCATCGTGCGCGCGCAGGCCGACCACGGCACGCGCGGGGCGGACGAGCGGACCGCCGCTCTCACCTCACACCTGTTCGAGACTCACGATTCGCGCGAAGCGGTGCACGCGTTCTTGCAGCACGGAGGTCCGGGACACGCCACGTTCACCGGTAAGTGAGTAGAGTGACTGCACTTTCCACTGACCCGAAAGGCGTAGATGGCAGACTTCCTCGATGAGAAGCGCAAGGAGATCCAGGCTCGGCTGAAGGAGCTGAAGCCGGCGGTCGAGGAATATCAACGCCTGGAGGCGGCCGAGCAGGCCCTCTCAGGCGTCGGTGGGTCCTCGCGCGCGGCGTCCCCGGCGCCCGCCACCAGCGCGCGCCGCCGGAAGCGCACCACGGCGTCGCGCAACGGCCGCCGCGGCCGCCCGCGCGGCAGCGGGACGCGGGCCGCGCAGGCGTTCGAGCTCGTCAAGGCGACCCCGGGCATCACCATCCCCCAGCTCGCCGAGCAGATGGGGATCAAGCAGAACTACCTGTACAGGGTCATGCCCTCGCTGGCCGAGGAGGGCAAGGTCGCGAAGTCCGGCCGCGGGTGGCATGTCCGCGACGGCGCGTAGTCTGAGTTCCTGACCGGTTAATAGTGTGAACCAGGGCGGCCTACAGGCCGCCCTGGTGAACTCACCCGTTCAGACGAGCTCGAGCTTCTGGACGGCGTCGCGCTCCTCCTTGAGCTCGTTCACCGTCTTGTCGATCCGCTCCTGGGCGAAGTCGTTGACCTCGAGCCCTTCGACGATCGACCACTCGCCGCCGGAGCAGGTGCACGCGAACGAGGAGATGATCCCCTCCTCGACGCCGTAGGAGCCGTCGGACGGCACGGCCATCGACACCCAGTCGCCGTCCGGCGTGCCCAGCACCCAGTCGTGGACGTGGTCGATCGCGGCGTTGGCCGCCGAGGCGGCCGAGGAGGCGCCGCGCGCCTCGATGATCGCGGCCCCGCGCTTGCCGACCGTGGGGATGTACTCGTCGGCGTACCACTGCTCGTCGTCGACGACCTCGGCCGCGACCTTGCCGTTCACCTTCGCGTTGAACAGGTCGGGGAACATCGTCGGCGAGTGGTTGCCCCAGACGGTCATGTTGGTGATGTCCGACACGGCGGCGCCGGACTTGCGCGCCAGCTGGGCGATCGCCCGGTTGTGGTCCAGGCGGGTCATCGCGGTGAAGCGCTCGCGCGGGACGTCGGGCGCGTGTGACATCGCGATCAGCGCGTTGGTGTTGGCCGGGTTGCCGACCACCAGGACCTTGACGTCGTCGGCGGCGTGCTCGTTGATCGCCTCGCCCTGCGGCTTGAAGATGCCGCCGTTGGCCTCGAGCAGGTCGGCGCGCTCCATGCCCTTCGTGCGCGGGCGCGCGCCGACCAGCAGCGCCACGTTGGTCCCGTCGAACGCCTGGGCGGCGTCGTCGGTGATGTCGATGCCGGCGAGCAGCGGGAACGCGCAGTCGTCGAGCTCCATGGCGGTGCCCTCGGCGGCCTTCACGGCGTCGGGGATCTCCAGCAGCTTGAGGTGGACGGGCTGGTCGGGGCCGAGCATCTGGCCCGACGCGATCCGGAACAGCAGCGCGTAGCCGATCTGGCCGGCGGCGCCGGTGACAGTCACAACCTTGGCGTTGGCCATCAGGCGGTCATCTCCTCGAAGTCATGGCTCACGCGCACCCCTGCGCGCCCTGGGTGGCCGCGATGCTATGCCACCATTCCCTGAGGATGCTCGGTGGAAGCTCATTCGCGCTCGGCCGGATCTTCGGGATCAGGATCGGGGTCAACGCCTCGTGGTTCCTCATCCTGTTCCTGTTCATCTTCTGGCTGTCGCAGTCGTACACCGACATCCTCGACGACGAGACGCTCGGCTACGCCACCTCGCTCGGCGCCGCGGTGCTGTTCTTCGGCTCGATCCTGCTGCACGAGCTGGGCCATGCGCTCGCGGCGCGCCGCGTCGGGATCGGGGTGGCCGGGATCGACCTCTTCTTCTTCGGCGGCGTCATGAAGATGAGCCAGGACACCGACACGCCCGGCAAGGAGTTCTTCGTGGCGGTCGCCGGGCCGCTGGTGACGCTCGCGATCGTCACGGTCGGCTCGCTCGTGGGCATCGCGATCGCCGGCACGGGCGACTTCTGGGAGGCGGCGCGGCTGGACGGCGCGGCCCCGTCCGAGATCCCGCTGCTGCTCATCTCGTTCCTGGTGACGATGAACGCGGTGCTGCTGGTGTTCAACCTCGTGCCGGCGTTCCCGCTCGACGGCGGCCGGATCCTGCGCGCGGCCGCGTGGAAGCTCACCGGCGACCGCTCGAAGGCGACCCGCTCCGCCGCGTTCGTCGGCCAGGGCTTCGCGGTGCTGCTGATCGGCTTCGGCATCTACCTGTCGCTGACCGGCGAGGTGTTCGACGGGCTGTGGCTGGCGGTGCTGGGCTACCTGCTCGGGCAGTCCGCGCGGGCCGCGGTGCTCCAGACGGCGGTCACCTCGCGGCTGGAGGGCGTCACGGTGGCGGACATCATGGACGCGGAGCCCGTCACGATCCCGGCCGAGCCTGCCCGCGGCGCAGGCGGTCGAGGAGTTCTTCCTGCGCTACCAGGGCTGGCCCTGGTTCGCGGTGGTCGAGGACGACGGCCGCTTCGTGGGGCTCGTGCACCGCGAGGCCGCCGAGGGCGCGCCCGGCGACGTGCCGGTCCGCGAGCTCGCCACCGCCTCGGGCGAGGTCTCCCAGGACACCCCGCTCGAGGCCCTGCTCGCCTCGGAGCCCCTGCGCCGCATCGGCGCGCTGATGGCGGTCGACGACCAGGGCCGCCTGCGCGGCGTCGTCACGCTCGGGCAGGTCTCACGGGCCCTCCAGGCCCGGCTCGCCCCGCGCGCGTCGTAGCGCGCCGCGGCGCTGCGGCCGGTCCAACGCGGCTGTCGCGAGATGCGCGGATTTCTTCTTCCCAGCGGGAGAAACCGCACAGCTCGCGACGGCCGCCTTCACGAGACGGCGGTCTCTGCTGCCCAGCGACAGGAACTGCGCACTCGGCACGGGCCGCGAGCTCGTCGCTGCGCTCCCGGCGCCGAGAGCCGGTAGCGGCTGGCCGCTCGCCACCCCACTCCCAGCCGCCGTTGACGCTCCGCACTCGACGCGCGCGCTCCTCCACCCACCCGCCGCCGGACCTCGCCGCCGCGGCCCGCGAGCTCCAGCGCCACCCGCGGGATCGCCTCGAAGTGGTCCTTGGACAGGCACGCCGCGATCCCGGCGGCCTCGGCGCGCTCCCGGACCTCGTCGTCCACGATCGCGGAGCAGAGCAGGATCGGGAGCCCGGGGCGGCGCGCGAGCAGCATCCCCGCGGCCTCGAAGCCGTCGACCACGGGCATCCGCGCGTCGAGCACGACGACGTCGACCTCCTCGCGCTCGACCGCGGCGACGGCCTCGTCGGCGCTCGACGCCTCGCCGGCGACCTCCAGCGGCGGGCCGGCGTCGCGCAGGATCGTGCGCACGAGGAAGCGGACGTCCGCGTGGTCGTCGACGACGAGCACCCGGACGGGCGTGGACGAGGGGCCCTGGGTCATCTTCTTGCCTAGGAGGATGACGATGAACCCGGCGGGCCGCCGCGCGGAAGCGACGAATAGACTGCTCCGCCATGCCCGCACACGACGTGTTGATCATCGGCGCCGGACTGGCCGGCCAGCGCGCCGCGCTCGCGGCAGCCCGCGCCGGGGCCACGGTGGCGATCATGAGCAAGGTCCACCCTGTGCGCTCGCACTCCAACGCGGCGGCGGGCGGGATCAACGCCGCGCTGAACCCCGACGACTCGTGGGAGTCGCACGCGTTCGACACCGTCAAGGGCTCGGACTACCTCGGCGACCAGGACGCGATCGAGATCATGTGCCGCGAGGCGCCCGACGAGGTGCTGTGGCTCGAGCACCAGGGCGTCACCTTCCACCGCAACGAGGAGGGCCGGCTCGGCACGCGGGCCTTCGGCGGCGCCTCCGCCGCCCGCACCTACTACGTCGCGGACATCACCGGCCAGGCGCTGCTCCACGTCCTCTACGAGCAGCTCATGAAGTCCTACGACAAGGTCGACCGCTTCGAGGAGTGGTTCGTCACCGCGCTCGTGCAGGACGACGAGGGCGCGTGCTGCGGCGCCGTCGCCCGCAACATCAAGGACGGCCGCATGGAGCTGTTCGCCGCCAAGGCGACGATCCAGGCCTCCGGCGGCGCGGGCCAGTGCTTCAAGCCGACCACCAACGCGCTCATCTGCACGGGCGACGGGATCGCCCAGTCGTTCCGCATCGGCGCGCCGCTGATGGACATGGAGATGATCCAGTACCACCCGACCACGCTGGCCGGGAACGGGATCCTCATCACGGAGGGCGCCCGCGGCGAGGGCGCGCACCTCTACAACGCGCAGGGCGAGCGCTTCATGGAGAAGTACGCGCCCAACAAGATGGAGCTCGCCTCGCGCGACGTCGTCTCGCGCGCCGAGCAGACGGAGATCAACGACGGCCGCGGCTACCCGGACGGCACCGTCGCGCTCGACATCACGAAGGTCCCGCGCAAGCGCACGCTCGAGGCCCTGCGCGAGATCGTCAACATCGGCCGCGACTTCGCCGGCGTCGACATCACGCGCGAGCCGATCCACATCCGCCCCGGCTGCCACTACATCATGGGCGGGGTCAAGACCGACATCCATGGCGCCACCCCGATCGACGGGCTGTACGCGGCCGGCGAGGTCGCCTGCGTGTCGGTGCACGGCGGCAACCGCCTCGGGGCCAACTCGCTGCTGGACACGCTGATCTTCGGCCGCCGCGCCGGCGAGCACGCCGCCGCGCGCGCCGGGGGCATGAGCATGCCGAGCCCGGCGCACAGCGCCCTCGCCGCCGAGGAGTCGATGATCCGCGACATCCTCCGTCGCGACCACGACGGCGGCCGGCGCATCTCCGAGATCAAGGACGAGCTCGGCACGATGATGAACGAGAAGTGCGCGGTGTTCCGCGACCAGGACGGCCTGTCCCAGGCGCTGGAGATCGTCAGGCGCCTGAAGGAGGAGGCCAGGACCGCCTACATCGACGACCGCGGCACGGTCTTCAACCAGGACGTGCTCGGCGCGATCGAGCTCGGCTACATGCTCGACTGCGCGGAGTGCATCGTGATCGGCGCGCTCGAGCGCAAGGAGTCGCGCGGGGCGCAGTTCCGGCTCGACTTCCCCAAGCGCAACGACGACGAGTGGCTCAAGCACATCAACCTGTCGGTCAACGGCGGCGACGCCCCGAAGATCTCCTACTCACCGGTCACGATGACCCAGTGGGAGCCCGAGGAACGGAAGTACTGACCCCATGCCCGAATACACGCTGAAGCTGCGGCGCTTCTCCCCCGAGACGGGCCAGGCGGCCTACTGGCAGGAGTTCACGATCGACCTCGACGGCCACCGCTCGGTGCTCGACGGCATCCTCCAGGCCAAGGACCGCGAGGACGGGTCGATCGGCATCCGCTGCTCGTGCCGCGCCGCGATCTGCGGCTCCTGCGGCGTGCGCATCAACGGCAAGCCGGCGCTGGCCTGCCACACGCACCTCGAGGAGGCGGCCAGGACGGCGCACGGGATGGGCTGGAACCCGCCCGACGAGGGCCTGCAGACGCCCGTCGTCATCACCGTCGAGCCCATGGGCAACATGCCGGTGATCAAGGACCTGATCGTCGACATGGACGCGGTCCACTGGAAGAAGATCCAGCGCGTCACCCCGTGGCTGCTGCCCGACGGCGACCCGCCCGAGCGCGAGTACATCGTCCCCCCGGAATCGATGATCGACGTCACGCAGTCGATGGCGTGCATCCAGTGCGGCGCCTGCGTGAGCGACTGCCTGTCGATGGAGGTCGACCCGCTGTTCATCGGCCCGGCGGCGCTCGCCAAGGCGTACCGGTTCGTCGGCGACCCGCGCGACGGCCGCCAGAAGGAGCGCCTCCAGGACCTCGCGGAGGACCCGCACGGCATCTACGACTGCACTCACTGCTTCAACTGCATCGATGCGTGCCCGAAGGGCGTCGCCCCGATGAGCCAGATCATGCGGCTGCGGCGGATCGCCGGCTCCGACCACGGGATCGACGACCGCAACAACGGCCACCGCCACGAGAAGGCGTTCGTCAAGAACATCGAGCGCAACGGCCTGCTGCACGAGGCGGACCTCCTGCCGGACTCCTACGGCGGCAAGTTCCACCCGCGCGCGGTGCCCGAGCTGGTGAGCTCGCTGCCGGTGATCCTCAAGGCGCTCCAGCGCCGCAAGGTGACTCCCCGCAAGGCGCTGCTGCATCCCCACAAGGCCGACAAGTCGGTCAAGCGGATCTTCGAGCACGTCCACGACGAGGACGTCCGCTACGAGCTGAACCTCTACGTCGTCGGCTACGAGGACGAGGCAGAGGAACCCGCCGCCGAGAGGAGCCCGGAACAGTGAAGGTCGCCTACTGGCCCGGCTGCGTCAGCCGCGGCTTCACGCCCGAGCTGCACGGCTCGATGGCTCAGGTCGCGCCGCTGCTGGACATCGAGCTGGTGGAGCTCGACCGCGCCGCCTGCTGCGGCGCCGGCGTCATCGCCGAGCACAACCAGGAGCTGGCCGACACGCTCAACGCCCGCACGTTCGCGCTCGCGCAGCAGGAGATGAAGGCCGGCGCGGAGCTGATGATGAACATCTGCTCGACCTGCCAGGGCGCGCAGAGCGAGTGCCAGGAGCGGCTCGACGCGAACACCGAGTACCGCGAGCACATCAACGAGACGCTGTCGGCCGAGGGCCTGCACTACGACAAGGGCGTCGTCAACAAGCACTTCCTGTGGCTGATGGTCGAGGAGATCGGGCTCGACGCGATCCGCGCGAAGGTCGAGCGGCCGCTCACCGACCTCCGCGTCGGTCCCTTCTACGGCTGCTACATCGTGCGGCCGACCGACCGCCTGGACATCAGCGAGGAGCACCCGCGCGACCGCTACCTGCACCAGCTGATCGACGCGCTGGGCGGCACGGTGGTCGACTACGCGGGCGCGTACAAGTGCTGCGGGTTCCCGATCATCACGATGAACAAGGAGAACTCGCTGCGCCAGGCCGGCACGCATCTCGGCGACGCCGTCAACGCCGAGGCGGACTGCCTCGTGACGCCGTGCCCGCTGTGCCACCTCAACCTGGACCTCCAGCAGCCGGCGGCCGAGCAGGTCGTCGGGCGGACGCTCAACATGCCGGTGCTCCACCTGCCGCAGCTCGTCGGGCTCGCGCTCGGGCTCGACCCGAAGGACCTGGGCATGAGCAAGCACGTGGTCAAGCCGGCTTCGGTGATCGATTGGTCGACCTCGGTGGTCGCGGGCGTCGGCGAGGGCGGCGCCGCGCGCTCCGGCGGCTCGTAGACGGGCGCTACGGCCGCGTCGCCCGCTACGCGTGGCCCGCCGGCGTCGGGACCGCCGGCCTGGCCTGGTACGCGGCCGACTCGCTGCGCCACCGCCGCGAGGGCGGCCGCGGCTACGAGCTCGTGGGCGAGGTCGACCCGGCCGGCCCGAGCTTCCTGCGCGCCGCCGAGGCGCTGACCGGCGCGCCGATCTCGTGGGGCGACGACGTCCAGCTGCTGATCAACGGCGACCGGATCTTCCCCTGCTATCTGGACACGATCCGCGGCGCGGAGCGCACCGTCTGCCTGACGACGTACGTCTACTGGCGCGGCGACATCGCCCACGACGTCGCGGACGCGCTGTGCGAGCGCGCCGGCGCCGGCGTGCAGGTGCGGGTGATCATCGACGCGATGGGCGGGGTGCAGCTCGAGCGCGACCTGCTGCGGCGGATGACCGACGCCGGCGTGCGGGTCGTGCGCTTCCGCGCGCCGAAGCCGTACGCGGTCAAGCGCCTGGAGAACCGCACGCACCGCAAGCTGCTGATCGCCGACGGCAAGGTGGGCATGACCGGCGGCGTCGGCATCGCCGAGGAGTGGACGGGCGACGCGGGGGACCCGGACCACTGGCGCGACACGCACGTGCGGGTGCGCGGCCCGGTGGTGCGGGGGCTGTTCGGCGCGTTCGCCGACAACTGGCTGGAGGCGACGGGCGAGGTGCTGGCCGGCGAGGACTACCTCCCCGACCTGCCGCAGCAGGAAGACGGCGGGCCGATGATGGTCGTGCGCTCGAGCGCGGGCGTGGGCGACACGAACGCCGAGGCCCTGTACTACCTGGCGATCGCGGCCGCGCGCTCGAAGCTCGACCTCACGGCGGCGTACTTCGTCCCGCGGCCGGCGTTCACCGAGGCGCTGTGCGAGGCGGCGGGCCGCGGCGTCCGCGTGCGCGTGCTCGTGCCCGGCCCCCACATCGACAAGGGGCCGGTGCGGGTCGCCGGCCGCGCGAGCTACGAGGACCTGGTCGGGTGCGGCGTCGAGCTCTACGAGTACCAGCCGACGATGCTGCACGCGAAGTCGATGGTCGTCGACGACATCTGGTCCTCCGTCGGCTCGGTGAACTTCGACAACCGCTCGTTCCAGCTCCACGACGAGGCGACGCTGTGCGTGCAGTCGGACCGGTTCGCCCGCGAGCTGACCGAGCAGTTCGAGCGTGACCTCGAGGTGTCCAAGCGGATCGAGCCCGGCCGCTGGAAGCGCCGCGGGCCGGCGCAGCGCGTCAGCGAGGCGGCGCTCAAGCTCGCCCGCCGCGAGCTGTGAGGGGCTGGTCAGGACTGACCCTTGGGCAACTGTCCGCCGCCCCCGGCGGAGACGAGGATCGGCCCATGAAGCCAACACGTCTCATCGCCACCGCGATCGCGATCGCCGCCGTCGCCGCTCCCGCCGCTGCTCAGGCGGCAGACGAGCCCACCAGGTCGGCCTCGAGGCTCAGCGGTCTACCGCCCCTCGCGCAGCTCCACAATGTCAAGGCCAAGAAGACGAAGAAGCGCCGGGCGGCGCCACTCCGCGCCCGCAGCGCCTGGGCCTACGGGCCTGTCCGGCGGTCAGTCCCGGATCCGTGACGGAGGCGTGGCAGATCCGGCTCGAGGACTTCCGGCAGTCGATCGCGGTCCCGAACGGCATGGGCGGCGTCATCTACACCTACACCTGGCAGCTGCGGATCTCGAACCCGTTCGGCCCGACCGTCACGCGCTCACCGGCGACGAGCGGGGCCCAGGACGCGAACGTGATCTACTCGGTGCAGGTCTGGGACGGCACGCAGTGGACGGAGCGGCTGCGGGTGGTGCGCAACGGCCGGATCCCCGCGGGATACAACGCGGTCCGCTCGCCGTCGTTCGACGCCTATCCCACCGTCGCGGTCCGTGGGTACGTCCGCGTCGTCATCGGCATCAACTGGTTCGTCGCCGGCACCAACACCCGCCTCGGCTACACGAACCTCGTCCCGGACAGGGCCTCGGACCACCAGTGCGCGACGACCGTGCGGCCCTGCGAGCTCTACAACGGGTTCGCCCGCCTGGGCTCCGTCGTTCGGCGGCTGGTAGACACCCGGCGGAGAAAGAGAAGAGGGCGCCTGCCGCGCCCTCTTCTCTGCCGTACCCCACTGAAATCTGCCGGGTCTGATACCCGCTTGCCGGACAGCCTAACGTGGTACGGGGTAGTTTCCTGACCGGCCGCTACGCGGCCTGCGCGGCGCGCGAGCGGACGAGGCCGCGCTCGTGCAGGACCTCGGCGATCTGGACCGCGTTCGTGGCCGCTCCCTTGAGCAGGTTGTCCGACACGACCCACATGCACAGCCCGCGCTCGTGCGACGGGTCGCGGCGCAGCCGGCCGACGAAGACGTCGTCGCGGCCGGCCGAGCTGAGCGCCGTCGGGTAGGCGTGCGAGGCCGGGTCGTCGACCAGCGTCAGCCCGGGAGCGCCGGCCAGCAGGTCGCGCGCCGCGCCGACCTCCAGCGGCTCGCGGGTCTCCAGCGTCACCGACTCGGAGTGGCAGAAGCGCACGGGCACGCGCGCGCACGTGACGTTGATGGCGATCGACTCGTCGCCGAGGATCTTGCGCGTCTCGAACATCATCTTGCGCTCTTCGTCGGTGTGGTCGTCGCCGTCGGGGAAGTTCCCGGCGCCGCCGAGGACGTTGAACGCGATCGGGTGCGGGTAGACCTGCGGCTCGCCGGGCTGCTCGCCGTGCAGGACCGCGTGGGTCTGCTCCTCCAGCTCGGCGACGGCCTTCACGCCGGTCCCGGAGACGGACTGGTACGTGGAGACGATCAGGCGCTCGATGCCGGCCGCGTCGTGGATCGGCTTGAGCGCGACCATCAGCTGCATCGTCGAGCAGTTCGGGTTGGCGATCAGGCCGCGGTGGCCGTCGAGCGCCTCCGGGTTGACCTCGGAGACGACGAGCGGGATCTCGGGGTCGCGGCGGAACTTCGAGGAGTTGTCGATCACCGTCGCGCCCGCCTCGACGAAGCGCGGCGCCCACGCGCCGGAGGTGGAGGCGCCGGCCGAGAACAGCGCGATGTCGAAGCCCTGGATGGTCTCGTCGGTCAGCGGCCGCACGACGCTGCCGTCGTCCAGCGCGCGGCCCGCGGAGCGCTCGGAGGCGAACGGGACGATCTCGCGGGCGGGGAAGGCGCGCTCGCGCAGCTTCTCGCGCATGACGGTGCCGACGGCGCCGGTGGCGCCGACGACTGCGACGCGGTACTCGCTCATACACGCGCTCCCCGCGGTCCGAAGGGGTGCTCGGCCTCGACCTGGTCGGCGCCGAGCTCGAACGCCCGGTGCAGGCCGCGCACCGCGCGGTCGACCTCGTCGGCGCCGATGACGCAGGAGATCTTGATCGGCGAGGTGGAGATCATCTCGATGTTGATGCCCTCGTCGCCGAGCGTGGTGAACACGCGCGCGGCGACGCCGGGGTGCGACTTCATTCCCGCGCCGACCACGGAGACCTTCCCCATCGCCGGGTCCTCGGCGACGGAGTGGATGCCCACCTCGGCGACCAGCGGGTCGAGCGCGGCGCGGGCGGTGCGCAGGTCGGAGCGCGGGACGGTGAACGACATGTCGGCCGACTGGCCCTCGGACATCGGCTCGTTCTGGATGATCATGTCCACGTTCACGTTCGCGTCGGCGAGCGCGGTGAAGATGCGGCCGGCGACGCCCGGCTGGTCGGGGACGCCGAGCAGCGTGATGCGAGCCTCGTCGCGCGAGTGCGTGACGGCGGTGATCAGCGGGCGTTCCATCGTCTCCTCTTCTCCGACCACGAAGGTACCGGGCTCCTCCGTGAAGGAGGAGCGGCAGTGGATGCGCACGGCGTGGTTGCGCGCGTACTCGACCGAGCGCAGCTGCAGCACGCCGGCGCCGGACGCCGACATCTCGAGCATCTCCTCGAACGAGACGACCGGGAGCTTGCGCGCGTCGGGGACGATCCGCGGGTCGGCGCTGAACACGCCCGCGACGTCCGTGTAGATCTCGCACACCTCGGCCTCCATCGCCGCGGCGAGCGCGACGGCGGTGGTGTCCGAGCCGCCGCGGCCGAGGGTCGTGACGTCCTTGGTCGGTCGAGACGCCCTGGAAGCCGGCGACCAGCACGATCTGGTCCTCGTCGAGCGCGGCGCGGATGCGGTCGCCGCGGACGTCGAGGATGCGGGCCTTGGTGTGGCTGGTGTCCGTGACGATGCCGGCCTGGGAGCCGGTGAGCGAGATCGCGCGGTGGCCGAGGTCGTTGATCGCCATGGCGCACAGCGCGCACGACATCCGCTCGCCCGTGGAGAGGAGCATGTCCATCTCGCGCGGATCGGGCGTGGTGGAGACCTCCTCGGCCATCGAGATCAGCTCGTCGGTGGTCTTGCCGCGGGCGGACAGGACCGCGACGACGCGCTGGCCGTTCTCGCGGGCGGCGACGATGCGGCGCGCGGCGCGCTTGAGGCGCTCCGCGTCGGCGACGGAGGTGCCGCCGAACTTCATCACGACGGTGCCGGACACGACGGGGGAGTCTAGGCGGCGGCCGGCGCGGAGTCCGAAACAGAACCGCTGGACGTTTGTCCCGGTTGCAAGTCCCGCCGCTCAAGCTCACTATCAGTCCCGCAACGAGGGAGGTTTCGAGTCAGTGCGCAAGGCGGGCGGGATTCTGGCGATCGTGGTCGCGGGCCTGGTGATGAGCACCGGGGTCGCGCACGCCCGCATCACCGTGCCGCCGCACCTCGTCGGCGAGGCGCAGGTCGGCGAGACGATGAGCGCCGAGGGCGCCGATTGGACGCGGATGGGCCGGACGACGCCGTACTGGCAGTGGTTCCGCTGTCCGCCGGACGCCGAGGACCTCGATGACTGCGATCCGGCGACGGACTGGCTCGAGGGCGGGCTTACGAGCAGCTACCTCATCGTCGCGGCCGACGAGGGCATGCGCCTGGTCGTGCGGCTGCGCGTGGAGGACAACATCACCGACGAACGCTGGACGTCCGACGCCGGGCCGAGCGACGTGGTCGCCGCTGCGCCTCCGCCGCCTCCGCCACCGCCACCGCCGCCGCCGCCTCCGCCGCCACCGCCACCGCCGCCACCGCCACCGCCGCCGCCGCCGCCGCCACCGCCGCCGCCGCCGCCACCGCCGCGCGCCGGTCCCCGTGCCCGCAACCGTGCCGCCGGCGCCGTCCGGCGAGGTGCTGCCGAGCGGCCAGCGTGCTGCGGATGATGCGGCCGCTGCCCGTGATCCGGATCCGCGGCCGGCTGACCGCGAACGGCGCCCGCATCTCGCTGCTGACGGTCAGGGCGCCGCGCGGCGCCCGGATCGCGGTGACGTGCCGCGGCAGCGGCTGCCCGACCCGCCGCTGGGCGCGCACGACAGCCGTCACGCGGCTCGCGCGCTTCCAGGGCACGCTCCCCGCCGGCACCCGACTTGTCATCAGGGTGACCAAGCGCGATCGCATCGGCAAGCACACCCTGTTCGTCATCCGCAAGGGCAAGGCGCCGACCCGCCGCGACCGCTGCCTGTTCCCCGGCTCGGCGAAGCCCGCAGGTGCCCGGTGTGAGCCCGCCCCGGATCATCGCTTCGAGGTGCCCGGCGTGACGCGGTACGACCTGACCCGCTGGCTCGTCTCCTTCGACGGCACGCCGACGCTGGCGGCGCGCGCGGGGATCGCCGTGCTCGTCGCCGCCGCGTTCCTCGGCGGCTTCGTGGCGCGAGCCAGCACGCACGAGGACGACCCGGCGCCGGTCACGGCCGCGGCCATCGCCAGCGACGCCTCGGCGGCCAAGGCGGCGGCGCTTGCTCCCGTCCGCCTCGGCGCGGCCGCGCGTGTGCCCGCGCTGCGCGGCGCCCGCAGGCCCGCGCGGGCGGCCAGGCCCGGGCCCGCCACCACTCCGCCGGCCGAGGCGCAGCTCGTCGAGCAGCCCTCGCCCACCCCCCCCCGACGGCCGCGCCGGCCCCGCACCGCCCCGCCCGCGCCGCCGGCCCGCCCGGCGCCTCCCCGCCCCCGCCGCCGACGCGGCGAGACCTTCGACTCGAGCGGCTGACCGTGCTGGGGATGCAGAGACCACCGCGCGCCGAGCCGCTCCGGGAGCTGGCGCCCTGGGTCGCGCCGCGGCCGCAGACGATGCTCGCGCTGATCGCTGCCGTGACGCTGCATCGCCGCGGCGATCGCCGCGGGCGCGGGCTGGTGGATCCGCAGCGCCGCGGCGCCCGAGCCGCGCAGCGCGGCGCCGCTCGCGGCGCCCGTCGCCGTCGGCCCCGTGACGCTCGTCCCGCCCGCCCGCTGGACGCCGGTCGAGGCGAGCGCCGAGCTGCCGGCCGCCGACCCGGCCGCCACCGCGGCCTTCGAGCTGGAGCCCGGGGTCGCCGGGCGCGCGATCGTCACGCTCGCGCGGGCGGACCATCCGCTCGCTGCTCCCGCCGGCGCTGCGCGACGTCGTCCGCGGCCCGCTGCCCGCCGCCGAGGCCACCACGCTGCTCGGCCATGACGCGTGGCGCTACGCCGACCTGCGCGTGACCCGCCGCCGCACGGCCGAGGTCACGCTGGTCCCGACGACCGCCGGCGTGCTCACCGTCGCCTGCCTGTCGGACAGCGCCGACGCGAGCGGCGCCGCCGGCTGCGCCTCGCAGATCGGCGGCCTGCGGCTCAACGCCGGCGACTGGGTGAAGCCGTCCGCCGACGTCGCGGCCCGCGCCGCGGCCCCCGCCGTCCTCCGGCAGCTCGACGGCGCCCGCCTCGAGGCGCGCGCCGCGCTCGGCCGCGCCGCGACCCCCGGCGGCCAGCAGCGCGCCGCCCGCCGGCTCGCCGCCGTCCACGCCCGCGCCGCGAGCGCCCTCTCCCCCTACGCCGGCGGCGCCGCCGGCCCGGTGGTCGCAGCGCTGCGCGCCGCCGCCCGCGTCGTACGGCCGCCTGGCCGCCGCCGCCGGCGCACGCTCACCGCGCCGCTACGCGGCCGCCCGCCGCGCGGTCGTGCGACGACGGCGCTGCGCCGCGGCGCGGCGACGCACGGTTCACCGCCGCGCTGACCGCGCGTCGGGCGGGGTCGCTGGCCCCCGCCGCGGCGAAGAACGCGGCGGGTGCCACAGCTGCTCGAACGCGCGGCGTGGGGCGCTGGCGGCGCCCGCGGCCCCGCGCGCCTCAGACCGCGCGGCGGCCGGCGAAGGCGCGGCCGAGGGTGACCTCGTCGGCGTACTCGAGGTCGCCGCCGACGGGGAGGCCGGAGGCGAGCCGGGTGACCGCGACCTCGGGCGCTCGCTCGTGGAGCCCGCCGGCGATGTGCAGCGCCGTGGCCTCGCCGGTGGTGGTCGGGTTGGTGGCCAGTACGACCTCGCGGACCGGGGTCTCTGCCGCGGCGATGCGGGCGTAGAGCTGGGCGATCTTGAGGTCCTCGGGCTCGACCCCGTCGATCGGCGACAGCGCCCCGCCGAGCACGTGGTAGCGCCCGCGGTACTCGTGCGTGCGCTCGATCGGGATGACGTCGCCGGGCTCCTCGACCACGCAGATCAGGCCGCCGTCGCGCCGCTCGTCGGCGCAGATCGTGCAGCGCGGGCCCTCGGCGAGGTTGAAGCAGACCTCGCACAGCGTGATCCGCTGCTTCATCTCGCGGATCGCGTCGGCCAGCGCGTTCGCGTCCTCCTCCGAGGCCCGCAGCAGATGGAACGCGAGCCGCTGCGCGGTGCGGTTGCCGATGCCGGGGAGCTTGCCGAGCTCGGTGACCAGTCTCTGGAGGGGCGGCGCGAGCACCTAGCGCTTGCGACGGCGCGCCGCCCGGTTCGGCGCGCCTCCGCCCGGCATGCCGCCGGGCATCCCGCCGCCGCCGCCGAGCCCGCCGCCGAGCCCGCCCATCCCCAGCGCGTCGAGCGCGCTCATGGGGTCGAACCCGCCGCCCCCGCCGGAGCCGAGCGCCTGCTGCTGGAGCTCCTCGGCCGAGCGCAGCGCCTCGTTGATCGCCGCGATGACCATGTCCTGGAGCATCTCGACGTCCTCGGGGTCGACCGCCTCGGGGTCGATGGCCAGCGTCTCCAGGCGCATGTCGCCGGTCATCGCGACCCGGACCATGCCGCCGCCGGCGCGTCGCCTCGACGCGCTGCTCCTTGAGCTTCTCCTGGGCCTCCTGCTGCTGGGCGAGCATCTGCTGGGCCTGCTCGAGCATCTTGTTCAGGTTCGGTGGCTGGGGCATCAGCTGGGCTCCTCGTCTGGAAGGACCTCGGCGTCGAACTCCTGGACGAAGCGGTTCACCAGCTCCTCCTCGGAGATCTTCGGGAGCTGCGCGGGATCGCCGTCGGCGCGGATCTCGTAGGCGAGCCTGACCGAGCTCCCGGTCACGGCGCGGATGACCTGGAGGATCTTGTCCTTGTTGACGGGATCCTCGACCTTGCGCAGGAACAGGCCGACGGGCTCCGTCCACGCCAGCGTCAGCTCGCCGTCGCCGACGCGCGCGGGACGGGCCGTCTCGAGCACCGCCGCGAGGTCGGGCGCCTGCTCCTGGAGCGTCTGGAGCACCGCGGGCCAGACCTCGATCAGCCCCTCGCCCGACGGCGCCGGCGCGTCGGGCTCCACGACCGCCACGGCGCTCACCGCGGGCTCGGGGTCCGTCTCCGTCGCCAGCTCCGCCGACACCGCGGCCGCCGTCTGCTCGGCCATCGCGCTGGCCTGCTCCTGCCCGCCCTCGGGCGTGCCTGGCACGGAGGTGGCCGCCGCGACCGGTGGCTGCCCCGCGAGCTGGGCGCTGACCGCGACCGACGTCCGGCCCGCCGCGGTGGCGGGCTCGGCGGGCGAGCGCGGGAGCGACGGCGCCGGCGGCGGCGCCCCGCCGCCGCGCCCCTCCAGGCGCTCGATCCGCGCGAGCAGCGCCTTGACCGTCGGGTCGTAGGCGGGCGCGGCGGCCTTGAGCAGCGCGAGCTCGAGCTGCGTGCGGGCGTCCGCGCCGTCCTTCATCGCCCGCAGCGCCGCGGCGATCAGCTCGATCAGCCGCACGACCGTGCCGGGGCTCACCCGGCGGGCCTGCTCGGCCAGCCGCTCGTCCTGGTCGGTCGTGACGCGCAGCTCGGCCGGCACCTCGCCGAGCGTCTGCACGACCATCAGGCCTCGCGCATGCGCTTCGAGGTCGGTGAAGAAGCGCCCGAGGTCGCGGCCCGACTCGGCCAGCCGCGCCGCGGCCAGCAGCGCCTCGCGCTGGTCGCCGGCCGCGACGGCGTCGACCGCGCCGAACACGAGGTCGGCGTCGGCGGCGCCGAGCACCGCGAGCACGTCATCCAGCGGGATCTGCGCGCCCGGAGTAGGCGAGCAGCTGCTCGAGCGTGCCCAGCGCGTCGCGGAACGAGCCCGTCGCGGCGCGGGCGATCAGCGCGCACGCCTCGTCGCCGATCGTGATCTGCTCCTGATCGGCCACCCGCCGCAGCACGGCCGCGATCTGCGGCACGCTGGGCCGCGCGAAGTCGAAACGGTGGCAGCGGTCGACCACCGTCGGCAGCACCTTGGCCGCCTCGGTGGTCGCGAGCACGAAGATCGTGTTCGGCGGCGGCTCCTCGAGCGTCTTGAGGAACGCGTTCCATGCCTGCGCCGTGAGCATGTGCGCCTCGTCGAGGATGTAGACCTTGTGGCGCCCGGAGACGGGCGCGAAGGCGACCTTCTCGCGCAGGTCGCGGATGTCGTCGACCGAGTTGTTGGACGCGGCGTCCATCTCGATGACGTCCAGCGAGGTCGCCGTCGCGATCGCGCGGCAGGAGTCGCACACGCCGCACGGCGTGACCGTGGGGCCGTTCACGCAGTTGAGCGACGCGGCGAGGATCTTCGCCATCGACGTCTTGCCGGTGCCCCGCGAGCCGACGAACAGGTAGGCGTGGTGGACCTTGTCCTGCTCGATCGCGTTGCGGAGCGTCCGCACCACGTGGTCCTGCCCCACGACGTCCGCGAACGTGCGCGGGCGGTGGCGTCGGTACAGCGAAAAGGAGGCCGGCACGGGCCAGTGAGTCTAGTCGCCGTCCTGACGGCTCGATCGGGGCTTCAAGTGGACCGTGCACCCTCCGTCGAGGACGGTCCCCGGGCGCGTCCACCGGCTTCGGCTCCGGCCGGGCGACCCCGCAGCGCCTACCGGTGACCGCTAAGGCTGCTTCCTTCCGGACCTGACCTGGTTCACGGGCCGACATCGCGCGGGACCCGGCCATCGACGCCTCTGCCGGCGCGCTGGCCCCGAGGGCCGTGCCCCTCGGGAGGGGATTCGGCCCCGCTAGAGCGGATTGCGGGTACAGGGCTCCGCTACGTCCCCGCCTAGCACGGTCCGCCGTCCATGGTACCGCTGGTCACAGCCGGTCCCTCAGCTTGCGCAGGGCGCGGTACACGCGGCCCTCCACCGTGGTCAGCGGCTGGCCGAGCAGCTGCGCGATCTCGGGCACGGTGAGGTCGGCGCCGAAGCGCAGCGCGATCGCCTCGCGCTCCTCGTCGGAGAGGCCCTGGAGCGCGCGCTGGACGGCGTCGCGGTCCTCCACGGCGCCGAGGCCGGGCTCCGGAGCGGCGGCGCGCCATGTGCGACCCGCTCGACCGCCCGTCCCTCCGCGGCCGCGCGCCGCGCGTGGTCGCGCAGCAGGTTGAGCGCGATGGCGTACAGCCACGTCTTCGCGGAGCCGCGGCGGCGGTCGTAGCCCCGCCGCGCCCGCAGCGCCCGCTCGAACGTGTCCGCGAGCAGGTCCTCCGCCAGCGCGCGATCGCCGGTGCGGTAGGTGAGGAATCCGAACAGGCCCTGGGCCTCCTGCTCGTACAGCCGCTCGAACTCCTCGTCGCGCATCAGGGGAATCTTCGGTCAGGAATCGGCGGCCTCGTTCGTATACGAGAGTGATGACCAATCACGAAGACCACCTTCGCGACGCGGAGCTCGGGCCTGTGATCGACCGGCTGCGCGCGGAGCGGCCCACCGCATCCGCGCTGGAGCTGGACATGATCAAGCAGCAGGTCCGGTCCCGGGTCGCACGCGACACGCGGGGGTCAAGGAGGACAGAGTCGATGCGTTCACGTCTGGCCATTCTCGGCATGCTCGTGCTCGGGATGATTCTGAGCACGGGTGGCGCCGGTCTGGCGATCAGCGGGCTTGCGAGCTCGAACGACAACGCCGCGGTGAGCCAGTACGGCCCGGGCGACCAGGGCAACAAGCCCGATGACGAGGTCCTGGGCGAGGACGACACGGGCGGCGGCCCCGAGAACAACGGCCCCGTCGACGTCCAGCCCGAGCGGCAGGCCGAGCTCGGCGTCCAGGACACGAGCGAAGAGCTTCCGTTCACCGGCTTCGCGGCGATCCCCGTCCTCGTCGGCGGCATCGCGCTGCTCGGCGGCGGCCTCGTGCTGCGGCGTCGCACGAACGCTTCGTAACCCGAGTTCCCACGCGCCGACTCGCAACCCGGCGGTCGGCGCGCGGACATCCCACTCCCGCTAAACCTGGCCTGGACAAGCGTTCGGGTTGATTTCCCGCGCCGCTGGCCGTTACTAATGGGGAGCAAGCTGGCATATAGGTAGTAGGCGGGACGACCGTCGCCCGGCAGATAGGAAGCTGGACGATTATCGGACCGGAAGTTTGGGCAGAGAGCAGCCAGCGGGCAGGGATGCGTGTGATCACCGGGTTTCAGAATTGGCGTGAGCTAGGGTCGGCCTGATGGCGGTCGATGTCGAACTCATTCCGCTCGAGCGCTCGCTCGTCCCAGTGGCGGAGGAGCGCCGCCGGCGCTCCTCGCACCTCCGGCGCCAGCTGGGCTTCGCCGACGTGCTGGCCGGCGCCGCCGGCGCCGCCATCGGGACGCTCTTCGCGGAGCTGCCGGCCGGGCAGGCGCTCGCGATGGTGGCCCTTCTGGCCGTCGCCTGGCCCGCGGCGGCCTTCCTGTGCGGCCTCTACTCGCGCGAGGACCTGCGGACGTGGGCGAGCGGCGTCGGCGAGGCGCCGAAGCTCGTCCTCACCTGCCTGGCACTGTCCTGGCCGCTGCTCGGCCTGCTCGTGGCCGTCGACGCGCCGCATCCGATGCAGGGCGCGCTGTCGGCGACCGTGGCGATCGCCGCGTCGGCCGGGCTGATCCGCGCGGCGGCGCGGATGACCGTCCACGGTTCGCCCGAGCTGCTCCAGCGCACATTGATCGTCGGCTCGGGCGCGGTCGCCCGGCGGCTGGTCGAGCGCCTGCACCATCACGAGGAGCTCGGCCTGACGCCCGTCGGCTACATCGACGACGGCGACGGCGGGACGCCGGGCGTGCGGCGCCTTGGCGACCTCGACGCGCTGCCATGGCTCGTCGCCGAGAACCGCATCGACCGCGTGATGGTGGCGTTCACGCGCGCCAGCCACGAGCAGCTGCTCGAGGTGCTGCGGATCTGCCGCGACGCGGGGATCGCGGTCGACGTCGTCCCGCGCCTGTTCGAGTTCCTCGACGGGGCCCGCACCGTGGACCAGATCGGCGGCATGCCGCTGCTGACGATCGAGGTGCCGAGCTTCTCGAAGCTCTCGCACGCCGCCAAGCGCGGCCTGGACCTCGTCGGCGCCTCGCATCGCGCTGCTCGTCCTGGCGCCGCTGCTGATCGGCATCGCGATCGCGATCAAGCTGGACTCGCGCGGCCCCATCCTGTTCCGGCAGCGGCGGGCCGGGCGCGGCGGGGAGTACTTCACGCTCTTCAAGTTCCGCTCGATGGTGTCCAGCGCGTCGGTCGAGGTGCGCGAGGACGGCGCGATCGTCAAGCACCGCAACGACGCGCGGATCACGGGCGTGGGCCGCTTCATCCGCCGCTTCTCGCTCGACGAGGCGCCGCAGCTGCTCAACGTGCTCAAGGGCGAGATGAGCCTCGTCGGGCCGCGGCCGCTCGTCGTCGCGGAGGCCGAGGCGCTGACGCTGGCGTGGCACGGCCGCCGCGCCGACCTCCGCCCGGGGCTGACCGGCCCGTGGCAGATCGCCGGCCGCTCGAACATCCCGTTCCACGAGATGATCCGGTTCGACTACCAGTACGTCGCCGGCTGGTCGCTGGCGCGCGATCTCGAGATCCTCCTGGCCACGGTCCCCGCCGTGCTGTCGGGCCGCGGCGCCTACTAGTCCGTACTGGTCCGCTGGTCGACCTCCACTGCCACGTGCTCCCGGGGCTGGACGACGGTCCGGCGACCGAGGAGGACGCCGTCGCGCTCGCGGCCCGGGCGGTGCGGGAGGGCACGTCGGTGCTGGTCGCCACGCCGCACGTGAACCGCCACTACCAGCCGTCGCACGGCGCGATCGCGGCGGCGGCCGAGCGTCTCCGCGCCAGGCTCGCGGCGGAAGCGATCGAGCTCGACCTGCGCGTGGGCGCGGAGCTCGCGATGGAGCAGGCCGTGGCGCTCGACGACGACACGCTGGCCGCCCTGCGGCTGGGCGGCGGGCCGTGGCTGCTGCTCGAGAGCCCGTACGAGCCCGCCGGGCCCGAGCTGGAGCGCGCCGTCGACCAGCTGCTGGCCCGCGGGCACCTCATCGTGCTCGCGCATCCGGAACGCTCGCCCGCGCTGCGCGACCGCCCGCGGCGGCTGCGCGCGCTGGTCGAGCGCGGCGTGCGGTGCTCGATCACGGCGGCCTCGCTGGAGGGCCGTTCGGCCCGGCGCCGCAGTGGTCGTCGCTGGAGCTGCTGCGCGACGGCCTCGCGCACTCGATCGACTCGGACGCGCACGACGCGCAGCTGCGTCCGCCGGGTCTCCGCGCGGGCGTGGCGGCCGCGGTCGCCAGGCTGCCGGCGATCGAGGCCGCGACCGAGCGCCTGACGACGTCGGTCGCGGCCGCGATGCTCGCGGGCGAGTCCTTCTAGCGGACGGAGAAGCGCTTGACCTGGCGCGCCCCGCCGTCGCGGCGGTAGGTGACGCGCAGGCGGTAGACGCCCGGGGCGCAGCCGCTGCACGTGGGCGAACGAGCCGCCGCGGCGCAGGCGCAGGGCCCGCCGCACGACCGACCGCTCGCCGCGGCGCAGGCGGAGATGCACTCGCCCGGCGCGGCCGCCCGACACGCGGCCGCTGACCTTGACGCTGCGCGAGGCGGCGCGGACGCTGGCCGTCGCCGGCGCGGTGGCCACGAGGCTCACGCGGACCTGGAGGCGCGGCTTCGGGGGCTTCGGCGGCTTGTTGCGCCTGCCGTTCGGCTCCGGCGTCGGAGCGGGCTCCGGGGTCGGGGTCGGGCTCGGGGCGGGCGGCGCCGGAGGCGTCGGGATGGGGGTCGGCGACGGCGTCGGCGACGGGACCGGGGTCGGCGACGGCGTGGGGACCGGCGTCGGCGCGGGGGTCGGGACCGGCGTCGGCGTCGGAGTGGGCGTCGGCACCGGCGTGGGGACCGGCGTCGGCGTCGGAGTGGGCGTCGGGGTCGGCGTCGGCGTCGGCGTCGGCGTCGGCGCCACCGGCTCCTTCACCAGCACGATGCCCGACGCGGGCGCGAGCGTCACGATCGTCACCGGGTTGCCCTTGAGGTCGCGGTACCCGGCGCCCACGGACAGCGTGCGCGTGACCGAGCCGGGCTCGTTCACGATCGCCGTGCCGTTGGCGAAGTCGCGCCGGATCAGGCCGCCGATGTCGTAGCGCGGCGCCGCGGGCGTCCCGAGCTGCGTCTCGTAGCCCGTCCACCAGTCCGCCGGCGTCCCGCCCGCGTTGGTGCCGAGCGAGTCGCGGCCGTTGGACACGAGGTAGTACGTGGCGAGCCCGTACATGCGCGCCGCGTCGGTCGTGGCGTTGGAGTCGAAGACGACGCCGTGCCCCTCGGCGTGCCGGCGGTCGATGTAGGACAGGAACGTGCGCAGCGCGTACTTGCCGGTGCCGCCCGTGATGCCGGCGTCGTTGACGCCGCGCTCGAGCTCGACGTAGTCGGCGGCGCGCAGCTCGCGCAGGTGGTCGGCGGTCGCGTCGCCGGCGAACCAGATCGCGTTGTGGACCAGCTCGGCGCCCGGGAGCGCGGCGCGGACCTCGACCATGAAGTCCGCCATGTGCCGCTGCCACATGGCCTCGGTCATCTCCGTGCCCGTGCGCGGGTCGATCGGCGCCGTCGCCACGCCGTTCCCGTTCGAGACGCGGCGGATCATGTTCACGTCGTCGATGAAGACGCCCTTGTAGCCGGCGGCGAGCACGGACTTCGCGTTGGCGATCCAATGCGCGCGGAACGCCGGGTTGCCGATGTCGGCGGCGTACTGCGGGCAGGTGCCGTTGGCGCAGCCGAACTGGATGTAGAGGCGGTTCCCGCCCGCATCCTTGAGGATCCACTCCGGGTGCTCGGAGATCAGCGTGGCGTCCTTGGTCGGGTAGATCGCGTAGGCGTTCTTGTAGAACCACGCGCCGGGGAACCAGCTCAGGCGCGTGTTGAAGTAGGGCGCGTAGGTGCGCATGCGCCAGTAGTGGTCCCGCATCCACTGCTGCTGCGCCGCGGTCGGGCTCTTGGTGAAGACGTCGAACGCGCTGTCGGCGGCCTTGGCGAAGCGGACGCTCCCGGCGTCCGCCGCGCTCGCCGCGGGGCTGAGCGCGCACAGGGAGGCGGTGGCGGCGACGACGGCGCACAGCAGCCGACGTGCGTGCCCCGCGGTGGGAACTCGCATCTCTCGGGGGTCTCCTTCGGTAGCCGGGCCATCTCGGGCGTGCCGAGACCCCTGGCTTTGCGTCCCCGCCTCGCGACGGGTTTGCCTCTTGTCGGGATGCGGAACGCCCCGGTCCGCTCGAGTGGCCGTCAAGCGCCCCGCAGCCCATGTCATCGACCGAGCGCGGGAAAACTTGCGCGCGGGCCGCGCGGGTGGACGCACGGGCCAGCCCGGCTCGTACAATCGCCGCCCTCCGTGCCGCGCGTCCTGCTCGTGACCCAGCCGACCGACGGCGGCGTCTTCCGGCATGTCCGGGACCTCGCGGAGGTGCTGCCCGACCACGGCTTCGAGCCGGTGGTGTGCGGCCCGCTCGGCGCCGAGCAGCGCGAGCAGCTCGGCCCGGTCGCCGTGCGCGCCGCTCGACCTGACGCGCGCGGTCGGGGGCCACGACGCGCGGGCGGTCGCCGCGCTCGGCGGCATCGTCGCGCGCCTGCGCCCGGACCTCGTCCACGCGCACTCGTCGAAGGCGGGCGCCGTCGCCCGGCTCGCGCGCGTCCTCCGGCCGCGCGTGCCCGTCCTCTACACGCCGCACGGCTACGCGCACGCGGGGTACTTCGAGCGCGCGGCGGAGCGCCGCGCCTACCGGCTCGCCGAGCGCGCGCTGACCCCGCTGACGTCGCGCGTCGTCTGCGTGTGCGAGGCGGAGCGCCGGCTCGCCGCGGGCGTCGGCGCCGGGCGCCGGGCGCGCGTCGTCCACAACGGGATCGCGCCGTTCGAGCCCGGGCCGCCGGTGCACCCGGCCGTCGCCGCCCTGCGCGAGCGCGGCCTGCCGGTCGTCGCCGCCGTCAGCCTGCTGCGCCCCGGGAAGGGGATCGAGACGCTGATCGACGCGTTCGCGCAGGTGAGGACCGCGCATCCCGGCGCGCAGCTCGTGATCGCGGGCGAAGGCGAGGACGGCGACGCGCTCGCCGCGCGTGCGCGCGCTCGCGGCGTCCACGACGGCGTCCACTTCCTCGGGTTCACCGACACCGCGCAGGAGGTGCTGGCCGGCGCCGACGTCTTCGTCTCGCCGTCCTGGGCCGAGTCGTTCCCCTACGTGGTGCTGGAGGCGATGGCGCTCGGGCGCCCCGTCGCGGCCACCGCGGTCGGCGGCGTCGCCGAGGCGGTCGACGACGGCCGCACCGGCCTGCTCGCGCCGCCGCGCGACGCCGGAGCGCTCGCGCAGGGCATCATCCGGCTCATCTCCGAGCCGGCCGAAGCCGATCGGATGGGAGAGCGCGGGCGGCAGGTCGTCGCCGCCCGCTTCACCCGCGAGCGGATGGCGAGCGGCCTGGCCGTCGTCTACCGCGAACTGCTACGCCGAGCGACTACCGTTTAGCCCATGGACACGCGTGCCGAACGCAACGACCCTGCGCTCACGCGCAGCCGCCGGTCGCGTGACTCCGAGGACTCGCTGGAGATCCGCCGCTACCTCGACGCCCTGCGCCGCAACCGCTGGCTGATCATCCTGCTGGTCACGCTCACGACCGTCGGCGCCGTCGCCGTGTCGCTGTGGCTGCCGGAGAAGTACACCGCCTCGGCCAGCATCGTGAAGCAGGTCACGGCCGGGCCGTACGACTCGGTCAACGTCGACTCGATCACGCGCGAGCTCCAGACGATCCAGCGGCTGCTGCTCACCGACGCCGTGCTCGACCAGGCCGCGCGGCGCGTGCCCGGCGAGGACAGCACCTCGCTCAGCGAGCACGTCAGCTCGAGCGTCGACCCGGAGGCCAACCTCCTGTACGTGTCGGCCACGGGCGGCGAGCCGCAGCTCGCGGCGGACCGCGCCAACGCGGTGGCCGGCGCGTTCGTCGAGGAGCAGCGCGAGAACACCCGGCGCCAGTACGCGCGCGCCCGCGACGGCCTCGTCAGCGAGCTGGAGCGGGTTCGGAACGACCCGGCCGCCGCCGAGCAGGAGGCCGCCATCCGCCAGCGGCTGTCCGAGCTCAGCGTCGCGCAGGCCAACGCCGGCAGCGACCTCCAGATCGCCCAGCGGGCGAAGGCGCCCGGCTCGCCGACGTCGCCGCGGCCGTTGCGCAACGGCGTCATCGCGTTCTTCCTGTCGCTGTTCCTCGGCGTGCTCGTGGCGCTCGGCCGCGACCAGCTCGTGCCGCGCGTCAGCGGCCCGCGCGAGCTCGGCTCGCTGCTCGACATGCCGATCCTCGCCACCGTCCCCTACCTGCGGCGGCGGCTCGGCCACCGCCGGCGGCTGCTGTCGGGGATCGAGTACGAGAGCTACCAGACGCTCGGGGCGTCCGTGCGCTTCTCGCTGCCGCCCGAGACGACCCCGCGCGTGCTGCTCGTGACCAGCGCGCTCCACGCCGAGGGCAAGAGCACCGTCACCGCCCGCCTCGGGCGCGCGCTGGCGCAGTCCGGCCACCCCACGCTGCTGATCTCCGCCGACCTGCGCTGGCCGACGCTGCACGAGCTGGTGGAGGTGCCGGCCGCCCCGGGCCTGACCGACCTGGTCGCCGACGCCGACTCGCCGTCCCCGCCGCCGGAGCTGGACCGGCTGATCGAGGCCACGCTGCTGCGACTCGACGGCGCGCCGCGCTCGGCTGAGCTCGACGTCCTCCCGAGCGGCAGCAAGCCCGGCCAGCCGGCGCAGCTGTTGGCCGGCGACGCCATGGAGGTCGTCTTCGACCGGCTGCGCGGGCTCGACTACAGCTACATCCTCGTCGACGCGCCGCCGGTGCTCGGCATCTCCGACACCCAGAGCCTGGCCCGCTTCGCCGACAGCCTGCTGTGGGTGTCGCGCCTGGACCGCATCACGCTGGACAACGTGATGGACGCGCGCGACATCCTCGACCGGCTCGAGTCGCGGCCGATCGGCGTCGTCGTCATCGGCGCGCGCAGCGAGGCGTCGCCGTACTACGTGGGCATCCGCACGCCCGCGCTCGACGACGCCTGAGCGTCGCGCCCGCCCGGCAGCAGCGCGCCGGCCCAGATCAGCCCCGCCACGATCCACAGGTGGCGCCAGTGGAGCGTGTCGACGAAGAAGCTGTTGGCGAGCATCCCGCACCAGACCGCCAGCAGTCCGGCGCCGCTGATGCCGAACGTGCTGCTGCCGACGACGACGTTTCGCATCGCCAGCAGCAGCGTGCCGAACAGCAGCGCGGCGAGCAGCACGAAGCCGAGCACCCCCTCCTCGGCGAGCGTGCGGACGTAGGTGCTGTGGGCGGAGATCGGCGCGACCTGCTCGAACTGCCCGGGGCCGATGCCGACCGGGTTGCTGCTCGCGATCCTCAGCCCCAGCTCCTGCGCGCCGAAGCGCTGGGTGTCATAGCTCTGCGCCTGCGCGCGCTCGGCCAGGAAGTCCCCCGATCCGGTGACGGAGACCACGACCCCGACCGCTGCGAGGCCGAGCACGGCCGCGACCAGCAGCGCCACCGCGCGCCTTCCGCCGCCGCGGCGCAACGGGAGCACGAGCAGCAGGACCGCGATCGCCACGCCGAGGTTGAGCCAGGCGGCGCGCGAGAACGCGAACACGACGCCCACCATCAGCACGCCGACGAGCACGAGCTTGGTGGGCGTCCGCAGCCGCAGCAGCCGCGGCTCGAGCAGCTCCATCAGCATGAAGACGGTCGCCACGACCAGGAACGGGCCGTAGATGTTCGGGTCGTGGAACAGCGCCTTCGCGCGCGCCGCGAACGAGTCCGTCATGTACGCCGACCCCGGGAACGACACCTGGAGCGAAAGCGTGCCCAGCGCGGCCGAGACGACCGCCACCGTGAGGTAGCAGACGAGTACGAGACGCGCCCGGCGCCGGGAGTCGACGAAACCGGCGAGCCAGACCGCGAACGCGAGCAGGTACAGCGTGATCGACATGTACTGCGCCGCGACGTCGGGCTCGGTCGCCTCGACGAAGGACAGCAGGTTCATCGTCACGAACCCGGCGATGAGCGCGAGCAGCCACAGCGGCGTGGCGCGCAGGTCGAGCCGGCCGGTGACGAACGCGACCGCGATGACGATCGCCAGCACGCCGTCGACCGGCGCCGGCTCGAAGCGGTCGAAGCCGAGCAGCAGCAGGCCGAGCGCCACGGCGGCCTCGTAGCGCCACAGCGCGAGCGCAAGGACGGCGAGGCAGGCGACGCCGAGGGCGAACCACAGGTGCACCGGCAGGTCGGCCGTGCTCGTCCCCACCACGACGGCGGCGAGCGAGCCCGCGAGGATGACCGCCGCAAGCAGGGCGGCCGGCACGGCGGCGCGGGACGCCCGTTCGGAGACGGCGAGCGAGCTCACGCCACCAGCGTAGAGACGGTGACCGGTACTAGCGTCGGACCCGATTGGGACGGCGCACCCACGTCCACACGCCGAGGCGGTCGGCGATCGGCTTCAGCCGGCGCTCGAACGGGAGCTCCGCGCGCGCGCCGTACACGAGCGGGTAGAGGACCTTCCGCACCGGCCCGAGGTCCGAGTTGCGGCGGTGCTCCGGCAGGCGCGCGAACAGCTCGGGATGCCCCTCGCGCATCGCGCGGTACATCAGCGCGTGGCGCCTCTTGGCCTGGGCGTTCATGCGCGGGCCGTGGAGCCGGCGGCGGTAGCCGGGGCGGCCGGGACCGAGGTGGGCGATCCTGACGCCGCGCTCGGCGAGGCTCATCCACAGGTTCCAGTCCTCGTAGCCCTGCGCCTTGGGGCGGGCACGGAACCAGCCCCCGAGCTCCTCGAGCACGCTGCGCCGGAACAGCGCGCTGATCGGGTACTCGTTCGTGAACGCGACGCGGTACGGGTCGAGGCGCTCCGGCACGGCGCGCAGCAGCTCGTGGTCGCCGAACTCCAGCACATCGCCGACCACCGCGGCGATCGACGGATCGGCGTCGAGACGGTCCGCCATCTGGGCCAAGACGCCGGCGATCGCCAGGTCGTCGCCGTCGAGCGGGAACACATACCTGCCCTTGGTCGCGGCGAGGCCGGCCATCCGCGCCCGGCCGACGCCGACGTTGTCCGCAAGCCGTAGGACGCTGACCCCGCGCTCCTCCAGGACGTCGAGGAAGCCCAGCGTCGCGGGGTCGCGCGAAGCGTCGTCGATCACGGTGATGTCTACGTGCTCGTGCTCCTGCACGGAGTCCACGGCCTCCAGCAGGTGGCTCCCCTCGTTGTGGCACGGGATGAGCACCGTGATGCGCGACGGCTCGCTCACGTCCGCGATCCTACGGCGAAGCCTCGACCCGCAGCCAGCCCGGCCGGCCGACGCGCCGGCGCGCGCGGGCGCGGCGGGCCGCGGCGGCGCCGCGCGGCGTGGCGAGCACGAGCAGCCCGCGGGCGAGCGCGGCGGCATCGCGACGGCGCGCCGCGGTCCCCAGGTAGGCCGCCGCGGCGCGGCGGCCGGCGGCGCGCCGGAGCCGTCCGGCGGCCAGCCAGCGCTCGAGCGCGGCGCCGCCGACCGGGCCCGCCGGCCCGGCGTTCATCAGCTGAAGCTCGGCGCGCAGCTCGGCGGCGCGCGCGAGCGACATGTTCGACGCGTGCTCGGTATAGGCGGTGAGGTGCTCCGCGCAGGCGGCCGCGCTCGTCAGCCGCAGGAGCCGGAGCATCAGGTCCCAGTCGGCGAAGACCGACAGCCGAGGGTCGAAGCCGCCGGTCTCGCGCAGCAGCTCGGCCCGGACCAGCACGCTCGACGGCGTGCCGATCGCGTTCGTCTCCCGCATCGCGCTCGCCAGAGTCGCCTCGGGCCGCGCGGTCAGCTCACCCACCACGGCGCCGGCGTCGTCGAGAACGACGACGCTGGTGTAGACGAGGCCCGCGCCGGTCTCCTGCGCGCGGGCGAGCTGCGCCGCCAGCTTGCCCGGCGCCCACAGGTCGTCGTCGTCGAGGAAGGCGATCCACGGCGCCCGCGCCGCCTCGATCCCGGCGTTGCGGGCAAGCGAGACACCGCGCGGCTCCTCGTGCCGGATCACCCGCACCGGGACGGCGGTCAGTGCAGAGACGGCCGCCGCCGCGTCAGGCGCAGAACCGTCGTCGACGACGATGACCTCCAGCGAAACGCCCTGCTGCGCGAGCGCTGACGACAGGGCGGCCCGCAGGCGGGAGGCGCGGTCGCGCGTCGGGATCACGACCGAGACCTCAACAGGCACGCCCGGACTGTACGCGCCGGTAGGCTAACTCGGTGGAGGCCGCGGCCAAACGAAACACGGAAATCGGGATCGGTCGCGTCCACGACCTCCTGATGGGCCTGCTCGAGTACCTCGACGCGGTGGCCAAGGACACGGGGCTGTCGTACTACCTCGCCTACGGCACGGCGATCGGGGCGCTCCGCCACCAGGACTTCATCCCGTGGGACATCGACGCGGACGTCCTCGTCCGGCGCGATCAGTACGACGAGCTGGTCGACGCGCTGCGCAGCCGGCTGCCCGACGAGCTGATGCTCCTGACGCCCGCCGACCGCGACTACGAGTACCTGTTCGCGCGGATCGGGCTGCGGGGCTTCGAGCACATCCGCGTCCACCTCGACCTGTTCCCGCTCGAGCGCGCGCCGTCCGGGCGGCTCGGCCGGCGGCTGTACGCCCTGCTCACGTGGACGACGCGCAAGCTCTACCTGGTCAAGCAGGTGTCGCCGCGGTCGCGGACGCACTACGGGCGGAGGAAGCGGCTGGCCGCGCGCGGCGGGAAGCTGCTGCTCGCCCCGATCCCCGCGCGGGCGATCAGGGGCTTCTTCTTCGCGTTCACCCGCTGGTTCGCCGCGCGTTCGGACGGCGACATGGTGGTCAACAGCTGCGGCTCCTACGGCATGCGGGAGTTCTTCCGCAGCGCGTGGTTCGGGGAGGGCAGGCCGGCGCGGTTCCGCAACCGCGAGCTGACGGTTCCGTCGGAGTGCGAGGTGATGCTGGAGTCGATCTACGGCGACTACATGACGCCGGTGGCCTACGCCGAGCAGGAGCGCCTGGTCGAGCACATCGAGGACCACTACGTGGGTCCGCTGCGCTCCAACGGGTTGATCTGAGCGCGTGCGCAGGCGCGAGCGCGGCGTCGACTCGTCGAACGGCGTATGGCTGCGGACCCGTGGCGGCGCTACGGTGGCGACGATGGGCACGGTTCGCAAGGACGGTCGCACGAGCGCTCGCGCTCGTGCTCGTCGCCGGCCTCGCCGCCGCGGGAGAGGCAGTGGGGCACGGCACGCCCGTCCCGCTCGGGATGGCCGAGACGGCCGTCCTCGGCGCCGACCACGCTGCCGAGCACGCCGCCATACGAACGGCGCTGCGGAGGCAGCGAGCCGCGTGGAGGCGGCTGCCGGCCGCCCGCCGCGCCCGCATCGCCGCCCGCGCGAGAGTCGAGGCGCGTGCGTACGCCGCCTCGACGGCCGCCGAGGGCTTCGCCCACGAGGTGGGGCGCTGGACGGTCAGCGAGACACCGATCACGCTGCCGACCTGGGCGATCAACGCCGTCCTCCTGCCGACGGGCAAGATCCTCATGTGGGGCCGCGAGCCGCTCAGGAACGGTAAGCGCGGTGACCGCGCGCTGCCATACCTCTGGGATCCGGCGCACCCGGCCGCGGCGGCCGTGCCGATGCCGCTGCCGATGGTCGACGTGGACGGCGACGGTGACCAGGAGGAGGTGCCGCTGTTCTGCTCCGGGCAGTCGCTGCTGCCCGATGGCCAGGTGCTGGCCGCCGGCGGCACGCTCGCCCAGTGGAAGAGCAACGCGGAGGGCTGGAAGGGCCTGGACATGCTCGTCACGTTCGACCCCTGGTCGGAGACGTGGACGCTTCAGGACGATCGGATGGGCCACGGGCGCTGGTATCCGACGCAGGCCCAGCTGCCCGACGGCCGCATCGGCATCGTCGCCGGCTTGGACGAGACGGGCATGGATACGCACAACCGCGAGTTCGAGCTCTTCACGCCGGCGCCGCAGCGCGGGGGTCAGGGAACGGTCCAGCACATGACGGCGGGCGATCCCCACGTGTTCGGCTATTTCGGCCTGTACCCGCACTTGCATGTGATGCGCAACGGCAAGCTCGCGCTCGGCGGCCCGGGGGGAGCCCAGTCCGGATTGCTGGACCCGACGGCGCTCGGCAATCCGTCGCGCTCGTCGGCTTGGCAGGTTCTGCCCCGGATGGCTGAGGACTACCGCGGCTTTGCTGCCGGGGTCGCACTGCCCGGCGGGCCGGGCGGCCCCTCTCGCCTGGCCGTCATCGGCGGGGCGGTGCCGGAAGGCACGGCGGTCGATCAGGCCACGGACTCGGTCATCGTCCTCGACTCCGAGGCTCCCCTGAGCGGCTGGGACTCGACGGGCTCGGTCATCCCGCCGCTGAGCGTCGGACGCAACAACGAGAACACCGTGATCCTGCCCGACGGCTCGCTGCTGACCGTGGGCGGCGGCGCGGGCTTCCAGAACCCCGGCGGCGACGTGACGCTCGGCCCGGGCCACTCGTACACCAATCGCGACCCGGAGCTGAAGCGGGTCGAGCTGCTCCGCGCCGGCTCGCAGCCAGGGACGTGGGACAGCGCCTGGGAGCTCGGGCCGGCCCAGCGCAAGTGGCGCACGTACCACTCGACGGCGGTGCTCCTGCCGGACGCCCGCGTGCTGTCGGCGGGCGACGACTACTGGGACTTCGGCGACATCGCCGACCCCGGCGCGGTGAAGCCGGAGCCCGAAGAGGATGGCGAGCCGCTCGTCGCCGACGGCGCCGAGATCTACTCGCCGCCGTACCTGTACGACGCGAACGACGATCCGGCGCCGCGGCCCGCGATCGGCTCGGCGCCCGGGGCGGTCCGCTACGGCGACGACTTCGGCATCGGCATCAGCGCGCGCAGCGCCGCGCGCGCGGTGCTCGTCGCGCCCGCCGCGGTGACGCACGCCAACGACATGAACCAGCGCCACGTCGAGCTGTCCGTGCTCGGGACGGTCGCCGGCAAGGGCATCAACGTCCGCGCGCCCGCGAACGGCGCGGTGGCCCCGCCCGGCTACTACATGCTGTTCGTGCTCGACCCGGCCGGGACGCCGTCCGTCGCCCGCTGGGTCCGGCTCGGCGCGGACGCGCCCGACGCGCCGATCCTCACGCCCGATCCGCCACCCGGGCCCCCGCCAGCCGGCGGCCCCGCCGCCGCCGCCCGGCACGACCCCGCCGCCGCCACCACCGCCGCCGCCGCCGCCCGGACCGGCGCCCGACTCGACCGCGCCGCGCCTCGACGCTCCGGTGGGCCGCGCTCACCCCGAACGTCGAAGCGACTGGCCATCCGGGTCCGGTCCGACGAGACCGCACGCACGCGGGTCACGATCGTCGTCGCCGGCCGCCGGATCCGGCGCACGGTGACGCTCGAGGCGGGGCGCTACCGCACGCTGCGGGTCAAGCTCACGGCGCGCGAGCGGAAGCGGCTGCGTGCGGGCCGGCGGCTGAAGGTCGCGGTGACGTTGCGGGCCGTCGACGAGGCGGGGAACGCGAAGCGCGTCGCGCGCTCGCGGCGGCTGCCCTGAGCGCGAGCGCCGGCATGGGGACGCGCCTGCTGATGCTCGGCGGGGTCAACCACCCGCACGTCGAGCACCTCGCGCTCGGGCTGCGCGAGCGCGGGTTCGACGTCGTGGTGGCGGGCGACGCGATCCCGGGGCTCCCGGTCTCGGTCCTGGAGCGGGAGGGGTTCCGGCTGCGGCCCGCGCCGCTCGTCCGCCGCGGCTCGGCGCGCGGCGCCGTCCAGCACGTCCGCTGGATCCGCCGGCTGCTCGAGGAGGAGCGGCCCGAGGTCGTGCACGCGCACTGGCTGTGCGGCTTCGCCGCCTTCGCCGCGGTCGCCGGCGCGTCCCCGCTCGTCTCGATGGCGTGGGGCTCGGACGTCTACCGGGCGCGTCGGCTCCAGAACGTCGCGAACCGGGTCGCGGTGCGCCGCTCGGCGCTCCTGATGGCCGACTCGCAGGACCTGCTCGACCGCGTCGTCGCGCTCGGCGCGGACCCGCGGCGCTCGCTGCTCGTCAACTGGGGCGTCGACCTCGGGCGCTTCCGGCCGGCGGCGCCGGAGGAGCGGGCGGCGCTGCGCGCCCGGCTCGGGCTCGGGCCGGGGCCGGTGATCCTGAGCATGCGCTCGCTGATGCCGATCTACAACCCGCGGATGATCCTCGACGCCTGGGCACAGATCGCCGCGGAGCGCCCGGACGCGCAGCTCGTGCTCAAGCACATGGGCGTCGTGACCACCGACGTCGGCGAGCTGCCCTACCCGGAGCGCGTGCACGTCGTCGGCCACATCCCGTACGCGCGGATGGCCGACTACTACCGGGCGGCCGACGCGGCCGTCTCGATCGCCTCGTCCGACTCTGCGCCGCGCTCCGTGTTCGAGGCGATGGCGTGCGGCGCGGCGTGCGTGATCTCCGACCTGCCGTGGACGCACGAGCAGATCGCCGACGGGCGCGAGGCGCTGCTGGTGCCGATCCGCGTCGACGCGGTCGCCGCCGCGCTGCGGCGGGTGCTGGACGAGCCGGACACGGCGCGGGCGCTGGCCGCCAACGCCCGCCGGCTGGTCGAGCGCGAGCACGACCGCGACGCGCACCTCGATCGCCTCGCGGACGCGTACCGCGAGCTGCTCGTGCCCGTGGCAAGATCCGCGCGGTGAAGCGCGCGATCGTGCTCGCCGGCGGAGCCGGCACGCGCCTACGGCCATACACGGCCGTGCTCCCGAAGCCGCTGATGCCGGTCGGCGACCGCCCGGTCCTGGACATCGTGCTGCGCCAGCTCGCGCGCCACGGCTTCCGCCACGTCACGATCGCGGTGGGCCACCTCGGCCAGCTGATCGAGGCCGTCTGCGGCGACGGCGACCTCTACGGGCTCCAGGTCGACTACCACCGCGAGCCGCACCCGCTCGGCACGGTCGGCTCGCTCGCGCTGATCGAAGGGCTCGACAGCGACTTCCTGGTGATGAACGGCGACGTCCTCACCGAGATGGACTACGCCCTGATGCTCGACGAGCACGCGCGCTCGGGCGCCGCGGCCACGATCGCCACGACCGACCGGGAGATCCAGATCAGCCTCGGCGTGATCGTGCTCGACGACGACGCCGATCCGCTGCGCGTGACCGGCTATGTCGAGAAGCCGACGTACTCCTACGACGTGTCGATGGGCGTCTACTGCTTCTCCCCGCGCGCGGTCGAGTACATCGACCCGGGCGCGCGGCTGGACTTCCCCGACCTCGTGCTGCGGCTGCTCGACGCGGGCGAGGAGGTGCGCTCCTACCGGCCGGGCGGCTACTGGCTCGACATCGGCCGCCACGACGACTACGAGGCCGCGCAGGCCGAGTTCGACGAGGTGCGCGACCGGCTGCTACCCGGCGGCGACTGATCGGACCGCGCCGGCCACGCGCTCGACCTGCTCGGGCGTCGTGTGGGAGGAGAGCGGCAGCGCGAGGTGGCGCTCGGCCGCGGCCTCGGCGCGCGGCAGCGAGCCCATCGCCGCGTACGGCGCGTACTCCGTGAGCGCGTGCACGACGGGATAGCGCGTGGTCTGGATGCCGGCTTCGGCCAGCGCGTCGCGGACCCGTGCGCGGTGCTCGGCGGAGGCGAACAGCACGGTGAAGGCGAAGTGCGAGCCGGCCTCGACCGCGGCGTCGTCCCACATCAGCTCGACGCCCGGGACGTCCGCGAGCCGCTCGCGGTAGTCGCGGACGACCGCGCGGCGGGCCTCGATGGCGGCGGGCAGGCGGGCGAGGCGCGACAGCCCGAGCGCGGCGCGCGGCTCGTCGAGCCGGAAGTTGAAGCCGATGTCGACGACGTCGTAGGCGTCGTGGTGGCCCTGGTGGCGGCTCCAGGTACCCGAGGTCATCGCGTGCGACCGCAGCGAGCGCACGCGCGCGGCGTGCTCCGCGTCGTCCGTCAGCACCATGCCGCCCTCGCCGACGCAGAGCTGCTTCTTGGAGAAGAACGACAGGCAGCCGAGCGTGCCCGCCGTGCCGGCCTGACGGCCGTCGGGCGTGACGCGGGCGGCGATCGCCTGGGCGGCGTCCTCGATGAGCGCGAGCCCGTGCTCGTCGCACAGCGCGCGCAGGGCCGGCATGTCCGCCGGGTAGCCGCACATGTGCACGGCGATCACGGCGCGCGTGCGGTCGGTGATGCGGCGCTCGACGTCCTCGGGGTCGAGCGTGGGCTCGCGCGGCGAGACGACGTCGGCGAGAACGGGCGTGGCGCCCACGTAGCGCGGCGCGTGGGCGGTCGCCAGGAACGTGAACGCGGGGACGATCACCTCGTCGCCGGGGCCGAGCCGCAGCGCGGCGCAGCTCAGGTGCAGCGCGGCCGTGCACGACGACACGGCGACGGCGTGCTCGGCGCCCGTGAACTCCGCCATGGCCGACTCGAACGCGGCCGTGCGCGGGCCCATCGTCAGCCAGCCGTCGGTCAGGCAGGCGGCGACCGCCTCGAGGTCCTCCTCGGCCAGCACGACGTCGGTGAGCGGGACCTCCCAGCTCATGCGAGCTCGTCGGCGAGCACCGCGACGATCCGGTCCTGGGTGGACTCCTCCAGCGCCGGGAACAGCGGCAGGCAGACCTCGGCGCGGGCGGCGTGCTCCGTGTGCGGGAGCGGCGGGGTCGGGAAGCGCTCGCGGTAGGCGGAGAACTCGTGCGTGGCGGGATAGAAGACCGAGGTCTGGATGCCGTGCTCCTCGCGCAGGCGGCGGCGCACGGTGTTGCGCCGCTCGGGGTCGAGCAGCACCGGCATCACGTAGCAGGACGAGCGCTCGACCTCCTCGTCGCGGTACGGGACGCCGACTCCGGGGACGTCCGCGAGCCGGGCGCGGTAGCGGCGGGTGAGGTGGCGGCGGCGCTCGACCTCGGCGTGGACGCGACGGAAGCGGCTCGAGAGCAGCGCCGCGCGCGGCTCGTCGAGGCGGTAGTTGAAGCCCAGGCCGCGGGCGTCGTAGTCGGTGGCGGCGCGCGTGTGGCGGCTCCAGGTGCCGGAGGTCAGGCCCTGGTTGCGCAGCGAGCGCGCGAGCTCGGCGACCTCATCATCCGACGTGGCGAGCAGCCCGCCCTCCCCGCACGCGAGCACCTTGTTGGAGAAGAACGAGAAGGCGCCCGCCAGGCCGGCGCCGCCGGGGCGGCGGCCGTCTGCGAATTCGGCGACGGGGGCGTGGGCGACGTCCTCGAGCAGCGCCAGGCCGTGCTCTCGGCAGACCTGCTCGAGCTGCTCGATCGGCGCCGGGTACCCGGCGTAGTGGACGACGCAGACCGCCTTGGTCCGGGGGGTGATGCGCGCGGCGACGTGCTCGGCGTCGAGCGCGAGATCGTGCGGGCCGGCGATGTCGGCGAACACGGGGGTCCCGCCCGCGTGGACGACGGCGGCCGCCGTGGCGGCGAACGTCATCGCCGGGACGATCACCTCGTCGCCGGGGCCGACTCCCGCGGCGAGGTAGGCGAGGTGCAGCGCGGCGGTGCACGAGGCGACGGCGACCGCGTGCTCGACGCCGAGGTGCTGCGCGAAGGTCCGTTCGAACGCCTCCGTCCGCGGGCCCATCGTCAGCCAGCCGGAGCGGAGCACCTCCATGACCGCCTCGACGTCCTCCGGCTCGAGCCGGAGGTCGAACAGCGGGACCTCAGGGGATGTTCCGGTGGCGCGCATGGAAGGGGTCCTCGAAGCGTCCCTCGTCGAGCGCGGCCCTGACCTCGTCGATCCCCTCCGGCACGGTCATCGTCACGCGGTAGCCGAGCGTGTCGCGGATCTTCCCGAACGCGACCTTGTAGTCGCGCGGGTCCTCGTCGCGGTGGACGAAGGCGACCTCGCCGGTGTCGATGCGCTCGCGGATGTGCTCGACGAGATCGATCTTGCGGTAGTTCTCCGCGCTGTCGCCGACGTTGAAGACCTGCTTCTCGACGAGCTCCTTCGGCGCGTCGAGGACGAGCCGGACGGCGCGCGCGGCGTCGCGCACGTGCACGTACGGCCGCCAGAACTGCTCGCCGAAGACCGCCAGCTCCCTCCCGGCCCACAGGTCGCGGGTGAACTCGTTGACCGTGAGGTCGAAGCGCATCCGCGGCGCGACGCCGTAGATGGTCGCGAAGCGCAGGCAGGTGACGGCGTACGGGGCGTCGCCGTTGCCGAGCAGGTGCTTCTCGATGTCGACCTTCTGCTCGGCGTACAGGGACACGGGGGCGAGCACGCCGCCCTCGTCGATCGGGACCGTCGGGTCGGCCATGCGGCCGTAGTTGGAGCACGTCGAGGCCATCACGAAACGCTCCACGCCTGCCTTCGCCGCGTCCTCCGCCAGCGCGAAGGACGCGGTGAGGTTGACCTCCTTGGCGGCCTCCGGGTCGCGGGCGCACGCGGGATCGCCGACGATCGCGGCGAGGTGCACGACGCGGTCGGCTCCGCGGAGCGCGTTGGCGCGGGTGTCGGGGTCCCGGACGTCGCCCTCGATCACCTCGGCCCCGGCGGCCTTCAGCTCCTCCGCGCGCTGCGTCTGCCCGTGCAGCAGCGAGTCCAGCACCACGACCTCGTGCCCGGCATCCAGCAGCTCTGCGACGACGGGGCACCCGATGTACCCGGCCCCACCCGTGATCACCGTCCGCGCCATGGCGCCATACCGTAGCCGCCCGCCTGCCAATAACCTTCCCGCGATGCTCTACCGCTCGAAGGTGCGCCTGCTGCGCGATCCGCGTGGGACGGAAGCCGTGCGGCGGGTCCGGGACTTCGCCCATCGCCGTTTCGGCCTCGGGCCGGAGATCGGCAACTACCACCGCCTCCCCGAGTACATCCGCTCGCTGGCGCCGGGCCGCAGCTTCGTGGACGTCGGCTGCATGTGGGGCGTCAACGGGGAGTACGCGTTCCTCGCAGAGGAGGCGGGTGCCACCGAGGTCAAGGGGATCGACGTCTTCGGCCCGACGCCGGAGTTCGAGGCCGAGCGCGCGGCTCGCGGATCGCGCGTGGAGTTCGTCCTCGGCGACGCGACCGACCCGGCGACGATCGAGCAGGTGGGGCCCACCGACGTCGTGTTCTGCGCCGGCGTCCTCTACCACCACCCGAGCCCGTTCGACCTCGTGCTGGCGCTGCGCCTGATGTGCCGCGAGACGCTCCTGCTGCGGTCGTTCACGATCCCGGAGATGCCGGGCACGCGCAACATGGCCGTGTACTGGCCCCACCTGCCGGCGTCGGAGCGACGGATGTGGCAGATGCCGGGGCTGGACTGCCAGATGGCGATCTCGGGCCCGTTCGATGCCGCGGACGGATACGGGAACTGGTTCTGGGGGCTCACCCCGTCGTGCGTCTCCGGGCTGCTCGAGACCGCGGGCTTCGAGGTCACCTACCGCGCGTGGGAGCCGTTCGCGCATACGTTCATCTGCCGGGCGGTGCGGGCGCCACTCGATCACCCGCTGCCGTCGCCGGAGGCCGCCAGGAGGCTCGCCGAGGCGATCTCGGCGGCGGGTGTGGCCCGCCCGCACTGACAGCCTCGCCATGATCCCGGAGGTCTCCGCCGTCGTCCCGACGAAGGACCGCTGGCCGCTGCTCGAGCGCGCTCTGCGCAGCGTCCTGGCGCAGGACGGCGTGGTCGTGGAAGCCATCGTCGTCGACGACGGCTCCACGGACGGGACGCGGGAGCGGCTCGAAGCGTGGGGCGATCCGCGGGTCCGCTACCTGCGGCACGAGCGCTCGGAGGGCGTCTCGCGCGCCCGCAATCGCGGCACCGAGGCGGCGCGCGCTCCCTACGTGGCGTTCCTCGACGACGACGACGTGTGGGCGCCCGACCACCTGAACCGCCTGCTGTCGGCGCTGCCCCCCGGCGGCAGCTTCGCGTTCGCACGCCACTACGTCGTCGATCTCGAGCGGGAGGATCCTCAGCCGCGGCGGCGACCCGGACCGCTGAGGGCCTCTACGAGCTCATCCTCTCGCGCAACCCCGTGGTCACTCCGTCGGCCGTGCTGGCGCGGCGCGAGGCGGTCTCGGCCGCCGGCGGCTTCGATCCGCACTTCTCCATCACCGCCGACTGGGACATGTGGATCCGCCTCGGGCAGCAGGGGCCCGTGGGCGTGTCGCGCGCCCTGACGGTCGGCTACACCGTGCACGACACGAGCATGCGGACCGACGTCGACCGGCTGCTCCGCGAGCGGGACGCGCTGGAGCAGAAGCACCGGGAGCTGCTCCGCGGCCACCGTATGGGCCTCGGGGACGAGCTGTTCTGGCAGTGGATCGCGGCCGGGCGCGCTCCGGCCGCGCAGCGCCGGCTGGCCGCGCGCTGGTACGTGCGCCACCAGCGCCGCTATGCGCGTCCGTGGCGCATGGCGAGTCGGCCTCGCCCGCCTTGCGCGTGCCCCGCTGCTGGCCGGCGACGGGCTGCTGCACACGAGCGAGGAGCCTTCGCCCCCGTGGCTCAGCCCGGGCGGCTAGCCGGGCGATCGATCACGTCGAGCAGTGACGGCGACCACGGATGCCAGGTGAGCTGGCCGACGAGGCGGTCCAAGAGCTCGTCGAGGTCCCATGGCGTCGTGCCGATGACGCCGTCGATGGTCGTCAGCGTCCTTCCGTGGTGGCGCACCGAGACCTCCGGCAGCAGCACACCGTCGATGGGCGACGGCGCCGGCGGCGCGTCGAGATCGAGGACGACGTCCTGCGTCGTCCACCGCTCCGAGTCCAGAACCGCCGCGCGCGAGTCGCGGTCCGGCAGGGCCAGGGCCACGCCGCTCGCGTACGCGATCGTCCGGAGTCCCCGCAGCAGGCGCATCCATCGGCCACGCAGCCGGGCGGCCTCGAGCGCGCCGAGCGAGACGAGCGCCGCCGCCCGCCAGGGCGCCGAGCCCGACAGCCAAGGGGTGGCGCGACCGGCGACCAGGAAGCGCTCGACGCGACCATCCGCCATCCGCGCCAGCGGCAGCGACGCCGCGACCTCAGGATGCTTGGCCGCCAGCAGCACGTCGTCCCGGCCCTCCTGGCGCGCGTTCCGGAGCGCGGTGGCGAGGCTGGGATCGAAGTGGTGCCACGCCGTCGTGTCCGGATGGAACCTCAGCGGCACACCGCGTCGCAGCAGCCGCACGCCGAGCTCCCAGTCCTGGCGCCGCCGGCCGGCCGAGAACTCCTCGTCGAAGCCGCCGAGCGACCGGAAGAGGGCGACGGGAACCGACGAGTTGCCGTCGCAGACGTCGGTGAAGCGCCACTGGTGCGAAGGCTCGGCCAGCCGGCGGAAGTGATCGGTCCACCAGGCCCTGACCAGCTGGGAATTGAAGTCGCGGGCCTCGAAGGCGGGCGGGTAGTAGCCGAGGCCGAAATGGTCAGCCGGCGCGTCGCGATGCGCGACCGCGTGCGCGGCGAGAAATCCTTGCTCCGGCCGGATGTCGTCGTCGAGGAAGACGACGATCGGGTGGGAGGCCGCGTCGGCACCGCGATTGCGGGCGCTGGCGACGCCGCCCGTGGGCTGCTCGCGGACGGTCAGCGCGCAGGGCAGCTCCAGCGCGCGCGCCATCTCCGCGCTCCCGTCCGTGCTCCCGTCGAGCACCAGCGCGATCTCCCAGCGCTCGGCGGGATAGTCCTGAGCGGCCAGCGCCAGCAGCGTCGCGCGCAGGGAGTCGCGGCGGTTGTGCGACGCCACGGCGACGGTCAGCCCGGGCGCCTCCGCTGCCGTGACCCGCACGCGCGGCGGAGATCCGGCCACCGTGTTCGGCGCCGGCGGCAGCGTCACCGGCTGTCGCGCCAGGCGCCGGGAGGCGCGGTACGCGCCCGGAGCGGCCAGCAGGCCGCTCAGCTCGCCGGCGATGATCGACAGCGGGACGGCGGAGGGTCGCCGGCGCAACCAGCGGTAGAGGTCGCCCGCGAGATGCCGCGCCCACCAGCGTGTGAGCTTGAGCGCCGCAAGCTCGCGCTCGTGCACGACCATGCGGATGTGCCACGCCAGCTCCGCCAGCGCGTAGTCCCGCAGCACCGCCCGCAGCTCGGCGGCGCTTCGGCGATGGTCGTGCCAGACGATCTGAGCGGGATCGTGGACGATGCGCAGCCCCCGCTCGGAGCAGACGGAAGAAGAGCTCCTTGTCCTCGGCTCCGCGCATCGGCGTGCCCGGTCCCATGTCCTCCGCGAACGGCCCGGCCACGTCGAACGCCGACCGGCGCACGACGAGGTTGGCGCTCGCGCCGACGCCCGCGGCCGCCAGCACGGGCGATACGCCGAGCGCCTCGAAGGTGACGCGGCGGTAGTGCCGCTCGAAGCCGCCGTGACGCTCGAAGAGCACCTGCGCCCGGGTGGCCAGCTCCCACGGGCCGATGTAGCCGGCCACCGCGGCGACGAGCGGGTCGGAGAACGCCCGCGGGCATCCGGCGAGCCACCCCGGATCCACGACGCAGTCGTCGTCCGTGAACGCGATCAGGTCGCCCGCGCTCGCCTTGATGCCCAGGTTGCGTGCTCTCGAGGCGCCGGCGACCGGCTCGAGCAGGTAGGTCACGTCGAGCGAGTCGCAGAGCCGGCGCGTGGCGTCGGTCGTCGGCGCATTGTCGACGACGATGACCTCGTGCGCGGCCGGCTGGAGCGCCTGGAGGCTGCGAAGGCAGCGCGCCAGGGCCTGCGGCCGGTCGCGCGTGCAGACGACCACCGACACCCGGGGAGCAGCGGGCGCCTCGGTTGCGCCGCCGGCGTCGAGGCGGTCGCGGAGCCGGCGCCGCAGCGCGGCGGCGAGCGCGGTGTTCTGCGCGCCGAACGCCGCCTGCACGCCCAGGGCGGCGGGCGTCGCGTCCTTTCCGGCGATCCACACCTGACCGACCACCTCGGCGCCGAGCCAGAGGACGACGTAGAGCTCCTCGGAGGGGTCGGCGACGAGGTCGTCCAGCGGCTCGTCGAGTGCAGCGTGCACCACCCGGGCGCCTGATCTGCGACGGCGGGGTAGGCGCATCAGGTGGCGCGGCTCCAGCGGTGCGGAGGCAGGAGCAGTCCGCGACCGCCGGGCGGCCCATCCACGCGCAGCGGGTAGACGTCCCAGTGGAAGTCGTAGGCGTGCTCCCACGCCTGCTCGTAGACGCCCACGTTGATCGCGTAGTCGCCGCCCGGAAGGTCAAGGCGCTCCACCGTCAGCTCGACGGTCGCGCTGCCGACGTTGCTCCCGAGCGTCACGCCCGCAGCTCGGGTGGACAGGTCGAGGACGAGCGCCTTGTCCGTCCGCCGATGCAGCGAGATGCCCACGATCGGGTCGTCGACCGGACCTTCACGCGCCGTGATGCTCACCGCCAAGTGGAACGGGTCCCCCGATCGGTGCGCGCCCGCGCCGAGCGTCACGTCCTCGATGACGACCTCCTGGCTGCCGAAGCGGTTGAGGCCGAGCTGAAGCCCGACGTCCTCGCGCGCGGCACCGACGCCCGTGCGCTCGAGCGTCGCCTCGTGCATCGCGTTCTCGTACTGCTCGAGCACGGCCTCGGTGTCGCCGAACGCCCGCACGCGACCGTGGTGCAGCCACAGGACGCGCTGGCAGGTCTCGCGGATCTCCGGAATCGCATGCGACGCGAGCACGAGGCTCGTGCCGTCGCCCTGCAGGGCGTGGATCCGCTCCTGGCACTTCAGCCGGAACGCCAGGTCGCCGACCGCCAGGACCTCGTCGAGCAGCAGCAGACGCGGGCGCAGGGCGGACACGACGCCGAAGGCCAGGCGCAGCTTCATGCCCTCGCTGTAGACGCGCACGGGTGAGTCGACGAACTCCTCGAGCTCGGAGAACTCGAGCATGGCCGGCAGCGAGGCGTTCGCCTCGCGCCTGGTGAAGCCGGCGACGAGCGCGGCGGTGAGCGCGTTCTCGCGGCCGGTGAGCTGCGAATCGAAGGTCGCGCCGAGGCTGAGCACCGAGGCCGTCTCGGCGTGCGCCTCCACGCTGCCGCGCGTCGCGCGCCCCAGACCGGAGGCGAGGCGCAGCAGCGTCGACTTGCCCGCGCCGTTGTGGCCCACGAGGCCGAGGCTCTCGCCCGCCTCCAGCGCGAACGAGACCTCGCGGAGCGCCCATCGGCGTGCCGCGGAGCGCCCGCGGAGCGCCGGCACGCGGCGGGCGACGATGCCGCGCAGCGTGCGGACCTCCCCGGACCAGTCCGGAAAGGCCTTCCAGACGTCTTGCAGCCGCAGCGTCGGTTCAGAGCTCATCGACGAGGTCAGGCTCGAGCCGGCGGAACGTCCACAGGCCGACGGCGACGAGGACGACGCTCACCGCGGCCAGCACGGCGAGGTCCCCGAGGTCGGGCACGCGACCCTCCATCAGCACATCGCGCACGGCGGTCACCAGCGGCGTCAGCGGATTGAGCTGGAGCAGCCAGTGGAAGCGCTCGGGGACGTTCTTGAGCCCGTAGAAGACGGGCGTCAGGTAGAAGAGCAGCAGGAGGCCGACGCCCACCACGTTCTGCACGTCGCGGAAGTAGACGTTCAGCGGCGCCGTCACCAGCGCGACGCCGACGGTGATCGCGAACTGGAGGCCGAGCAGCAGCGGCAACAGCAGGGCGGTCGCCTCCAGCCGCCCGTCCGCGGCGAGCATGACGAGCAGGACGGGAAGCGCGATCAGCACGTCCACGAGCGGCACGGCCACGGCGACCAGCGGCAGCGCGATCGTCGGGAAGCGCGCGCTGAACACGAGGTGGCGGTCGGTGAGCAGGACGGAGGTGGCGGCGGTCACGGCGCTCTGGAACCACGACCACACGACCAGCCCGGCGAAGACGAACAGCGCGAAGTCCTCGATGCCGAGATCGAGGACGTTCGAGAAGAGGAAGACCAGCACGCCCAGCTGCGCGAGCTGGCGTGCCAAGGGCCACAGCCACCCGAGCAGGGTGAACCGGTGCGCCGACTCGAGCTGCCGCCGCGCGAGGTGCACCACGAGGTCCACGAGGTGCCGCCGGGAGCGGGCGGCGCCGGTGGCCGCTGGTGTCTGGGCCGTCATCGCCGGCCGGGGAGGATACGGGCCGCCTGCGGCGCCGGCGGTTAGAATCGGCGCCCCGGGCGCGTAGCTCAGTGGGAGAGCGCTCGCTTCACACGCGAGAGGTCGCAGGTTCGAAACCCGCCGCGCCCATCCCCCGGAACCGGCTCTACAGCGCTGGTTCCGGGCTCCGGCCGAGGCGGGCATCAGGCTCTCAGAGGCGGCCTCGGCGGCGCTATCGCCCGCAATTGCCCGCTCCAGGTCAGAAGCAGCCGTCCCAGAGCGACCGCAGCCGCTCGCTCTCGCCCTCGGCCAGTCCATCGCGCTCGGCGTAGACGTCCATGGTCAGGCGTGCGCGTCGCGTGGCCCATCGGCCGTCGAGCCGCGCGGGGTCGGTCCGGAGCGCGAGGTTCAGGCTCGCGTAGGTGCGCCGGAGCGAGTGCGGCGCCAGGCCCTCAGGCAGCGGCTCGATGTCGTGCTCGGCGAGCCGCTCGCTGGCGCGCTCAGACCGGCTGGGCCGAGGACGCGGCGGCGCACGTTCGTCGCGCCGAGCTTCCGCCCCTTGCTCGTCGGGAACACCAGAGCGTTCCGCCCGGAGTCGCGGCAGCTGCCTTGTGCTCGGCGAGCGCCTCGCGCAGCGCCGGGCCCAGCGGCACAACCCGCGCCGCGGCGTCGGTCTTGGTGCCCGGCACCTTGATCCGCCCGCCTGCGAGGTCGATGTGCCGCCAGCAGAGTGAGAGGCACTCGTCGATGCGCAGGCCCGAGAACGTGAGCCTCGCGAGCAGCGCGCGGCGGAAGGGCCGCGTCCGGTTCGCGCGCTCGGTGTCGAGGGCTCCCGCGGCGTCCAGCAGCGCCGCGATGTGCGCGGCGTTGTCGAGGTAGGTGCGCTTCGGCTTGGCGGCCGCGAAGCCGCGGCCGCTTGGCCGGGTTGCGCTCGATGTAGCCGTACTCTGCGCTGCGCCGTGTCGTCCCGAAAGCGCTACTACTTTGAAAAGCCCACAGCCCCGATCGGGCCGAGCTTATCGATCAGCCATTCGCCCGTCGCGGTACGTCGCAGCTGGACCGTGTCGATCTCGAGGCCGTCTTTCGAGAGCGTGGCGGCCGCTCGGTCGCCGCTGATGGCGATTTTCTGGACCGTCGCGCCGCGGTGCTCCCATGCCCACCCCTTGCCCGAGGGCGTGCTCGAGGCGGGAATCAACCACGATTTGCAGGCCTCGGTGGGCTTGCCGCCCACCAGTTGGCACCCTATCTGCTTGCAGACGGACGGGGCCGTGTAGTCGTTGCAGGCCTGCTCGGTGGAGGCGAACACGCGCGCCCAGTTGTTGGCTGTCTCGGCGATCTGCTCCCTTGCCCCCGACCACGCGACGGGGAAGCTCACGGACGCGACGATGCCGACGGACGGGCGGTCGAGCCGGCACCAGCTCGAGACGTCGCGCGGGAAGCGGTAGCTCAGGCTCGTCTCGCCTGCCGGCCAGCGCCGGAAGACTGTGGTCTCGCTTCGCGGATCACCCGGCGGCGCGGCGACGTTCGCGCCGCAGGTCGCGCTGATCTCCGCGCCGCTGACCGTTTCGAAGGTCTGGTTGCGCACAGGTGAAATCAGCTGCACCGTCAGTACCCGTCCGTCGAGGCTGAAGCGCACGCCGCGCTCGACGTCGGTCGCGACGACCTTCTTGCCCGGCGGCGTCGCCGGCCGATCGACGTCGCGCGCGACGGTCACCAAGACCGCGACGAGGGCGACGACCACCACCCCGAGGGCCGCCGCGGCGGCGAGCGGCACCGAGAGCAGGCGGCGACGAGCGCTGACGAAGCGCCGCAGCACGGGCCCGCGGTTGAGCTCCCGCAGCTCAGCAGCCTGCAACTGCCGTTCGAGGCGGATGAAGAAGTCGTCGCTCATGCGCGTGGTCCCATTCGCTGGCGGACGGCGGCCAGGCCGCGGCTGACGCGCTTGCGCACGACCGCCTCGGAGGTGCCCTGCGAGCGCGCGATCTCGCCATACGGCCGCTCGTCGATCACGTGCGCGCGGATCGCGTCGCGCTGCTGCGGGCTGAGCCGCTCCAGCAGCACATCTGCCCGCGGGTCCGATCCCAGCGCGTCGATGCGCTCGATGTCAGCGTCGGTGAGCTCGATCCGCTCCATGCCCAGCCGCCGGCGTGCACGCCGCTCGGCCGCCGCGCGCCGCTCGACGCGCGCGAGCTTGTGCAGCGCGATCCCGAACAGCCACGCCGATGCGCTACCGCGGCCAGGGTCAAAGCGCGCACGCGCAACCAGCGCGGCCGCGAACGTCTCGGCGGTCAGATCGGCGGCAAGCTCGGCGTTGCGGGTTCGGCGCATAAAGAACGCGACCAGGTCCTCGACGTGGCGGCGATAGAAGACCGCGAACGAGCCCGGCTCCAGGCTGGCGAGCAGCTCGTCGTCGCTCTCGACCGCAGGAGGCATCTACCCGTACTTTCCACCAGCAGGGTGCGCTGTGACCAGTCTTTCGCGCGGAGCTAACTCAGGGTGCCGCACCGGCGCGCTCGCGGCGCCGAAGAGTCGTGCCCCGAGTCCGTCCGACGCCGGCACCCCAAGGGGAGGACACAGGCACCCTGGTGCAAGTCTGTGTTCGGTCGGTGCTGTTGTCGTTGTAGATGTCGGAGCGTCTCATCGGCCGAGCTCTTGGTTGCTGCTTCGTGTCTCGGTGAGGCACGCGCCGTCGAGAATCGTTCTAGCTCGGCCCTAGCGGGTCATGGCTCCTGGGATCGTGGGCTACGGGACCGTCGCGGTCTCCCAGCCGAGGTTGGCGCAGACCTCCATCGTCGCCGCCGCCCGGTTCATCGTGTAGAAGTGCAATCCGGGCGCACCCCCATCGAGGAGCTGACGGCAGAGCACCGTGGCATGCTCGACTCCGACTCGGCGCACCTCGTCCGGCCGGTCGGCGACGGCGAGCAGCTTCTCAGCGAGGTCGTCCGGCACACTGGCACCAGACATCGTCGCCATGCGCTCGACCTGACGGACGTTGGTGATGGGCATGACGCCCGGCAGGACCGGCGCCTCGGCGCCGCGCGCGCGCATCTCGTCCACCAACGCGAAGTAGTCCCCCGCTCGATGAAAGAACTGCGTCAGGCCGAAGTCAGCCTCTCGCAGCTTGGCGGCCTGGTGCCGCCAGTCGGCCTCGCGCGATAGCGCCGCCGGGTAACCTCGGGATGGAGCGCCACCCCAACGCCCGGAAAGCCCACTTCCCGCGCGAGCCGGACCAGCTCGACCGCATAACGCAGGTCGCCTTCGGGCAGTTCCTCGGTCGCGGACAGCGGCGGGTCGCCGTGGAGCGCGAGCAGGTTGTCCACCCCCGCCGGCGGTAGCGCTCCATGAGCTCGATGAGCTCTGCCCTGTCGTGCGCCGCGCACGTCAGGTGCGCGAGCGGAAGCGTGGTGAGTGGACAAGTCGCACGACGAGGTCGTGCGTTCGCTCGCGGGTAGACCCACCGGCGCCGTACGTGATGGCGACGAACGCGGGCGCCAACCCCGTCAGCTCGTCGAGCGCTGCCTCCAGCGCTGCCGCCGACTCGGGCGAGCGGGGCGGCCATAGCTCGAAGGAGACGAAGCGGCCGGCACCGATGCGCTCAGCGACCGTCGGCATCCGCGCAGGGTACCGAGCCGGCCTCGACGCGTCTCGACCTCAGACGCCGCCCAGAGTCCCTGCTCGGCCGGAAACGATGGAAGCCACACGGCAACTACGAACCCACCATCGCTTCTCGGCGATCCGCGCTGCGACAGGGACGTTAGAAAGGCCTGGAACTCAAAACAAACGGCCCTGCTGGGCTGGCTGTTCGGAGGCCCGTTGATCGCGCTTCACACGCGAGAGGTCGCAGGTTCGAAACCCGCCGCGACGAGACGCTCGTTCGGGCCATCGGATCGCGCCGAACTCTCAAATTTGTGCCGCAGCGGCAGACTGGGCCGGCCATCGGAGCCCACGCGATGTAGACGGACAGCGTCGGCACCACGGCGTCGATGGCCAGGCGCAGATGCGTAAGACCAGGCGCCCCGGGCGAGCGCGACCCCTAGTCCTCTTGCCTCAACGCGGCAGTCGCGCGACGGCCAGACCTAGCGTCGCCGGGCGGCCGGTTCGAGCGCCGGGTTGTTGAAGGAGTTGTCGGCCGGGTTGAGCGTCGTGCCGGGCGAGACGATCTCGTCGATGCGGTCCAGCACTGCCGCGTCGAGGACGACGTCGGCTGCGGTGAGCTGGCTTTCGAGCTGTTCCATGGTGCGAGGCCCGATGAGCGCTGCGGTGATCGCGGGATGGTTGAGCACGAACGCGATCGCGAGCTGGATCAGCGTGATCCCGGCCTCGTCGGCGAGCTGCGCGAGCTCCTCGACCGCATCCAGCTTCCGCTGGTTGAGCGGGTTCGAGAGATCGAAGCGCTCGGGCAGCCGGCTCGCGCGCGAGGAGGACTGCTGGCCGGTGTCCTTGCGCCAGCGGCCCGATAGCCAGCCGCCGGTCAGCGGGCTGTAGGACATGACGCCCATGCCGTGCCGCAGGCACGTGGGCAGGACGTCGGCCTCGACGGCGCGGACGAGGATCGAGTACGGCGGCTGCTCGGTGACGAACCGCTGGAGGTGGCGGTCGCGCGCGACCCATTGCGCCTCGACGATGTGGCTGGCGGGGAAGGTGGACGTGCCGATGTAGCGGACCTTGCCCTGGTGCACGAGGTCGCTGAGCGCCGACAGCGTCTCCTCGATGTCCGTGCGCGGATCGAGGCGGTGCACCTGGTAGAGGTCGATCCAGTCGGTGCCCAACCGCCGCAGCGAGTCCTCGACCGCGCGCATGATCCAGCGGCGCGCGTTGCCCTGCTGGTTGGGGTCCTCGCCCATCGCGTTGTGGAACTTGGTGGCGAGGATGACGTCGTCGCGCCGGCCGCCGGCGAGCGCCTTGCCGACGATCTCCTCGGACTCGCCCTGCCCGTAGACGTCGGCGGTGTCGATGAAGTTGATCCCGGCGTCGAGCGCCGTGTGGATGATCCGGATCGACTCGTCGTGGTCCGGGTTGCCCCACGCGCCGAACATCATCGCGCCGAGACAGAACTTGCTGACCGACACGCCGGTGCGACCCAACTGGCGATGCTCCATCGGATGCCCCCATTTCTCGCGCCGGGTGCTCTCGCCGACGCATTGCCGTCTGATGCCAAGGTTGCGCCTCGCGCCGAGCTCAGCGCATCTTCCTCCCCGGCCGGGACTCTCGCTATCCGCCTGGATCCGAGTGCGCCAAGGGTGCGAAACTCGGTCCGCTGCTTCGTCGGCGCATCCGCCCGAGTCATCAGGGCCGACGCCAACACCTCCCGAGAGGGCACAGGCACCCGGTGCAAGTCTGTGCTAGCTCGTTGTTGGCCTCGTGCCGTTGAACTGTGCCGTTGGCGTCGCTGCCTTCGGTCGTCGGCGCCGTGGCGTCCTTGTCGTTCAGTCGTGGCGTTTGTCGTTGCCGTCGGTGGCCGACCTATGGGCCGTCACGCCGCGCGGCGGGACATCTCATACGAGGAGGCCCAGCTGACGTCGGCAACGTCGAGTTCAAACGCGGCCGCAACCTCGTCAAGGCTTTCGCCTTCTTCCAGGTGCTCCCAGAGCACCTCGGTGCTGATGCCCTTGACCATTGGACGCCCGAAGCGAACCTCCGGGTCGATCCGAACCGGTGAGCGAGGGTCGCTGTGCGGTCTCCACGCGAACGGGCAGCTGTTCGTCCCAGGTCACGCGATGCACGAATTCCTCCGAAGGCGGCGTGAGGATCAGCTGGCCCCGCACCTCCGCCACAAGGCAGAACTCGGCCTCTAGGCCGGCGATGTCCTGCGCCTCCGCCCTTCAACCAGTAGTGCAGCGTGCTCTGTGGAAGCTCGAGTAGCCGCGCGGCTTCGGCCTCCGAGAACATCTCACGGTTGAGCACGCTGAGGTTCACGACCGCAGGTTTCGCACACTTGGTGGGCGTCCGAGCAGCATGCGTTGCGGGGGTGGGTCCATGAGCCCGTCCGCAGTCATCCCCGGTCGTCGAGCAGCTTCAGTGCCGTCTCGACGCCCCGGGCAAGGAGCTGATCGGACATGTCGCGGTCGGTCAGTGCCCTGGCGAGCTGCAGGGTGCCGACCATCAGTCCGAAGATCGTGAGCGCGTCGGTTCGAGCAGTTTCGGCGTCTGTCGGGTCAAGGCGCGACGCGATGTCGTCGATGACGCCCATCAGTTCGTCGGTGAAGACCTGTCTGGTGCCGGCGGGGCGGCGGGCGATCTCGTCGAGCAGCGCAGCCGACGGGCAGCCGTCAGCGAACTGGTCGCGGTGCTGCGGGGACAGGTAGGAGCGGATGAACGCTTCGAGTCCCGCCCGATCGGGGGCTGGGCATCGAAGCTGTGGCGTGGCACGTAGCTGGTCGGCGAGGACGTTCGCGACTAGATCCTCCTTGGACGTGAAGTGGCCGTAGAAGGCGCCGTTGGTCAGGCCGGCGTCGGACATCACGGCCGCCACGCCGGCGCCGTCGATGCCGTCTTGCTTGAAGCGCCGCCCGGCCGCTTCGACGATGCGCTGCCTGGTCGCCTGCTTTGGTCCTTGCCGTATCGCATAGCGAACCTCTCTTCGTCGTGCTGCTGTCGATCGTGCCTGGGTGAGGCATTGCATTATGGTCATACTATAGTATTATGGTCGTAATGACACCCGATGCAGTCGGCTCAAGGAGCGAAGCGATGACGACGGTCCACGCACCCACGGGTGCGGCTTTGAACACGACGTGGAAGACCGCGCCGACGCAGACCATCTACGCCGGCGGCGTGCAGTTCGCCTACCGTGAGCTCGGCCCGAGCACGGGGGTGCCGGTGGTCTTCCTCACCCACCTGGCCGCGGTCCTGGACAACTGGGACCCCCGAGTCATGGACGGCATCGCCGCGAGGCATCGGGTCATCACCTTCGACAACCGCGGTGTCGGCGCCTCCAGCGGGGCCACGCCGACGACCATCGAGCAGATGGCGAGCGACGCCGTCACCTTCATCCGTGCCCTCGGCTTCGATCAGGTCGACCTGTTCGGCTTCTCCTTGGGCGGCATGATCGCCCAGGTGATCGCGCAGCAGCAGCCGCGGCTCGTGCGCAAGATCATCATCGCCGGAACCGGCCCCGCCGGGGGCGAAGGCATCGACAAGGTGACCCGCATCACCTACCTCGACACAGCGCGAGGACTGCTCACCCGCCAGGACCCCAAGCTGTTCCTGTTCTTCACCAGGACTCCGAACGGCCGCCGAGCCGGCAAGGAGTTCCTGGCACGGCTCAGGAACGTACGAACGACCGCGACAACGCCATCTCCGTAGGCTCGTTCCGCGCCCAGCTCAAGGCCATCCACCGATGGGTCAACAGAAGCCGGCCGACCTCACGAGCATCCACCAGCCGGTGCTTGTCCTGAACGGTGAGAGCGACAAGATGGTCCCCACCAAGAACACCGTCGACCTCGACCGACGACTCCCGAACAGCCAGCTCGTCGTCTATCCCGACGCCGGGCACGGCGGCGTCTTCCAGTTCCACGAGGACTTCGTCAAGCGCGCCCCTGAGTTCCTATGAAGGCGTTCGTCGTCGAGCACTACGGCAAGGACGGACTCCGCGCCGCCGACGTACCCGAGCCCG